>NZ_JBSGKN010000001.1:4045000-4230000 GCF_058323215.1 Priestia sp. USM5
GCGCGCGCTTTACGCCCAATAATTCCGGATAACGCTTGCCACCTACGTATTACCGCGGCTGCTGGCACGTAGTTAGCCGTGGCTTTCTGGTTAGGTACCGTCAAGGTACGAGCAGTTACTCTCGTACTTGTTCTTCCCTAACAACAGAGTTTTACGACCCGAAAGCCTTCATCACTCACGCGGCGTTGCTCCGTCAGACTTTCGTCCATTGCGGAAGATTCCCTACTGCTGCCTCCCGTAGGAGTCTGGGCCGTGTCTCAGTCCCAGTGTGGCCGATCACCCTCTCAGGTCGGCTATGCATCGTTGCCTTGGTGAGCCGTTACCTCACCAACTAGCTAATGCACCGCGGGCCCATCTGTAAGTGATAGCCGAAACCATCTTTCAATCATCTCCCATGAAGGAGAAGATCCTATCCGGTATTAGCTTCGGTTTCCCGAAGTTATCCCAGTCTTACAGGCAGGTTGCCCACGTGTTACTCACCCGTCCGCCGCTAACGTCATAGAAGCAAGCTTCTAATCAGTTCGCTCGACTTGCATGTATTAGGCACGCCGCCAGCGTTCATCCTGAGCCAGGATCAAACTCTCCGAAGAAATGTTTGACTTGCTCATTTAAAAAATAAAAATTAACGTTGACGTTTGTCGCTTTGTTCAGTTTTCAAAGTTCAACCGCCGCTCTTAAGCGACTTTATTATCTTATCAAGTTACCGACGTAATGTCAACAACTTTTTGAAATTCTTTTTTCAGCTTCGTTGTTACTGTTATGTCTCAACGACGCTTTATAATAATAAAATATATCTTTATTAAAGTCAACAGTTTTTAACAAAAAAATTCGAAATCATTACTTTTTGATTCAGATAGCTGTTTTATCTAGATCATATCATCATATTATAGGCAAAAGCTAGGTTTAAACTTTTCCTTCTCTATTCTTGAACCCTTTACTTTTTTTAATTTCTTCATTATACGAAGAAATTAAAAAAGAGCTGTCCATTAGACAGCCCCTTCTTATTTCCCTTTAAAACTAGGTCTTCTCTTCTCAGCAAATGCTTGAAGCGCCTCTAGACGATCTTCTGTCGGAATCGTTAACTCATATGCTTTTCGTTCAATTTGCAAGCCAGTCTGCAAATCGGCCTTCATTCCTTCTTTGATAGCAAATTTTGCTTGCTGAAGTGCAATTGGCCCATTTTTTAATAAAAGCGAGATAAAAATATCTATTGTTTCTTCTATTTGATATCCAGGAGCTACCTTCGTTACTAGACCACATTCTTTTGCTTCTGATGCCGTGAGGCGCTGAGCTGTTAAAATTAGTTCCATTGCTTTTGCTTCACCAACTAGGCGAGGGAGACGCTGTGTTCCTCCTGCGCCTGGTATAATCGCTAAGCTTGTTTCCGTTAAACCCATAAGCGCTTCTGTTGAAGCAATCCGGAAATCACATGCTAAAGCCAGCTCCATTCCTCCTCCAAATGCATATCCGTTGATGATTGCTATCGTTGGCTGAGGAAGCTGCTCTATCTTAGAAAACACTTCTCCTATTTTGTAAATATTGCGCTTTACCTCTTGATCAGAGAGGGTTTTACGTTCTTTTAAATCCGCACCTACACTAAAAGATTTTTCACCTGCCCCTTTAAACGTCACAACTCGAATATCTTTTTGAATACGAATTCCTTCAATTGCTTCTTCCAATTCTTTAAGCATATCGTAATTAAAAGCATTCATCGCTTCCGGACGGTTCAGTATCACATGGGCGACGTGTCCCTTTATTTCATAAGAAATAGATGACATTTTTTACCACCTCCAAATTGGAATCGCTTTCATTTTATCGCTCCTGAGATACCTGCTGCTTCAGTGCACGCCTTAAAATTTTTCCCGTTGTATTTTTAGGAAGTTCTTTTAAAAATTCAATTTCACTTGGCACTTTATATTTAGCAAGGTGCTCTTTGCAGTAGGCAATAAGCTTCTCTTCCGTTATCTCTTGATTATTGCAAACCACGTAACACTTCACACATTCACCTAAAGAAGGATCAGGAACTCCGATAACAGCCACTTCTACAATATCCCGATGCGCATATAGCACTTCTTCTACTTCGCGAGGATAAACATTATATCCTCCTACAATAATTAAATCTTTTTTACGGTCAACGATATAAAAATAACCTTCCTTATCCATTCTTGCTAAGTCACCTGTATACAGCCAACCATCTCGGAGAGCATATTCCGTATCTTCAGGAAGCTTATAATACCCTTTCATCACATTAGGGCCTTTGACGATAAGTTCGCCAACTTGTCCTACTTCTACTTCTTTTCCTAGTTCGTTTACCACTTTATTTTCAACATTCATAATAGATGTGCCTATAGAACCTGCTTTTCTCTCTCGATCAATCGGATTGAAACACGTCACAGGAGAAGCCTCAGATAATCCATAGCCTTCTGCTACCATGACCCCAAACTTACGTTCAAAATGGGTTAGAAGTGCCACCGGCATTGATGCCCCGCCTGATATACAAAGCCTTACCGTGTGAAAGTGCTCTTTTTTCCCTTTGTCATGCTGAAGTAAAAAATTATACATTGTCGGAACGCCAGCAAAAATAGTCGCTTGTCGATTTTGAATTAATTCAAATATAGAAGATGGACTGAATTTTGGTTCAATTAATATCGTTCCTCCATTCATTAAAGGCGCATTCAATGAAACAGTTAAACAAAATACGTGAAACATCGGCAAAGCAGCTACGACTCGGTCATTCCCATTTATACTTAAATAATCTGCTACGTCTTGAGCGTTTGAATAAATATTCTTATGCGTAAGCATAGCTCCTTTTGGTTTTCCAGTCGTTCCTGACGTATACAGAATGATGGCCACATCTTCTTCTTTTAACTCGAGAAAATCATATGTAGCTTCCCCTCTGTTTACAACTTGCGAAAACGTGTGAAAATAAGAAGGTATACTTTCCACTGTATCTGTCGTTTCACATAAGATAACGTGTTCCAAAAATGGAGTGTGTCCAATGATTTTTTTTAAAACAGGGAGAAGTAAATCAACCGCAATAACTGCTTTTACATCTCCATCCTGAAGCATGTAGCTAATTTCATCCGCTGTGTAAATAGGATTAATGGGTATAACAGTAGCTCCTACTCGAAGAGCACCGTACAATCCAATAACAAAATGAGGCGAGTTGCCGACAATTAAAGCGATATGATCTCCTTTTTTTACACCTAATTGCTTCAGACCATTAGCAAACTTAGATACCGATGCATCAAGATCTGCATAAGATGTTTCCTGATCCATAAAAACATATGCCGATTTTTGCGGAAATTGCTCAGCTGTTTTATGAAGCTGTGCTGACAAATTCATCTCATAACTTCCTCCTTTTAATAACGAATGAATGAACAACCATTCATTATTAAGTCATAATAATGGAAAAATTCTTACTTCTTCTATTCTATTATAATGTTACTGCTGTTCTATTGACAAGACTCATCTGTTTAAAAAGAAAAAAAGCCTGATGTGGCAGACTTTTTTCTTAATAGATTAATTCAACAAACTCTTCTTTTGTAATATTACCAAAATAATGTGGAATATTGATGTCCTCCAAGGCTTGTTCAATAGAAGCTTTTTCATAACGAACACCTGTTAATTTTTCCTGTACTTCCTGGACATCTCCCACTCCAAAGAAATCTCCATAGATGGTGCAAGCATCGATTTTCCCTTTATTCACTTCCAAACGAACGTCAATTTGTCCCACAGGAAAGCGGTGAGAGTGCTGTAAGTTAAATTTAGGTGATTTTCCATAGTTCCAATCCCATGACTGATAGCGCTCTTTAGAAATTTGATGAATCGTTTCCCAATCTTTTTCCGTTAGTTTATATTCTGTTATATTTTCTTCTCCCTCAAAGATATACCGAAGCAGCATTTCTCTAAATTCTTCCACCGTTACTTTCTGTTCTAAAAATTCACTGATATTCGCTACTCTATTTCGAATAGACTTAATGCCTTTGGATTCAATTTTATCTTTTTTTACTTTTAACGCTGATACCACGTTTTCAATCTCTGAATCAAAAAGAAGAGTTCCATGGCTGAACATCCTTCCTTTCGTCGAAAACTGAGCATTTCCAGAAATTTTACGTCCTTCCGCCATTAAATCATTTCGTCCGCTTAACTCAGCATTGACTCCTAATTTCTTTAACGCTTCCACGACTGGCTCGGTAAACTTTTTAAAATTATGAAAGCTATTTCCATCGTCTTTCGTAATAAAGCTGAAGTTTAAATTTCCTTTATCATGATAAACGGCACCGCCTCCAGATAGACGTCTCACTACATGAATATGCTGATCTTCAACATATTTTGTATTAATCTCCTCAATGGTGTTCTGGTTTTTTCCAATAATAATAGAAGGTTCATTAATATAAAACAGCAGATATGTCTCATTAATATCTAGATGCTTGAGCGCATATTCTTCAATTGCTAAGTTAATTCGGGGATCATAATTTTTTTGATTATCAATAAATAACATTCATTTTCCTCCTTGTTATTCCCATACGTATCCTGATTCAGCTAACGTAAGCGTACCTCCATAACGAGCAGCAGCTTCCTCTACTAGCTGTTGGTGTTCTCCGTAGTGTGGAAGGTGAGTAAGCATGAGTTGTTTGACACTTGCTTTAGAAGCAAGTGTACCGGCTTCTGTACTCGTCATGTGTCCAGCACCGCTTCCATCTTGGCTAGCATAAAAATTACATTCACAAATAAGAAGATCTGCATTTTCGGAGAAAGAAACAAATTCTTCTAAATAGCTCGAGTCCGCTGTGTACACGACGGTTTGATTGCCAGCACTTATTCTCATGGCATAACAAACGACTGGATGTTTCGTTTTCATAAATTCGATTGTAAAAGGCCCAACGTCAAGTTTTTGACTCGGATCGTACTCTACTCCTTTGGTAATTCCTTTATGAGTAAGTTTGTTGAAGCTTTCCTGATCATATGTATGTCCGTAAATAGAAAGTTCCTTAACAGCGTTCCCTAGATGAGTCTGAATGAGGCGAGCATATTGAAATACTCCGACATCAGCCACGTGGTCATGATGATAATGAGATAAAATCATCGCATCTATTTCTTCTGGTTTTGCATATTTTTGCAGCTGAGCCAATGCACCGCTTCCACAATCAACAAGCAGCTGAAATCCATCGTGCTCAACTAAATAGCTAGAAGTAGCTTCTGAAACAGCAGGATATCCTCCCCAAAAACCAATAACAGTTACTTTCATTTCAATCACCCTTTCGTACTATTTTTATTACGTTCAGTATACCCTACTTTTTTTTGAAAACTAACTGAAAGATACTCGTTTTGCCTATTTTATCGAAATAACTCATTGTTATATAACAAATAACCACTTAGAATAGCAAAATAGGCTAGATTGTTATAAAACATAATTGACATTTCACCATCTGTTATAATACAATGTTAGTAACAAAAACAACGGAGGGGATTTAAATGTTAGAAAAAATGACTGAATTTTTCAAAAGATTACCCAATAAAAAGTGCGTAGAATGCGGAAACGACATCGAGGAACAGCATGAGTGCTACGGAAACAAATGCGATCACTGCCTAGATATCATGAAATAAAAAAAGTTGAAACTGTTTTATAACAGTTTCAACTTTTTTTTATACGGTCAAACTGCGATACTCGTTTGGCGTAATGCCTTCTACTTTTTTAAACACTTTTCGAAAGTATTTATCATCATGATATCCTATCATATTCGCAATTTCATAGATTTTTAGTTCTTCATTTAGTAAAAGTGATTTGGCTTTATTCATTCTGACTTTCACCATATAATCTGAAATATTTTCTTGAAATTCTTGCTTAAACTTTCTCGAAATGTATTCACGGCTTAAATAGAAACGTTCCGATATTTCTTGAAGCTTCACATCTCGATGAAAATTTTGCTGCAAATATTGTTCGATCTCATAAATAACGTCGCGATTGTTTTGCTTGCTATACCTTTTTACTACTTTTAAAAAGCGCTTTACTTCACGCTTCTTTCTCTCTACATACTTTGCTAGCTGAAACTGCCCATCTTGGTTATAGAAAAAAGAAAGAACATATTCAGGACCGTTATTTATCGTATAAGGAATGTGATATCTTTTTAACCAATGCTGGCTTAACAGCTGATATTCCTGCTCAAAATGCAGAATTTGCTTTAATGATAGATAATTTTGTGCTTCAAAAGCTGTGATAATTTCGTTGAATACCGGCAAAAAGGCTTCAAACCTCCCTACTTGCAGCGCTTCTTCAATTTTACTGTTATAATCCATCATATTTATTAATAAAGCACTTGCTAAAACGTCTTGCTCGCCGTAGACCTTCACTTTATTTTGATCAAGAACATTGCTTAATAAAAGCGAATTTTTCGCATGTTCATAGGATTTCATTAGCTGATCAATAGAAGAGACTTTGCATCCTCTTGCAATCCGACAGCTCACCTCTAACGTACGGCGAATTGCTGTATGTAAAGTCGTCAGCAAAGAGGTGATGCGTTCAAAATCATTCCAAAATATAATGATAATTTCCCACTTATTTGATAAGTAACGGAAGGCTACCCCATTTTCTCCTGCCATCAGCATTTCATTGATTACATTTAAAATTGAAAAATAGGCTAAATCCCGATCACCTCCAAAAGAACGAATAATGGATTCATCTACACGTACAATCCCCACTTCATATTCTCTAGTCAGATGGAAACCAAACTCTTCATAGATTGATTGATTTAGCAAATAATTGTTCATTAACTGCGTCAGTTTTCGATCTCGATAAATCGGCTTCATTTCATTGATTAAACGATAGCTGCTATTATGGACTTTTCTGGACTCTTCTTCTTTCTTCCATTGAGTTACAGCTCGTACAAGCGTATCGTTTAAAATCGAAGGATCCACTGGCTTTAGAATATAATCCGTACTTCCAAAATGAATAGCTTTACGCATATAGTGGTAGTCATCATACCCTGTTACCACAATCGTTTTGCTAGAAGGTGAATTCTCTTTAATCCACTCCAACAAAGCAATTCCATCGATATTAGGCATCTTCATATCAGTAAAAATGATTTCAGGTCCGTGATCCTCAATAAGCGCAATCGCTTGCTCACCGCTATCAGCTTCTATCACATCTGTAATTTCATGCTCTTCCCACTGTCCAAGCAGCTTTATTCCTTCTCTTACATGCTCTTCATCATCCACGATTAATACTTTCATCACTATCCCTCTTTTCTTCAATTGTTGTTAGCTTTATGACAACGGTAAAATCGTGATTTTCTTGACTGCTAATTTGCATTGAAGCATGATCTCCATAGTAGATGCGAAGTCGTTCATAAATATTTTGCAACCCAATATGCTCATCTGTTTGATTATACGATTGCTGAAGTCTCGCTTTTAATTGATTCAACTCTTTCTCTCCTATCCCTTTTCCGTTATCAGAAACAGTTAGAATCAGTTCTTCTCCGTTTAACTTCGCTGAAATCAACAGCTTTCCGCTTCCTGTGCGGGTTTCGAATCCATGCTTAAAAGAATTCTCAACAAGAGGCTGCAAGATCATTTTCGGTATTCGCATAAGCTCTGCCTCTTTTTCGATATTTAACTCATACTCAAACTTTGAACCAAACCGCTGCTTCTGCAGACTCAAGAAAGCTTTTACGTGATCGACTTCTTGCTTTAAGCTAACGATATCCTCTTTCATATTCATGCTGTAACGCATAATGTGAGAAAGTGAGGTTAATAAAGAATATACTTCAACTGCTTTATGCTTAAGGGCAAGAGTTCCAATCGATTGAAATGCGTTGTATAAAAAATGCGGATTAATTTGTGACTGCAGCACTTTTAGCTGCGTTGATTTATTTTCTAACTCCAATCGGAATTTACGTTCAATTAAGTCATTAATTGTTTCCACCATAGAGGTAAAGTGCCTTCCTAAAACACCAAATTCATCGTTTCCAAGCGATTTAAACCGGACTTCAAATGATCCTTTTTCCACTTCTTTCATATTGCGAATTAATACGTTAATCGGCTGTGTAAAACGGACCGATATAAAAAGCGTCGCGATAACGAGCATACACAAAAATGGCAGGCCAATTAATACATTCATAAGTGCTGTCTTTCTCGCATCTTCATATAAAACACTGTAAGGAATTCGCTTCACAATGTATAAGTCCTCAAAAGGCTGTTTAAGCTTTTCATACATTAATACGCCTGAGAAGCTTTTATCTTCCCATTCCATGCTGTGATCCTCTTGAGACGTAAGCGCCTTTAGCCACGGGTAGTTTTCGTTTTTTCCAATAACCTTTGAATCCGAAGAATACAAAACCTTCCCTTTATTGTTCATTAAATAAAAATCTTCTGACTCTTCATTATATAAGCGCTGCGATATAGATTGAATTTGTGTCATGTTAATGTCTAAAGATAGATAAGCTAACAACTTGTCTGATGGAATTTCATCAATCCGCTGATGAAAGCTAATAACTTGATTCGGCAGTGAGTCAATTAATGTTGATAAATTATTGTAGCTATAAATTTCATGGGTAGGCTCAATGGCAAGAAATTTATGATGTTTATTTAAATAAGAATAGTAAGGCTGGGTGTAAATATCATCGTACTTCCCTCTGCTGCTCACTTTCGAATTATAAGCTGTATACGAGTCATGCCCGTTCTCAATATAAAGATGGAGCTGTTCAATCTCTGGACGAGTATTATATAAATAAAGAAGAGTGCGTGATATTTCTAGTTGATTGGCTCCTAAGTCACTTGATACGCCTTCATCTAACACTTTAATAAATGGGTGGTAGCCGTACAGCCTTTTTGTAATATTAGCAATTTCATTTAAGTAATCACTCAAATCATTGCTTCCATTTTTAATAACTTGATAGTTGGTAGAAATAAATCGATTCTTAACCGTTTCTTTTGTGTATTGATACGTAAAAATCGTTGAAATTAAAAAGGGAATAACGGTTGCGAATAAGAAAAACAAAATTAATTTCTTGCGTATGCTCCAGCCTTTCACAACTAACCTCCTTTGACTAATGTCATACATTATGACTATTATTATACATTAAAAGCGCTTTCAATTAACTATTATTTTTTCATAACTATGAATCTAACCAGCTATTTTTTCACACCAAAAAGTCCGCGTTTTCCACGCGGACTTTTTGGTTATTTTTTCATTTTTGCCCAAATTGTATCTAATTTCTTCATAAACTCTTCTTCCGTCATTTGTTTGCCTGCGTAAGACTGCATTGCTGCGCCTACTTCTTGAACCGTTCCTTCTGGATACTTAAACCAGTTCCAAGATAATGTTTTGCCTTCTTCAGAGTATTTTAAGATATCATCAGATAAAGAATCGATTCCTTTTCCATCGATGTTTTTGAACGCTGGAATGAACTTGAACTTTTCAACTAAGAATTTTTGACCTTCTTTAGAAGAAACCATCCAATTTAAGAATTCCTTCGCTGCTTTTTTATCTGCATCTGGTGCATTTTTGTTCACTACCCAGTTATTTGGAACTCCGATTGCTAATTTATCATTTTTCTTCGCATCGTTGCTGATCGGCATTGGTATAAAGCCCATTTTCATGTCCGGATTGATTTTCGTGATCATATTTACCGTCCAGTTACCTTGTTGCATCATCGCTGTTTCACCAGAAGCAAATTGAGTAACTTGTGTATTGTAATCTGTCGTTAATGGATTTTTATTTCCATACTTTAACGTTAAATCGAACAGATTCATAAATTGCTTAAACGTTTCATTGCCTTCAAATTTTGCTTTTCCTTCGTTTAGACCTTTAATAAACGCATCTGGATCATCTTGCTGCGCCATTGGAATATTAAATAAGTGGTTACCTAGCACCCACCACTCGCCGTATCCGTTAGAAAATGGCGTAATGCCTTTTGCTTTAAGCTTTTTAGAAGCTGCTTCTAATTCCGACAGCGTCTTAGGCAATTCTTTAATGCCTGCTTTTTCAAATAAATCTTTATTATAAATAAAACCATAACCTTCTAAGTTTAGCGGCTGACCATAGATTTTCCCGTCCATTGTCATCGGTTCTTTAGCGATATCATACAGATTATCTACCCACGGCTGATCAGACAAATCTTCTAATTTATCCTTCCACGTTTGCGCTTCTTGGAACCCTCCATTATTAAAGATATCAGGTTCATTTCCAGAGGCAAACTGTGCTTTTAATGCTGCACCATAGTCCGCTCCTCCGCCGACTGTTTGGATGTTAAACTTTACGTTTGGATGTTCTTTTGTATATTCATCCGTTAATTCTTTCAGCTGATCTGCAATTTCCACTTTGAACTGGAACATATCAATAACAACTTGATCACCTGAGCCTGTTGATTTACTTGCTTTTGAATCCGTACCTGAGTTTGAACATGCTGTCGCAAATAAAAGTGATGTTGCTAACACGCCAGACATTATTGAAAGCCTTTTCATTTTCATTCGTTTTGCCCCCCTTGATATCTATCTCTCTTTATTTTACCGATTCTAGGACATTTGAACAGGTAACAATATTGAACAACCGAGTGGAAAATATTGAACACCCCCCTTCAGCACCCTTCGACAGGTCTCTCTTCTTTCGCAAAAATTTCTATAAAATTTTTATCTGTTTTATTCCACCTAATAACATTTATAGACAAAATTATGTTAATATGTAGAGTGATAGATTCATAAGAAAATTTATGAATTTTTTTAACTTGTATAAACAAAGTGAAGGGGTTTACATGAAAACTAAAAAGCGCAAAAAAACACATGTCTCATTTCGAATTAACTGGCTGTTTATTGTGGTTTTCCTGCTTTTTTCTGCACTCATTTTACGATTAGGCTTCGTACAGATTGTGTACGGAGAGAACTATAAACGAGAAGTTGAAAAAACAGAAGATGAAACGGTAGATTCACCGGTTCCTCGCGGAAAGATGCTAGACCGCTATGACCGCGTTATCGTGGATAATAAACCGTTGAACGCTGTCACGTACACGCGTTTGAAGGGCGTCACTCAAGAAGACAAGCTAAAAGTAGCTAAAAAGCTTGCCACTCTTATTGATGTTCCTGTTACAACAGACGTGTTTGGCAAATCGGATAAAAAGAAAGATAAAAATACGATTAAGCTAACAGAACGCGACTTAAAAGATTATTGGATTGCAACTCATCCAAAAGCAGCAGCGAAAAAAATTACCGCAGCAGATAAGCAAAAAGTAAAAGAAGAAAAAATTTCTGAAGATGATTTGTATCCTCTTCAGCTGAAGCGCATCACTAAAAATGAACTTTTATCGGTGAAAGACGACCTTGAAGTGATTGCCATTAAAAGCAAGATGGAAGGCGGGTATGCGTTAACTGCTCAAATTATTAAAAGCGGCTTAACTGATAAAGAGCTTGCCGTTATTAGTGAGCAGCTGAGTGACTTGCCTGGCGTCGATACGACAACTTACTGGGACCGTATGTATACATACGATGACTTACTTAGCACGCTGCTTGGTAAAATCACATCGGCAGACGAAGGGTTACCAAGCGAAAACTTACAGTACTACTTGTCCCACGGCTACAGCCGAAATGACCGAGTAGGAAAAAGTTATTTAGAAAAGCAGTACGAAGACGTTCTTCGTGGTCAAAAAGCGCGCATACAAAACGTAACCGATCGCTCCGGCAACTTAGTGAGTCAAGAGACCGTTACTGAAGGTCAGCGCGGCAGTGACTTAATTTTAACGATTGATATGGAACTGCAAAAACAAGTCGAAGATGTTTTAACGAAAGCTGTACTTGAAGGCTCTGCGAGGAACCGCTTAATGGACCGAGCGTTTGCTATTATGATGGACCCACATACGGGAGACATTTTAGCAATGGGAGGAAAACAGCTTGTTACTGACAAACAAACAGGAGCACGCAAAGTTCAAGACTTCGCGCTTGGAAATCTTACAACTTCTTATGAAGTAGGTTCCGCGGTTAAAGGAGCGACCGTTCTAGCCGGACTTGACTCAGGTGCAATTCAGCCTGGTACTGTTTTTTATGACGCACCAATGAAGTTTGCTGGTACTAAACCGAAGAAATCTTCTCACAATATGGGAGCTACAGGTATCGAAAAAGCTCTCGAGCAATCTTCTAACGTTTTTATGTATAGAACAATTCTAAACATGGCTGGTGAAACTTATCGACCTGGCGGATCATTGCATATCTCGCCTTCTATTTTTAATAAAATGCGTTCATACTACAGTCAGTTTGGCCTTGGAATTCCAACGGGAATTGATTTAGAAAACGAATCAACCGGTATTCGTAACACCGTGACAAACGAACCTGGTAAAGCTCTCGACTTTGCAATTGGTCAATACGATACGTATACACCGCTTCAGCTTGTTCAATACATTTCAACAATTGCCAATGGTGGATACAGAATGAAACCTCACCTTGTGAAAGAAATTCGTGAGCCTGAACTTGACAGTGAGCTAAAAGGAAGTATACAAAGTTCCGTGGAACCACAAGTATTAAACCGTATTACAATGAATCAGTCGCAAATTGACATTGTAAAACGTGGTTTTCGTCGTGTTGTTACTGCTCAAGGTGGTACTGGACACGCCTTGTATACAAATCCAAAATACAGAAAATATAATATAGCAGGCAAGTCAGGAACAGCTGAAACCTATAATCAAGGCGTAAGCGTACGTAACTCCACTTTTGTCTCTTATGCACCTTATGACAATCCTGAAGTAGCTGTAGCAGTTGTTATTCCTTCTGCGTATGTTGCTGGAGCGAATTCTGGCGGACAAAGTAAAACTATTACAGGTGATGTTATTGATGCCTACTTCAAACTTAAAAAGCAAGGAAATACAGAAGTAGAACAAAAAGAAGAAGATGCAAAAACAGGAAATACAGAATTAAACGGCGTAAAAAAAGATGATAATGAACAATAAAAAAGGTCTCGTCATGAGACCTTTTTTGTTTTTTCTATGAAAAAAGCCTATCTCACTGAGACAGACCGCGTAAAAAGTATAGTTCAATTAATTCAGCAATTTTTTCTTCTGAAAGCGGCTCATGCCGTTTTTCCCAATCATAGACGAGTGCAATGTACATTTTAAATAGTAAAAAAGCTGTGAGCTCCGGGTTGCACGGTTTGATTTCTTTTTTAGAAATCGCAATTTCGATTTTGTTTTTTATATAAGTCAAAATCTCTTCTTCTACTCGCACAAGCACTTCTTGCACTGCTGTAGTGCCTAACTGCTGTTCCTGTACCAGCTTCAGCATGAGCTGATGCTCAGTGCGGAATTCTAAGATTCGAAAAATGGCTGCTTGGGCATTTTCAAAAAAAGGACGGCTGCTGTCAATGACAGTTTCAGCTGCATCTGTCATTTCTCGAATCATTCGTGTCACAATTTCATCGAATAACTCTTCTTTGTTTTTAAAAAAAGTATAAATCGTTCCTTTTCCGACATTTGCAAGCTTCGCCACTTGCTCCATAGTCGTTGCTTTATATCCAAACAGCGCAAATGATTTTGACGCTGCATCAACAACTGATTGCTTTCGGTCTATCGCCACGTTATCCCCTTCTTTCTGACCAAATGAATATTTCAGTCAACAAGTACGGTTTTACTATAGCATAAGTTTCTTTTGCTTTTCAACCACAATCTCTTCTCTTAGTATAACCTTTCTCTACGGGTAGTAGACAAAAAAGCGGAGCATTGATTCACCGCTCCACTTCTACAGTTGCTGCACATATTTAACCGCTTTTTTAGCCACATCTTCTCCTTGCTCTACACATTCTGGTATACCCAGACCTTCGTATGAACTTCCCGCTACATAAAGACCGGCAAGCTCTTTTTCAAGCTGTTCGTTCATCGTATCTAGCATATCGTGATGTCCGACCGTATACTGAGGCATTGACTGCTTCCATCTCGTTACCGCGTAAAATTCAGGCTCAGCAGAAATGGTAATGAGCTTCTTCAAATCCTCCAGGACAATTTTAAAAATTTCATCGTCAGGCTGATCCACCACAGCTTCATCCCCGGTTCGTCCAACTAAACATCTTAGCAGCACTTTTCCTTCCGGAACCGCATGCGGCCACTTTTTATTTAGCCACGTGCATGCCGTAATCGTGTAATCGCTATTTCTGGAAACGGCGATGTTCATTGCATCTAGATTGTCTTGCAGCGCTTCTTGTGCAAAGGCTATCACAACAGTAGCTACTGAAGTGGAAGGCATATGCTTTAACGGTTCGAATATTTTATATTCCGAGAGCATAGACTGAGCAGCTGCATGAGGAGAAGTTACAATAACGCTGTCTGCTTTTATTACTTTCCCGCTATTTAAGGATAATTCATATGTGGTATCTTCTTTATAAATTTTCTCTACCTTTATTCCTTTTGTAATAATATCAGGATCTATTGCTTTTTCTACCCCATCTACTAGCGATTGAAGACCTTCTTTTAATGTTAAAAAGACGCTATTTTTTTTAAACTCCGAATCATCACCGTGCTGTGGGTGAATTTCTTTTAGCTTTTTCATTCCAACAATTAAGCTTCTGTACTTATGTTCAGCATGCAAAAACTGTGGAAATGTTGATCTTAAACTCAAACGATCAACGTCTCCTGCGTAAATTCCTGATAATAGAGGCTCAATTAAATTTTCAACAACTTCATCACCAAACCGTCTTCTAAAAAATACGCCTAGCGAACGGTCATCCTGATTTTTTGTCTTCGGTATAAAAAAATCAGCTGCTGCGCGCAGCTTGCCAACAGGCGAAAATAGCCCTGTTGTGATAAAAGGAGATAACTTGGTTGGTATCCCCATTACAGCACCATCAGGCAGCGCATGCGGTGTATCTTTTACCAGAATATAGGATTTTCCCTTTTCATTTCCGACTAGCTCCCGACCTAGCCCCACTTCTTTTGCCAGTTTTGTAGCAGCTAGCTTACGCGCTAAAAATGAATCAGGACCTTTTTCAAATAAATAACCGTCTCGTTTGACCGTTTGAATTTTCCCGCCAAGCCGATGCGTCGCTTCTATTAGTTGAAGATCAATAGGCAGCTGATGATCCTTTATTTTTTTTTGCAAATAATAGGCAGCTGAAAGACCTGTTATTCCTCCACCGATGATGACAACCTTTTTTCGTCTATCCGTCATGTTATCATCGCCTTTTCTGTAAAATTCAATATAAAGAGAAGCGATTATGGAAACCCATAGCTCGCTTCTTACTTTTCTTTATATTGATTATAAGTTACTTTTCGTCCCTGTTCAACGTACAAAGAATCTATATTGACTTAACGGGCAATTCGTTTTAACACAACTGTAGCTAACCCATCGATAAATTCAGGCTGTGCATTCGGCATTTCAGGACGGTAATAATCAGCCCCAATTTCATCTGTCACCACTTTGCATTCGTAGTCGTTATCATAAAGTACTTCTAAGTGGTCCGCGATAAATCCAACCGGGGTATAGACGAACGACGTATAGCCTTTTTCTTCATGCAGTTCTCTTGTTAAATCTTGGACATCAGGACCTATCCATGGCTCAGGCGTATTTCCAGCACTTTGCCAGCCAATTTCGTAATGTTCAATACCAGCTGCTTGTGCAATTAAATCCGCTGTTTCTTGAAGCTGATTTGGATATGGATCTCCTGCTGCAATAATTTTTTCTGGCAAGCTATGCGCAGAAACAATCAATACGGCTTTTTGGCGTTTCTCTTCGTCTATTAAATCAAACGTTTGTTTAACACGTGTAGCCCAGTACTGAATGAACTTTGGCTCACTGTACCAGCTTTCTACGGAATGAATGATTGGTCCTCCTAATTTTTCAGCTGTTTCTTTGGCGCGTCCATTATAGGATTTTACGCTAAACGTTGAAAAGTGAGGTGCAAGCACAATGCTGACCGCTTCTTTAATTCCGTCTTTATGCATGGCTTCTACTGCATCTTCAACAAACGGTTCAATATGCTTTAAGCCAAGATACGCTTTAAATTCAATTTCATCCTGTACTTCATTCAAGCGCTTTTCTAGACTTTCCATTTGCTGCTGCGTAATTTTTGCAAGAGGTGAAATGCCCCCAATTGCTTCGTAGCGGTTTTGTAAATCTTCCAAGGCTTCCGGTGAAGGTTTACGTCCGCGGCGGATATGTGTATAGTAACGTTCAATATCTTCTTCTTTATATGGTGTTCCATATGCCATTACAAGTAATCCCATTACTTTTTTACTCATGTGTTCGACACCTCTTTGTTAGATTCAATACTTGTCTTCATTTTGCCATGAATAAAAAGAAAAATTCAAAGTTTAGCGCTCCAAATTATTTGACAATTTATTGTCTATTTGCAGAATATTCATGAATAAAGGTTGTTAAACGCTTCAACGTTTCCGGCTGAACCTGTGGAAAGACGCCGTGCCCCAAGTTGAAGATGTAACCAGGACTGGCCATCCCTTTATCTAATATTTCTGTTACACGTTCTTCAATAACTTCCCATGGAGCTAACAAAATAGCAGGATCTAAGTTTCCTTGCAGTGTTTTTGTTAAGCCTAGTGCACGTGCTTCATCCAGCTGTGTTCTCCAATCTAATCCCACTACATCCAGCGGCAGATCATGCCATTCTTTTGCCAAATGACTTGCTCCTACTCCAAACATAATGAGAGGTACATTTTTTTCGCGCAAAGAGGTAAAAATCCGCTCCATAACAGGCTTTATAAAATAACGATAATCCGCTACATTTAAAGCCCCCACCCATGAATCAAAGATTTGAATGGCTTTTGCTCCAGCGTCAATTTGCGCTTTTACATATGTAATCGTCATATCTGCTAACTTATCCATTAGCGCAAACCATGCTTTAGGTTCCGTGTACATAAATGCTTTTGTTTTATTATAGTTTTTTGAAGGTCCTCCTTCAATCATATAGCTTGCTACTGTGAAAGGAGCACCGGCAAAACCAATTAGAGGTACTTTTAACTGTTCTGTTGTTAACAGCTTAATCGTATCTAATACATACGGAACATCTTCTTCCGGGGTAATTTCTCCTAGCTTTTCTACATCGCTTAAAGATTGAATTGGATTAGAAATGACAGGACCAATTCCTGACTTGATTTCAACATCCACTCCAATTGAAGGAAGCGGTGACATTATATCTTTATATAAAATAGCTGCATCCACTCCGTACTGTTCAACGGGCAGGCGTGTTACGTATGCCCCAAGCTCCGGCTGATGAGTGATTTCAAATAGAGAGTACTTCTCTTTTAGCTTTCGGTATTCCGGCTGTGAACGCCCTGCTTGGCGCATATACCAAACCGGAACATGATCCGTTTTTTCCCCTCTACAGGCTTTTAAAAAAGTATCGTTAAACGTTCCTTGACTCATAATTTCCACCTTTCTCGATTGTCTTCCATCCGTATTTTCTTCGATTAGACAGACAATAATCAGCAAAGGAACATACCGGTTCCTCTACTGATTAAAGTTTCACGTTATATTCTCTACTTGTCACTATACCCATTTCTTTACGACTTGTATAGCCACCTGCTAAAAATGTCAAAAAATCGCCCTACTCTTCCTTTTTTTATTGAAAAAGAGCAGGTGTTACTTCGTTGGATTTTTTTCCTTTTTGTTGTGTTTGGGAATTGTAAGGAACTACATAATAAGTAGGACTGTCGAGCAGATTCACACGCTCTTTTTCAAATGCTCCTTTTCCCTTCACTTTGCCAATCAATTCGGCTTTATCCCCTTTTTTCTCATAAACATAATAAACAGCTCTTTTATCAGGTGAAGGTGTCCACGATAAACTTACCGTTAGCAAACCAAATGGATGGAATGTTAATTCTTGTTTTAAGTCTTTAACTTGCTCTAAACGTATTGGTTTTGGCAGATCTTTAACGCCTGCTGGCTTTTGAAATGCACCTTCGTCGTAACCAGCTCTTGTTAGAATGTCTTTAAATAATAGAGTTGGATAAGAACTTCCCTTTGTTAAATAGTGCTGGTCATTTGTAGAATCATATCCCATCCACACGCTTCCTACAACATCTGGGGTATATCCAACAAACCAAGCATCTCTTGTGGCTCCTTTAACATTCGTATACGAAGTAGACCCTGTTTTTCCTGCTAACTCTCCTTTAAACTCTCCATTTTTTGCCGTTCCTTCTTTAACAACTCCTTGAAGCATTTTTGTCACATACCAAGCCGTCTGTTTTGAAAATGCTTTGTGAGTGTCGGGAACAGCTTTTGCAATCACTTTTCCATCTTGATCTTTTATCTCTTGAATAAAGTACGGTTGGATGTTTTCTCCATTTTCAGCAAATGCCCGGTACGCTCCTGCTAATTGAAGCGGTGTAATTCCTTCTTTTAATCCTCCAAGAGCAATCGCAAGCCCTTTATCTTCTAACGGAATTCCTAGCTTTGTGAGATACTGCTTGCTTGTTTCAACTCCTAGCTGATTCAATGTCCAGACGGCAGCTGCGTTTTTAGAATCTTTTAGGGCATCGTACATCGTTACCTTTTTAGCATATTGCCCGTCTACGTTTTTAGGTGTGTATCCCCCGTAGCTTCTAAGCTTGTCTTGCAGCAACGAATAAGGCTTGAATTGACCTTCTTCTAACGCAGGGCCATATACCGCAATAGGTTTCATCGTAGAACCTGGCTGTCTTTTGACATTTACGCGGTTGAGCGATTTTTGTACATAATCTCGTCCTCCCATAACAGATAAAACTCCTCCGCTTTTGTTATCGACTAATACAAAAGCACCTTGGGCACTGTTATCTGTACCTGGAAAATAACGATTTTCTTTCATCAGCTCGTAGGCGGCTTCTTGTACTTTTATATTCATCGGTACTTTGACCGTATAACCTCCGCGCAGAAGCTCATTGCCCGAAATGCTGTATTTCTTCTCTGCTTCTTGGATAACCATATCGATATAGGTTAAATACGCTGGATTTTTAGCCTGCTCCTTTATGTTCAACCCCAGCGTTCTTCCTTGCAAACGGACATTTTTTTCAGCTGATAAATAACCTGCTTTTTGCATGGCATTTAACACAACATTTCTACGTTCTATACTTTTTTCTGGATGTAAAATAGGAGAATAGGAATTCGGTGCTTTTGGCAGTGCAGCGAGAAGTGCACCTTCTTCTACCGTTAATTCGGAGACATCTTTATTGAAGTAAAGCTTGGATGCAGCTTGGATTCCATAGGCTCCGTGTCCAAAGTATATTTGATTCAAATACATTTCAAGCAGTTTTTGCTTACTGTAACGCTGCTCCAGGTTAATAGCCACCACTACTTCTTTTGTTTTTCTAAGCAGCGTTTTATCATTCGATAAAAACACATTTTTAGCCAGCTGCTGTGTTAAAGTACTTCCTCCTTCAACACTTCCTCCAGCCAATATATCTCGGTATAATGCTCGGCCAATAGATTTAAAATCGATTCCGTGGTGTTCATAAAAACGAACATCTTCAATTGAAATAAATGCTTGTTGCACATGCTTTGGAATCTTGTCAATTGAAACCAAGTCCCGATTTTTCACATAGAGCTTTGTTAATTCGTCTCCATTTTCATCGACTAATCTCGTAGCCGAGTCCATGACGATTTTTTTCTCATCAATTACATAGTTTCCAAGAAACAAGATGATAATATATCCAATCAATCCTAATAGAAAAATTCCAACTAAGGCAGCAATTGCGTATAAGCCTTTTTTGTACATCGTGCCACCCCTTTTCTTCCGCTAAACTTTTGATAATATGGAAAACAACTTCATCAATGTTTTACTTTACCATCTTCATTAGAAGTTCACAATTTTTGAATTTTTGTGTGTAAAATTTTATAATTTTAGTATGATTTACAATTGTAAATTGTATGCAATTCCCAATTAGAAAGGAAGTATAATCCATGAAGATCTTTATTACTTACGGAACAGGCCCTTACCTTCAAAAGTTGATCGACGAACATCCGAGTGAACGTTTATTACTGCTTCACAAAGATGACGATCAATTTGCACTAGTCCACGAAACAGATGGAGATACAATTTTTAAAGAAGGACATGCTTATGAAGTATTAGATGCTTCTGGAGATCTTGCAGATAGCGGATTTGCTGTACTAAATAATATTTCAGTTACAGATGAAGGCCGTCCTTTGTTTGAACAGCGATTTAGCCAACGCGCTCGTTTAATTGAAAATGAAGCAGGCTTTTCAGCTATTCGTGTGCTTCGTCCACTGCAAAATGACACATACATTATCTTTACAGGATGGAAAGATGAAAGTTCATTTAGCGATTGGCAGTCTTCAAAAGCCTATAATGAAGCACACAAAAAACGCGGTACGTCAGAAGGCGTGGATCAGCAGCCATCGATTTTCTCTCGCCCTTCTTATGTCACCTCATACCACGTAGTTAAATAAGTAAACATCCTCCTAGTAGGCGAGTATCACAATAGGCACAAACGTCATATTGTATACTACATCACCTATTGGGAGGAATTTTTATGGGCATAGAGCTTGGAGCTCTTCATTGGATGTATGTCCTTTTTATCGCCTTCATTATCGGCTTTATGATTATGCGGCGAGATACGAGTATCCTTTGTATACTCGGGATTTTTTTGCTTTCCTTAACGGCTACCTCTTCGTTAAGCCACTCCGTCAGCGCTGTTTTTTCCAGCTTCATTTATGCCATTACAGAACTGCTTCCTACCATTTTAATTATTTCAATTATTGTATCCATGAGTAAAGTCTTAATGGCTACAGGAATAAATGAATCGATGATTTCACCTTTTGCTCGCCTCATTAAAACACCTACTCTTGCCTATTGGGTTATTGGATTAGTTATGATGACCATCTCCTATTTTTTCTGGCCTTCTCCAGCCGTTGCTTTACTTGGAGCCGTGCTTTTACCAGTTGCCATCCGCGTAGGGCTTCCAGCTATAGGCGTAGCTGTAGCGATGAATTTATTCGGCCACGGCGTTGCGCTTTCAGGAGACTTTGTTATTCAAGCTGCCCCTAAGATAACCGCTGACGCAGCAGGTCTTCCGGTTCACGAGGTTGTTCAAGCAAGTGTCCCTCTTGTCATTGTGATGGGAGTCGTTACCACACTCTCTGCTTTTTACTTTCTAAAACAAGATATGAAGCACAATAAAATTCAGGCGCAACCGACAATTTTAACAAGCAGCTCTTCTAACCAATCCACACCTCTTTCTCCTTCATTACGCCGGGCTTTAGCCATTATAGTTCCTCTTTTCTTTGCTATAGACGTATGGGCAATGTTCGCCCTTCATTTACAGGGAGGAGATGCCACTGCTCTCGTTGGAGGTACAGCTCTATTTATTTTAGTAGTGGTGTCGCTTATTGCTCACAAAGGAAAAGGTCTCGAACAAACAACTTCCTACTTGATTGAAGGCTTGCAGTTTGGGTTTAAAGTATTCGGTCCCGTTATTCCGATTGCCGCTTTTTTCTATTTAGGAGATGCTGGATTCAAAACAATCATTGGTGACTTTCTTCCGAAAGGATCACATGGACTTGTCAATGACCTAGGCGTTGCGCTTGCTTCGACTGTACCGTTAACTGCACAGGTCGCTACTGTGACGATAACTGCGCTAGGAGCTATTACAGGGTTAGACGGTTCAGGCTTTTCAGGTATTTCACTCGTAGGCTCTGTCTCTCATTTATTTGCATCTGCTTTAGGATCGGGCGCTGCCACGCTAACTGCTTTGGGGCAAATTGCTGCGATTTGGGTTGGAGGGGGAACGTTGATTCCATGGGCGCTCATTCCAGCTGCTGCGATTTGTGGAGTCAGTCCGTTTGAACTCGCTAGACGCAATTTAAAACCTGTAGCGATTGGATTAGTTGTTACAACGATTGTCGCAATGTTCCTAGTTTAAACAAAAGCCCCCTTCTTTTGATGAAGGGGGTCATATGTATATATTTGTTACATACCTTTTGGAAACTCTTTTTCCGCTGACGGCCTTACATACGCATAAACAAGCGTATAGAAGAAAATGCCTACAATTAGCCACATAAGCCCTAAGCTGTAGCCAGCTAATACATCTGTTAAAAAGTGTTCTCTTAACAGAATACGGCTCACGCCGATTAACAAAACAATTAAAGTAATTGCCCGCTGATACCACTTGGCCACCTTTTGATTGTTTATATGCTTGATCAGAAAAAAGAAAATCAGACCGTAGATAAGAATTCCCATCATTGCATGGCCGCTTGGAAAACTGTAGCCTTCGATGCCTTCAAGAGGACGGGCTCGTTCTACCGCATCTTTAACTGCTTTATTAATAATATCGCCGCTTAAAATAAGTAAAAATGAGGATATCATGCCAATATAGTCTTTTTTTAAAAATAAAAAAACAATAAGTACAGCTAAAAGAACCATAATCATCACTTTTGAAGCTAAAAAAGACAGGCCGTGAAAAACAGATGACGCTGACTGAAGAATAGTGCTGTCATCTATAGCTGAAACAAGCCAGCGGTCTCCTTGAAAAGAATCTGTCGACACAGCAAACAACACTCCTAAAAAAACGAGACCCGCAATCCCAAACGCCCACATCAATTTTTTGTACAGAGATACAGTTTGTGAATCTACCATATCGTTACCTCCTATTATCTCACGAGAAAATTGGTAAAAAACTCATTCTTTGTCCCTATTTCTCATCTTATGTATCTATTATGTATATAAAATATTTCATGATTCAATTACTTTTTTTCAATAACAACGCTTACATTCTTTTCTTTTTTATAGATAATGATATAATGATTAAAATGTCAAAAAATTCAAAACTTTATTCAACTTACACAGAAAGGATATGGTTATGTGAACTCCAAGCTACATACTTTACTTGAAGAAAAATTTGATGAAATGGTTCAAATTCGCCGATATCTGCATCAGTATCCAGAACCGTCTTTTAAAGAATTTCAAACTGCTGCCTACATTCGGTCTTTTTATGACAAGATCGGTATTTCTTACCGAGCAAATGTAGGAGGAAACGGCATTGTAGCAAGCATTCAAGGAGGAAAACCTGGTCCTACTGTAGCTTTGAGAGCCGACTTTGATGCCCTTCCTATTCAAGATGAAAAAGATGTACCCTATCAATCAACTGTTCCGGGCGTGATGCATGCATGTGGCCACGATGGTCATACGGCTACTCTTTTAGTCCTTGCTAAAGCGCTTTTTGAAATAAGAGATTCTCTCCCCGGTAAAATCGTCTTCATTCATCAGCACGCCGAAGAGTATGCTCCCGGAGGCGCCAAGTCCATGATTGAAGACGGATGCTTAGACGGTGTAGACGCGATATTCGGAACGCATTTATGGTCATTAACTCCCACTGGTGTGGTTCAATATCGAACGGGCCCTATTATGGCTGCTGCTGATCGCTTTGAAATTACGATCAAAGGAGCAGGCGGACACGGTGCACAGCCCCACAAAACAAAAGACTCAATCGTCATCGCCTCTCAGCTTGTTGTTAATTTACAGCAAATTGTAAGCAGACGTGTAAATCCAATTGATTCAGCGGTTGTAAGCATAGGTTCTTTTGTAGCGGAAAATGCATTTAATATTATCGCTGATTCTGCTCGACTAATTGGAACGGTACGAACATTTAATGAAGATGTACGAAATGATGTCGAAAAAGAAATCGAACGAATTGTCCAAGGTACATGCTTAACGGCTGATGCTTCTTATGAGCTGAGTTATACGCGCGGCTATCCTTCCGTCGTAAACCACCCGGAAGAAACGGCCTTTCTTGCTTCTGCTGCTTCTCAAATCGATGAAGTTCATACAGTCGAAGAAACGGAGCCTCACATGACTGGAGAAGATTTCTCTTATTATTTGCAGCATATTAAAGGAACGTTCTTCTTTACAGGAGCTCAGCCAGAAGGTGTAGATGCTCCTTATCCTCATCATCATCCTAAATTTGATTTTAACGAAAAAGCAATGCTTATCGCAGCGAAAACGCTTGGTACGGCTGCTGTTGAGTATTTAAGAGAACAAGCTCATTCTAAAAACGCAATAAAAGCGAATTAATCATTCAGCAAGCATTCGTACAGATAAACAGACGATTGCTTGCTGTTTTATTTTAGGAAACTTTTTCTCACTTAAAACGTAGTATTTATATCGACTGAAAAGAGGTGACTTTTTTGAATATGTATGAAGAAAAAGTGTTACGAGAAGCTGAACATTGGAAATTTAGCATGTTGAAACGACCTTCTAAATTTCAGCGTACCGCAAAATCCTTACAGCTTAAACTAAATGAAAAAATCCCTGCTAAAGTCCATAGAATTATAACTGAAAGTATAAAAAAAATGGTTGAAACCACGCTTGTTGGGTCCGATTTCACGACTAAAAAAAGAGATGTCAGCGGTCTTTCGTTTGAAGAAAAAGAGAAAAGAATTTTGGAGCTCATACCTAAGTACAAAAAAACAGCTGCTGTAGAAGGAGCTGGTACTGGTGCAGGTGGTCTCCTTTTAGGCGCAGCAGATTTCCCACTTCTTCTTTCCATAAAAATGAAGTGCTTATTTGACATTGCCGCGACGTATGGTTTTGATGTAAAAGAAAAAGAAGAACGCATTTATATGCTGTATATTTTTCATCTTGCCTTTTGCAGCGACGACCATAGAACGAAGCTGCTCGAAGTAGTAGAAAGCTGGGAGGAAAAGAAAGAGGAACTTCTTGAGCTTGATTGGAAAGCTTTTCAACAAGAATATCGCGATTACATTGATGTTGTGAAAATGTTTCAGCTGATGCCGGGAATTGGAGCTGTTGTAGGTGCGTATGCGAATTATCAGCTTCTTGATCATCTCACAAAAGTAGCGATGAACGTCTATCGCTTTCGGATATTATCTTCGTCTCAAAAGTAGTCTAAAAACGTAAAAAAAGCTCCATTCGGAGCTTTTTTTACGTTAATTTTTTATTTACATATGCATTTACAAATAAGTGAATAAATATAGCACCTGCTGCCAAGGAAAGCAGTGCAGCAACTATATTAGAAAAAGCCACCACTATGGCGAGCACAAGAATTTGTACATACAGCGCTTTTTTCCATACGTCCAAAAATGCCCTTTTTCGTTCTTTAGCTTCGACTGGATAAAGAGAAAGCCATAAAATTTGCTTGTGCTGCTTCCAAAGCGGGAGTAATTGAAAACCCGTCATGTATACAACAAATAAAACAACCACTATATTGCCGTATTGAAACGGCGCAGCTACAATTAAAAATCCGCCAATGACAGTTAAGCGAACGAGCAAACTTAAATAATCTCCTGATCGCAAAAATGTTCTGGTGTACAAGTAATGGTAAGTGGCATTTTGACGAAATGGAATACGTGTTACTAGCCAATCTAAATATCTACGGCGTTTGATTCGTTCTTTGACTTGTGGAACATCCGTAAATAAATTAGCTAATCGATAAAAATAGCCCATGCGCTTTTCTTCTAAGTCAATTAGCTTTTCCCATTTAATCGGCTTCCTTTTTGTAAGAGAGCGATAATAAACGGCTAGCGCAATCATAATTACCGCTACAATTCCTGTGAAAAATACGTATGCATGCGAAAATAAGAAATAAGTAAAAACTGCGTTTAAGAAAAATCTGACGATATAATCTGTCCACTTCGCCCACTTTTCTTCAAACCATACGGCCCACCAAGACATGCCTAAGTTTACAACTTTCAGAATGAGTAATAGCAGAAAAAACACAAAAATATTTGAGTAAGAATCATGCATTACTTTTACGTGAAGAGGCGCTGCTGCACCCGTTGCAAATAATAAAATATAAAGCTGAATCGTAAAGGTAAACCAAAAAGATTTTTTGAAATAAGGCTGCAGCTTCGTCTCCAAAGGAAGCAAAAAGACTAAATCAGGTCGTTTTAAAAACGTTTGAATTTGGCCCATTGTTAAAATCAATCCCATAAGGACCGCAATCACTACAGCCGAAGGAAACGCAGGTGTTAATGTACTCAACCACTGTTGATAATAGTAGGCTAAACCGCCAATCGCAAAAATTAACACTAATTTAATGTGATCATTTAAGATATATTTTGTATATCTTCTTACATCCACTAAATACTGCTGAAATCGTTGCTTCCATAATGCGTCAATCTTACTCATAGCCTTCTTCCTTTGTTAATTCAATATAAATTTCATCAAGAGTAGCATTGCGCATCTGAAATTCTTCTTGAAGATCTTTAAGCGTTCCTTGCGCTCTTACTTCTCCGTTATGTAAAATAACAAATTTATCACAGTAGCGCTCCGCGGTCGCCAAAATGTGTGTGGACATTAAAATGCCTGCACCTTGCTTTTTCATATCCGTCATCAAATCAAGTAAAGATTGAATACCAAGCGGGTCTAAACCTAAAAAAGGTTCATCAATAATATAAAGAGACGGCTGAACCAAAAAAGCGCACATAATCATAACCTTCTGCTTCATCCCTTTTGAAAAATGCGCGGGAAACCATTTTAACTTCCGGTCTAAACGAAATTCTTTTAAAAGCGGCTGCAGACGTGCTTCATATGCTTGAGGCTCAAGTCCATAAGCCATAGCTGTCATATCCAAATGTTCTTTTAATGTTAATTCATCGTAGAGCACAGGAGTTTCTGGAATAAACGTAAACTGACTTCGATAGCCTGTTGGGTCTTGTTGAAAGGTTTTATTATTAATGGATACACTTCCTTTTTTTGCTTCCATTAATCCAATGATATGTTTAATCGTTGTACTTTTTCCGGCTCCGTTTAAGCCGATTAACCCAACTAATTCACCTGCATTTACATCAAACGATACATCTTTTAAGACGGGAGTTTTCGTATATCCCCCTGTAATATTGTTAATTTGCAATAAAGAACCCATCACGATCTCCTTTTATTTGTTCTTTTTTGTCTACAAGCGCAAGCGCTATTTGCTCTATTGTACCAAATCTTTTTCGTCCTCACATCGTTTTCAATTCTTTTCGGTTAATTTTTCCAGAATATAATCGAAATATCGGGACATTCTATATAGGGAAGAAGGAAAACAAGTTATTGATTACAACTAATCATTACAAAGCTTCTTACATTTGGGATGAGGTGTCTACAGCAGGCATATTTCAGAAAACCTTATTGTAAATCGATGTATGTTTGATTCATAAGGGGATGGTAGTCATGAACGTAGTAAGAATATATATAATGGGTAGACAATAATGTTCATTTATTACTGTGTAAATGAGGTGTTTGTCAAAGACCAAGAACGATTTCGTTCACATTGTATATTTTTTTAGCTCAATGCTTAAATGAGGTGTTTGTTAAAGAGAATATACTTTTTCAAGTTACTGTTTCATTAGGCAATGTAATTACGTAAATGAGGTGTTCCTTAAAGATCATATGCTGCATTAAAAGCTATTTTTTCCTTCTTCACATGACGGGATGCATAATCGTTTGCATCCCGTTTTTGTGTATAAAATATGAGTGGCTATTTCTTGCCTGCTGATTGCATTTCTACTTTGTGGTAAAATAAACGTACATGTATACCCATACATTTATATTAGTAACGGAAGGTGAACATAATGAGCACACATGATGAAAACTGTATTTTTTGCAAAATTATTCGCGGTGAAATTCCAGGTGCAAAAGTATTTGAAAACGAACATGTATTAGCTTTTTTAGACATTAGTCAAGTAACAAAAGGTCATACGCTGGTGATTCCAAAAGTACATAAAAAAGACATTCACGAACTAACACCGGAAATTGCGCGCAATTTATTTGAAGTGGTTCCTCAAATCGCAAATGCAATTAAAGAAACATACAGCCCAATCGGCTTAAACATCTTAAATAATAATGGTGAAAAAGCTGGTCAATCCGTGTTTCATTATCATATGCACATTATTCCACGCTACGGGGAAGGCGATGGATTCGGTGCTGTATGGAAAGAGCATACAAGCGAATACACGCCTGAAAAACTTCAAGAAATCGCTGGCAATATTTCTTCTCGCCTTTCTTGAAACAAAAAAAGCTTACACATGTAAGCTTTTTTTGTTTTATCTATTAATCAGTTTATGATGTAAAACTTAATACGTCTCTCGCTCATTATGAACCATTTTCTGCCTTAACTTCTAAATTCATACGCTCTTCAATCAATTTTGTTAATGCTCTTGATCCTTCAGGTACCAAGTGGACACCATCTGATGTAAAGTATTCAGGGTGCTTAGAAGCCTCAGAGTACCAATCTACAAGCGTGACGTGATCAAACTTTTCAGAAGCAGCTTTCAAGTTCTTGTTCACGGTGCTTTCCCAGGAACGAGGAACGCGCGTATTCACTAAGTAAACGTCCGCTTGTGAAAAAGCTTTTAACAGTTGTTCAAGTTCTTCATTGGTAAAATAACCGTTCGTTCCTAACTCAATAATCACTGCGCTGTTCGGATTATTAAATGCTTGATAACTAGGAGTTAGCTGCAGTGCTTCATTGAGCTGCCTTCCTACTTTTCCGTCAATCGTAATACTAAGCGGCATCTCTTTAAGATTAGGAGCAATATCCAGCATGACCGAATCTCCAATCGCAAGAACATCTCTGTAAGAATTCGGCTGCTGTTCTTCTTTTGCATCAGATTTTTCTTCTGCGGAGTTCTTTTCCGCGTTCTTTGTTTTTTCATCCTCCGCTTTGTTCTTGTCTTTGACAGAAGTTGAAGCATTTTCTTTATGATTCGTTTGAATTTTAACCTCTGTTTGTTTTGCTTCGGTCTCATCCTTTTGCTGCGTACTAATAGCAAAGCTTGTCATATCCGCTGTAAACAACGCCAAAAAGAAAATGAGACTGCCCAAAACCGCTTGTCTCGAACGAGAGAGATTACGCCATTTAAAAAGCTCTCTCGGATGGTAATGCCGGAAATAATAGCGAAAACCGCGTGTGCGAATAGGCACCTCGATGTAACGGTACGAAAGTTCAGCAATGATAAATGTAATTCCTACTTGTAACAGCGCATGCCAATAGACCGGGCGTCCAATCTCGGCTACAGGTGTTGTAAGAACAATAACCGGATAATGCCACAAATAGATACCGTATGATCTAGTACCAAGCCAGCGAAGCGGTTTAAACGACAAAGCTTTTCCTAAAAAGCTACTAGGGTGACTAATCGTTGCAACCAGCACAGCAGCGTTTAAACAAATCAGCAGCATGCCACCTTGATAAAGAAAAGATGCATGCGTATACTCATCAACGCTCCATACGCAGAGAATAAATACAAAGAAGCTTACCATACTTACTGCGTTTAATACTTGCTTGCCCACAGCTGGAAGATTTTTTGATGATAAACGATACATCGGCCAGACAAATGCAAGTAAACAACCGATTAAAAGGGCAAACAGCCGAGTATCGGTTCCATAATAAATGCGGCTAGGATCTCCTCCTGGCTCATATAAAAAAGACATCAGAATGGCTGAGGCCATTACTCCAGCTAAAATAAATAGAGAAAGAATTCCTCTCTTTTTAATAAATTTCAAACCCAACAATAAAACAAGTGGCCATACAATATAAAACTGCTCTTCAATAGCAAGTGACCATAAGTTCTTTAAGGGTGACGGTGATCCAAAACTATCAAAATATGAAACTTTATGAAAAATAAACCACCAGTTACTCATATAAAAAATAGACGATAATGCATCGCCTCGTAGCGTTGTTAACAATGGTCGGTTAAATAAAATAACCCACGCTGCAGTTAATACGACCATCACATACACAGCTGGAAGAAGTCTTCTCGTACGGCTAATCCAAAAATGCTTCAAATTCTTTAAAGGATTTTCCCAAGATTGCACCAGTAAAATTGAGGTAATTAAATACCCAGATAATACAAAGAAAACGTCAACTCCTAAAAATCCTCCAGACGCCCATCCAAAGCCTAAGTGATAAGCAATCACAGCCATGACAGCAAAGGCCCGAAGTCCGTCCAAACTATATATATACCTATTTTTCTTTTCTTTTGCACTCATAAAAATGCCTCCAAGCAATATGTACAACAAATTTCTTTTCCAATAAATATTAAGAATATTACGTAATTGTTACATTTTTGTTACAAAAATCATTATATACAATATTATTACTTTCTTCAATATATCACTTACTGAAAATCAAAGAATAAGTAAAAAGAAACAAATTCACTATCTATCTTATTCATAAATTACTAATTTAGTAGTAGTCATATCGATTCTATCTGCATGCCACTAAACCCTACACGTTTCTTTCACCTTACCCGTTTTAAAAATAGAAAAACTTCACACAAATGGTGAAGTTTCTAAGGTGTCTTTAGCATATCGACGTGTGGGAGTCCTTCATCTGAATAAATATCGGAAATAGGTCTAAAACCAAACGATTCATAAAATGTTTGAAGTCTGCTTTGAGCTTGAATTTTAATTGTCTTCTCGTGCCATTCATTCTCTAGAAAAGCAATTCCTCTTGCTACTAGTTCTCTTCCGAGACCTGTACCGCGCTGTGCTTGTTTTACAATAATACGTCCAAGAGAAGCTTCCTTATAGCTAATTCCTTTTGGTAAAACTCTAAGGTATGCGATAATTTTCTCATCTTCTTTTTTGAACAAATGATAAGCAAATTTGTCTTTTCCATCTACTTCTAAGTAAGCACACTTCTGTTCCACAACAAAAATAGAGGTGCGAAGCTGTAGAATTTCATAAAGCTCATCGTTTGTCAGCTCTTGAAATGATTTTATGCACCAACTCATGATCTGCTCACCTTTTCTTATTGTTCTTTTTCAATTAAATTCAGCGTACGTTCAAGCCAATTGATATAGCTTGTCTCCCGGTCTTGAGCGCGAGATAGCACCAAGTAATGACCAAATTGAGGAGAAGAAACGGTAATGTGGTGATTAACTTCTTCTAAAAGATCATCCATTCGTTTCTTTAAAAAAGTCAGCTTCATTTTCCTGCTTGATAATTGGTTATCTATTTGTTGCTTTAACTCTTCTATTGACATGGATGAAGCAAAATAAGCTTTTAACATAAATTCATCTTTAGTTGTTTCAGGAATAGGATCAATCGTAGTGAGCCACTTGCTTAGCTCGACTCTTCCTTCTTCCGTTATCGAATACATCTTTTTTTCTAATTTTTTGCCTTGAATCACCGTTTCATAGCGAATAAATCCCTCTTCTGTTAATCGCTTGAGCTCGGGATAAATCTGGCTGTGTTTAGCACTCCAAAAATTACCAACCTCTTCTTTAAAAAGTCTGGTAATGTCATACCCGCTGAGCTCCTCCTGATTTAAGAGCCCTAATATTGCATATTTTAATACTCTCATTCTGTTCCTCCACATTATTTCTTCCATCAGTATAGCATATAAACATTTCATTTACATGTTTGCCAAAACATGTTTACGTATACTTTTTATTTATCTTTTTTCTATTATTTTCTCTTTACAGATTAATTTAAATTTTTGAAAAGTTACCTCCACAACCAAGAGTTTTCATGATAGTATAATGATATTCTTTCTGACATCAGTCATTAGCCATTTTGTATGATGAGTGTTCGAACTAATTTGAGGAGGAATTAATGTGATTACGTTAAACAGAGCTTATAATTTTAATGCAGGTCCATCTGCGCTTCCCCTACCTGTCTTACAACTTGCTCAAGAGGAGCTAGTTAACTTCAAAAATACAGGTATGTCTGTGATGGAATTATCACATCGCAGCAAAGAGTTTGAAGATGTATTAACACATGCTAAAGAAACACTAACGGAATTGCTTAATATTCCAGATACACATGAAATTTTATTCCTGCAGGGCGGAGCAAGCCTGCAATTCTCTATGATTCCAATGAACTTTTTAGCTCCTGATCAAGTCGGGGCATATGTGCTAACGGGATCATGGTCAGAAAAAGCGTTAAAAGAAGCAAAGAAACTTGGAAAAACTGCAGTGGTTGCTTCTACTAAAGAAGAGAACTACAGCTCTATTCCAACTTTAGATGATGTAAAGCTTCCAAAAGAAGAGATTGGATACTTGCATATTACGTCCAATAATACCATTTTTGGTACACAATGGGCTGACTACCCTTCTATTGAAGGAGTAGACTTAATTGCTGACATGTCAAGCGACATTCTTTGCCGTCAAATTGATGTATCTAAGTTCTCACTCATTTATGCTGGTGCTCAGAAAAACCTCGGACCATCTGGTGTAACAGTTGTCATTTTGAAGAAAGAATTGCTTAAACGTATCCCTGAAGGTTTACCAACAATGCTGAACTATGAGACTCACGTAAAGAGCAATTCTCTTTACAACACTCCTCCAACGTTTGGTATTTATATGCTTTCACTTGTTTTAGATTGGATTAAAGAACAAGGGGGCGTTAAAGCCATTGAAGCTCAAAATCATAAAAAAGCTAAGTTACTCTACGCAAGCATGGAACGTTCAAACGGTTTCTATACTCCTCACGCTACAGAGGAAAGCCGTTCAATTATGAATGTCACGTTTACTTTACCAAACGATGAGCTAACGGCTGAGTTTTTACAGCAAGCAAAAGAAAAAGGCTTTGTAGGATTAGCTGGACACCGTTCAATCGGCGGATGCCGCGCTTCTATTTACAATGCTGTGCCGCTTGAAGCGTGTGAAGCTCTTGCCGTCTTTATGGATGAATTTGCGCAGGCAAACGCGTAATTGGCAGAATTAGCTGATTCTTTTTTCACATAAATATGTTATAATCAGTATGTAAATATATGCAATGGGCATAGACGCACTATTGGTATATTTCGAGCTTAGCTTAGAAGAGGAGAGATGAGAAATGAATACAAAAGTTTTAGTTTCTTTAGCGTTATTAGTCGGAATTGGAGCGGTTCTCCACACGGTGGTACCTCCTATTTTATTTGGAATGAAGCCAGATATGATGTTAACAATGATGTTTTTAGCAATTCTGTTGTTTCCTAGCGTGAAAAATGTTGCATTGGTTAGCTTAACCACAGCGGTTATTTCCGCTTTAACAACAAGCTTTCCTGGCGGACAAATTGCAAACTTGATTGATAAACCAATTACAGCATTTGTTTTCTTTGCATTATTTATGCTTGTAAAAAAAGCAATAGGCATGAAAACACCAGTTGCTGCTGCTTTAACAGCTGTTGGCACGCTCGTATCAGGAACCGTATTCTTGTCAGCTGCCGCGCTAATCGTCGGCTTACCGGGTGGAAATAGCGTCATGGCACTTGTTGCTGCGGTTGTATTACCTGCAACAGTAGTAAATACAATCGTTATGGTCGTTATTTATCCAATTGTTCAATCCGTTCTAAAACGCACAAGTATCAAAGCAAAATTATCGTAACGTCAAGAGCCTGATTTAATTAAGAATCAGGCTCTTTTTTTACACCAAAAGCTAAGGCCCGCCAAAGCGTGGCGGACCTTTAGATAAAACGGTTCATTTATAGTAGTTTGCTGATCTTTTAGAGACAGTCTACAGTCCGGCTCTTAACTTTTTGTTTAAAAAGAAATGGTACAGGATGCTTTTCACTTAAATTTCATTTGCAGCTCATACAATAGGTATGAAGACTTACTATGTAATAAAGGTTTAAGTTCCCCATCCTAGGTTACATAATAAAGTATAAGCGCCAATAAAAAACTCGCAAAAGCCACTGTCGCACATGTAAGAGACTTTTGTTTAAGCACATGTTTAGGTGGATATGATGCCGTTCTAGTCGTAAGGCTAAACCATTTAAAGGCAGCCAGAAAAAAACTCAGGCTAATCATCAAAAGAATGAATAAAGCTATCCCATGTTGATAACCTCCTTCTTTTGTATAAATCTATGCTATTTTTTTATGATTATGTCAGAAGGAAGTGTTAGCAATTACTTTACTACATAGGAGGAAATAAATAATGAGTAGAATGAAAAAACTAGCAGCTGGAGCAGCAATCGGAAGCACCGTAGCCGCTATTACAACGCTTCTTATTACTCCATATTCAGGACGAGAACTTAAACAGCGTGTCAGTTCTCGAAAAGACCGAGTTAACGCTTCACAACAAGAGCTCTCAACAAAAATAAAAGCTGTTTCTCAACAAGTACAAATGACCGCCAGAGAAGGAAATACTATAGTGAAAAATATCGCAAGTGACCTTTCTACTACCCTTGGTCAGTTTAAAGAAGAAATTGTCCCTCATAAGGAATCCATTCAGCATCATTTGAAAGAAATCCAAAATTCTTTGTCAAACCTAGAGGAACATGTACAGACAACTAAAAATACCAATGAAAAAATTGACAAAAAAGAAGGTTAAAGCGCCTTCTTTTTTAATTTTTTAAAATTTTGTAAATTTACATCTTTATAATTTTTTATTTTATTGGCATAATAGAAGATAAATAAAAAAAGAGACTAAGTAGGTGGGAGAAGATGAAAAAGACTAGTGATCAGGATTACAGTTTGAAAGAAGCACTTCTATTTAGCCAACGTATTGCCCAATTAAGTAAAGCCCTTTGGAAAACCGTAGAGAAGGATTGGCAGCAATGGATTAAGCCTTATGACCTTAATATTAACGAGCATCATATTTTGTGGATTTCATATCATTTAAACGGGGCTTCCATTTCCGAAATTGCCAAGTTTGGAGTTATGCATGTTTCTACTGCATTTAACTTCTCCAAAAAACTAGAAGAACGAGGTTTACTTGAGTTTTCTAAAAAAGAAAGCGACAAGCGAAATACGTACATTCAGCTGACAGATAAAGGCGAGGCCATTTTACTGGATTTAATGGAACATTACGAACCTTCTAATAATTCAGTATTCAGCGGCGCACTTCCGTTGCGCGACTTGTACGGCAAATTCCCTGAGTTTATGGAACTAATGACCGTCATCCGCAAAATTTACGGTGAAGATTTTATGGATATCTTCGAGCGATCTTTCCATCATATCGAAGAAGAATTCACTGAAGAAGATGGCAAGCTTGTCAAGAAAGATAAAGAGAACCACCAGGAGACTATTTCAAACTCTTAATGGTTAGTCCCTTATCCATTGAATAATTTCAAAAAATTCATTCATCACATCTTGATAAGAAGGTTGATAACGAAGCGATTCGACCGTCTCTCTGGGAGTTAATTTATAATTCAGCATACCAACAAATTGTGTAAGAAGCGGAACAAAGTCTGTTAGGCCTTCCGCTTTTTGCTCAATATATTCGCTTTTTGTATCTTCACACAGAATTAAAATTTCCTCTACTTCCTTCTTTGTAAGCTGATTTCTTACCACTAAATCAATAAATGGTTTAGCTTCTTGTTCAGATGTCCCAGATAACAGTTTTATGTAATATTCTAAACGTGATACTCGAGATTCTAAAGTTTCCATCCGCTTCCCCTACTCCTTCAACGTTCATATATCTCTACTCCATATTGTACATGATTCATTCATGTTCTTCCAAATAATTCTTTCTTCGTCAATCACATTTCCTGTTTGAGTAGCACAGTATAAAGATTTTCATATACTGATTATGTACTCACTGCATATATTAATATAAATCCCTCTGTCCTTTTTAACAATCCTTTTGCACAATGGCTGATTGTTACTCATTTCTTATCCATTCACTTTGCTATTTCGTTGAAAACCTATTTCTCAACTTCTTAACTACCCTTTATAAAATAAAAACCGCATTTCTGTGTAAATACCTTTTGAAATTCTTTGTTCAACTGTATATATAACTATCTATTTTACCGCTTTTTTGGTAATGTTAATATAGATATTTGTAAATTCATACAAAGCTGTACTATATAAATGACTATAAGACTTTTTGTCTTCGTCACACTGATTTTGTTAGGGGGATTTTTATGTACATATTCTTTATTGTATTTGCACTATTCATTTTATTCTACATCAATGCACTAACAAATACATTGTGTATTCAAAAAGAAATTCCAGCTGAAAAACAGCCTAAAGTTTTTCGTACGATTAATGTATTAATTACCATTTTATTAGTTTCATCTTATATTGAAGTATCATTTACATAAAAAACGGTGAGATGTCTCACCGCTTTTTTATAGGCTTAGCAAAAACAGCTAGCGCCGATGATAACTAATAAGATGAATAATACGACTAATAGAGCAAATCCACTGCCGTATCCGCATCCGTAAGAACCCATATCTATCGCCCCTTTCCTTTTATATTCATCTGTTTCCTAGTGGTAACATGCACAACCAACAATGACTAATAAGATAAACAGTACAACTAATAGTGCAAAACCGCCTCCATATCCGCATCCGCTCATTTGAGCACCCCCTTTGTTTACTAATACTGCATCTTATGCATCAGCTCAAAAAACGTCTAGGCTTTTAGCCCAAACTCCATAATTTATTTCTCTTGCTTCTCGTTTGGAGATTACTCTGTGAGTTTGCCCACCATTTTGAAAACGCTTTATAAAAAAGCCATCATAAGCGTATAATCACTCCATGCTTAGTGGAAAATAAATGTAAATTTACGTGGTTTTAACTTCATTTGCTAACATCAGGAAATGTGATATAGTAAATCTTGAGTCAAGCTACATAAGTAAAAATGATGAGTAGGAGTGTTTACGTATGAAAAAAAGCTTAGTTGCACTAACAACGGCAGCCAGCCTCGTTGCTTTATCAGCATGCAGTGGGGGAAATGATGCTTCAAATGCAAACGATTCTTCAAAAGTAATTGTAGAAACAAAAGCAGGCAATATCACTCAAGGTGATTTGTATAAGCAAATGAAAGATACAATCGGACAAGACCAATTTAATACACTCGTACGAAGCGTTACCGAAGAAAAAGTATTGAGTAAAAAATATAAAGTAACGGATAAAGAGCTTGATCAGCAGCTGAACATTCTAAGAGAACAATACGGTGATCAGGTGGATTCAGTTATTAAGCAAAAAGGCGAAAAAGAAGTCAAAGATATGCTAAAAGTTGATATTCTCCGTGAAAAAGCTGCTACGGCAGGCATTAAGGTATCGGACAAAGAACTGAAAAAAGCTTATGATGAATATAAAGCTCAAAAACCTCAAATTCGCGCAAGTCATATTTTAGTAAAAGACGAAAAGACAGCAAACGAAGTAGAAGCGAAAATCAAAAAAGGCGAGGATTTTGCTAGTCTAGCAAAAGAATATTCAACGGATCAGCAGTCTGCAGCTAACGGCGGCGATTTAGGCTACTTCGGTGAAGGCCAAATGGTTAAAGAATTTGAAGAAGCGGCTTACAAGCTGAAAAAAGGTGAAGTAAGTAAACCAATCAAAACAGAGTACGGCTACCATATCATTAAACTAGTCGATAAAAAGAAAGTAGAATCGTTTGAGAAAAAGAAACCCGAACTTGAGCAGCAAATCAAACGTTCAAAAGTAGATCAAGCAGAAGCGAACAAGAAGATTCAAAAAGAGCTTGATAAAGCAAAAGTGGAAGTCAAAGATAAAAATGTAAAACCAATTTTCGAAGAAGGTGCGACAGATAGTCAATCTGGCGTAGAAACTCCTCAGCAGTAATGCTAAGAGCCTGTCACTCATGTGACAGGCTCTTTTATATAATCAGATAGAATCGCTGTTGCGTCTTTCTTTTTCCACTTGCATTCTTTCGATGAAGACTTGTCCCTCTTTTTCAATAAACGAATCATCCACTTGCTTATCATGTTGTGCAGCACGAATTGCCATAAATCCACTAAAGAAAATGCCTGCTACAACTAAATAAATCCAAATTGGTAGTGTCACCATATATTGATCCCCCATCACAGTTATTTACAACCACTATATGCGAAGGAAGAAAGACTTATACCTTTTTAATCAATCGTTGGTTTATAAAATGAACGATTATCAAGTGCAAAAATACGCTCTGTAAATTCACCAGGCTTCACTTTTGTTAATGCTCGGTCCAGCATATTCATTTTAGCGTCTACATTGTCAATCAAATGAAGCATCTCAGCCTCTTTAATTAACGGCTTTTTCGGACTTCCCCACTCTTCCTTACCGTGATGCGATAATACAAGGTGCTGAAGAAGCATGACCTCTTCTCCTTCAATCGCTAATTCTTCCGCCGCTTTTCCAATTTCATTCACCATAATCGAGATATGGCCAAGCAAGTTCCCTTCGACTGTGTATATCGTCGAAACAGGACCTGAAAGTTCAAATACTTTGCCAAGGTCATGAAGAATAACTCCAGCGTACAGCAAGTCGCGGTTTAAGCTTGGATAAAGGGTTGAAAATGACTCAGCCAGCTTCAGCATAGACACCACATGGTAGGCAAGCCCCGATACAAACTCATGGTGATTTTTAGTTGCTGCCGGATATTCTAAAAATTCCGTTTGATATTTTTTAAACAAATGGCGAGTAATGCGCTGGACATTTGAATTTTTCATTTCAAATATACTCTTTGTAATATGTTCCACCATTTCTTCTTGAGATAAAGGCGCCACTTCTAAAAAGTCAGATGTGCGCACTCCGTCTTGGGGCTGTGCAGGACGAATGTTGCGTATTTTCAGCTGGTTGCGCCCGCGGTAATTCATTACTTCTCCAGCAGCTCGCACAATCTTTTGAGCAGCATAATTTTCCTCGTCATCTGGGGATGCATCCCACAGCTTGGCTTCAATATCACCTGTTTTATCCTGTAGGATTACCGTTAAAAATGGTTTTCCATTGCTTGCAATTCCTCTCGTTGAGGATTTAATTAAAAAATAAAGATCAACTTGCTCTCCTACTTCGTATTGAGCAATTCCTTTTGTCATGCCCTTTTCCTCCTTACCACTTCATTCTATGTATTTGATAGCAAAGCTCTTATCGCTTCGTCCGCTTATTTACAGCTCTTTACATTTCATTTTACCATCGCTTGGCACCGAATGCACGGGTAGACGCTTTTTCATAAGAGATGAGATTATGACACAACAAAATCAATACAATCTAAAGACAAACAGATTGGATAAAGGAGCGAGTATGAATCGCTTGAGGCACCGCTGTTGATTTCCGTGCAAGACTTCTCTTTCCGGCAGCCGCTGAGCCTCCTCGTCGCTTCCGCTTTCTCCGCAGGAGTCTTCGTCTTGCTCTCCAATACACAGCTAGAAACAACTACATACATGCAAACTATGGTCACCATACCAATAAAAAAATCCGGACGAGTTGGATTCTCCATCAAGAATCTAGATTGTTCGTCCGGACCTCCCTTCAACTAATCTACTTTTGTCTCAGCCTCTCACTTCTTTATGTTTCTTTTTTCGTTAACTGCAGCGCCTTTTTAATATCTTTAAAAGAGGTAGATTGACCATACATAAGGACTCCTCCTTTATACACACGGGCACCAAATATAGCTAAAGCAGTAATCGTCACAACCAAAATTCCTATCGATACACTCACTTCCCACATAGGAACATTTAACATACCTACACGCAAAAACATAATCATCGGAGCAAAAAACGGGATAAAAGATGTGACCGTAATGATTGTGGTTTCAGGATCACCAAGTCCAAACATAGCAATTAAAAAAGCGGCCACAATCACAAGGGTCATGGGCGTAATCATTTGCTGTACATCTTCAATACGGCTCACAAGAGAACCTAAAAAAGCCGCGAGCGTAGCAAAAAGAAAGTACCCTAATATGAAAAAGACAAATGCATACACGAATGTAGTCAGCGGAACATCATTAAATCCGAGATAAGAAAAGATGCCGTTATGATTTGTTTCCACACTGGCTTTTAACGATGTGTAGCCCACGCTCAGTATCACTGCAAGCTGTGTTAAGCTGAGCAGTGCAATTCCAATGATTTTAGCAAACATTTGTGTAATAGGTGATACGCTCGATACGAGGATCTCCATAACGCGGGATGATTTTTCAGTAGCTACTTCCATCGCAATCATGCTCCCATACATGATAACGGCAAAATAAATAACAAACAGCAGAACATACACAAGACCTCTTGCTTGATTTAGCTCTTGTTCTGTTTTAGCATTTTCAACTAACGCTTCTTTTTTAAATGAAACAGGGCTGTAAAGCTGATCAATTTGCTTTTCTTCTAAACCAATTTTCACTGTAGCCATAGCCACTTTTGTTTGCTGTACCGCCTGTTCTAAGGTAGATGAAAGATTTGATTCGGCCAAAGAGTTAGCTTTGTACACAGCTTGAGGCAGCTGCTTATCGTTTAAAGATAAAAGTAAATAGCTATCGAGCTGCCCGCTTTTTACCGCTTGCTTTGCCTTAGCCTCAGACGTAAATTCTTTTAAATGAATGTCTGAATCCATAGCATTTACATTTTGTTTGAACAACGTATATACGCTTTCCACTTCATAGATGACACCCACATTTGTGCCATTATCGTCTGAATTAAAAACGTCGATAATTTTCTCCATATTTGTAAGAGCAACTAGAATAAGAGCAGTAATAATCGTCGTAATAATAAAAGATTTTGTTTTTAATTTATTAAGATATGTATGAAAAACGATGACCCAAAATTTATTCATAGGAAGCACCTACCTTTTCAATGAAAATATCATTTAATGAAGGCTCTTCCACTGCAAATTTAGATACAAATGAAAAATGTTTAAGTTCTTGAAAAATGAGTTGCGATACGGATTCATGCTGAATTTGAACAATCATGCCTTCAACCGTTTTTTTCACCTTTACAACACCTTCAAGCTCCCTAATTCTCTCAAACGGACCTTTCCCATGTATAATGACGTTTTTCTTGCCAAATGAACGCTTGATCTCCGGCAGTCTTCCATATACAACAGGCGTACCATGATGCATAATACATAAATATTCACAAAGTTCTTCCACATGTTCCATTCGATGACTTGAAAAAACAATCGTCGTCCCGCGTTTTTTCAAATCAAGTACCGCTTCTTTTAGTACCTCTACGTTTACAGGATCCAAGCCGCTAAAAGGTTCATCTAAAATAAGCAGCTCGGGACGATGAATAACGGAAGCGATAAATTGAATTTTTTGCTGATTTCCTTTGGATAGCTCTTCTACTTTTTTTGAAGCATATTGAGGAATATTAAATCGAGATAACCAGCGCTCCATTTCTTGCAGCACGTTAGCTTTTTTCATCCCGCGCAGCCGTCCTAGATAAACAAGCTGATCTTTGACTTTTAATTTCGGATATAATCCCCTTTCTTCTGGAAGGTAACCAACTAGATGGCTTCTACTGTAAGTTAAAGATTTATCATTCCATTGGATGTGACCTGAGGTTGGTTCAATGAGCCCTAAAATCATTCGAAACGTCGTTGTTTTGCCAGCACCGTTTGCACCTAAAAAACCAAACACTTCACCCTTTGGAATTTGCAAGGATAGTTCATTTACAGCTGTAAATTCACCGTACCTTTTTGAAACTTCACGGATAGAAAGAGACATTTAATTCCTCCTTTGTAAATAAACCTATGTTTATTGTATGGAAAAAAATGATATCTGTAAACCTTAGCAGGATTTAGAGGAATAAGACGAGAAATATGTTGAATACGCTTACAATTATACTATAAGAGGAGAGTAGATTTTATGAGTACTTATACATTAACCGCTTTTGAAAAGACTGGAGAAAAATTAATAGATGAAAGCTTCGAAGCAGCTTCTGAAACAGAAGCAAAGACAATCGGCACCAAAAAGTTAGAAGGGCTTGCCTACTTAGAAAAAACACATCGATGCGTTAGCTCTAGCGGAAAACTTGTATTATTTCATCGTTAATACAAAACGCCGGAAAGGTTTAGCTTTCCGGCGTTTTATATTACTTTACAGCTTCTTTTAGTTCTTTACCAGCTTTAAATGCCGGTACTTTTGATGCTGGAATTTGCATTTCTTCACCCGTTTGAGGGTTACGGCCTGTACGAGCAGCACGCTCGCGTACTTCAAATGTACCGAAGCCGATTAACTGAATTTTTTCACCTTCACCTAGCGTTGATGAAATTGTTTCTAGTAATGCGTCAACTGCTTTAGATGCATCTGCTTTTGTTAACTCTGATTTTGTTGCCACTGCGTTTACTAAATCTGTTTTGTTCATTTCCAATCACCTCATTAGTTTCTACATTATCTTGTGTTACCACTGTTTTGCAACTTTTAAACATGCTCTATCAATATGATAGACAAAAATATTGGCTTTTAAACTAGTTCACTTAATTTTCGGAAATATCTTTTTCACTTTGATTAAAAACAGGCGCTCGCTTTTCCAGAAACGCACGTACACCTTCCTTATGATCCGAACTTTGGCTCATAGCAAACTGACTTCTTTTCTCAAGCGCAAGCACTTGCTTTAATTGTGAAATAGATGTCTCCACATAAATTCGCTTTGTTTCCTTCAAAGCACGTGAAGGTTTTTTTAGCCAATATGAGAGATAATCTTCTACACGCTTCGCCAAATCTCCTTCTTTTATTTCATCAATTATGCCAAATTGATGAGCTTCCTCTGCTTTTAATGTCTTTCCTTCCCAAATTAGCTGTTTCGCACGATGAGAACCGATGCGCTTTTCTAGTAAAAAGTGACCGCCTCCGTCTGGAATTAGAGCAATGCCGATAAAGTTCATCGCAATTTTCGTGTGTCTTTCTGCAATAATATAATCAGAAGCAAGCGCAATGCTGAGCCCTAGCCCTGCTGCCGCACCGTGCAGTACACTTATCGTCATTTGAGGCAGGCTGTATAAAGTCAGCACGGCTTCATTAATTAAATCCATCACCTGCTCAAAACGTTCTGATTGTGAAGGTGACATCATCATATTAATATCTCCCCCTGCTGAAAACACTTTTCCGTTTCCTTTTACTACTAAGAAGTCCACTTCACTTTCTTCCACAACTTTTAAACATTGAATAAACTGCTCTAGCACTTCTTCGTTTAATGCATTTAACGCATCCGGCCTGTTAAACGAAATTGTGGCGACACGCTCTTGCAAAACTAGTTCTACTACTTTTAATTCGACGGTCATATTTACTCACCCTTTCTGATAATGATTGAGGACTTGTTCACGAAGCGTACGTTTTAAAAACTTTCCGACCGTTGTCTTTGGGATTTCATCCATAAATAAAATGTCATCTGGAAGCCACCATTTTGCGAACTGCGGCGCTAAAAATTTGAGCAGCTCTTCTGACGAAACGACACCTTTATATGCATCTTTTAACACGACACAAGCAACTGGACGCTCTTGCCACACCTTATGAGGGACTGCTATGACACAGGCTTCGAAAACAGATTCATGGGCAATCAGCGCGTTTTCTAGATCAACCGATGAAATCCATTCTCCTCCGCTTTTAATTAAATCTTTTGTTCGGTCTACAATTTTGATCGTTCCCTCTTCGTCAACCGTCACAATATCTCCCGTATACAGCCAGCCGTCTTTAAACGTATCTTCTGTTCTTTTATCCTTGTAATATTCAGAAGCTACCCATGGCCCCTTTAGTAATAGCTCACCCATTTCCACTCCATCCCAAGCAACTTCTCCATTTTGACCTATTACTTTCATTTCAACGCCAGGAACTAAGAAACCTTGCTTCGCTTTTACGCTGAGCTGATACTCAGGGTCTTCGCTGTACTGATAGCTTTTTAAGCGGGAGACGGTTACAACAGGGCTTGTTTCCGTCATTCCGTATGCATGCATAAATTCAATTTGATATTTTTCCTGAAATTCTCGAATGACGCTTTTTGGGGCCGCTGATCCGCCGCATAAAATAGCCCGCAAACTATCAACTGCGTAAGGCTTTTTTTCTAACTCTTGTAAAAAATTTAACCAAACGGTAGGTACTGCTGCAGCAAGAGTTACTTTCTCTTGTTCAATGAGAGAGGCAATCGTCTCTGAGGTACAAAAAGCGCCCGGCAGCACGAGCTTTGTCCCAAACCAGACCGCAGCAAAAGGAATTCCCCATGCATTTACATGAAACATTGGAACGATAGGCATAGCGGTATCACCTTCTGATAATCCAGCACTATCAGCAAGTCCTAGCGCCATACAGTGTAAATAAATAGCGCGATGAGAATATACAACGCCCTTTGGCTCTCCTGTAGTAGCAGAGGTATAACAAAGGCCTGCTGGTTCTTCTTCGCTTAAACCTTGAACAAAGGAATGCGATGCATCCCCTTGCTGAATCCAATTTTCGTAATGATACACTGGCAACTCTGTTTCTGGCAGCTCACCTTCATCTGACATAAGGATATAGGCTTCAACATGTGGAAGCCTTTGATGAATGCTTTCAAATAAAGGTAAAAAGCATTCATCAAGTAAAATGACTTTATCGTGTGCATGGTTAATGATGTATACAATTTGCTCAGAATCTAACCGGATATTAATTGTGTGAAGCACAGCGCCTATTCCCGGTACAGCAAAATAAGCCTCTAGATGTCTATGATGATTCCATGCAAACGTTCCGACTCTTTCTCCTCGCTTCACTCCAATTCGTTCTAGCATACTAGAGAGCTGCCGAGTCCGTTTTATTAACTGATTATAAGTTAAACGTTGAATCCCTTTTGAAGATTTAGAAACCACTTCTTTTTTACCAAACAGCTTTTCAGCTCTTTCCATCATAGATGGTACGGTTAACTGTACATTCATCATTAAGCGGCACCTCGCATCGTCATAATAAGAAAACGCTTACAACTTTCTTATATATTCAACAGATTCCGACATTTCCCTGCTGAAAATAAAAAAGATCACTAAAAAGTGACCTTTTTATTTCCTAAACAATTCATCTAAAATCTTGAGTTTCTCTTGCGTATAGTGCTCGAATCCATCGTTGTACGATTTTGGGTCTTTTGGATTCGCAAACCTTGTAATAATGCCTGTTTCTGGATGCACGAACTTACTGGATGCCCCGCACCCAAGGCCAATAATCGTCTGCTTTTCTTCCATGATCATAATATTGTACAGGCTCTCTTGACCAGGGAATGAATATCCAACGTTCTCTAAATTACCTAAAATATTTTTTTGGCGATATAAATAATAAGGTTCATATCCTTGTTCTTGAGTCCACTCAGTCGCTAAATCCATCATTTTACCAATTTCATAGCGATCTGCTACTTTGTATTTCCGTTTATTTTGAGTCATTTCAGACGCGCGTTTAAACGATAGCGTATGAACAGTTAAAGATTCAGGAAGCAATTTTTTAGATTCGTCTAGCGTATGCTGAAATTCTTCTACACCTTCATTTGGAAGCCCAATAATTAAGTCCATGTTAATGTTATTCATCCCCATTTTTCGAGAAAGATGAAATTTATCAATCGTTTCTTCAACTGTATGATGACGTCCAATAGCTTTTAAGGTTTCTTGAATATAAGACTGCGGATTTACACTAATCCGGTCAATATTCCATTTGTTCAAAACAGCTAGCTTTTCTTCCGTAATCGTATCGGGTCTTCCTGCTTCTACCGTAATTTCACGGATATTTTGTACATCAGGGAACGATTCATACATCTCTTCATACAGCATGTCCATTTCTTCAGCCGTAATGCTCGTTGGTGTGCCTCCGCCATAATAGACGGTTGTAATCTTGACGTCATTGTCTTTTAACCATTTCCCTACTTCACGCATCTCATAATGCAAGCCGCCTAAAAATGACGTAACAGATCCTTGACGTCCGTTAATCGCATAGGCTGGGAATGTACAGTATGCACACTTCGTCGGACAAAACGGAATGCCTATATAAATGCTTACCTCGTTCTTTAACTCATGTAAATCGGGAATAGCTGCTAGTTGACGATCCACAATATGCTGCATTAAATTAATTTTGTCATCAGTGATTAAATATTCTTCCTTTAGCTCACGATGTGCTTGTTCTTTACTTTTGCCTGACTGCAGTTTCATATGAAGCAACTTCGTTGGACGTATACCGGTTAAAATACCCCATTTTTGAACAATGTTTGTATACTCCTGTAACACAGATAAGTAGACGCGAAGCACCACATTTTTTATTTGCTTAAATTTTTCTTTTTCTGTTTCATACGGCGTAAACGATTTAGAAAGCTCTTCTGTAAACACCTTGTCCGTTGCAGCATCATGCAGCACTGCTTTCGCATAAATTTCTTCATGAACTTTTAGCTCTACTTCAACCTTCAGCTGAGCTTCGTTATCATCCTCAAAGGAGACGTTGCTTTCTTCAAAAAACAAATCTGAAATTCGGTGAAGCGGACGTAAAAAACGCTCATCTTCTATACCTTTTATATAAATGTTCAATATAATCACCTTTCAAATCAATTCTATCTAAGTAATCAGTTTACAAAACCTACGTATGTCCGGTCAAGGTGCTCAGCTCAAGGGAATACGCGGACAGGAAACAAACGGAAAAAGAGATTGAGCCATAATTACATTAATTCAACCTACAGACGAACAAATGGGATAAATAAGCTCATATGAATTGCTTGTTACACTTCTGTTGATTTACGCAGGAGTCTTCGCCTTGCCCTTCAATCAACAGTTAGAAACAGCTACATACGTGAAGCTGACGTTTATCCTACCAATGAAAAAAATCCGAACGAGTTGGATTCTTCGTTCGGATTTCCCTTCAACTAACATACTTTTATTTATTTTAAACGAAAGCTGTCAATTTGATGAAGATAACCAAGACGCTGCTGCTTTCTAAATAATTCTTTCACCATATAGGCTACACCATTTTCATTATTAGAACGAGTAACCCAATCCGCAAGCATTTTTAATTCCGTTGGTGAATTGCCCATGGCCACACCCATTCCCGCGTGTTCAATCGTTTCTACATCATCATAGCAATTTCCAATGGCTACTACGTCTTCCATCGGTATCCCTAGACGATTTGCTACATAACGAACGCCGGCAGCTTTTGTGGCTCCTTTTGGCGTAATATAGCATCTATTTTCATTTGGATACGAAAACCATTCAATATCCGGAACTGCACTGGCAATTGTTTGCTCAGCGTATTCTTTTTCTCTACGATCTGCAAAATACACTTCTATTTTTGGAGTAGAAACAGGTTCATCACGAAGCGTATCCCCTAATGAATCTACGAACTGCACGGGATAAAAGAGCGGTTCTCCCGTTTTTAACACGCTTTTAGCTACAATATTATTAGGAAGCTTTACACGATTTCCAATTGAAAACCTTTCATGCAAAATGCGGACATGACAATTAAAATTTTCAAAAAGCTGAATGAGATTAAATGTTTTTTCCTCGCTAATTCTCTTATCTAGTATCGGTTTGTCTATCGATGTTCCGATAAAGGCACCGCTATGAGTAATGAGCATTGCTGGATGAACTTTAAGTGATCGAGCAATTTTTTTAGCAGACGGAAAATGCCTGTTTGTTACTAACGTAACGTAAACCCCTTTATTTTTCACAAATTGAATTGCGTCTTTCGTTTCTTTTGTAACGCGCCCTTGGCTATTTAAAATGGTTCCATCAATATTCAACGCTAGCAATCGATAAGCCATATGAGAACCCCTTCTTTCATAGATGTCTAATCCGTTAGGATACGGTTATAAATGACCTTTTCATGATAGTCGGCATGTGTAGCCTTGTTACTAAGCTTATGAGCAGAACTGCACAATTAGAAGGAATTTCCGCATAAAAAAAGAGGAAAAGATTTCTCTTTTCCTCTTTTCTCTATCTCTTATTCAGCCGCACCGTAAAGTTCTTCAAGTGGCTTCATGATAATTTTGTTTAATTCACCAATTACCATGCTCATACGTTGCTCAGCTTCCATTAGCTTCGCGATATTTTGATCTTGTTGAACGATTGCAACTGTTTGTTGAGCTTGCTGAACTTCTTCTTCAGTGATCTCTTGGCCCATCATTTGCTTTTGTTGCAGCTCCATTTGCATTGTACGGAAACGCTCAAATAATTGTTTTGAACCTTGATCAGCGTTTACTGCTGCATATAAGTTTTTTAAGTTTGTGTAATCGTCGCTTTGACGAATTGCTTTTTCTAAATCATTTGCTACATCATGTAAGTTTACAGACACGTTAAGTTCCTCCTAATTCAGTTCTATAATTTCTTGACTTCCCTAACTATAACAAATTATTATATAAAATTCAGCTTAAGACCTTTATTTTCTCAGAAAACGATAAATTCTCTTCACAGATTGGGCTAATTCCTCATAGTATATATCAGCATTCGCCTACTAAAGGAAAGAAAAAGAGGATTCGTTTATGAATACTTTTACCATTTCTCTAAAACCACTAGAGAACCATATGAGCGACGACATTTACATTAGTTCTGCTCTGTTCTCACGCGTGAAATGCAAGCACGAGTTTACGTTAACAGTAGGCTCCATCACGAAAGAAGTCAAAGCCACTGTTTTTCAGCATCGAGAATGCTGCTTCATGATGTCGGAAGCTCTATTTGCAGACTTTTGCTTTCCGTATGAAACGCATCAGCTGAGAGGCATTTACGAAGAGAACACGTTTAGGATGGGACCCGTGATTAGCATCGTAACAGAAGTTCGAGAAGATGAAGAACCCTTTGGCTCCATTTCTGTATTTTGTAAGGAATTTGTTCAAGCTTGCAAGGAGTTAGGGTGTTTTTGCTATGTGAGCAAATTGAGCGACGTGAAGTCATTGTCCCCTAAAGGATATGTTTATCGCGGTGATCGATGGGTTTATTCAGACGTTCCCTTTCCGGGAATCGTACACAACCGGATTCATGCCAGGAAAACCGAGCAAAGCGCTGATTTTCAAACCTTTAAAACATTTTTGAAAGAGCATGACGTTCCTTTCTTTAACGCACGCTACTTAAATAAATGGACGGTTTTTCAACAGCTTAAAGATGTTGTACACTTGCTTCCATATTTGCCAAAAACGTATCAGCTTCGTTCACGTCAAGATCTTCTTGACGCTTTGGAACTTCATGACGATGTTTTTCTGAAGCCTGTTCATGGTAGCCAAGGAAAAAATATTTTTAAAATTTCAAAGAAAGAGAAGTATATTTTAGACTATACAACGTTTACACAGACGTATGAAAAAGAATATGAATCTCTCTATGACTTATTTGAAACGCTTTATAGTCAATTAAAAAGGCAAGGATTTCTTATCCAAGAAGGAATTTCACTGCAGACATACAAACAGTGCCCTTTTGATTTCCGCATTCTCTGTCATAAAAAAGACGACTTGACGTGGAAAATCACGTCCATTGTCACACGTGTATCAAAACCCGGCAATTTCGTCTCAAATCTTGCTCGTGGAGGGGATATTCATCCTCCTCAGCAAGTTTTAACTCAGCTCTATGATTCAAAAACGACGCGCCATATCCTTTCACTTTTAAAAGAGATTGCGATTGAAATTTGCACACAGCTTTCTCACCCGTCTGAACTTTATGCAGAATTTGGTATTGATTTAGCGATTGATCAAGAAGGAAAGCCTTGGATTATTGAAGTAAATGTCAAACCTTCCAAACAATTAGATTCAAGCGCTTTCTCTGTTCGTCCCTCAACAAAAGCACTGCTTGATTATTGTCTGCATGCAACGAATTTTCAATTTGCCAAGGAGGATTTACGATGATTTCATTAGGCTTTTTAACGATTCACCCACAGCAAGAAGTGGAGTATGTGACCGAAATTGCTAAACATGCTTCTGAGTTTTCAATTGAAATATACCGTTTTACTCCTTTTAACATTCATCCTAACACCGAAAATATTGAAGGCTTCCGCTACGATTTACAACAAAAGAAATGGATAGAAGATTCCTTTTTACTTCCTTCGTTTATTTACGATCGCTGCTTTTATCGAAAAGACTCGCTGTCTAATAAGGCTCGCCCTATTGTAAACTGGCTTAAACAGCGGGAAGATGTTACATTTTTAGGCCATGGATTGCCCAATAAGCTAGATGTCTATGAAGCCATTAAAAAAGATAGCTATTTATCTTCATATATTCCTCCTACCACTCCAATCGAAAGTGTAGAGCAGCTTGTTCAGCTGCTTCGAACAAACGATAGCCTAATGATTAAGCCTGCCAACGGCTCACAAGGTAAAGGAATTGTGAAATTAAGACAGCGTGGACGTGAAATTGAAGCTTCTTATCAACAAAATGACATTGTAAACACCATTCTATTTTCCTCTTTTCAGGAGTTTAAGAACTGGTTTACGAAAACGGCCCGTGATGTATTGTATATTGCTCAGCCCCATATTTCATTTTTCCCTTATGAGCGCACTCCTTTTGATATAAGACTGCTATTACAAAAAGGAAACGATGGTGCTTGGAAAGAAATTGGAAGAGGAATTAGACAAGGTGAACGAGACTCCATCGTAACAAATGTAAGTTCAGGAGCCTCTATTGTACCTTTTGAGAACTTGCTGCCTCGCATCCCTCGCGTTCACCGTCAATATGTAATGGATGAAATCAACACCATTTGTAAAACGATTCCGTCCGTGCTGGAAAATCATTTTCCTTCTCTTTTTGAATTAGGTATTGATTTATGTATCTCGAGAGACTTCAGCATCTGGATTCTAGATTTAAATTCGAAACCAGGAAGAAAAATCGTAATGGAGACAGCTCCTGAACAAAAAGAAGTCATGTATAAAAATGTCCTGTCTTACTGCATCTATTTAGCTAACACACTATCGTATCGTAAGGAGTAATGCTATGAAAAAAACTCTTACTCGCCTTGTTGTAGTAGAGCAGCTAGGATGCGATCTTTCTGTTCCTGCATCTCTTTACAAAGACTCCTTGAAACAAGCAGCTTTTGGAACAATGACAGCTCCATGCCTTATACAATCTTCAGAATGTGAAGAAATTCAGATTTCAGCTGAGCTAATGACAAAACTGCAAATTCCTTTCGCTCATATGATGCACCCTATTATTGTGAATGAGACCATTCACTTAGGACCTTTAATTGGTGTGTTATCAGCTGGTTTTACTGGTTCTCTGCTGCGGCCAATTGGAAAGCGTTCCCTTCACTTAGCTAAACTTCTTTCTACTGCAAGTATAACAGGGGGACTTCCTTTTATTTTTGGAACTCATCATATCAACTGGGAAACCGGGACCATAAACGGCTATTTTTACGAGGAAAGCGGCTGGACACAGCATGAAGTCCCGCTTCCTAACGTTGTATATAACCGTTTGCCAAATCGAAAAACAGAGGGGTTAGCTCCTTTTAAGTTCATTAAAGAAAAGATGATGACTGATTACGGCATTCCATTTTTTAATCCTGATTTTTTCAACAAGTGGGAAATTCATGAGCTTTTAAAACTGAACGAGCAGACAGCCTATTTGTTACCTTACACGGTTGAAAGTCCTTCGTGTGAGCAAATAAAAAAACTTCTGCTTCTTCATCAAACCGTTTATTTAAAGCCGAAAAACGGAAGCTTAGGCCGCGGCATTTATACCCTATCTTTTAAGGATTCCATGTACACGCTGACTTACAAAGGAGAAAAAGGTCTTCATGTTCAAGAAAAAGAAACCTTGGAGGAACTATTATCAGAATTTGAATATTTACTTACTAATCCTTCATACATTGCTCAGCAAGGTATTTCATTAATCAAAAAAGAAAAGCGCTGTGTAGACTTTCGCGTGCATACGAATAAAGACGGGAATAACCAATGGGTGCTTACTGCTCTAGCTGCTAAAGTAGCCGGTCCCAACAGCATCACTACGCATCTTGATTACGGCGGAGAAATTGAAGCTACAGCCAAAATATTCACTAACCCTTCTTACAAAAAAGAAATTGAAAATAAGCTAAAAGATGCCGCTATCTCAATTAGTCATATACTTGAACAGGAGTTGAACGGATTAATTGGAGAGCTTGGATTCGATTTTGGAGTGGATTATCAAGGAAACGTGTGGCTGTTTGAAGCTAACTCTAAGCCCGGTCGCTCTATTTTTTCACACCCTGCCTTACGAAAAGCAGATCAACAAACTAGAAAACTTTCTCTAGAATATGCGATTTACTTATCTGGATACTATCTAAATACACCTGAAGGCATCAGCATATGATTACAATTTACTATCACAAAGAAAAGCAGCAGTGGTTTCATAATAATCCTTCAGCATCTTACACATGGGGAGTTCAAGAAATTGAACTTCCCTTTACTCAAAGCATTTCTTCTACTCAAGCTTTTCTTCGTTTAAAAGGAGAAAAAGCAGGTCCTATTGTGGGAGTTTTAACGAACAAAGCTGTTTTGGAAAAACTGAATGTAAAACAGCGTCCTTTATTAGAACTCTTACATCATACCCTGCAAGAGAAAGGCGGGCTTCTTGCTTTATTCGCTGAAGAAACAATGTCTCATCACTTCTTTGAAGGGTATTGCTTTGACGGGGCAAAAAAGCAGTGGATCAAAACAACTTTGCCGCTGCCAAACGTTATATATAATCGTTATCCAGGAAGAAAATCAGAAACCAAAAAGCTGAAATCTTTACACAAAAAAATAAAAAGCAGGCACATCCCCCTTTTTAATTCCGCTTTTTTTTCAAAATGGAAAGTGTATCAGTTATTTTCAAAACATCCACTATTATCTTCTCACCTTCCTAAAACCTATCGTTTAACACCAGAAATTGATATTGCTAAGCTTCTGCAAAAACACTCTTCTCTTTATTTTAAGCCTATTAACAGCAGTAAAGGCGCTGGAATTTTCCGATTATCTTCCGATAAGCATACGATTATTTATCAAGATCATAAGCGCAAAGAAGAATTTTCTTCTTTACAAGCAATTGACCTTCCCAGGTCTGCTTATCTCATTCAAGAAGCAATTGAGACGCAGCCATTCAAAGACCGGCGCTATGACTTACGTATTTTAGCGCATCACAAAGATAGCCGGTATGTTATTAGCGGCGTCGGTATTCGACATAGTCCCTATCACTCCATTACAACACATACGTTAAACGGCGGAAGCATTTCACCTTCTCAAGATCTTGAAGATGAAGTAGATACTTCCTTTCTTTCGTCTTTTGTAAATACGTGCGGGCAAGTCCTTCAAAAGTCCTTCCCTCTCATTGAAGAATTTTCTCTTGATATGGCAAAGTCAGTCCAAGGTCATTATTATCTGTTTGAAGTGAATGCAAAACCGATGATTTTTGATGAAACAGACATTCAAACGCAAGGTGCTAAACACATATGCAACATATTTTACAAATTAACAAAATTTTTAGATTAAATGATTTTTCATCTCCTTTTCTCATGGTAAGCTTATAATAACTACTTGAGAAAGGAGATTTTCTTTATGGTTGCACATTTTCAGGTTAAACCACTGTATCAAAATAATCGAATGCCGGGCTGGCACATCTCGTTTTATATGAATCGGGTTTATTACGAGGCTGATTATTTAAAAGATGGACAAATTGTATGGAAAACTGCGCTTTCTAATCAAATAGATGAAACACAATTAATTGATTATATTCATGAGCTTATGCTTTTTCACGTTTATGAATAGTAAGCTTTCACCGAAGGGAACGAGCACAGATGAAACAGCTGCACACACTATTTGGGGATAAAATGATTAAGGCTAAAATCCCTTCTCAATTTGAACGATACAAATGGTTTTCATGTGATGAAGGCTTCATTGGAATTGAACACACGGCTTTGTCTCAAAAAGAGCAGGCATTACTTTCTGCTTTTTTAACGCCTTATGATGAGGAAGTTTCTTTCCTGACGCCAGAACAATTGTATTGGTCAAACCTGTTATTTAAAGCACCTGAAAAAGTCATTCACTCTCATCATACGCACCATTCTTTTCGCTTTACCCAGTTTTTAATTAAACGTTTGTTTGAACAAAAAATAGAGTTTGAAAATGCGCTTCACGCCTTGTATTCTACCTCGATTACTGTGTTGTGGATTGATAAACAATCAGGTATCGTTATCGAAACCTTTGATGATCCTAATGACTTAACTGAAAATTTATCAGATTCTATCGAGGTGCTATGTCATGATTTTGAAACTTCAATTCAGTTCTTTGAAGGACAAATTCACTTTTTTCCGTCTTCACCGCGATTAATTTTTGAGCGTGAAAAGAAATGGTTTTATCAAATTAAGCATACAGTCGAACAAAACCATGTTATCCATTTTACCGACGTTTTACCCCATTTGGTTCTGCAAGAGTCTTCAGAGGCAATCCAAAATCATATGATACATTTACTTGACTTAGTAAAAGATGATGGAGATCTTTTAGAAACGATTAAAGTTTATTTAGAATGTAATTTAAACGTATCTCTTGCTGCTAAGAATTTGTACATGCATCGCAACAGCTTGCAGTATAGAATTGAGAAATTTATTGATCGCACACACCTTGATATCAAACACTTCACAGGAGCTGTGTCTGCTTACTTAGCTATTCTTGCGTTAAAAAATTCGCAGGATAAAAAATAAAATGAAAGGGTTTTCGTAAATAGTGCACGAAAACTCTTTCTTTTTTTTGTGCATGTTTGCCATTTACCGTTTCATTAAAAAAAATTACACTAGAGTTAAGAAAACGGTTTCACAGAGTACATACAAGGGGGAAATGGAAATGGCTGAATTACGTTTAGAACATATTTATAAAATGTATGATAAAGATGTGACGGCGGTAAAAGATTTTAACCTTCACATTCAAGATAAAGAATTTATTGTATTTGTTGGGCCTTCAGGCTGCGGGAAATCGACAACGCTTCGTATGGTTGCAGGGCTAGAGGAAATTTCCAAAGGTGATTTTTATATTGACAGCAAGCGTGTAAATGACGTTGCTCCAAAAGATCGCGATATTGCAATGGTATTCCAAAACTACGCATTGTATCCGCATATGAGCGTATATGACAACATGGCTTTCGGCTTAAAACTTCGTAAATTACCAAAAGATGAAATCGAACGCCGCGTAAAAGATGCCGCTCGTATTTTAGGACTTGAGCAATACTTAGAGCGCAAGCCAAAAGCATTATCCGGCGGACAGCGTCAGCGTGTAGCTCTAGGTCGTGCAATCGTTCGTGATGCTAAGGTCTTCTTAATGGACGAACCTTTATCAAACTTAGACGCGAAATTACGTGTGCAAATGCGTTCTGAAATTGCGAAGCTTCACCAGCGTTTGGGTACAACGACAATTTACGTAACACATGACCAAACCGAAGCAATGACAATGGCTTCTCGTCTGGTTGTTATGAAAGATGGGATTATCCAGCAGGTTGGTACACCAAAAGAAGTATATGAAAAACCTGAAAATGTATTTGTAGGCGGGTTTATTGGTTCTCCTGCTATGAACTTCTTAACCGGAACGTTAAAAGACGGAAAGGTTCAAGTAGGCGATTCTCTTCTTGCAGTTCCGGAAGGTAAAATGAAAATACTTCGCGAGCAAGGATATTTAAATAAACAAATTATTTTAGGCATCCGTCCTGAAGATTTCCATGATGAGCCTGTATTTATTGAATCTTCACCCGGCACAAAAGTTACCATTAAAGTCGATGTATCCGAGTTAATGGGAGCTGAAACCATGCTTTATTCTAAACTTGGCGGACAAGATTTTGTAGCACGCGTAGATTCAAGAACAGATATTAAACCGCTTCAGTCTCTAGACTTAGCATTAGATATGAACAAAGCGCATTTCTTTGATGCAGAATCCGAACAGCGCATCCGTGCTGAACACGAATAAAAAAGACCCTTAGGGGTCTTTTTTTATTCCTGTATTTGCTTCAATTCCTCACTGTGACAAGTAGAGCAGTAAAAGAGATGAATACATTGGTGATTTGCTAAATCACTAAGATACCCATTTTCTACTTTTAACTGATCGATTTCCATGTAAGCACTGTAATCATCAAAATAATCGCTGACTTTTCCCATATCCCCTAGCACTTCTCCACATGCTTTGCACATCATTTGTACATCACTAAACCCATTACATAAAGAACAAATCGACATCCGCACACCTCGCTTTACCTGATCAATATGTACCTATAATATGCACGGAATAAAACTCTCTTACTCTTTATCAAACTCCACACAAAATTTTCTATAAATTACCAATAAAATTCTATGTATATGTTTTTTTCCCTTTCGCCATAATACTAGTAACAACCGAGCACAACAGCTCGCAAACATTGAGTTACGCCGCGGTAGGCAAGCAGATCTAATCGATGCATCTGCTCGGCTGGTTCAACTCCAGCTAACTCAACCATTAAATCTATTTTATCTAACGAGGAGATGAATACACATGGCAAATTATCAAAACGCATCAAACAGAAATTCATCAAACAAGTTAGTAGCGCCTGGTGCTCAAGCTGCTATCGATCAAATGAAGTTCGAAATCGCTAGTGAGTTTGGTGTAAACTTAGGACCAGATGCAACAGCTCGTGCGAACGGATCTGTTGGTGGCGAAATCACAAAACGTTTAGTACAATTAGCTGAGCAAAACTTAGGCGGCAAGTACTAATATTAACTAATTTCATATTATGGCTTTAGCGCTCCAAGATCTCTTGGAGCGCTTTCTAATTTCTTTTAATCAGCTTCCTCATTCTTATTCGCAAATGATTTTACAGAAACTTTGCGAATGCGTCGATTTTCTACTTCCTTAATGGTAAACAATATCTCTTCATATGAGAAAAAGTCTCCTTTAGCAGGAATATGATCAAACTGCTCATATATCCATCCCCCTAAGGTATGGCACGTACTGTCAGGAGAACTAACTGCTACATAGGTTAAAAATTCATCAATAGGGATGTCTGCGTTAAATTCGTACTCCTTTTCCCCTATCTGATGTACATACTTAACAGCTTCATCATGTTCATCCCAAATCTCTCCCACAATTTCTTCTAATATATCCTCTAAGGTCACAAGACCGGCCGTTCCACCAAACTCATCAACTACAATTGCCATGTGCACCTTACTTTTTTGAAGCTCTGGCAATAGTACAGATATTTTCATGGATTCTACTACAAAAATAGGTTGTCTCAACAAATCACGAATAAAAATCTCTTTTCTTTGGACTAAACAGGTTAAAAATTCTCTTTCTGATAAAATGCCAATAATGTTATCAATATGATCTTCGTATACAGGGACTCTCGAATATCTCTCTTCAAGAAACATTTGACAAACCGAATCAATATCAGCATTTACGTCAACTGCTGTGACATCTATTCTAGGTTTTAAAATTTGCCCCACCACAATGTCATTAAAATTGAGTGAACGATGAACTAGCTCTTTTTCAATATTATTAATCGTTCCTTCTTCTTCGCTTAAATCTACCATCACTTTAATTTCATCTTCTGTGATCGTTGGTGTGGGAGCAGACGCTAACAAGTGAGAAGCTCCTTTTCTCACCTGTAAAAATAAGAAGGAAATCGGGGTTAATAATTTAATAATAAGAAATAACAAGGAAGAAATCATCAGCGCAAAAGATTCGGCATGCTCTTTCGCTAACGATTTCGGTAAGACTTCACCAAAAATCAAAATGATGATGGTCATAACGATGATACTAATCACAAGTGCTAGGTTTCCTTTAAACACATCGAGGGCAATTTTAGCTGCCAAAGAGGACGCAGCAATGTTTACGACAACATTTCCTACTAAAATTGTCGATAGCGTCTGCTCAAAGTGTTCAGCAATATGCAGCGCTTTTTTACTTCCTCGATACTTTTTCTCAGCGTAATGTTTTAAACGAATTTTATTTACGCTTGAAAAGGCTGTCTCAGCAGATGAAAAGAAAGCTGATAACATAAGCAAAACGACTAATATCATCATTTGATTCAGAGGCAAGTCTCCCAAAAGACATTCACTCTCCTATTTTTTTGATTTTTCTGTCTTTTTATCATATCAAATTTTTTTGATGTTGAATATTTTCTTCATCAACTTTGTATTACTTTATGCTACGCATGCTTTTTATTATGAATAAGTATACAAATTGTATATTCTAAAGAATAGATACTATCTTTTATAGAGGGGTGCAACCAATGAAAATTTTACTATTAGGCTCAACAGGACGAGTTGGACAGTCTTTATTAAAAATGATGCTAAAAGATGAAAACGACGTTACGGTACTTGTTAGAGACCGCAATAAGCTAAAGATTAGTCATCCAAACCTACATATCTTACAAGGCGATGTCCTTGATCAAGAAAATATCAGCTTTGCCCTCAAGCACCAAGATATCGTAGTCAGCGCGTTAAATACAGATGGTGCAGAGACCATTTCAAAAAGTATTCCGCTTATTATAAACAGCATGAAGCATTACGGCGTTCATCGTATTCTTACTATCGGAACTGCAGGTATTTTACAGTCACGAACGGAACCGGAAAAGTATCGTTTTCAATCAAATGAATCAAAGCGTAAAACGACCAGAGCAGCAGAAGATCATTTAAAAGGATACTTATACTTGAAGGAAAGTGACCTAAACTGGACCGTTATATGCCCAACCTACTTGCCTGATGGTGAAGTAACAGGCACATACCGAGTGGAAAAAGATATTTTGCCAGCAGATGCCGTTAAAATTTCAACGAGAGATACCGCTCATTTTACCTACCATGAAATATGGGCTCAAAAATTCCCAAAATGCCGCGTTGGAATTGCTTATTGAAAAATCAGGAGAACTTTTCGTTTTCAAAACGAAAAGTTCTACATCCAAAAAATACCAATTATAGCTAATCCACCTAGAACAAAACCTCCTATTTGACCAACGAGAGCCGGTGTCAAAACAGGCTTTCCTTTTTCTTTCTCTAATGTGCTAATATCAAGCTTCATCTGATACATTTCTTCTTTTAAATCTTCAATCTGGCCGTGCAGCGCTTGAATCTGACGTTCTTGGTCACTCATCCACTATCTTCCCTTCCCTTTTTTATTTTTATCATATGCGTAAAAAAGTTAAAGCTTTACTTTTCAGCATCACTTTTTCTAAATGTTAAAAACTCCTTTCCCCGGCTTTAGGATAAAAAACACTTTCCTTCTCATAATAAAAAAGAATAGAGTCCTTAGTCATTGTTGAAAGGAGAACATGATGATAAAACTTGTGTTGATTAGGCATGGACAAAGCGTATGGAACCTTGAAAATAAATTTACAGGCTGGACGGATGTAGACCTTTCTAAAAATGGATTGCAAGAAGCGCGAGAAGCCGGAAAAGTGCTAAAGAAAAACGAATATGCTTTTGATATCGCCTATACTTCTGTTTTAAAACGATCCATTCGTACTCTATGGATTGTCTTACATCAAATGGACTTCGTGTGGATTCCTGTATATAAATCTTGGAGACTGAATGAACGACACTACGGGGCTCTTCAAGGTTTGAACAAAGAAGAAACCGCAAAAAAATTTGGAGAAGAGCAGGTGCATTTGTGGAGAAGGTCGATGGACGAACGCCCTCCTGCTTTAGAGACAACAGATATTCGCTATGAAGCTTCCAACCCTAAGTATAAGGAATTAGCCAAGGGACAATTTCCTGTAACGGAAAACTTAGCCGATACAGAAAAGCGGGTTCTAGAATATTGGAACAAAACTATTGCTCCTTCTATTAAAGCTGGCAAAAAGGTTATTATTTCCGCTCACGGTAATACGATTAGAGCTCTGATGCAGTATTTGGATAACATTTCACCTGATGGCATTGCGAACTTGAATATTCCCACAAGCGTACCGCTTGTGTATGAGCTTGATGATAATTTAAAGCCCATTAGACATTATTATTTAGGCATCGATGGAGAAATTCCGACACATATTCCTTCTTCATAAAAAACGTGCCTAGATTGTAGGCACGTTTTTTTATATATTTGAACGAAAGTATTTTCTATACGCCCAATGATTAGTAGGACCGTGTCCCGAACCAAGTTCAAGCGTATGCTTAATCGCATAGTGAACAAAATCCGAAGCGGTTTGAACTGCTTCAACTACGCTTTTGCCTTTCGCTAGTTCAGCCGTGACGCAAGCAGCAAACGTGCATCCCGTCCCGTGTGTATGCTTTGTATTCATCTTTTCATGCTTGATTTCAACATACGTATGACCATCATACACTAGATCAATCATATCTTGATGAGATTGGTCATGTCCGCCTTTAATTACAACGTGCTTTACACCTAGCTCATGCATCTGTTTTGCCGCTTCTTTTCTGTCTTCAATCGTGTAAATTTCTTTCCCCGTGATGACTTCCGCCTCCGGTATGTTCGGCGTAATGACTTCACAAAGGGGCAATAATTCTTTTAGAGCCTGTATAGCTTCTCTTTGAAGAAGAGATTGACCGCCTTTTGCAATCATAACGGGATCAACTACAACATTTTGCAGTCCGTGCTGTTTGATTTTACGAGCCACTGCGTAAATAATATCAGCACTGAACAACATACCTGTCTTCACTGCATTAGGAAATAAGTCAGTCGCAATTGAATCTAACTGCGTTTCAACTGCTTCTACTTCTAAAGGATAAACTCCTTGAACGCCAACTGTATTTTGTGCAGTCACAGCTGTAATAACAGACATGCCAAAAACATCACGCTCTTGAAATGTTTTTAAATCTGCTTGAATGCCTGCTCCTCCACCGCTGTCTGATCCAGCAATGGTTAATGCTTTTGGTACTGTCATGCTTGAAACCTCCATCTCTTTCTTACCCAATATACCGATGATAAAGTGACTTTGCTTCTACTATATCGTTTGTTCCATGGACAAAGACGCGCCCGTCTTGAAACATCACTAAACGGTAATCATCTACATAAAAAGAAAGCAGATACGGATTTTGTTCAATTTTATATCCTTTTTCTTTTAATCGTTCACCTAAAGACTGCAGCGGCTGCTTGGCTGATTTGCCCGGACGGATTTGTACCGTGTTTCTTCCGCATAGCACAGCTGTTTTCGTTTGATTTTCATATTGTAAAAAGGGATACGTTTGTTCACTGCCGCATGAGCGGCAAGCAGATTTGCGAAATACGTTCACATTGATGCTCGTATACTCATTTTTCCATACGTCAAACGAAACAAGTTCCCTCCTGAGCGCATTCCAGTCTCCAACTAATATTTTTAACACCTCTGTTACTTGATGAGCGACTACCATTTGTACAGCAGGACTAATAATCCCCACTGTATCACATGTTAACCCTCCAAGCGGTACAGATTCAAGCAAACAGGATAAACACGGTGTTTCACTTGGTATGATAGTATAACTAATTCCGTAACTTCCTACACATGCTCCGTAAATCCAAGGAATATCATATTTTTGTGATAAATCATTCATTACAAGGCGTGTGTCAAAATTATCGGTTGCATCAATCATAACATCTACCCCCTCAACAAGCTGTTCTAAAACTTGAGGGGTACCGTCCGCTACGTGGGCTTCTACTTTTACATCATGATTAATATCGTGAAGCCTTTTTTTAGCGGCAACTGCTTTTGGGATTCTTTTATCAGCATCTTTTTCACTATACAATTGCTGACGCTGAAGGTTGCTCCACTCTACATAATCGCGGTCAATGAGCGTTATTTTCTTTACTCCCGCTCGTGCAAGGGCCTCGGCGTTCCCTGTTCCAAGAGCACCTGCTCCTACAATCAGAACATGCTTTTCTTGAATTTGCTGCTGTCCGCCTTTTCCAATAGGTTGAAACAATTCTTGGCGGGAATAACGATTAATCAACCGATACTCATCCCTTCTGTTGGACTGCTTGCCGTTGCATATTGTTTCTTTTCAATACGTCCTGCTTCAAATGCTGCTCTTCCTGCCTCAATCGCTAGCTTCATAGCACGAGCCATTTTCACAGGATCTTTTGCTCCTGAAACAGCTGTATTTAATAACACACCATCTGCTCCTAGCTCCATAGCTTGAGCTGCGTCTGAAGCCGTTCCAATACCTGCATCTACAATTACTGGAACGGTTGATTGTTCAATGATAAAACGCATGTTCAACGGATTAATAATACCTTGACCTGAACCGATAGGCGACGCTCCTGGCATAATGGCATGTACGCCTAACTCCTCTAAACGACGCGCAAGTAAAACATCATCTGATGTGTAAGGTAAAACGGTAAAGCCCTCTTTTAACAGTTCTTCACTAGCTTTTAATGTTTCAACTGGATCAGGAAGCAGCGTCTTATCACATCCAATTACTTCTACTTTCACCATGTCACAAAGTCCAGAAGCCTTTGCTAATTTAGCAATACGTACGGCCTCTTCTGCATTTTTTGCTCCAGCAGTGTTAGGCAAAAGAGTGAAACGCTTCACATCAAGTGCTTCTAATAAATTAGGCTGATTTTGATCAAAAATATCCATTCGTCTAACAGCAAATGTTAAAATTTCTGTTTCCGACTCTTCTACCGCTTGACGCTGAGTCGTAAAGTCCGGAAATTTCCCTGTTCCTAATAATAAACGTGAATTAAATGTATATTGTCCAATTTTTAACATACTCTTCATCCTCCTCCAACAAATGAAACAACTTCTAATGTATCTCCATCTTTTAAGCATGCATCGCTATGTTCTTCTTTTTGCAAAATATTCTTGTTTAATTCAACAATTACAACTCGCTCATGCAGACTCTGAGCCTGCAGCAAGTGCTCGACCGTTTCAATTTCATCTCCGACAGTGACGGTCTTACCGTTAATAATTAGATTCAATGAACTCCCTCCATTGCTCTCGTTAGCTGAAATGATGTAAAGAATGAATGATTTGGCTTTTTCCCTAACAAAGCATCAGCCATAATTTTTCCAGTTGCAGCGCTTAATAAAATACCGTTTCGGTAGTGGCCAAAAGCCATGTGCAGATTCGCTATTTCAGGGTGCTCTCCTAAATAAGGCCAGCCATCATTCGTTTGTGGACGAAGACCAGCCCATGCTTTTTCAAATGTGGCTTCTTTAATGGCCGGCAGAAGCGCAGAAGCTTTATTCAGCAAAAATTGAATACCTTGTGCAGAAACGGTCTTAGTAAAATCATGCTGCAGCTTAGTTGCCCCGATTACGATTCTTCCACCAGTCTTAGGGACTAAGTAAAAACCTTCATCTAAAAAAATCGTTTTAGAAAGCAGGGGCTTATGACTTTGCAGAGCAATACACTCTCCTTTTACAGGAAACACCTCGCCTAAATGTTCAGAAGAAATAAAGCGTTTAGCCCATGAGCCTGCTGCAATCACTACTTTTTCTCCATAAAAAGAGCCTTTGGACGTCTGTACCCCTTTTACTGTTTCATTTTCCATAATAAGAGAGTGAACGTCACAGTATTCGAATACATCTGCTCCGTGATACAAGGCTCCATGAGCAAGAGCTTGTGTTAACTTAGCCGGAGCTAGCTGGCCGTCTCCCGGTATTGTAATGGCTCCGTATATGTCTGGAGAGAGCCCGGGTTCTAACAAACGCGCTTCTTTTACATCGATCCATCTTACATCTTTGTCCCACCGGTGGTGCTGAGCGGCTTTTTTCTTTAATACGTGTGCATCTTCTTCTGTTCCAGCGACTTTTAATAAGCCTTTTTGAATGAGCTCTACGTCGATAGCCGTTTTTTCTTTTAGTTCCTTCACCAGTTCAGGAAACATGCTTCTGCTCTTAATAGCAAGGTCTAAAAGAGGACCTTCTTCATCAATTTCAGCTTGAGCACCTAAAATACCAGCGGCTGCACTTGAAGCTTCACAACCAACTTGATTGCGTTCAAGAATAGCTACTGACGCTCCTTGTTTTGACAAATGATAAGCGATAGAAGAGCTGATTATACCTCCTCCGATTAACAGTACATCATAATGCTGCTTCATTTTCTCCACCTCCAGATGTCCATATATGAGAATATTGTTTAATCGCTTTGAGGGGATCTTGCGCAAGCATGACACCAGACATCACAGCTATACCATGTGCTCCTGTTTGAAGTACCTCTTTGGCATTTACAGGAGTAATTCCTCCAATGGCAATAACCGGTATCTGCACAGCGTCTACTACTTCTTTTAGTGCCGCTATCCCTCGACTTTTTAATCCTTTTTTTGAATGTGTTGAATAAATATGTCCGTATAGAATGTAGTGAGCACCATCTTTTTCAGCTTCTAAAGCCTCTTCCACAGAGTGAACTGACTTTCCGACAATAAGAGAAGGAAATGCGTCTATAACAAACGAAACGTCTAAACTATGATAGGCAAGCTGTACGCCCTTTGCTTTTAAAGCATGCGCTACATCAACTCGGTCATTCACAATAATTTTAGAGCGACAAAATGGCAGGCTTTCTAGTAAACATTGAATCTGCTTTGCCGTTTTCTCTTTTTCTCTAATATGAATGGCACCTGCAAAAGGCGCGATAGCCGTTAAAATTTTTTGAAGCTCTTCGATTGGCTGCTTATCTGTTGTAATGACATGAAATTTAGGAATATCCACATGATCGAAACCTTTCCATTCAGAATAAAGAGAAATTTCAATCACTTCATCTTGTGCAGAGGGCTTTATTACATACAAAAAACCACTCTACAACGTAGAGTGGTTAGCATGCATCGTTATGTAAACATGATCGCCACTTCCCTACGCTGGTCCAAACCAGATCAGGTTCAAAGGGTCCGAAATACATTCGTCTCAGCTTCAGAAAGCTCCCCTAGTGATTGCTATTTATTGATTTTGTTTTTGCACTTAAAATTATAACACAACTAGATGTAAATACAATATCTCTTTATGCTCTTACGGCTCTCTTCCTTTTATAGATGTATCTTTTAAGCTTCTTTACTAAGAGGCCCGGCGCACCGAATCATTCTGCTTTTTATATAGTTAGTAATCGGTATAGTCGTCAAATTCTTCTTTGTCTTTTTCCTTTTTCCGATCCCATATAAACAGCAGGAGTAACATAATAAAAGTTAGAATATAAAAACCGTAAAAAATAAATGCCGCCACAACATTTATAAATAAAAATAAAAAACCAATGATCTGACCTGCAACAGCTACAATCAACAAAATGTATTTCCAAACTTCTGCTTTTCTATCCATTCTCTACTTCTCCGTCTTTTTGTTTTTCCCTACTAGAAACGTTCTCTTTACTTATAATAAAAACGTTCCTGCCAGTAAACCGACTGTAAATAAACCAACTGTTCCAAATGCTGAAATCCCCACGTACGCCAACATTTTCCGATAAGATTTTTCCCGAATTAACTGTACGGTTTCCACACTAAACGTTGAAAAAGTGGTAAAGGCACCAAAAAACCCAATGCCAATCATTAAAAATATTGAATCATCATAAGCATGACTCGGAACCTTTCCATAATAACTACCGTAAAAAAGACCAAGCCCAAACGCACCGAGCAAGTTTACAAACAGCATTGAGACTGGAAAAGGAGGGTTTGAAACTGTTTTTGTAACTTTTAAACCCAAAAGATAACGGCATATTCCTCCAGCTGCCCCGCCAAGTGCCAAGCTCACTATGCTCATTTACTTCACCTCATGTACTTTCACTAAATTTTTCCCTGCCGCTTCACCGCATAGATAGCCTGCTAAAGCAAGAAGGATTCCACCTACTAAAGAGACAATGACATAAATGGCTCCCCAAAATAAATGGTGCTGAGTGAGAGAAATGACGTCTCCTGCAAAGGTTGAATACGTTGTAAAACCGCCGCACACGCCAACTCCTAGTCCAAGCTTTATCCATTCTTTTGGCTTTTTCCACGCAAAAAATCCTGTTAATAGGCCTAGTATGAAGCTTCCTAATAGGTTTTCAATTACCGTTCCTATTGGATAGCCCGTATATAATAAGGAAAGATTTAGCAAATAACGCGCATATGTACCAGCGATAGCACCAAAGGCAATTGAGATTAAGTTTATGGCTTTCATCATATCGCTCCGTTTCATAAATTCTTCTTTAAGTGTACCATAAGGAATTTATTTCTACCTTAACATTTAACTATATGTTTATTGCACCAAAAGTCATGAAAAAATGAAAGAGAAAATCGTCGCATGAAACTTCCTTTTTACTCCTCAAATATCCCTTAAAAATCCACTTAATCCAAATTTTAAAATCTTTCTGTATCCTTATGACAAACCGTGTATAGAAGGTATATTTCCCTTATTTTAAGTCACATTAATCGTATAAGTTTTTTTTGTTGACTTTTGCTGTGTTCTTGTTTAGTATCACAGAGTATCATTTCCTATCAGAATACTAGGGGGTTTAGAAAATGAAGAAATTTGCTGCACTTTTGTCGCTACTATTAGCTTTCACAGTTGTGCTTGCCGCATGCGGTTCTAGCTCAAAAAATGAAGCAAACAATGGAGACAATAAATCTTCACAAGAGGATTTATATAATAAAGTGAAAAAAGATGGCGTATTAACAATTGGAACTGAAGGTACATACCCTCCGTTCACTTTTCATGATGACAAACAAAAGCTAACTGGGTTTGATGTAGAATTGGCTCAAGAAGTAGCTAAACGTCTTGGCGTAAAAGCTGAGTTCAAAGAAACACAGTGGGATGGCATGTTTGCCGGATTAGATGCTAAACGCTTTGACATGATTGCTAATGAAGTGGGTATTCGTGAAGATCGTCAAAAGAAATACGATTTCTCTGACCCATACATCCAGTCAGGCGCCGTATTAATTGTTCGTAAAGACGAAAAAGATATCAAATCATTTAAAGATTTAAAAGGAAAAAAATCAGCACAGTCATTAACAAGTAACTACAAAGACATGGCTCAATCTTATGGTGCAAACATTACGAGTGCTGAAGGTTTTGCTCAAGCAGTAGAACTAATGAGCGCAAACCGTGTTGATGCTACAATCAACGATAAATTATCGTTCCTTGACTATAAGAAAAAGCACCCTAACGCACCTATCAAAATCGCGGATGAAAAATCCGATGGTGCTGCAAGCGGCTTTATGTTTAGAAAAGACAGCGGTAAGTTAGTGGATGAAGTAAACAAAGCATTGAAAGATATGAAAAAAGACGGAACATACGCAAAAATTTCTAAGAAATGGTTTGGCGAAGATGTTTCTCCTAAATAATATTTTTCCTGATGGAGAGCGATTGAATCAATTGATTTCAATCGCTCAATCATCTCTCTTACCAATGCTAAAGGGAGCTATTCAATATTCTATTCCACTAACATTAATCACGTTTGTACTCGGTATCATTTTAGCTGTCTTAACAGCCTTGGCTCGTTTATCATCTATAAAAGTTTTAAATATAATTGCGCGCATCTATGTATCGATTATTCGAGGTACACCGCTGCTTGTGCAATTATTTATTATTTTCTACGGCTTACCCAATTTAGATATAACAATTGACCCATTTATCTCTGCTATTATTGGATTTTCATTAAGTGTAGGTGCGTATGCATCTGAAATTATCCGAGCAGCGATTCAATCTATTCCTAAAGGACAGTGGGAAGCTGGCTACTCACTTGGTATGACCTATTCCCAAGCGTTAAGACGGATTATTTTACCGCAAGCAGCACGTGTATCGATTCCGCCATTATCTAACTCTTTTATTAGCCTTATTAAAGATACGTCACTTGCATCGCTTATTCTTGTTTCTGAGATGTTCCGTAAAGCTCAAGAAATTGCTTCGACTAACTATGAATTTTTACTTCTTTATAGTGAAGCAGCGCTCTTGTACTGGATTATGTGTACAATATTATCCATTATCCAAGGACGCATTGAAATAAGACTAGATCGTTACGTATCTAAATAACCGTTTCGAGTAGCTAAAGGAGTTTTTCATATGATTAATATCAAAAATTTGCATAAATCATTCGGTGATTTGCAAGTATTAAAAGGGATTGATTTAGAAGTTGAACAGGGCAAGGTAATTGTATTAATTGGTCCTTCTGGATCGGGTAAAACTACTTTTTTACGTTGCTTAAATCTTTTAGAAATCCCAACAGACGGCACGATTGAACTTGATAAAAAAAGCATAAATTTCACCAAACCTGTTCGTAAAAAAGACATTACTTCATTTCGAAGCCTAACAGGTATGGTCTTTCAAAACTATAACTTATTTCCTCATAAAAGTGCGCTTGAAAATGTTATGGAAGGTCCTGTAATTGTAAAAGGCGTTTCTACTCAAGAGGCAGAAAAAAGAGGTAAAGAATTGTTAACACGCGTTGGCTTAGGCGATAAGCTCGACTTTTACCCTTTCCAGCTGTCTGGCGGACAACAACAGCGTGTTGGCATCGCCAGAGCAATGGCGATGGACCCAAAAGTTATGCTATTTGATGAGCCTACTTCAGCTCTTGACCCTGAGCTTGTAGGAGACGTTCTTCAAGCGATGAAAGACCTGGCAAAAGAAGGAATGACGATGGTGGTGGTAACTCATGAAATGCGCTTTGCCCGTGAAGTAGCAGATGAAGTTATTTTTATGGATCAAGGTGTCATTATGGAAAGAGGTACACCGGATCAAATATTTTCAAATCCTCAACAAGAGCGGACACGTCAATTCTTGAATATGATTCATTAAAAAGGTTGCACATTTTCACGTGCAACCTTTTTCTTTATTTGGCTACTGCTTTTTTCATTAAATCTGTAATGTACGTAAAGAATGCTTCAGCTGTGACGTCATACACGACGTCTACAGGTCGTCCCTCTTCAGAAATTTCTGTTCTTCCTTGTCTTGGTGTTTCTGTATACACAATACTCGAAACGGTTTTTACCTTCACAAGTGTTGAATTCCCTGTAAATGCTGTTGTGAGTACGTCCCACAAATAATAAGTCGAATTGGTTTCAACATGCACAAGCGGCGGGCAAGCCGCGTAACACTGCCCTACAAAGTCTACTCCTTCATACCTGCGAAGTGAAGCCCACATTTGGCGAATAGCCGGCGTTAATGGAACTTGATTCGTGCTTTCTAAAGCAACCATCTCAATTTTAATGCTGCTTTCCCATACTCTTGCTACTGCTTCTGGATCCCAAAAAGCATTCCATTCCGCCGTTCCATCATGTTCAGGCTCCTGCACATTTCCTACTTCTTGAAATGTACCGCCCATCCACACTAACTTATCAATTTTCTCTTCTATTTCAGGCGCTTTTTCAAGTGCTCTTGCCAAATCAGTTAGCGGTCCTGTAAATAATAAAGTCGTTTTTCCGTCTGTGTGCTGCAATGTTTCAATTAAATGATCATGAGCAGGCAGCTGACTTATTTTTGTTTGCACTTTCCCTTTTTCATTTAAAATTGGCAGTGCATCTACATAAAACGTATGCATGCGCCATTCTTTTGGAAATGGGTTCATACCACGTGAAGTAGATTTGGCTACCTCGATATCATAACTTCCAAAACGATCAATAATTTTTTGGCTTGCGCTGATACCTGGCTCTAAGTATCCGTCAGCAGGAATGACAGATACCCCCGTTACCTTTACATCATCCATTTGCAGCAGTAAAAAAAGGGATACTAAATCATCAATCCCTGCATCATGGTTAAAATATATGTTTGTGCTCATGTCTCTTCTCCTCTTTTCTATGTATCGCTACGTAATAGCTGTACCGCTATTTTATAATGAAATGGCCTCTTTGGTAATCAAAGTATTATGAACTTCTTTTACTATTTTCTATAATGGGTATAGAAATAAGGTAATCTATGTATAGGCATATACATCTCAGTATAGAAAGGAGAAATAAAATGAAGCAATCATTTTCAGCATTAGTAGTAGATAAAACAGGTGAAGAACAAGTGGAGGCGTCTGTCCAAGAACTGACGCTAAACGATTTGCCAGAAGGCGATGTACTTATTCGCGTTCATTATTCAGGGGTGAATTATAAAGATAGCTTAGCCAGCATCGCAAACGGCAATATTGTGACAAGCTATCCGTTTGTTCCAGGTATTGACCTAGCAGGAATCGTTGTATCTTCTGACAGCCCTGATTTTAAAGAAGGTGATCGTGTCATCGCAACAAGCTATGACATTGGCGTATCACACTTTGGAGGCTACAGTGAGTATGCGCGCTTACGCAGCGAATGGATTGTCCCTCTTCCTGAAAATTTGACGTTAAAAGAAGCAATGATTATCGGAACAGCTGGCTTTACAGCTGCTTTATCTGTGCATCGCTTAGAGGAAAACCATACTAGTCCATCTAACGGCTCTGTGCTTGTAACAGGGGCTACGGGAGGTGTAGGAAGCTTTGCGGTTGCCATTCTTTCAAAATTAGGCTACACAGTGGAAGCAAGTACAGGAAAAAGCTCGGAAGCAGCTTATTTGAAAGAGCTTGGCGCTTCCTCTATTGTAGCGCGTGAAGACGTTTATAACGGCAAATTAAAAGCATTAGGCAAGCAAAAATGGGCCGCTGCAGTGGATCCTGTGGGTGGAGAGCCCCTAGCTTCTGTCCTCAGTCAAATTCAGTACGGAGGCTCTGTAGCGGTCAGCGGGCTAACAGCTGGAGGCAAAGTGCCAACAACGGTCTTTCCCTTCATTTTGAGAGGGATTAATTTACTCGGCATCGATTCTGTTTACTGTCCAATGCCTACTCGAAAAGAGATTTGGAATAGACTCGCTAATGACTTTAAACCTGAAAGCTTCGAACCTTTCATTCAGCAGGAAGTTTCTTTACAAGATCTCCCTCAGGTTCTTCCTACTTTATTAAAAGGACAAGCTCGAGGACGAACAATTGTGAAGCTATAAAAAAACGGAGAAACCTGGGTTTCTCCGTTTTTTTACGAACAGACGCATGTTATTATGCATCTATTTTTGCTATTAAATCCGTCACTAATTCTTTCATCGTCACATCGGCTAAGACTTGTTCCATGGCATCTTGAGAACGTTTTAAAATCAATTCAAGGACACTTTGAATATTGGCTCCTACAGGACACTCCACATTCGGATTTTCATGCATTTGAAACAATTCTCCTTCTTCCACAGCCGCTACCGCTCGATAAACGTCTAACAACGTTATCTCTTCTAAATCTTTCAATAGATAAGCTCCGCCAGCTCCGGCTTTTACGCCCACAAGTCCAGCTTTCTTTAACATCCCAATTACTCGTCTTATAACAACAGGATTTGTATTTACACTGCTAGCAATCCACTCTGAAGTACTAGGATGACTGCTATCTACTTTAATTAAAGACAGTATGTGAACGGCCACGGTGAATCGACTGCTAATTTTCATTACTCTCACTCCTATTTTGTTGTAATCATTATAGTTACAACATTTATGAAAGTCAAGCGTGCTTTTTTAGGAAAGAATGTCTTCTTCTACCGCCTCATAAAAACGCAGCGTTTTCTTGATTTCCATAGCTTCAGAAAATGCTTTCGTTTTCTTTTTATTCGCTTCTTTATGTTCATTCACATGTTCTTCTCTTGAAATCCAAGCTTGAAAGAACTGTTTTTCTTCCCACTTGGATACAAAGATATATTCGACTTTATCCGCGGAATCTTTTTTCCAGCATTCGAACGATAAATTTCCTTTGGCTTCCTCAATTTCTGTTTTGTTTTTCTTAGCTTTTTGCTTGAGCCGTTCTTCAAATTTCTTTTCCGTTTCAAAACTTGCGTTTACAACAAACATCTTATCTCCCTTTCTAAATGAAAATGATTCTCACCAAATTATTGCATAGTAATTTTATTTTTTCAATTTATATGGATAATAAAATTACAGAAGCACAAAAAGACCGCTATTTAAGCGGTCTCCTTTTTATAAATGTTTTCGATGCACTGTCTTCCCATCATACGTGAAGGCAATTGGCTTGCCTTCCATCATCGTTTCTAAATGAACCGGTCGGCCCCAAAGCTGATGAACGTACGGTACCACTTTTTCTAAGTATTTAACATCTAATTCAATTCCTTCATACCAGTGTTTTAAATAGAGCTCTCCATTTTTTAAATAGTCTCCATTGGTTACTGTGATGTAAGGAAATCCTCCGTTTACGCGCATATTAACAAGCTGATCTCTAACTTCTGTCCACTCTTTATCGACGATTTTATAGTCTTTTCCTTGTTTTTGGAATAAGTACATATCCTCCCGCATAACTAAATCTTTTGTTAAGTAATTGCGGATAAAGGAAATATCTGATTCAACCTCACGTACCTCAAACATCTTCTCTCTTCCTGACCCGGGCTCGACGCCCCGGCGAATCATATCTTCGGTTGGATTGTTGTAGCGTTCTTCAATGTCTTCAAAGATTTTTAATCCCAAATAATATGGATTGATTCCCGTCTTGGACGGCTGCACAACCCCTGCATTTAGCTTCGCGAATTCTATCGCTTCATCACTCGTTAAGTCCATTTCTCGAATAATGCGTTGATGCCAGAAAGAAGCCCATCCTTCATTCATAATTTTTGTTTCAAGCTGCGGCCAGAAATAAAGCATTTCTTCTCGCATCATCGTTAAAATATCCCGCTGCCAATCCTCTAAATAAGGACTGTATTCTTCAATAAATAATAAGATGTCTTTTTCAGGCTGAGGCGGAAATTTTTTAAAAGACTTTGGAGGTTTTGGTTTTTTCTTTTCTTTATAATCCAAATTCCATAAATCATCATAAGGAGAAGTGATTTCTTCTTCCGATGATTCTACATCATCTATGCTCCAAGAAAGCTTGGCACGCATAAGAGACGGATCAATATGTTCCTGAATCGATAAGACAGCATCCAAAAACTTTTCTACTTCACGCTTACCGTGCTTTACTTCGTATTCTTTAATTCGATCAGCGGTCGCTGCCATACTTTCTACCATATCCCGTTTAGTGTTGGCAAAACGGCTGTTATTTTTAAAGAAGTCACAGTGAGCTAACACGTGAGCTACAATTAATTTATTCTGAATAAGCGCATTGGAATCCAATAAAAATGCATAACAAGGATCTGAATTGATAACTAATTCATAAATTTTACTCAATCCAAGATCGTAGTGTAATTTCATTTTGTAAAATTGTTTTCCAAAGCTCCAATGTGAAAAACGAGTTGGCATCCCATATGCACCAAACGTATAAATAATATCTGCCGGGCAAATTTCATAGCGCATCGGATAAAAATCCAAACCGAAACCGCTAGCTATTTCCGTAATTTCATCAATCGCACGGTATAATTGCTTATAATCTGCTTCTTTCACGACAGCTCCCCCTTTCACTCCTTACTTCAATCTATGTACAAACATGTCAATTCATGTGTTTTCATCAAAAAGAAGCTTTATTTTTTCAAGAAAAGGGGATTTTTATTTAGTTGTCTTAAATAATGGATGTAATGTAACTGTTACGCTTCGTTATTCTTTGCCTTTCTTATCATTTATCCGGTGCTGTACGTTTATTCTTCTTACATAATTACTACAACCTCTTTTAATTATGCACTGGTCTTTTGCCCAACATTTACAGCGTAAGAATTCCCGCAAATATCATACACTAATTTCAACTCCTCAAAAGGAGGAACGTTATTAATGGATGTAATTGATTATGATCGAGCTTTATATTACACACACCGTTCACAATGGGATAACTTATTAATTTTAATGGTTCGAACAGACGACGATTTTCTTTCAAAAAAGATTGAACATTTTTTGCACGCCTACAATTTTGAACGAAACTACCGCATCATTCAAGAAGAGCTTTATTCTTTACTACGCTACATTGATCATGCAACGGAATATTCGGAGCACAACCCGGAGCTTCTGGAAGAATCATTGTACTAGTATTTTTGATACACACACTTGGACAAAGAAGGGATGAATTCCCTTCTTTATTTTTTTATGTTGCATTAAAAATATGCATATTTCATTTCAAAAAACATCAAATAATATATGTAAACATATTTATTTTTATCGTTGACATAAAAGTGAATTCGACGTACAATCTTCAGTACATACGCTAAGATATTTCAGTACATACTGGGAGGAACATATATGAATACTAAAAGGTTTCGCACATTAGATTTAACATTAGCCGGTATGTTTGCAGCTCTTATGGCTATTGGTGCAAACATTACTTCTTGGGCACCTTTTTTACAAGTAGGCGGCGTGCCTCTTTCGCTTCAGCCTTTTTTTGTTATATTAGCAGGACTTTTACTTGGGAGCCGAATGGGTTCTATTTCGATGATTGTATATGTATTAATTGGCATTGCCGGCGCTCCGGTATTTGCTCAATTTAAAGCAGGAATTGGTATTTTATTTGGAAGCACCGGCGGCTTTTTGCTTTCTTATATTGTCGCTGCATTTATCACAGGAAAAATTATGGAAATGCGCGGCAAGCCGACTTTTTCTATCTTTTTAATTTCATCGCTGGTTGGTATTGCCGTTATTTATTTAATTGGTACTACGTATATGTATATAGCGGTTAACTACTGGCTTGAAGCTCCTGCAATGACATATGCAGCTGCTTGGAAGATTATGTCGTGGTTTGCTGTAAAGGATCTTATTTTCACTGTTCTTGGGGCTATGCTTGCTCCGAGAATTTATAAAGCTCTACGATCTTCTTCATATTTGTCAAATACGCAATCAAATAAAGTATCATAAAAGAAGCCTGCTCAAGTTTGAGCAGGCTTTATTTTTATACCGTTTTCACTTTATCTAGTACACGCTCCACTTCACCCATTACAGCTGTTTGTACAGCTTCTAAATGGGCAATGCTCGTTGCTTCATCTTCTGACACAACGCCAAAATAGAACTTCACCTTTGGCTCTGTACCAGACGGACGAAGGCAGAACCAAGAACCGTCCTCTAAGATATATTTTAATACATTTGATTTTGGTAATGTAATCTCTTCTACTTTTCCTGCTTTAATATGCTGGCGCTCACTTAATGTATAATCCTCTACAACCGAAACATTTAACCCTGCAATGTCAGTAGGAGGCTCATTTCTAAATGTAGCCAAAATATGCTGAATTTGCTCAGATCCTTCTTTTCCTTTAAGCGTTAAAGATTTCAGACCTTCACGATAGAAACCATATTTGGTAAACACTTGCTGAAGCGCTTCATATAGCGTCATGCCCTGCTTTTTATAATAAGCACAAGCTTCTACCGCTAGAATGGCTGCTTGTACAGCGTCTTTGTCACGAGCAAAGTCACCAATTAAATAGCCGTAGCTTTCTTCATAACCGAATTGGAATGTATACTCGCCCGTTTGCTCATATTGCTTAATTTTTTCACCGATAAATTTAAAACCTGTTAGAGTGTCAACAACTTGCAATCCAAATGAACGAGCAATTTGTGCGCCGATTTCTGACGTTACAATCGTTTTTAACACAACGCCATTAGCAGGCAGCACGCCTTTTTCTTTCTTTTGAGAAAGCAAATAGTGAAGCAATAAAGCACCGGTTTGGTTTCCTGTTAATAACGCATATTCGCCGCTTGGATCTTTGACAGCAATTCCTAAACGGTCTGCATCTGGATCCGTTGCGATTAAGAGATCTGCATCAATTTCTTTTCCTTTACGAACAGCATATTCAAATGCAGCCGGCTCTTCAGGATTCGGAGATTTAACCGTCGAAAAATTCGGATCAGGAAGTTCTTGTTCTTCAATAACCGTAACATTTTCGTAACCGATGGATTGAAGCGCGTTGCGAACTGGCTTATTAGCTGTACCATGTAGAGGTGTAAAAACTACCTTTAAGTTTTTACCTGTTTCAGAAGCTAGCTCTGGGTTAATTAAAATCGTTTTTAGTTTCTCATTGTATGCTTCGTCAATCGCTGAACCAATCATTTCAATAAAACCTTTTTCTTTTAGCTCCGCTTCAGATTGAACAGCTAATGTAAGTTCATTTTCCACAGCATTTACAAAGCCAACTAGTTCATCAGCTTCTTTTGGCGGCAGCTGACCACCGTCTGGACCATATACTTTGTATCCATTATATTCAGGAGGATTGTGGCTCGCTGTAATAACAATACCTCCAAATGCGTTTAACTCACGCACTGCAAATGAAAGTTCAGGTGTTGGTCTTAGCTCTTCAAATACATACGTTTTAATTCCGTGACTTGCTAATGTTTTTGCTGCTTCCATCGCAAATTCAGGCGATTTGTGGCGAGAATCATATGCAATGACTACGCCTTGCTTGATAGCTTCTTCGCCAGCTTGTTTAATGTACTCAGCAAAGCCTTCAGAAGCTTTTCGGATTGTATACGTATTCATACGGTTTGTACCCGCTCCAATTTCTCCACGCATTCCGCCTGTTCCAAATTCCAATGTTTTGTAAAAACTATCTTCTAATTGTTTTTCATCACCTTTGATTGCATCCAAATTTTGACGTAATTCAGGATCTAAATTTGGGTGATTAATCCAAGATGTATACGTTTCTTTCCAACTCATAAAAAAAAAGCCCCCCTATATAAATGTAAATATGTATGAAAAGAGAAAAACGAGTAATCGTCTTTCTCTTTTTTTAACAGTCATATTATATTTCTTCGTCAAAATTTGACTTCCTGCTATTATATTATGGCTGTATTGACAAATTTTGAGGTACTTTTTTATTTTATCATGAAATACCTGTCATACGGTTAACTTTTTCATCTACTGGTACAACTGCGTCATGAAGGTGCTGTTCTAATTCATCGGTATAAGCTTTTGTTTGCTCAGGCGTCCACTTTAACTCTTCGGCCATATGAGCAATCACTTGTTTTTTCCAGCTTCTTACCCAGTTGATATCAAAGAATAAAGCGCCCGTACGTCGAATGAAGAAGTCCACTGGTTTTGAAACCATTTCTTCTTCTATGCCATATTGAATTTGCAAAAATACACTAGCTGGAAGGTCGCTGTTTTTTAGCTGATCCGGACGTTCAATCATGTAGCGGTATACTTTGTCTACGTTTGAGCCATAGCGTTTTACAAGCTTTTCAGCAGCGTCACGTGATAACCCTAGTTTGATGCCTTCTTTGACTTTTTGCTCTACAAACGTTGGGAACCCGCCTGAACCTCCTACATTACCTCCAGAAATCGGTAAATGTTTAGTTTGACAGCTTTCAAATTCGCGTCCTTCTGCTTTAAAATCTTCAGCTACGCGATTTACGACAATTTCAGCCATTTTACGGTACCCAGTTAATTTCCCTCCAGCGATTGTAATTAAACCTGATTCTGATGTCCAGATTTCATCTTTACGCGAAATTTCAGAAGGATCTTTTCCTTGTTCGTGAATAAGTGGACGAACACCCGCCCAGCTTGATTCTACGTCGTCTACTGTAATATCAACCGTTGGGAACATATAGTTAATCGCATCAATAACATATTGACGGTCTTTTACAGTCATACGCGGATGTCTAGCGTCTTCTTTATAGACCGTGTCTGTTGTGCCTACGTATGTTTTTCCATCACGCGGAATTGCAAATACCATACGTCCGTCAGGTGTATCAAAGTAAATGGCTTGTTTTAACGGAAAGCGCTCTTGATCAATAACTAAGTGAATTCCTTTTGTTAATTGAAGCTGCTTGCCTTTTTTTGAATTATCTTTTTCACGCAGCGTGTCCACCCATGGACCTGCAGCATTGACGATTTTTTTTGCATAGATATTATATTCTTTATTCGTAAGCTGATCGCGAACAACAGCCCCTACTACTTTTCCTTTATCGTAGATGAAGTTTTCCACTTTTGTGTAATTGACTAAATCTGCTCCTCTTGCGGCAGCTTCTTTAGCTACTTCAATCGTTAAACGTGCATCATCTGTTTTATATTCAACGTAGTAACCGCCGCCTTTTAACTCTTTAGATTTCACTAGTGGCTCGCGTCTAAGCGTTTCTTCTGCGCTAAACATTTTGCGGCGCTCTGCACGTTTTACTCCTGCTAAGAAATCATATACGCGCAGTCCAATTGAAGTTGAGAATTTCCCAAATGTTCCACCCGTATGGAAAGGTAACAGCATCCACTCCGGAGTCGTTACATGAGGGCCATTTTCATATACAATGGCACGTTCTTTACCAACTTCGGCTACCATTTTAACTTCAAACTGTTTTAAATAGCGTAGACCGCCGTGAACAAGCTTCGTTGAACGACTAGATGTTCCTGCTGCGAAATCCTGCATTTCAACTAATGCCGTTTTCATGCCTCGATGAGTCGCATCAAGTGCAATACCTGACCCAGTAATTCCCCCACCAATTACTAATAAATCATATTGATTTTGTGTCATGTCTACCAATTTATTCGAACGTGTTTGACTTGAAAACATACGTCATTCCCCTTTCATTTTTCAAAGATATCAAAATTTTCCAATATACAAAAAGAGAGACCACAAATCACATATATAGTATGCCTACATATGGATCTGTGGTCTCTCCGATTCTCCAACCAATTTATTAACTTGAATACATTATATCATACATGCGCTTTTAATTAAAGGATTTTCATCAAATAATTACTTAAAAGCCATTGTTGCATGTACGGCTTTTTTCCAGCCGCTATATAATTCTTCACGTTGTTCTTCTTCCATATTTGGTTCGAAAGATTTTTCCATATTCCACTGCTGCGCAATTTCATCACAATCTTTCCAGTAGCCGACCGCAAGACCCGCTAAATATGCTGCCCCAAGAGCGGTTGTTTCATTCACTTGAGGACGCTCAACAGGAACATCTAACACATCACTTTGGAACTGCATTAAGAAATTATTTTTAACTGCTCCTCCGTCTACACGCAATGTTTTTAATGTAATTCCAGAGTCTGCTTCCATCGCGCTTAATACGTCTCTTGTTTGATAAGCTAATGATTCAAGCGTTGCACGGATAAAGTGTTCTTTTTTTGTACCTCGAGTTAATCCAAACATCGCTCCACGTACATCGCTATCCCAATAAGGTGTTCCAAGTCCTACGAAAGCTGGCACAATATATACGCCGTCTGTAGACTCTACTCGTGTTGCATAGTTTTCAGTTTCAGCCGCATTTTTAAACATTCTCAAACCGTCGCGAAGCCACTGAATAGCAGATCCTGCTACAAAAATACTGCCTTCAAGCGCGTATTCTACTTTGCCGTTGATCCCCCATGCTAATGTAGTTAACAAACCGTGATCCGACTTAACTGCTTTTTCACCCGTATTCATTAACATGAAGCAACCTGTTCCATACGTGTTTTTCGCCATTCCTTTTTCATAGCACGCTTGTCCAAATAAAGCGGCTTGCTGATCCCCTGCTGCTCCAGCAATTGGAATGTTTTGACCAAAGAAATGATAATCTACGGTATGAGCGTATACTTCAGAAGAAGGCTTTACTTCCGGAAGCATAGATTTTGGTACTCCTAAAATATCTAGTAGTTCATCATCCCATTTTAAATCGTAGATATTGAACATAAGCGTGCGAGAGGCATTTGAGTAATCCGTTACATGCGCTTTTCCGCCTGATAACTTCCAAATTAACCATGTATCAATTGTTCCAAATAACAATTCACCGTTTTCTGCTTTTTCTCGTGCACCTTCTACGTTATCTAAAATCCACTTTACTTTCGTTCCAGAGAAGTATGCGTCAATTAATAACCCCGTTTTGTCGCGGAACGTATCGTTTAATCCTTTTGCCTTTAATTCTTCACAAATACCAGACGTTTGACGAGACTGCCATACGATAGCATTATACACGGGTTTTCCTGTTGCTTTTTCCCATACTACGGCTGTTTCACGCTGATTCGTAATCCCAATTGCTTCAATTTGGTCCGCGTGAACGCCTGACTCAGATAAACAAGATGCGATAACAGCAAGGATAGAACCCCAAATTTCACTTGCATTATGCTCTACCCAACCTGGTTTTGGAAAGTACTGCGTAAACTCTTTTTGAGCTACATGCACAACTTCACCTTTTTTATTAAATAACATTGCTCGTGAGCTCGTTGTTCCTTGGTCTAAAGATAAAATAAATTTTTCCATATCAATATCCCCTATTCTCTGTATAGTGTCGTTTCTTTATTGTACATAGTTAGATGGTAAAGCGCATTCATTTTTTCGGTACTACTGCTGATTGAATTTGCGCTGCTTTTTGTTTAGAAACCGCGTAGATAACCGCTAAAACAATCACTGCAATACTTAAGACAATCCATAAGCTGTTAGACATTTTATTTAAGAATGCTGCTTGATAAAAGACTGCGCCAATTGATCCCCCTAATAGAGGCCCCACTACTGGCACCCAAGCATATTTCCAGTTCGAGCTGCCTTTACCCGGTATCGGCAAGATAGCATGAGCAATACGAGGTCCTAAATCACGAGCAGGGTTGATAGCATACCCTGTTGTTCCTCCTAATGATAAACCAATACTTACGATTAAAAATCCTACTACTAAAGGATTTAATCCATCTGTAAATTTATTTGCTCCAATTGCTAAAATTCCTACTACTAATACAAATGTTCCAATCGCCTCACTTAAAACGTTTGCAAATGGGTTCGCAATTGCTGGCCCCGTTGCAAATACGCCTAGTTTTGTACCAGCATCTTTTGTTTCTTTCCAGTGTGGAAGATAGTGTAAATAAACAACTGTTGCACCAAGAATCGCTCCAATAAACTGAGCTAAAATGTACATCGGTACTTGCGACCATGGAAAATCACCTGTAATAGCAAGCGCTACTGTTAGCGCTGGGTTTAAGTGTGCTCCACTCATATTACCAACCGCATATGCTGCCATGGCTACTGCCATTCCCCACCCCATTGTGATAACAATCCATCCTGAATTAGCAGCAAACGATTTTTTTAAATTGACGCCCGCACATACACCAGCGCCAAGGATAATTAGTATCATTGTTCCAATTACTTCTCCTAAAAATGCTTGCATATAAATACCTCCCCTTTGTATAAACACGGTTAACATTACAAGAAAATAAGAAAATCCACCATACATCCCCCTAATAAAATCATTAAAAGGCTATACCGTGGATCTCCTATTCTCCCTCACAACTATTAACTTATCTAGAAGTTTACTAGATGATGAAAGCGTTGTCAAACAGTTTTTTTAAGTTGAAATACTCCACAGTTCTCTATTTGATGTTGTAACAGCAGAAGCCCCGGCTCCTAAAGCATTACGAACTTCTTCTTCGGTTCGTATTAAACCTCCGGCTAACACCGGAATGCCTGTTTCAGCTTTGACTTCTTGGATTAAAGTGGGCACAATTCCAGGAAGAAGCTCAATATAATCGGGTTTTACTTTCTTCATTAACTCGTAGCTTTTCTTCAAAGCCGTGCTGTCTAATAAAAAGACCCGTTGAATGGCATAGATTCCTCTTTGTTTAGCTTTTAAAATGACGTTTGTTCTTGTCGAAATAATCCCCGCAGGCTTAAACTCCTGACACAAAAAATCAACCGCATACTCATCGTGCTTTAAGCCATGAATTAAGTCTAAATGAATGATTAGCTTTTTTTCATGCTTATGAACCTCTCTCATAATTCCTTTTAGCATGCCCACTTGATTGTCTAAAAGAACTCCGTACTCGTAATTGCTTACTAAAAAATTTTCCAATTGCTTCATATCTCGAACAGCGGGTAATACCGATTGTCCATGAAAACTCATGTTTTCCCCTCTTTTCCATGGTTAGTCCACAAAATTCATTGTAATAGTTTTTATTATGGCAAAAGTTGAAATAAAAAACACCATGCATTTGCATGATGTTTTTAGAAACTGCGTTATTTTTTATATTTAATATTGTAAACGTCATGGCGTCGATCTTTTAATTGACGAACCGTTCCTGATTGACGCTGGCGACGAAGAATTTCTAAATCTACATCTCCAATAACCACCATTTCAATATTAGGGTTACATTCTCCTACAATACCGTCTCGTGCAAATTCAAAGTCAGACGGTGCAAAAATAGCAGACTGAGCGTACTGAATATCCATATTTTCTGTTTCAGGCAGGTTTCCAACCGTACCTGCGATAACCGTATAAATTTGGTTTTCGATCGCACGAGCCTGAGAGCAGTATCTTACGCGCAGATAGCCTTGACGATCTTCCGTACAGAATGGTGTAAAAATAATATTTGCACCTTTATCTGTAGCAATACGAGCAAGCTCCGGAAATTCAATGTCATAGCAAATTTGGATCGCAATTTTCCCGCAATCTGTATCAAACACTTCAACTTTATCTCCTGGGCTAATTCCCCACCATTTTCTTTCATTAGGTGTAATATGCACTTTGTACTGCTTTTCAATTGTTCCATCTCGGCGGAATAGATAGGCAATATTAAAGATATCTCCATTATCTTCTTCGACGAAGTGGGATCCTCCAATAATATTTACGTTATATTTAACCGCTAAGTTAGTAAACAACTCAATGTACTCTTCCGTATATTCTGCTACGCGCTGAACCGCTTTGCTTGGAATTTTTTCATTCAAGAAAGACATGAGCTGAGTTGTGAAAATTTCCGGGAATACGCAGAAGTCGGCTTTTGCATCATAAGCAACATCTGTATAATATTCTACCTGTGTTGCAAACTCTTCAAATGAATTGATCTGTTTCATCATATACTGAACAACACAAATACGCACTGGGAATGATGTTTTAAAATGGCGTTTTGAACGGCGAACATAATCTACGTTGTTCCATTCCATCAGCGTTGCATACTTATTAGAAGCTAGGTCATCAGGAAGATAACCAGGGTTTATACGCATAAGCGTAAATCCGTTCATTAGCTGAAAAGATAGTACTGGATCATAAATTTTATGATGAATAACTTGCTCTACATACTCTCTAGGCGACATTTCAGCTGAATGCTTATGGTAATTAGGAATTCTTCCTCCGATGATGATACTTTTAAGGTTCAATTCACGTGCTAAATCTTTACGCGCTTCATATAAGCGGCGTCCTATTTTCATGCCGCGATACTTTGGATGAACCATTACTTCAATTCCATACAGATTGTAGCCTTCTGGGTTATGATTTGTAATGTATCCTTCGTCTGTAATATCGTCCCACGTATGCTGATCATCGTACTCATCAAAGTTCACAATCAAGCTGGAACAAGATCCGATAATTTCCCCGTCGTACTCTGCACATATTTGTCCTTCTGGAAAAATGGCCAGATGACTTTCAAGCTGTTCTTTTTTCCACGGATCCATTCCGGGGAATGATAGCTTTTGAAGTGCTAAAATTTCATCTATATCGTCCGGTTTGATGTTACGAATAATCATTTTTTTCTCGAATTTTGATAAGTCTATTGTAGACATACGCTCAAACAACCCTTTCTCTCTCTTCATTAGGCAATTAGTTTCCCTGTTTTTTATTATAATAAACATTATTAAAAATTCAAAAAATGAGGGTGAGACATAACGAAATAAATCCAATCGAAAGACGCACAAATGGATTAGCTCGTATGGATAGCTTGTGACACCGCTGTTGACTTCCGTGCAAGACTTCGCTTTCCGCGGGCGGCCGCAGGAGTCTTCACCCTCCCATCAACTGCTAGAAGGAACGAAACAGATGAAATCTGCGTTCACCATAATAAAAAAAACGAACCAAGAATCAAAATTCTGATCAATGGTTCGTTTTTCACTTAGGCTAAAATACTTTTGTCCCAGCCTCATTTTCTATTTGCAAATATCTAATTTTATGGATGTCTTTTTATTAGGATAATTTTCAATAAATCCTGGTCCTAAAGAAACTTTAATGCCATTTATTTTATATACATTATAGCGTTCACCGCGATTTAACGTGCGAATCTTTACCCATTTTCCTTTTTCTTCTTTTAACAAAACCATCGGTGATTGAATCGTTACAAAACCAATTTGGCCTTTTGAGAGCTTTTTTGTTTTACAAAGATTCTGGGCGACTGAAGCACTGCTTACTTTGTATTTGTTTTTAACAGCGATTGAATCAAAACTTTGAGAATGAAATTGACCAATAACCACTTTTGTACCGGTTTGAACGCGGTCAAACAGCCAGCGTACCTCTTCATCATACATACGAATGCACCCTGAACTTGCGTAGGTCCCGATAGAACTTGGATTATTATTTCCATGAATAGCGTACGTCGTGCCATACGTTCCGCGCGCATTTAATCCTAGCCAGCGATCACCTAGTGGATTTCTAGGATCTCCTCCCCGAATGTTGTCTTTATAATAAGGCCGGTTTTTAATTTTATTCACAATGCTAAAGGTACCTTCTGGTGTATAACTCATCTGCCTCCCTGTCGCAACTTTGAACGTCTTTACCAATTTGCCTCCATCATAAAAAGCAAGTGTGTTAGTAGATTTGTTAATGATAACAAGTTGATTGGACGCCGCAGAAGCGTTGCCTGTCAGACCCATCCCCGCGAGTAAAAAAACAAGCCCAACAAAAAAAACAGCCACCTTTTTCATTTATCGACTCCCCCAATTTCTCTTATATCTATATAAGAAAAGTATAGGATGAAAGGCAAACCATCAGAACACTTTTTACCTTATAAGTCAAAATACATTAAAATCTTTCACGCACCCCTTTTTACTGACAAGAAGCAATAATGTACATAACAAAAAACGGCCCTTTAAAGGGCCGTTTCATTTGTATTTAAAGCTTCACTTCAACTTTTGCATTTTTCTTAAGTTCTTCAACTTTTTTCTCTAATGCTTCTTGTTTCTTTTGTTGTTCAAGCTGCTGCTTAATTTGAGGCTTTACGTCTTCAAGCTTTGGCATTTGAGATTGTTCTTTACCGCCGCTTGCTTGACTTTGGCTTTGTTTTGCAAATTGATCGTAATAATCTTGAATTTCTTTATCTGTTACTTCTGGTGTTTGGATGTCTTTATCTACGTACTGCTGATATTTAATGCTGTCAGCCAGCTCAGACTTTAATTGTGATTGAGTGATTCCTGCATCTTTTAAAGCCGCTTTGAACTGTTTATCTGTTTTGAACTGCTTTTTCGTTTCTTTTAACTTTTTATTTACTTCTTCATCAGTTGCTTTATAGCCTTTGTTTTCAGCTTCTTGCAATAGCAGCGTTTGACCTACTAAATTGTCAATTGTTTGCTGCTTTACTTGTTTAGCTGCTTCTTTAGAAGTTGGGTCTTGTCCCATTTGTTGGTACTGATTTTGTGATGTAGCCAGGGCTGCATTATATTCTTCACCCGAAACTTTTTTACCGTTTACAACTGCTACGGTTTTCTTTTCATCTACTTTTTGTTTATCTAATTTCTTCTGCATTTCTTTTGCTTGCTTTTCCTGCTTTTCCTGAGCCTCTTTTTGCTTCTCAGTTTGTGCAGTTTTTTGATCATCGTTCTTTGATTGCTTTGCATCATCGTTTGAACCACAAGCTGTTAAAGCTGCAGCAATTAACCCAATGAGCAATGTATACATCAGTTTTCTCATGATTAATCTCCTTTCATAATCCCAAACGATTATTAGCTATTCGAAAAAATCATCTAGGGGGCATTGTATATGATATAGGCGTAAAAAGAAACCATTTAGGCTAATTTTAAACATATGTAATAAGATTGAAACGTTTTGTAATCTTATGAAAGGTAAATGCTTTCGTTTATACGACCTGTCTAATCATAACATTATTTAGTATGATTTACATAATTTACAGTAAGCTATTCATCGTACATTCTTTTCTTTAAAGCTTTCTTTACATTAAAGATGACAGTATTTGATCACATAATCTCATCGTTTTTACATTGTCGCTCCCACTAGAAAGAGGTTCTTGGTCATTTGTACAACACTCAATAAAATGAGCCATCTCTCCAACAAAACCACGAAGGTAAAGATCTCGATAAGCTCCCGACATCGGTGAAGCAGAAGGTGTAAACACACGATCGTTTTCTTTTAATGATTTCCACGGTAATTCGTCAAAAGTCTGGGATTCGTGAATAGTTAATGAATTTATTTCGTCAACAAAAGCAAAGCCATCGTCAAATGTCACTAATAAGTTTTCACTTTCTCGAGACCATGCTGTCATGCCAGTAAAATACAGGCTCCCTACAGTGCCATTGTCAAACTTCAGCGAAATACTATCTGAAATATATTCACCATGATTATTTCTGAACCCTGTCACGTGAACGACTTCGCCGAACAAGTGACGGACGAGATCAACAATATGTATGGCAGCAAGCTTCATAAACTGCTCTTCATCTTTACAAAAAGGGGTACTGTCTACAGCAAATCTTGCTTGAAATGAACGGACACTTCCTAGGCTACCTTCTTCAATTAATTCTTTTAACTTCATATAACAAGGCGCATAGCGCTTCATAAAACCTACCATAACTTTTACGCCAGCTTGCTTAGCAGCATCTGAAATCTCTTTTGCTTCTCTTTCATTCATCCCCAAAGGCTTGTCCACATAAACATTTTGTCCTGCTCGAATGCAATCCAGCACCAAAGCAGGATGATCTTCAGGCTGTGCCACAACCACTACTCCATCGCACTTTTCTTGCTTTAGCATTTTCTTATAATCATCGTACGGCGTACCGCTGCTCCCAAATCGTTGAAGAGCAGTTTTTGATCTTTCGATACTGCGTGTGGAAATTGCTTTAATTTCTGCTCCCGCTTCAACAACAGAGGGGTAAATGTTCGTTGATGCGTGAAAGCCTGCACCGATAAAACATAGTTTTGCTTTTGTCATGTTTTCGCTCCTATTTATTTTTTGATGGATTTATACAAGTTTGACCATATCACAAGCTCTTTTTGAATGTCCAATAGAAGTCTGAAATATATGATTAAAAAGAGGCCGGTACAGAACTAAATGAATCCAACCTAAAGACGAACAAATAAGATACATGAACTGAACCGCTTATGACACCGCCGTTGATTTCCATGCAAGGCTTCGCTTTCCGCGGGCGGGCGCTGAGCCTCCTCGTCGCTTGCGCTCCTGCGGGGTCTCATCTGTCCCGCTTTTTCCGCAAGAGTCTTCGCCTTGCCCTTCAATCAACTGCTGGAAGGACGAAACAGATGAAGTTGTATTCACCATAAAAAAAAACGAACCACTCATCAAACTTGCTGATCAATAGTTCGTTTTTCACTTAGGCTAAAATACTTTTCTCCCAGCCTCTTTAATTTATGTATGAATTATAAAACGATTCATACGAATACGTAATCAAATTGTTTTCTTTTGCAAAACACTCAATGGAAACAGGAAATAAAAACCCGTATTTTTTTAAAATTGCAATATTTTTTTCGAATTGCTCGCAGTCGCTTTCTTCAATCGGCCGATGTTGAATCGCTTCAATTACGGCAATTATTGTCTGAAGGCTACTAATGACTTGCAATGCTTCATCGAGTAAGCCATTATATAAATGGTCTGTACAATAATCTGGATTTAATAATTCATCAGGATTAAGCTTATCTACAGATACATACCGAGGTAACAAGTCATAGCGAAGCTGTTCAGTCAACTCTTCTATGTAATTCTCCATTTCTGGCGGAGCTGCTTGGGCAATTTTCATGGTTACCCCCCCTTTTTTCTCTTAACTTATGTCTCTTTATTTAGCATAACATAAACATAAAACGAGAACTTCAGGTAGTTATTTCCTCCTAATTATTTACAAGTTCTTTTTAAAGATTAAAGGATATTTACTAGTATGTAAGGAAGGGATTAAATATGAGTATACACGGCCAATGGCTAGAAGATAAAATCGCAAAAAATGATGCAGGGCAAACAATTGAAGATTATTTAAAAACGAAATGGCGTATTCCTAAAAAAACGCTGCATCAGTTTCGGATGAATAAAAATGTGCTTATAAACGGTGAACCTTTACCATGGAGGAACACTCTTAAGGAAAATGATAGAGTGTCACTCCCTTTTTTTGAAGCAGAACCTGATGAAATAACACCTTACAATGTTAATATAGAGATTTTGTTTGAAGATGAACACGTGCTAATTGTAAACAAACCAATAAACCTAAATACTCATCCTTCATCAGAGCAGGACCAAAAAACTCTTTTAAATGCTGTAGCTGCTTATTTTCAAAAAATAGGCCTCAAAACAAAGCCTAGACACGTTCACCGTTTGGACAGCAATACATCAGGTGCTATCTTATTCACGAAGCATTTTGTAGCAAGCTCTGTGTTTGACCAGCTGCTGGCTGAACGTAAAATTAACCGGACTTATGTTGCTCTTGTCCAAGGACTCATGAAACAAGAGCAAGGAATCGTTAATGAACCTATTGGACGCGATCGCCATCACGCTACGAGAAGAAGAGTATCTAGAACGGGACAAGCTGCCAAAACATCTTATCGCGTGTTAAAGCGCAATATGGCAAAAAATGAAACGCTTATTGAACTTTCGCTCGAGACCGGACGCACTCACCAAATACGTGTTCATATGAGTCACGTCGGCCATCCATTACTTGGTGATACGCTTTATGGCGGAAAGAGATTAAAAGATCAGCAGCAAGCTTTACATGCCATTAAGCTTTCTTTTATACACCCGTTTACACATCAGCGCGTGTCAGCTGTTGCACCTCTAGATCAGCAGGTTTTTTTACCGTACAGCAACTTGTTTTCCTATTAAATAAAAAAGAGCGCCAATATGTTATTGGCGCTCTTTTTTATTTAATTTTAAATTGACGAATCAAGTTCGCCAATTCTTCACTAATCTCTTGCAAATGTTCAGCCGATTGAGAAACAGTAGAAATAGCTCTAATTTGTTCTTCTGTAGAAGCCGTAATTTCTTCCGTTCCTGCTGCTGATTGCTGTGCAATAGCTGCTATACTTTGAATGGCCGCTACCACGTCTTCCTTATGCTCATCAATGCTGTCCATGCTGCTTGTTACATGTTCGACAGCCGCTGCCACCTGCTCAATGGTAGTAGCAATTTCACGAAAAGCTTGTTCTGTGTCTCCTACCACAAAGTCTTGAGATTTTGAAAGTTCTTCTGTCCGGTTGCATTCTTCACGAGCAGCCGCGACTTCCCCTTGAATCGCTGCAATCGTGTGGCGAACTTGTTCAGTAGCCTGAGAGGACTGTTCAGCAAGTTTTCGTACCTCTTCAGCTACTACCGCAAATCCTTTGCCATGTTCTCCTGCACGAGCTGCTTCAATACTAGCATTTAGTGCAAGTAAATTTGTCTGATCTGAAATGCTATTAATTGTAAAAATAATAGATTCAATTTCTTTCATCTTACTTGTTAACTCTTCCATTACCGTTTGAACACCGTGAATCGTCTGAGATGATTCGGTAGTTTGGTTGCGAAGCAGCTGCATTTGTTTTAAGCCTTTTTCATTGATGGTTACAGCTTCAATCGTCATTTTATTAATCTGGGCGTTTTGTTCAATGACTTCTTCAATTTGTGAAGATAAACTCATCGTTTTGTGATTAGTAGAGTCAGCGTCAGAAGCCTGCTGCGTGGCGCCGCTGGCAATCTCATGGATAGCCCGGCCAATTTCTTCACTGGATGCAGTTGCTTCTTCAGATACAGCACTCAAGTCTTCAACAGACGTTTTTACTGTCTCAACAGACGTCTGAACCGTGCCAATCAATGTTTTCATTTTAGCTACCATATCGTTAAATAAATGAGTAAGTTCACCAATTTCATCTTTTGACTTCGTCTGAACCTGAACTGTTAAATCGCCAGCTGTTACTTTGGCTACTTCGTTTTTCAAGCGGCGAATCGGATTCGTAATGATTCTTGAGAAAAAGATGGTTAACACCACTGATAATAAGATGCCAATTAACGCAATCCAGACAATCACATTCAGTAAATGATGAGCGCTTGAGAGCATTTCATTATAAATAAAGGCGTTTCCTATCTTCCAATTTGTTCCTTCGAGAGTATCATATGCCATCACTCTCTCTTCACCTTGAAAGGTATACTTCATGAAATCTTTATTCCGGTCTGCTTCGTACATTTTTTTCATAAATGGCTGATTCATTAAATTTTTTCCAGCTTCTGTTGGATGAACGAGCGCTGTGCCATTTTGATCAAATAAAAATGCATATCCACCGTGATTTACTTCTGCTTTACCTACAATGTTTTTTAATGCATCTAAGTCTAAATCAGTAGCTATAACGCCCAGCACATTTTTAGTATCTGGATCTAAAATAGCCTTTGCAATCGTCACAACCGTCTTTTTCGTTGCTGCATCTTCATATGGATCCGTGTAAACAACCTCTTCAGGTGATTCTACTGCTTGTTTGTACCACACCCTGGAAGTCGGATCATAGTTTGAACCAAACTCTTGCTTGGGAACAGAATACATTCCCTTATTTTTAGTGCCTATGTATTCAAGTGCCAGGTTTGGATATTTTTCTTTAAACTGCGTAAACTCTTTTTGAACCGTATTCCATGTAAAATACGGATTTTTCTCTTGGTTTGTTTGATTTCCTTCCTGCTTAACAAAATTAACGATTACATCATTTTCACTATACGTCAGCAAAGAACGACTATACATGTCTAAGTACGTATGAATCGTTTCTTTTAACTCTTTCACTTGACTTTGAGACTGAATCTCTACATCTTTTTCTATTTGTGTTTTGGTAAATTGATAAACAGCCCCTGAAACAACTAATAATAAAATAGCTATAAAAATACTAAAAAATACTACGAGCTTTGCACTTAACCTCTTCATTCCCTCACCCTTCTACAAAAATCTTTATATTACTAATAACGGCTTTTCATTTTCATTTTTGAAGAAGTTTTTGTGATTTATTTCAAATTTCTCCAAAAATAAAACCAGCCCATCCTTTCATAACGAAAGAACGTGCTGGTTTTATTTTTGCTTTTCGTATGCATCAGGTTCAATATGAACAAGCGTATCTTTAATCTGATGCTCATCGTTCATCATATGTTCAATTTGATCAGCAATTTCATGGCTTTTAATAACATTTAAATGGGGATCTACTTTAACAGTTACATCAATCACGACTTGATTACCAAGCTTGCGCGCTTTCACATCTTCTACTTCTTTTACACCTTCTACAAGCCCAATGCTTTCTTTGTAGTGCCCTAACTTTTCTTCATCAAATCCGTCCGTTAAGGAGTGAGCCGCTTCTTTAAAAATCTCGATGGCTGTTTTACAAATAATAATTCCCACAGCAAAAGCAGCTACCACGTCCAGCCAGGGCAGGCCGAATTGTGAGCCGAAAATTCCCACAACAGCCCCTATACTCACAAGTGCATCAGACAAATTATCTTTAGCAACCGCATATAAAGACTGGCTATCAAGTTTTTTAGCAATCTTAATATTATACCGGTAGACACCCCCCATAACAGCAGCCGCTCCAAGACCTACCCAAGCAGCCAGTAAATTAGGCGCTTCAGATTTGTCCATAAATAATGACTGACCCGCGTCGACCAATACTTCTAGTCCGATGACCATCATGATAAAAGAAGCAATAAGTGAAGAGATATGTTCCGCTCTGGAATGTCCATAGGGATGATCATTATCGCGAGGTTTTTTAGAGATTTTTAAGCCGACTAAGACGGCAATTGATGCAATAATATCTGTAACATTATTAAGACCGTCGGCTTTTAAAGCAGAGGAAGCGGTGACACCCGCAATAATAAGTTTACATGCTGATAAAAAGATATATGATAAGATACTAACCCAAGCGCCTTTTTGGGCTTGCTCATAGTAGTTCTCCATCCCTTCCACTCCTTTATTCAAAATAAGCAAACTTAGTGTAACAAATGGATTTCGTGTGGGTCTATAGAAACATTATTGGCTGTTAACATACAAATAGAGAATGTTAAACTCTTTAGCTTTCTGCAAAACAAGTTGCCTTTACTCAACACTTTAAACGTTTAAGATCTTTCTAAATGTGGCACTTCATGTAGAAGAACCCTTTTTTAAATCGCCCTGTAAAATTGTTTACTATTTTTTTAAGGGTGTGATTTTTATCACAGCCGAGGGTATTTATTCTTGTTACACTAACATTGTGAAAAACATCACAAAATAAAATTCAAAGGATGATACAAATGAAAACACAATTTACACCAAAGACACGAAAAGTTGCCGTTATCGGAACTGGTTTTGTTGGCTCAAGCTACGCTTTTTCAATGGTCAATCAAGGTATTGCCAATGAATTAGTGTTAATCGATATGAACAAAGAAAAAGCAGAAGGCGAAGCACGCGATATCAATCATGGAATGCCATTTGCCACACCGATGAAAATCTGGGCTGGAGATTATAAAGACTGCGCTGATGCTGATTTAGTAGTTATTACAGCGGGCGCTAATCAAGCTCCAGGGGAAACGCGCTTAGATCTAGTTGAAAAAAACGTTAAAATTTTTGAATGCATTGTAAAAGATATTATGAACAGCGGATTTGACGGCATCATTTTAGTGGCAACAAATCCAGTTGATATTCTCGCACACGTTACACAAAAAGTATCAGGATTACCAAACGAACGAGTAATTGGTTCAGGAACGATTCTTGACACAGCTCGCTTCCGCTACTTGTTAAGCGACTATTTCGAAGTAGATTCTCGCAACGTCCACGCTTATATTATGGGGGAACATGGAGATACGGAATTTCCTGTTTGGAGCCACGCGCAAATTGGCGGTGTGAAGCTCGAACATTTTATCAATACTGCTGCTATTGAAAAAGAGCCGGATATGCAGCATCTATTCGAACAAACACGCGATGCGGCTTACCATATTATTAATCGAAAAGGAGCGACTTATTACGGAATTGCGATGGGACTTGTACGCATAACCAAGGCTATTTTAGATGATGAAAATTCTATTTTAACGGTATCTGCTTTATTAGAAGGACAATACGGTATTTCTGATGTGTATATCGGCGTGCCGGCTATCATTAATAAAAACGGCGTGCGCCAAATTATTGAATTGAATTTAACTCCTCACGAACAGCAGCAGCTCGAGCACTCTGCTAGCATTCTTAAGCAAACTCGCGACAGAGCTTTTGTGTAACATCAAAAGATTTTTGCGGGGGACTCCCCCGCTCCCTTGTTTTAAATATGTAGTAGAGGTGTATGAATATGACGTGGACTCAAGTATATAATCCGTTAAATAATATTTGGCTTTCTGCACTAATTGCACTCATCCCCATCATCTTTTTCTTTATTGCTTTAACTCTTTTGAAATTAAAAGGACACATTGCTGCTGGTATTACGGTACTTCTTTCTATGATTATTGCTATTTATTTTTATGATATGCCTGCCTCAATGGTCTTAGGAGCCACAGGCTATGGGTTTTTGTATGCACTTTGGCCCATCAGCTATATTATTATCGGCGCGGTGTTCTTATACAAGCTAACTGTCAAAAGCGGACAGTTTACTACCATTAGGCAATCTATTATTTCAATAACCGATGACCCCCGCTTGCAAATGCTGCTTGTTGCTTTTTCCTTTAATGCTTTTTTAGAAGGAGCAGCAGGATTTGGAGCTCCAATTGCCATTACAGCAGCGCTTCTAGTTGGACTTGGATTCAAACCGTTAAAAGCAGCGGCGCTATGCTTAATTGCTAATACAGCTTCAGGAGCTTTTGGCGCCATGGGGATTCCTGTCATTGTCGCAGGACAAGTATCTGGCATTGATCCAAAAGAAATTGCTCATTTTCTTGGCACGCAGCTTCCGATTATTTCTTTTCTTATCCCTTTTTTACTTGTCTTTATTATGGATGGGATAAAAGGATTAAAAGACGTATGGAAAGCAACGAGCATCACAGCCATTTCCTATGCACTGACGCAGTATTTAACTGTTACATACATCGGCCCTGAACTTCCAAATATCACATCTTCTATTGTGAGTTTGCTTGCTCTTGCTTTTTATATTAAAAGAACAAGCCCGGCAGCAGCTAAAAGCTTCAGCCTGTCACCAAAACAAATTTTAAAGGCTTGGTCTCCTTTTATTCTATTAACGATACTCGTTACGGCTTGGAGCATTTCTTTTGTCAAAACGGCGCTTGAACATCTGAACCTGCTTATTAACGTCCCATTTTTACACAATCACGTAATTAAAGCAGCGCCTTTAGTAAAAGATCCTACGCCTTACGCTGCTGTCTTAAAAATAGACTTATTTGCAGCAACAGGTACGGCAATTCTTATCGCTTGTATCCTTTCAGTTTTCTTGCTTAACGTATCGGCAAAAGTGGCATGGACCACTCTTTTGGAAACCGTAAAAGAACTATCAAGACCTATTATGACGATTATGATGGTCATTGCTTTTGCTTTTATTTCAAATTATTCAGGACAGTCCTCTACACTTGGATTGGCACTCGCTACATCAGCTGCTTATTTTCCATTTTTATCTCCATTTCTTGGCTGGATTGGCGTATTTCTAACGGGGTCTGTCGTATCGAATAATGCGCTGTTCGGCAACTTGCAGCTAACTACTGCTCAGCAAATTAATGTCTTGCCAATTATTCTCGTAGCGGCTAATACTGCCGGCGGCGTGATGGCTAAAATGCTTTCTCCTCAATCAATTGCTGTCGCTGCTGGAGCAGTAGGTTTAGCCGGAAAAGAGGGTGAACTGTTTAAATACACGCTCAAATACAGCATGGGATTTTTGATACTAGGAGGATTTGTTACCTTTTTATTGGCTTGGTGGTTATGATAAAAAACTGCTAAAAATCCTGTTATTACCTTGTTTCTTTCATTTAAACAAACGTTTGATTATATAAAAAAGTCCCCAGTTAGCGCCGGGGATTTTTTTATTCTGAAATAAGTAAACCTATATTGCCAAATTGTTTTCCTTTATCTAATCGTTCGCAAGCTGCAGCTGCCTCTGACAGCGGATAGAATCTATCGACGATTGGTTTAATTTGATGTTTCTCTATAAAATCCATCATGTCCACAAATTCTTCCTGACTTCCCATAGATGTGCCAAGTATATTGAATTGAGGATAAAAAATAGTTCTTAGAGGCAATTCAACTTCATTTCCAGAACTCGCACCAAAATTAACAATTCTTCCATTTGGCTTTAGTATTTCAAAATACGTCGGAAATAAAGCTGCCCCCACACTATCAAGTATGATATCTACTTTTCTATCGTTGATTTCTTCTTTTAGGTTACTTCCACTGTCTAATGCATAATCAGCTCCGTACTCTAGGGCTTGCTTTCTTTTTTCATCACTTCTAGAAGTAACCGTTACGTCAGCTCCGATAGCTTTTGCGAATAACAAGCCATAAGTCGCGACTCCGCTCCCTATACCAGGAATAAGTAGATGTTCTCCTTTTTTTAACTGCCCTTTTGTAAAGAGAGCTCTATACGCAGTTAAAGCTGATAATGAAAGAACTCCCGCTTGTTTCCAAGATAGATAAGGCGGCTTTTGCACAACATTATCCGCTTTTATGATTACATACTCTGCAAACGTTCCATTCGATGGACCACCTAAAATTTTAGGCGTAAACGGAATGTCCTCTATACGATCCCACTCCAGACTTGGATTAATGATCACTTCTATTCCAATTTTTAAACCTTTTACGCCTTCTCCCACTTCTTCTATAATACCTGCACCGTCTGAACCGGGAATAAACGGCTTATCTCCTTTGCCTCGATTATTCATAACAAATAAATCTCTCCGGTTTAAACCTGCTGTTTTTAACCTTACTTTTACTTCTCCTCTTTCAGGGGGCATCTCCTGAAGATCTCTGTAATTCATGCCTGCTATACCGCTTTTCTCACTATGTATAATGACTTTCATGATTTCGCCTCCTCTTAATCTACTCTACTAAAAAGCTCAAAACCGCAAAAGAAATATGCCCAAAAAAAGGAAAAAAACTTTTAAAATCGCTTTTTCACCGTTTTATCTTTATTTTTCTGTATCCTAAAAGTATTCAGCTTCTTTTATTACAGTTTTGTTACAAAAAAGATTATTTGTAACAAAACGAATATAAAATAGAAAAATCGGTTTAAAAATCCTAATAAATCAACATTTATCCGCAATTTATTTACTATATCTACTTCAGAAACTAGTAAAAATCTAAAAAAATTTAAGAAAAAAAGACAAAACACTTTCTTTTATTACAGATTTATTGTAATATAAATGTAACAAAAGAAATATAAAACACATAATCGTTACATAAATAAGGTTAATTAATTAGGAGTGAGTTAGAAATGAAAAAAATTGGACTAGTTTTATCATCAATCGCTATTTTCTTTACACTAAGCACTGGAGTTACAGCACAAACAACATCTTCAACACTAACGGATGCAAATGCTGTCAAAATTGCAGCTAGTGCCAGCAATCATTTCTGGAGTGCTCTGCACGGTTATAAAAACAAACCATGTACAGAACGTACATTTGAATATAAAGGAACTGAGTACGTGTACCTTTGCCCTGAATTTGATACAAAAGCTGAGCTATCAAGCTACTTATCTGAGACATTTACAAATAGTGCAGTAGAAAAAGGATTAACAAATTACGGCTATATCACATATAACGGCAAACTTGCACATCCAATCGGCGACGGATTCAGCATGTTAGAGTGGTCAAAAGCAAAAACAAAGCTTGTGTATCAAACAGCAACAGTTCGCTCTTATGAATTCACAGTTCCAACTGTAGATGGCGGCAGTGTAAAACGAACTGTCACATTCTATAAATCTAATTCTCAGTGGAAAGTAAATAAATTTGACGCTGTTCAATAATAAAAAAAGCAGGCCTGCTTGAGCAGACCTGCTTTTTTCTTTTTGATCGATAACATAAATAAAACTTCTACTTACAGCGCTCTAATAGCTGTAAATAGAAGTTGAGATCACAAGTTTAAGTAAATCAAATTTTGTCGAATCCTGTAGAAACATTGATAAGTTACGTTTTATATTACAGGCTAAATTGCTTGTTGTCAACATGATTTAACAAAAAGATACATCGACATATACTAAACATATCAAAGACTTTTTGATATCGCAGTTGGCAGACATTATTCTATACATATATCAATGCAAGCAAGAAAGAAGCGCTCTTCATTTCCCATTAAAAATAAAAACATTAGCTTGGATTTTGTTCATGTTCCTTTGGGTTATCATGTACAGGGTGCGCCCCTGGGAATAACCTTTGAGCTTTTTCATGAAGGTTTTTGTTTTCATAATTAAATGCGCTATACGTTCGCTGCCCTTCTTCCCATGAAGTAGATTTCCCCAGTTTTTGATTAACCGGAGAGCCGAAGGGACCGTCTGGAAATTCTTCAGCGGTTATATACTCGTGGCTTTTTTCTACTGTAGAGAAATCACGATACGAGGGCTGTTTGTCTTCTTTCAATGATTTCACCCCTTCTTTCTAGAAGATTTTCTACTAGTATGCACACTTCTTTGTAAAAAACCCTCTTAAATTAGTCTAAATCAGGGTATGATAACTATACATTTACTTTTTAAAGGAGTTGAACAGCTTGGAACCTAGACCTCAGAAAGGAACTTTTTTCCGAGAAAAAATCTTAAATAATAAATTTGTTGTATATACAATTATTATTTTTATTCTCAGCATGACTATTTTTTCATTATCAAAAATCGGATTTATTTTAATTCCTATCTCTATTTTTATTAAAACAATCGCACTGCCGATTATCTTAGCAGGAATTTGCTTTTATTTATTTAATCCGCTTGTTGACTTTTTAGAACGAAAAGGTGTAAAACGAATTATTTCCATTCTTGTTTTATACATAGTGATTATCGGCGCATTAGCCATTATTATTTCATCGGTTATCCCGCCTCTAAAAAATCAAGTTGACCGTCTTATTGATAATATCCCAGAGCTGACGCATGACGTTCAGCATGCGGTGACGAATCTTTCGAATAACCGATATGTCGAACAGGGTCTTCAGTCGGCTAACACGGACCTAGATAAGATTTCAAAAGATGCATCAAAACACTTGAGCAAATATGTTTCTGGATTTTCAAGCGGTATTGTGAACTTTGTCGGTACCATTACAGAAATTATATTATCGGTTGCCGTTTTACCCTTTATTCTTTTCTACTTATTAAAAGATGGGAAAAACTTACCTAATTACATTGTAAAACTGCTTCCAAACCGCTCTCGTTCTGAAGCTAAATTCATTTTAGCCGACATGAACCACGCATTAAGCGCATATATTCGCGGGCAAATTTTTGTTGCGATTTGTATAGGTGTACTGCTTTTCATTGGCTATCTGATTATTGGGTTAGATTATGCATTACTTCTAGCGATTATCGCCATGGTAACCAATGTTGTCCCTTACCTTGGTCCTATTATCGCCATTATTCCAGCCATTATTATTGCGTTTATTACGTCTCCTTTCATGCTTGTAAAACTGGCCATTGTCTGGGCAGTTGTTCAATTGCTTGAAGGCAAAGTAATCTCTCCGCAAATTATGGGAAGAAGCCTGGATATTCACCCGATTACGGTCATTTTTGTCATTCTAACCGCCGGAAACTTATTCGGAATCATCGGTATTATTTTAGCCGTTCCTGGATATGCCGTTTTAAAAGTTATTATTACGCATATTTACCAATTCATCCGTTTGAACTCTACTATGTATCCAGATAAAAAAGCATAATAAAAAGCCCATCGATTTTCGATGGGCTTAACTTTTTACTTTTGTTCTTCTTCATCTTCACGATCAAACCAAAGGAGCTCTTGATCATCTTCATCTCCATTATAGTTGATGAGAATTTCTTCTCCTGCTTGGATATCCGTATATGCATAAAAATCAAAGGTATGATTGTCAAAATTAATTTCATACGTAGCATTGGGTGTATACGAGTGATTAAACAGCATACCGTATCCCAAAAGAATAGCCGTATGATTCACTCCATATTCAAAAGCATAATCCGCTAGTGTTGTTTTCTCAATAAAATCATGCTCTTTATTAGGATAAGCGATAACAGGAGCTTCGTGAATAAGCGTTCCTTTTTTAATATCTTGCTTAGCAAATACACCTCTGTTAAATTCTCCGTCGCTTATCGTAGACATTTTTATTTCGATCATATTCGTCACCTATATATTCTTTCCTCTAAGATTTTCTTCTTCCCTAAGCTTGACAGTTTATAATGGGGAAATCAACTGTTTTTCATAACCACTTGAATATAAGCTGAAGGAACGCTTATCATACGCACTTGTGTAAGCACTTACCTTGTTAGAAACACGCAATTTGATTTTATTTTAGACATAGAAAAGCAATGACCTGGCGCATAGCGCTTTTTTGAGCCATTCAACATGTGAAGAATCGTTTTTCTCTGTGATATAATCGTTTATGCTGCTTTTTTATGTTAATCTATGACTTTTATTACTGATTTTATCTTATGTTAGAAAGAAGGTTTCACATGAACTTAAATCACGACAGAGATGGTGTGATATATGCGGTCCTTGCTTATCTTATGTGGGGGCTCACGCCAATTTATTGGAAGCTGGTTCACCACGTAGCACCAGGTGAGATTTTAGCTCAGCGCGTTTTTTGGTCTTTTATTTTTATGCTTATTCTTTTATTAATGACAAAGAAATGGCGTACATACATTACGTTTATAAAAGAAATAGTGAAAAAACCATCCTTATTCTGGTCCCTTTTTACTGCGTCTGTACTTATTAGTGCAAATTGGGGCATTTTTATGTGGGCTGTCATTAATGGAAAAATAGTAGAAGCGAGCCTTGGACAATATATTAATCCCCTAACAAGTGTTTTATTAGGTGTTATTTTCTTAAAAGAGAGATTAAGCGGGGCTCAAATTTTTGCATTTATACTAGCAGGAATCGGCGTCTTAACGCTTAGTCTTCATTATGGTGTGGTTCCTTGGATTTCGCTTAGCTTAGCTGTTACCTTCGGATTATATGGTTTGGCAAAGAAAAAGATTAAAGCTGATTCAACGATTGGATTAACTCTTGAAACGATGGTCATCTCCCCTATTGCATTAGCATACATAGGCTACCTTACATTTCAATCACACTTGCAGTTTTTTGATTCTTTTTCAACAAGTCTTTTATTAATGGGCAGTGGAGTAGTTACAGCTTTACCACTCCTATTATTCACAAAAAGTGCTAAAAAAGTATCATTATCAATGCTTGGTATTCTTCAATATATTTCACCAACCTTGTCTTTGCTAGCAGGAGTCATTCTATACCATGAATCGCTAACAAAAGCTCATGTTATTGCTTTTAGTTTTATTTGGTTAGCTCTTATTGTTTATACGTTCTCATCTATTACTAAATGGGGGAACAGAAAACAAATAAGAAATAAAGTGGAGGCTTAACAGAATCATACACTCTCTTACGTATTATTTTTAAACAAAATAGGCTGGGAGGAGCATTATTTATGAAACGCATTATTGACTCGCATATTCATCTAGATCAATATGAACAGAAAAGCTGGAAAGACATAGTTGAGCAGGATCCTTCGTTACAAGCGCTTATTTCTGTATCTTCTACATTACACTCTTGCCAACTTAATCAAAAAATCAGCAAGTTATATTCCTGCGTGAAACCTGCCTACGGATTTCACCCTGAACAAATGCTGCCTTCTTCAAATGAATTAGCGGAGCTGTTTGCCTGGATTGATCAAAACAATGAAGAAATGATCGCTGTTGGGGAGGTTGGTCTACCTTATTACTTAAGTCAGACCTATACTCTTTCTCTAGAGCCCTATTTGGAGCTGCTTGAAGCTTTTATTATTCATTCAAAAAAATGGGGGAAACCGTTAATTCTTCACGCTGTATATGAAGATGCTGAGATCGTGTGCGACTTACTAGAAAAACATTCTGTGCCTAAAGCTCACTTCCACTGGTTCAAAGGAGCTAAAAAAACCGTTGAACGAATGAAAAACAACGGCTACTATATTTCCGTTACACCTGATATTGTATATAAACCTAAAATCCAAGCGCTTGCCACAGATTACCCTCTTGACTACTTGATGGTCGAAACAGATGGTCCGTGGCCATTTGAAGGACATTTTCAAAACCAGACAACGGTTCCATCAATGATGCATCAGTCCGTTCAGGAAATAGCACGTCTCAAAAGGGTTTCTGTAACGGAGACATATGATTTTTTATATCGAAATACAGCTCATTTTTATAATCTCTCCACATAAAAAGCCTTTCCCTAAGGAAAGGCTTTTTATATCTAAATTCGTTTCACAAGTTTTACGATCAGCACAATCACTGCAATGACAAGAAGAATGTGAATGATGCCGCCGCCAATATGAAAAACTAATCCTAATAACCAAAAAATAAATAAAAGTCCAATAATCGTCCACAACATAATTTTTTCTCCTTTTTTATATGTAGTATTTGTTATAATTTTATATTTCCCTAAATGTGCATAAATAAACGCATTTCATATACATCTTTTCACTAAAGAAGGTTCACATAATGTACAAAAAGCAATCATGTTCTCTGTGGTAAAATAAGTATGTAATCTTATTTAATTTAAGCGGAGATGATTAACTATGACATGGATTGTATTACTTTCCATCATTCTTGTAAGTGCACTCAAAATATTAATAACGTGTCTTCCAACTCCAGTGGTCAAATGGCTTATGACTAAATTTCAATTACACCCAACACTTGATGATCAAAACGCTACTGTCACAGTTGATGGGAAACATTTAGAAGGCAAAGACAAAATGCAAGTGATTGATTATTTTAATAAAGCAACATTTTTAAAACAATATTATGTCCATGAAGGAAATAAGGACTATTATAAACACCTAGAAGACAGTGAAACTCCACTTGTTATCGATACGAAAAAAGGGAAAAACGCTGTTCGACTATGCGTATATAGCTATCATGATCATGTCGACGTCGTGAAACAATATAAAAAGAAGATTATCGCCTACAGCCTTCTGTCTGATCACCTTCAAAAGCAGTCCATAACAGCTGACCTAGCTTAAACCAGTCGCCTACAAGGCGGCTTTTTTAGTTTTTAGGTTTAGTTTGAAGTTACCTTATTTAAAAATACCAAACTTTAACATTAATTCTAATGCTATAACATAAATTAATAGAATTTTCTAAATTTTTAAGAGGTGATGGATAATGCTTTCTTTGTTAGGGTTTGGAATGATTGCTACTTTTCTTTCTTTTCAAGTGGGCCTTTGGGACAACTATTATCATGACAATTACAGCCATTTTAACGAACGCTGTTTCCCTTTAGACTTCTACTATAAAAAAAGGAAGCCGACTACCATAAGGCAATCGGCTCACACATGTAGGATATTGATTTAACACTAACAAAGTACAACACAACACTAGTAATTATATAATATATTTCATTATTTTGAAAGCGATTTCATATATATTTTTAAAAATATTTTGTTACTTGTTTTTTATAGAAAAAAACCACGTTTCAGCCAATTCGAAACGTGGTTCTTTTCTGTAAGGACTTGCCCTACAGGCTATAAATGTAAGTTACGTTCATTATAGCATGAGCCCATATACAGATTCCATGGTAATTACTGTATGATCTCGTTACGTTACGACTCGTTGTATTTTTCTGTCCATGTGCAGCGTATTCCATGGTTCGTCCTGTTCAGCTAGCCTTTTGATAAAGCCTTGTGAAGCCCAAAAAGGAATAGCGCCAGGTAAGAAAGGATGAGTATGCAGATACAGCGTGTCATAAAAATGACTTTGGGCAAATTGTTCAACTGCTTTTAACAGCTGCTGTCCAATGCCTAGACGCCGGTACGCTGGATCGACATAGCATTTTACAACCTCAGCTGCAGTTCTATGTTCATATCGCTCTTTTAATGCATGAAACCGTCCATCGTAAGCGTATAAACCAATGGTTCCAATTACTTGTTGATTTTCCGTAACAGCTGCAAAAAAAGCAGCGTCTTTCGCTTGAACGTAATGTTCATTAAAATGAAGCAAATCCACAGGAAGCTGATTTTTTTCCAGCATAGGAAATAGCTCATTCCGCATATTCATGACAAACTGAATCACTTCAGCATCCTTTTCTTTTACTTCTTTAATTTGATACATTTGTACTTCTTGCACGTTTACTGTCACATCCTTTTAACGATCATTGTATACTTTTTCTTTTCTCTGCTTATGCTGCAATGTTAACTACGGCGTTACGTCTAAATGCTGAGTCAGCATATAATACTCGCTTGGATTTGTTGTCCAGTTTTTCACTTTTTGATTATAAGCAACAACAATGTTTGGATGTACAATCGATGACGTCAGCATTTTTCTATTAATCAAAGCGGTTGCTTGTTTGGCTAACTGATCTCGTTTTGCGTCATCTACTGTTGAATTTAACTGTTCTATCATTTTTGTTAGCGTATCATCATTAATCCGGCTGGCATTTAAACCACCGCCGGGCAAATAGTTCGTACTTAAATAATAGCTGGCATCTCCTCTAGGTGCTGTGATAAGGCTGTACAATGCTAAATCCCAATCATCTTTTGCCATTACATATTCATCGCTATCTTCAACTAGGTGAATCTTAATAGTAATTCCTAACTCTTTGGCATTAGACTGTATAAGCTGAGCAATTAAAGGCAGTTCTGGCAAAGAACTATATGTGACAAGAGAGAGCGATAGTGGCTTTCCATTTTTGATTGCTTTGTCATTTTTGATTTGATAGCCTGCTTTCTCTAAATATTTTTTAGCAGATGTCATACCTCTTTGCTCATTAGCAGTACTATCAGCAAAAGGTAATTGGGGTAAAAATGGACCTCGAGCCGCTGCCGCTTGATTGTTCATGATGCTGCTAACAATTTCTTTTCGGTTCAATAAGGTATCGATAGCTTTTCTTACATTTTCGTCTTTTAATGCGTCATTAGTTTGATTGTAAAGCAATAAATGGGTGCGCACACTAGGTACTCCACTTACTTTAAAAGACGGATCTGTTTGTAAAGTGCCCAAGCTTTCTAAAGGCGGGCGATAAATAATATCGGCTGTTCCAGATTGAAGAGCAGCAACTCGCGCATTAGCATCTTCGTTAAATCCAAAGATCGCACTTTTCAATTTCACTTTTCCACCCCAATAATTTTCATATCTTTCTAATTTTACTTGATTTCCTTGATCAAAAGACAAGACGCGAAATGGACCCGTACCAATGGGCTTCTTAGCTATATTAGAAGCATCAACATCTATAATAGCTGTATTTGGATGCACTAATTCAGAAGGAAATTTAGGCATTGTTTCTTTTAATGTAATTGTCAGCGCATGACTGTTCGCTTTCATTTCTTTAATATTTAAAGCGTTTTTCATCGCATAACTTTGGTCTATCGTTCTTTGAAGAGAAGACTTAACGGCATTTGCATTCAGCGCTTTTCCATTTTGAAACGTGATGTTCTTTCTTATCATAAATGTCCATGTAAGGCCGTTATCTTTCGTTTCCCACTTTTCAGCAAGCCAAGGCTTTATTTTTAAATCGTCGTTGATTTTAACAAGCGTCTCCCCTACTCCCCCACGAACTGCTGTATAATTATCGTCCGTATGAGGATCAAGCGTTGCAGATGTAAAATTAAATAAAAACGTCACACTTTTATCCGTTTTCTTTCTTTCTTTTATACTTACGCTCTCTTCATTAGGAGCGCAAGCAGTGAGGCAAAGTAACACGAGAAATATCATAGATACAAGTTTTTTATTATTTATCATTCATTTTTCCACCTTCTATTTTAATACACAAAAAAAAGCACTTCTAAAAAGAAGTGCTTGCCTTCACAACAAATTCAGATAAACGTATCCCTTGTTTATCGTATTTTTGATTCTGCCAAAACACCTCCCTATCCTCGTAGGTTATTGTGTGCTGCGATTTATGGCAGGTCTCCTGGCTTCAAGTCATTGCCTTATACCGCCTTCCCGTCTCTAAATAGACAGTGGCTTTTTGACATAAGGCTCCTTGTTACAGTGGCGGGACCGCTCCGGATTTTCACCGGATTCCCTTTTAAGGCAATTGAAAAACAATTGCCACCATAAAAGCTGGTTATTTAATTTAGTAGCGTGCTCTTGAAACTCTAGAAGTGGAAGCTGATGGTGAAATATCTTCATCATCAAATCCAGTGGCAATAACGGTTACCATCATTTCGTCCTTTAAATCTTCATTAATCACAGATCCAAAAATCATATTTAAGTCCTGATCAGAAGCGGACGTGACAATATCTGCTGCTTCCTGTACTTCGTAAAGACTCAGGCTGCTGCCGCTCGTAATGTTCAGCAGCACGCCTCTTGCTCCATCAATCGATGCATCTAGCAGCGGACTAGAAATCGCTTTTTTCGCTGCTTCAATTGCTCGATCTGATCCCGAAGCTCGTCCGATACCCATAAGCGCAAATCCTTGATTAGACATAATTGTTTTTACATCAGCAAAGTCAAGGTTAATCAGCCCCGGAACAGCGATTAAATCTGAAATACCTTGAATACCTTGGCGAAGAACATTATCTGCTTCACGGAATGCTTCAAGCATAGGTGTCTTTTTATCAACGATTTCAAGCAAGCGGTCGTTTGGAATGACAATAAGGGTATCTACCGATTCATTCATCGCAGTAATACCGCCTACTGCTTGCTTGGTACGTTTATTTCCTTCAAACTTGAAAGGGCGAGTAACTACTCCAATTGTTAAAGCATTTAGTTCACGGGCAATTTGGGCAATAACCGGAGCTGCTCCAGTACCAGTGCCTCCCCCCATGCCAGCTGTTACGAATACCATATCTGCGCCTTGCAGTACTTCTTGAATTTGCTCTCTGCTTTCTTCTGCAGCTTCTCTTCCTACTTCTGGATTAGCTCCTGCACCTAATCCTCGCGTTAATGCCGCACCAATCTGCATTTTCACATCTGCTTTAGATAAATTAAGCGCCTGAGCATCCGTATTAACGGCGATAAATTCTACCCCTTGTACACCATGTTCAATCATACGGTTAACGGTGTTATTTCCTCCACCGCCGACTCCAATTACTTTAATTCGCACTAATGGCGATACATCTGCATCAAATCCAAACATTCTAAGTTCCTCCTCAATGATCAAAATTACTTTCTCTTATTATCCGAAAAAACACGTGAAGAACCTTTTACTCCTATGTTTAACGCGTAACTGTTCTTTTGTTTTACAGATTTTATACATTTCTCTTTTAACCTTTAAATCTTTACATCTTTATGTAAAATTATTGTTGTTCTGAAGTTAGTACGCCGAACTCTTTTTTGGTTTTCCCACTCAAAACGGCATATAAGCTTATTGTATCATTCATTTGACAGATGTCTGTATTTAATTTTGAGTAAGATGTGACTAAGAGAATAATATTTTTATAGACAAAATGAGAAAAAGCCCTTAGAAATAAGGGCTTCTCTAGATAATAAACCATTTTATAATTTCCCAGTTAAGAATTGAGCTTCTCCCATACCAAAGCTCCAGTCAGCATTACCGTTTTCAACAATTGAAATCATAATGTCGCTTGGCTGAATTCCGCAGCTTTCTCCCAGCTCTTTTACAATTAATTTGTAAAGAGCTTGTTTTTGCTCTTCTGTTCGCTGTTTGCTCGTCACACTTATAATAACCAAATCCTTGCTTCTCTCAAAGCCAAGACCTGTATCTTCAATAATCATTTCATGAGCAGGATGCTGATGTACAATTTGATAACGATCGCGTTCTGGGACGCCAAAGGCTTCTAGCATCGCTCGATGAGTAGCGTCTAGTAATGCTTTTAACTCTTTTTCGTCTCTTCCTTCTATTACATCAAATCTAAGTAATGGCATACTAAGTAACCTCCAGCTTTTTGTCTAATGTATTATTGCTTTATCATATCACAACTATCATTTGTAAAAAAAAGATATGCTATTCACAATGTGCTCTCTAGTGAAAGAGACCTCAAACTCTTCAATAAAAGCTGAACCTAATAAAAAGAAATGAGCAGCATAACGACCGACTCATTTCATTAGTACAAAAATATTTATAATAAGAGCTAAAATACATGCAGATACAATGGCAATGAGTACGTTCATCACAAGGTTTTGCGAGGATGTTTTAGCTTGTTTTTTCATATCAGCCCGACTCATCTGTTGCTTTTCATGATCACTTTTAGACATCACGTAGCCTCTCCTATTCATCAAAATGTCAGCAGTGTATAAATGATTTTTGAGAAACCTTGATCCAGTTCTTTTGTATAAACAGCAGCACATGCAGGTTATCATCAGTTATTTTAGCATGTTTTGTCAAATAAGTGGACTATGTAGCGCTTCAATTTAGTATTCACAGCCAAATATATTTAAATTCGTTGCTTTTCTCTTCTTTTCTCGCTATTGTTTGAGAAGAAGGATAATTAGATACGATAAAGGATGATACGATATTGAATAACCATACGCAGCTGCCTCAGTATATCTACACATACGCATGCAGCGAAGAGGAACTCTCACTATGTCAATTAGAGAGACGCTCTCTTTTTGAAATTGAAACTGAGAAACCTATCATAAGAAGCGCCGTTAAACTTGATCCAAGCAGAAGCCCTTTTATCAAAGAGCGATTAGATATTATGTATGAATCAGATGACCTTGCAGATATTTGCAAACAAGTAGAAGATATTGACCTTGGAGATCAAACATTTAAACTCATTTTTATGAAAATTAATGACTTGGAAAAAGATCAAAAAATAAGCTATAAAGGTCAGCGTGCGATTGAACGTGATGTGGGTTGGCATTTTGTAGCAGAAGCAGACTTGCATAACCCTGACCATTTGTTTGGAATTGTTCCATTTGAAGGACGCTGGTATTTTGGAAAATATCAAAAAAGCGAAGCTGTATGGCTGCATCATTTGAAGAAACCGCGTGAATACTCTACGGCACTCAGTACCCGCCTTGCAAGAGCTGTAGCTAACATTGCCGTTCCAAAGCCTGAAGGAATCAAAGCGATTGATCCATGCTGTGGTATTGGTACAGTCCTCGTAGAAGCTCTTTCAATGGGCATTGATATTGTAGGACGCGATATCAACCCACTTGTGACCGACGGATCTCGTGAAAATATTGCGCATTTCGGCTTAAAGGGTGATGTCAAAACCGGACCGATTTCGGATGTTACCACTCACTATGACGTAGCGATCATCGACATGCCTTACAATCTCTACACCCACGCGACGCCTGAAGATCAGCTTTCTATTTTAAAACACGCTCGCCGCTTTGCGGATAAAGTAGTCGTGATTACAGTAGACACGATTGACCATATGATTCATGAAGCTGGCTTTTCTATTTCAGATCGCTGCGTAGCGCGCAAAAGCGTATTTTCTAGACAAGTAGTTGTATGCGAATAAAAAAAGACACCAGTCTAACAGGCTGGTGTCTTTTGATTTACCACTCTTTAGGTTCATAGTCTAATTCTTTGAATAGCTGCGTACGCTCTTTTTTCGTTAAATCTCTCCATTGCCCAACAGGCAAGTTGTTTAAGTGAATATTCATAATACGCGTACGCTGAAGGCGGTACACTTCATATCCGAGCACTTCACACATACGGCGAATTTGACGATTTAAGCCCTGTGTTAAAATAATTTGAAACTCGTACTTAGACAGCTGTGTCACTTTACAAGGAAGCGTTTTTGTACCTAAAATTTTTACTCCCTCAGACATGTTTTTGATAAACTCGGGTGTAATCGGCTTATCTACTGCAACAATATATTCTTTTTCATGCTTGTTTTCTGCACGTAAAATTTCGTTAATAATATCGCCGTCATTTGTAAGTAAAATTAAGCCGTCTGAATCCTTATCTAGTCGTCCGACATGATGAATACGCAAAGGGTGATTGACTAAGTCAATGATGTTTCCCTTTACTTTTTTCTCACTCGTACTTGTAATGCCGACTGGTTTATTAAGTGCAATATATACATTATTTCGAGCAATCCGAAGCTGTTGGCCACTTACTCGAATATCATCGCCAGGCTTAACTTGATCTCCGATTTTTGCAACCTTTCCATTAACGGTTACTCTTCCTTCACTAATTAACTTATCTGCCCCGCGTCTTGACGCTTTGCCAGATTCGCTAATAAATTTATTCAGTCTCAGGTGAATCACAACCTTACATTTAAAAATTTTAAAATTTGTCTCTTCTATTAGAAACCGATATGTGTCAATTTCTATACCGTCCCTATCGTAACATGCTATACGCTTCTCGTCTTCTTTTAATTTCATTACTTGACTATATTTTTTTAACAGAAATAAAAGGATAGCCTCAAAATACTTTGTAACCTTATTCTTAACATTTCAAGCAATGCTTACACCTGTCAAACCAACGTCAATCTTCACTCCTATACAAGACATAGACGTCTGGATTGACTGATCAGTATAGAGTTGCTACCATCAGGTTTTCTTATGCTTCCAGGAGGAGTAACGCTGGCTCTGACAGCTATGGTCGGAGGACATTTGTTCGATAAAATTGGATTTAAGCCGCTGCTTTTAACAAGTTTAATTCTTTTAACGTTTATTTTAAGTTTGTTCACTACCATTTCAAGCGAAACAACTACGATGACTGCAGCTATTTTATACGCTGCCTTTACAATTGGCGTAGGTTTAAGCATAGGGCCCGTGATGACGCTTGCTTTAAATCAAGTACCTAAACCTCTTCACGCTCACGGTTCAGCCATTTCAAATACGATTAACCAAGTTGCAGGCGCGATTGGACCAGCTTTGTATACAAGTATTATGACTATGGCTTCTCAGCACTTTATTCAACAATCAAATGAAGCGAATAAAACGCTGTTGCAAATAAAAAGTATGACAAGCGGGGTCCATACCGTCTATTATGTAGCCATCGCTTTCGCTATCGTTTCGTTCCTGCTCACTCTTACGTTAAAGAAAAAAGACCAGCAGCTGGAGACGCAATAAATAAGAAACTAACGAGAGCTGCTCAAGTCATGAGCAGCTCTTGTTACATGCCGAATTTATATTACAAATGTAAAAGCAATCATAGATACTATGAAAGCAAGAATAATAATACCTCTCTTTTTTTCTGTTTTCCATGCTTCAATAGCGCCCGCGATACCACCAATGACTAAAATAAAAGTACCTATAATGTGCAGAGGCAGCAGCGATAATACTCTACCTAAACTCGCCATCACTCCTCCAATCAATATAAAGCCTGTTGTTATAATCGATTTTAATGATGTTAAGTCTCGTATAGCTTCTTGTTTTTCAGTCTTACTCAGTTTAAAGTACTCTATTATACTAAAAGCAGCGGGTGTTCCCCATAAAATAAAGAAGCTAACTAATCTATCCGTGTCTACATTCACTGTTTATTCACCACCGCTATTAGTTTCTTATACACTTTTCCTAACCCATTTTTTAGAGATAAAAAAAGCGGCTGTAGCTGCTACAGCGGGAATCATAAAAGCAAAGCTACCAGAATAACTGCCAAACGTTACTTTACTTGATAATCCTTCGATTGAGCTCCACATAGTCGAACTTTCTGGAACATATAAGAGCGTAAGAATCATTCCTGATAGCAGTTGAAAGCTACCCAAGAAAACGATGAAACTAATGATAAATAGTCCATATCTCTTCAATAAAATCTCTCCCTTGATTTATATACGATTTCACGCTTCATAAGTTCCATCATTTAACAAATCCATGTATTATTCTCGCTTCAAAGATCCTCCAAAAGAAAATTGATGGTAGTCATCGATCTTATTCCAATATCCTATGCATTTTACGTCAGGCTCATCAATAGCTAACGCTTCTTTATTAATTCCTTTATAAGGAAGAAATGCAGTCAACTTTACCTTTTGTTTTGGCTTAATATTTAACTTATTGCCTTCTGCTAACACCTTAAATTTATTTTCAGAATAACCGTTTTTTATTTTTAGTGGATACGATAAAAATACGTCGTTTTGTTTGATGGTCAAATCGCTCTTGTTTACGAATTCCAATTCATACGAAATCCCTTGCTTCATCTTTTGTTCTTTGATGACGTTAATATGGATTTTTTCTAGTTCTCTTAAAGGAACGTTGTCTTCTTCTTTTGAACACCCGGCAAATAAGATAGCTAACACTAATAAAACAAGAATTCCTAACTTTCTATTCAAAAAATAATCCCCTCTCTCGTAACAAAGATTATTTTACAATTATAACTCAAAAAAGTTATTTAATGGTAAAAATACACAATTAAAAAAGCAAACCTTGTCGGTCTGCTTTTTTAATTGCTACGCATAGGTAATGTGTTGTTGTGCGAAAAACTTTTCGATAAGGAGTTTGCCAACTATATGTATATCGTAACAAAAGAAAAAAGAACACGCTGTGAGATTTGTCACTTCTTCTTTCAAAATAATCTAATTGAATACTCGCTATTGCGTTACGCAAAAAGAGCAGAACGCAATAGCGACCTGCTCTTTTTACATGCTAGATATGGGTAATTTGTCCATGCGTGAAAAGCTCTTCAATAATAAGGGGTTTATCACTACACTTATAGAATAACAAAGAAAAAAAGATGCGGCTGTGAGATTTATCACAGCCGCATCTTTTTATCCAACTAGCTTATTAAATTGTACACGTTTATTAATTGCCGCCATAATTGGTGCTCCAACAAGCATAACCACAAACTCACCAACAGCTGTTGTTAACCATGTAAAGAAAAATGGTAAATCAAATGCTAGGTGCAGTTCAAACGCAATAATAAACATCGTAAACGTAAACACAAGTGTATTAATAAGCATACGAGCCCACATATTTTTAATGTAGCGCATAGAAAAAATGGTAATGAGTAATGATAGTACAGATTGTCCTACCCCAAACACCAGATCATAAGCGACCATTGGTGAAAAAAACAAATTCGTCAGAAATACCCCTAGTACAATGCCGTACACGTACTTTTTATTAAATACAATCAAATGATTGAACATTTCTGATATACGAAATTGGATATTGGTGAAGCCAAACGGCTGAATTAACATGCTAACAGCAATATACATAGCTGCTAAAAGACCGTTGACGCAAAGTGTTCTTATATTCATCTTACTATTCTCTCCTTAGTTTTTTAACGTGGGATGGTTACGAACCACGTAAACACTCAAAGAATCATACAGCAAGCTTAAGCTTTCGTCAATCTAGCTGTTTGCAAACTACTGCTGCTTTCATGTCTTCCATATTGACTGCTCTTTTTTCTTACTTTTCTTTAGTATAAAATAGAAGACGTATCCGTATACATAGGTGACATAAAGTAGTTAACCCTTTTGATTTGAAATACGAAAGGATTTGTAGCGATGTTAGATAATACAGATAAGCGCATACTAGAAGAGCTATCAAAAAATGGACGTATGAAGATGAAAGAATTAGGAGAAAAAGTGCATTTAACCGGACAAGCCGCTTCTGCTAGAGTATTAAAGTTAGAAGATGAAGGCATTATCAAAGGCTATACAATTAACATTGATGAACGAAAACTTGGCTACACCGTCCATGCATTTTTAAATATCTATACGCAGAGCATTCATCACCACCCCTACCTTACATTTGTAGAAAGTCAGAAGAAGTACGTCATCAACAACTTTAAAATCAGCGGCGATGGCTGCTACTTACTAGAATGTAAATTTCATTCGAATGAAGAATTAAATGATTTTTTGACAGAGCTAAATCAGCATGTGAATTACAAACTTTCAATCGTCATTAACAAATAAATTTTTTTAAAAAATAAAGGTATATTAATTTATGAAAATGGTAATCCTAATAACGTATTCCCCCTATTCCAATAAATTTGAAAATCCTTTGCGCCGTCGCAAAGGATTCTTTTTTCATGTAGGAAACCGCCTTCTATTTTTTGAAAAGTTGAACATCTCTCATAGCGTTGACATAGCGGTCAGAGGTTTATATAATCGGTGACATCGAAGCATAGAAAAGCAGACTCAAGACATTATACACGTATCGTAATTCTTCGTCTTAGAAGTTGATCAGTTTTATAACTAGACAATTTCTAAGACGTTTTTTATTTTATCATTTGTGAAACACTAGTAAAAACAAGATTCCACGCAAAAATATCCTAATGATCAGGGAGGTTTGCATATTGAAAACAATCTATAAAGACATCATTTTAATTATTGCCGGAGCGCTTTTAGTTGCTGCATCCATTGATTTTTTTGTCATTCCAAATAAATTAGGTGACGGAAGTACGGTTGGTATTGCTCTTGTTTTATATTATTTATTTCATATCCCTACAAGTATCAGCACATTTCTTGTGAACCTTGTATTCATTGCCTTAGCTTATAAATTTCTAACTAAAAAAACGATTCTCTATACGATTCTAGGAGCTGTCATGACGTCCGTTTTCTTAGGTCTGGTCAGCTATATTCCTTTTCACGTTCACGACATGATTTTAGGAATTGTATTCGGGGCTTTACTAATGGGAACAGGACTGGCACTCATTTTTATCGCGGATGGATCTACCGGCGGCACAACTCTTTTAGCTTATTTATTAAACTACACAAAAGGCTACAATATCTCGAAAAGCATGTTCTACATGGACAGCGTCATTATTTTAGCATCGGTTTTTGCTATTGGCGTCAACAATACCCTCTATACTTTTATATTCGTCTATCTTTGTGCTAAAATCGTCGATGTTGTTATCGAAGGTTTCCACAACAAAAAAGCAATGACGATTATGTCTGATCAGTACAAAGACATTGCGCAAGTTATCACCAGTGAATTTGGAAATGCAGCTACCATCTTTTATGGATATGGCTACTACGCCAACAAAGATAAACGCATTATCTACGTTGTTATTAAAAAGAACGAGTTATTAAAAATTAAAAAGAAAATCCAGCAAATTGACCCGAATTCTTTTATTGTCATCCACGAAGTAAAAGAAGTTGTCGGCGGAAAATTTGGATTTATCGGCAATTCGCCTCATGAAACAAAAGCCGCTGCTAAATAAAAAAATCCACCTCTTGGTGGATTTTTTTATGAAAAAACCGTTAAGAAAAACGAAAAGATCCCTGCTAAAAAGTAAACTGACCCTAACGCAATTGCTCCTGTAACGACCGTAAATACACTTAATCCGATAGCCACCTTCATTTTCATCCACATCCCTTTTTAGATTAGTAGTATAAGTATGTCCAAGAATAGAAGATTTATAACTATGCCACCCTATTTATTTCATATATCGATGCAACAATTGTCTATTCAATGTGTTCTAAAACCACCCCTGGCGGCATAATGTATAGGAAGGATTTCATATACACATCTTTGTATCACACATATCATATGAAATTAGGTGAGATAAAATGGTGGCTGTCCACTTTTTTGAAAACAGAAAGCTTCTATTAAGCCAGCTGAGGGAAAACATTCCTTCTACGGGTGATGATTTAAAGATTAAGGGACGAAAAGGAACCGTCGTGCTTGTGAATGACATCGATGAAAAAAATGTTCACGTGGAAGTTGCTTTAGAAAAAGTAGTGAAAAAGAACTTAGCGTTAGATAATGCTAAAAAGAAAAGGAGATAAGCGGCTACGCTTATCTCCTTTTTTTGATTGACATACGATCTCTTGCTTCTGTTTAGAAAAAAAAGAGACTCCTAAAAAAGGAATCTGCCAAAAAGAGCGATATCATCGCCTGAATATTAATACAAGCTATACTTTAACATATAAAAACATATTTTACAAAAATAAACTATTATTTTACGCATAATTATTTTTTTATTCGAGGCTTTTCAACATTTGAAACCCATTTCGTATAAAGAGTTTTATTTATTTTTCAGGCCAAATTTTTGCATCCGGCTCTAATAACCACTTATGCTCTTCTTCCATAATACGGTCTGTCCATGGATTATTGTCAAGATGGCGAATCATCCAGCAGAAGTACATCGCATAGCCGGGAGCCGTTGCTTGAGGATGATCTAATTCACCTGGAATTGTAATAAAACTATTATCAACTACACGGTATGCATCTTCTCCAACCATTGCACAGCCAAATCCTTGCGGCTTGTCAAAACGATAGTAATATACTTCAGGCTGATCATGATGATGAGGCGGATAGCTCGACCATCTTCCTGGATAAGAAATAACTTCTCCAATAACAAGGTTAGAATAAGGAGCGTTATTATAATCAAAGATTGTCCGAATGACACGCTGAGCGGTACCTTCCCATACTCCTTCACCAGCTACTGTATTTTGACAGTCTTCAGGCGTATATAATTTTGATGAAAATTCTTTTTCATTATCCGTTTTTTGAACTAGTACTTCACTATTGGCAAGCGCGGTAATTTTAACCTCCACATTTTTCGAAACGTGCAAACACCAAGGCTCTTCTTCAAAAAGAGACTCACGCTGAATTTCTTTCGAATGTCCTTCCCACTCTAGCTTTACCTTTCCTTCTAGTAAAAGAATAGCCGTTTCATTGTTGCTGTCTAGCAAGGTTTCCTCTTTTCCTTGAGACATATTATAAATCCCAATATCCATCAGCATATCTTTGTGCTGACCGGCCATTTCTGTAAGTACGTTGTATCCTTTATTTAATTCACCTAATTTACCTAGCATGTTTAACTTCCTCCTTTATGTAGTAGCACAATCAGAATTTACTAATCACTCATTTTTTCTTCATAGACTTTATACATTCTTTTGAATATGTGACTGTGAAGAGTTTTTATTAACAGCAATACTCTTGATTGTATTCAATTATTTGCAGATGCTGTGGCGTTTCTTCGTAACGGAGCCGTCGATTTCCGGACAATCAATTTCGGCTCAAGAAGTAAATGTTCTTTATGCATCGTTGAGTATTCCATTTCTCTAACCAGCAAATCCACTACGTTTACAGCCATTTCTTTTGTCGGTTGTGCTACCGTCGTCAACATGGGCGTGATGGTAGTAGAAAGGACGGTATTATCAAAGCCAATCACTGATAAGTCATTCGGCACATCAATGTTGAATTCTTTTGCCGCTTGTATGACGCCAATAGCCAGTAAATCGTTACAAGCAAAAATAGCCGTCACTTTCTCCTTCATTAAAAAAATTTGCTTAGCACTTTCATATCCTTTTTGAATACTTGCTTCGGTCGTAATAACGTGCTGAGGTAACACAGTGATTCCATTTTCTTGCATGGCATCTCGAAAAGCATCTAAACGGGCGTGATTACTTTTTGCATTTTCTGTAATAATCGCAATTTTTTTATGATGCAAAGATAGCAAATAATCAGTCGCCAAATAGCTTCCCTTATAGTCATCCACTGTCACTGTATTAACAGATATGTGAGGGATTTCTGAAGCAATAACGCTAATGGGTATATCTTGCTTCAGCATATTTTTTAAAAGATTAGCATTGCGAAAAGCAGATGCTACAATTAAACCGTCGATTCTCTGACGAATTAACAGCGATAGATATTTTTTCTCTTTTTCCGCATCGTTATCGGTATTACACATTACAACATGGAAACCTCGCTCATGACTTCGGTCTTCTATGCTTCTTGCCAAATCGGCAAAAAAAGGGTTGGAGATGTCGGGTACGAGAAGCCCAATCGTTTTAGTAGGCTTTCCTGTTAAAGCAGATGCTACGACGCTTGGATGGTAATTCAACTGCCCCATAACCTCAATTACTTTTTGTCTTGTTCTTTCACTAATGTGACCGGTTTGATTGATAACTTTTGATACGGTGGAAATTGATACACCTGCTTCTTCAGCCACACTATAGATGGTTGGCTTCATTTCATCTCCTCCTTTCCTTTCATAAACATATAAAAGGCGTAAAACCTTTTACAATAGAAATTAAAGACCGCTTTTTTCTTTAATAAAGTTTCTTGCTTTTAACGCATATTCAAAAGGATTAGCAAGCGCTGGATCCTGTTCTGCTTCTACGACAAACCAGCCGTTATAATCAGAAGCGGCAAGCGTAGTAAATACTTCATCAAATTCAATAACTCCGTCGCCTGGAACAGTAAAGGCTCCTTCTTTTACCGCTTGCAAGAAGCTCAGGTCTTGTTGTTTGACTCGATCAACTACTTCTTGGCGAATATCTTTTAAATGAACATGTTTAATACGATGAAGATATTTTTTTAAGATATAAAGAGGTTCTTCGCCTGAAAAAACAAGATGACCGGTATCAAATAGGAGCGAAACAAGCTCTGGATTGGTAAGCTCCATTAGCTGCTCAATTTCTTCTGTTGTTTGGACGCCTGTTCCCATGTGATGATGATAGACAATATGCATATCTTTCTCTCTTGCTAGTTTCCCAAGATAGTGCAGGCCTTCTATAAGGCTGCTCCACTCTGTTGGCGTGAACACGGGCTTTTCTTTGAATAAAGGTACATCCATCATCCCTTGAATGCTGTGTCCTTGTTCAGATACAACAATTACTTTTGCTCCCATTTCGTATAAAAAATCGCGATGTTCAATAAATGGCGTCACCGTTTCTTCCAGCGGCTTTGTCGTTAAAAATGTACTAAACCATGCGCTTGCAATTTCTAAATTCCGAAGTGATAATGCCTTCCTTAAGATCGAAACATTTCGCGGATATTTGTTTCCTACCTCACTTCCTTTAAAACCGGTTAAAGCCATCTCACTGATACACTGTTCAAATGTATTTTCAGCTCCTAGTTCAGGCATGTCATCATTTGTCCAAGCGATTGGAGCAATCCCCAGTTTGACCGTGTTTTCCTTGAACATGTCTTCCTCTCCCCTATATCAAATTGAAAACGCTATTATATTCACCGAATGTTTCCCCTCAACATCGGCCATTTCTCTTGCTTGTTAATAACCTCTGGCCATTTCAAGATTTTTCACTTTATCCTTATAGGCTTCTTGTACATGGTGATTTTCAGATACCTCTGCTACTCCTACATGCCACCACGATTCATAACCGTTTGTCATAGTTTTGGGTAGCACTTTAATATCAATTAATGTAGAAGTCTCTTGTTTTTGTGCATCTTCCATTGCCGTTTTTAGTTCTTCAAGAGAGCTTACACGATATGTTTTTACACCGTAGCCTGCGGCGCTGGCTGCAAAATCAATTTTCATCACGTTTCCGTTTAATTTTCCTGTTTCATCGTTTCGATAGCGAAACTCTGTTCCAAAACTCCCCATTCCATTTGACATTTGAAGATTATTAATACATCCAAATCCGGAGTTATCAAACAGTAAAATATTTATCTTTTTTCTTTCTTGAAGGCTTGTAATGAGCTCTGAATGCAGCATTTGATAGCTTCCATCTCCAACCATCGCATACACTTCTTTAGCTGGTTCAGCCAGCTTAACTCCAAGTGCACCTGATACTTCATATCCCATACATGAATATCCATATTCCATATGATAGGTATTGGGTTTATTAGACTTCCACATTCTCTGTAAGTCACCTGGAAGACTTCCAGCTGCACCAACAATGACGGAGTTGTCATCAAGGAGCTTATTAACCTCTCCAATTACTTCTGTTTGCGTTAATTGAGTACCAAGTGATTCTGCATATTCAGCTAAGCTTTCATCTAAATGACCTTTTATTTCTGGAATAAAATCTGCCCCTGTAAAACGTATGCTATGTAGACGCTCTAATTCTGCTTCCCATGCGTCTTTTGCACTTGCAATTTCTGTCGTGTAACCAGACTGATAGCCAATTGACATGAGCTCTTTCCTAAGAGCAAACAACCCTTCTTTTGCATCAGCTACAAGCTTCACGGCATCCAGTTTATTTGCATGAAATTCAGACGTGTTAATAGTAAGAAATTGCACGTCGGGATGTTGAAAAAGCTGTTTAGATGCTGTTGTAAAATCAGTAAATCGAGTGCCTACTCCAATTACTAAATCCGCATCTTTAGCGATTGTATTAGCAGCTGAGTTTCCTGTTACACCTATTCCGCCAAGATTATAACGATAGTCGCTTTCAACGGCACTTTTCCCAGCTTGAGTTTCTCCAAATGGAATATGGAACTCACTAGCAAATTGTTTTAACTCTTTTGCAGCTTCTGAATACCGAACGCCTCCTCCGCAAATGATGATTGGCTTTTTCTTTGTTTTTATTGCTTGAATTGCATCTGCTAGACTGTCTCTAGTCGGAAGGCGACGCTCAATGCGGTGAACGCGCTTTTGGAAGAAATAAGCTGGAAAGTCCCATGCTTCTCCCTGCACATCTTGAGGCAAACAAATAGTTACAGCTCCCGTATCTGCAGGATTCGTTAACACACGTATCGCATTAATCATAGCTGTCATCAATTGTTCAGGGCGGCTTACGCGATCCCAGTACTTACTCACTGGACGGAAAGCATCGTTTGTAGAAATAGATAAATCATATGACTGTTCAATTTGCTGCAAAACGGGATCAGGCTGTCTAGTTGCAAATACATCGCCGGGAAGCAACAAAACTGGAATGTTATTAGCTGAAGCTGTTGCTGCCGTTGTAACCATATTTGCCGAACCTGGTCCTACTGAAGATGTGCAAGCCATAATCTGCTTTCGATGTTTTTGTTTTGCAAAAGCCATCGCTGCATTGGCCATTCCTTGTTCATTACGTCCTTGATATACATCTAGATTTCCTGGGTCTTCTTCCAAAGCTTGCCCAAGACCTACTACATTTCCGTGCCCGAAAATTGTAAAAATCCCTTTAATAAACTGATGCTGCTTTCCATCAAATTCAACATACTGCTGATTTAAAAACTTCACTAATGCTTGTGCCGTCGTCATTCTAACTTTTTCCATGCTTCTTTCTCCCTTCTAATACTAGATTGCGATTTTAAAAAAGGAAGCATAAGGAATATCTTTAATTCCTGATACCTCCTTTTAAAATGGAATGCGATTTTTAATGAATCACTTACCAGCGCGTTGTTACCATTTTCTTTCTTGTATAAAACTCCACGCCGTCCGTACCATTTGCATGAAGATCACCGTAAAAAGAATCTTTCCAGCCAGAGAATGGGAAGAATGCCATAGGTGCCGGTACCCCTACATTTACTCCTAACATACCAGATTCAATATTTTCACGGAACTCACGTACGCTGGCGCCGCTATCTGTATAAATACAAGCACCGTTTGCAAATCGAGAGTTATTAGCTACTTCAATAGCTTCTTCTAATGTTTTCACACGTACAATAGACAGCACAGGTGCAAAAATTTCATCTTGCCAAATTTTCATTTCTTGCGTAACATGATCAAAAATCGTTGGTCCGACAAAGTAGCCCTTGCCATTTACTGCTGCATCTGTGCGACCGTCACGAATAAGCTCCGCTCCTTCTTGCACGCCTGATTCAATATAGCTGAGCGTACGCTCTTTATGATTTTCACGAATGACTGGTCCTAAGAAGACGTTTTCTTCTAAGCCGTCGCCAATTACAATATCATTTGCTTCCTCTACTAATCTTTCAATTAGCTGATCCGCAATTTCTTCTTGTACAGTAACAACAGATGCTGCCATACAGCGTTCACCTGCTGAACCAAAAGCGGCTCCGATAATTTGTTTTGTTGCTACGTTCAAATCTGCATCATTTAATACAATTGAATGGTTTTTAGCACCGGCTAAAGCTTGAACACGCTTTAAGTTTTCCGTACCTTTTTTGTACACGTACTCAGCTACAGGCTGGGAACCTACAAACGAAATAGCTTTCACTAATTTATGTTCAAGAAGACCGTTTACCACATCATGCGCGCCGTTTACAATATTTAATACACCTTTTGGCAAACCAGCTTCTTCAAACAGCTCAGCTAATCTTGCAGCTAACAGCGGCGTACGCTCAGAAGGCTTTAACACAAATGTATTGCCGCAAGCGATCGCAAGCGGGAACATCCAGCAAGGAACCATCATTGGAAAATTGAACGGTGTAATTCCTCCAATGACGCCAATTGGATAGCGGTACATGCCAGACTCAATATCTGTTGCAATATCAGGAAGCTGTTTCCCCATCATTAACGTAGGAGCTCCTGCCGCGAATTCTACGCATTCAATTCCACGCTGTACTTCACCTCGCGCTTCGTTAAAGCTTTTTCCGTTTTCAACTGTCACTAACTTTGCTAATTCATCCCAGTTATCTACTAATAGCTGCTGATACTTGAATAAAATTCGTGCACGTTTAGGCACAGCTGTTTTTGCCCACCCTTTGAACGCTTCATTTGCTGCTTGCACCGCTTGATCTACGTCTTCTTTTGTAGAAAGAGGTACCTGTGCGATTAATTCACCTGTTGCTGGGTTATACACAGGTTCCGTTTTTGATACAACTGATTCAATCCATTGTCCACCAATATAGTTTTTTACTGTTTTTACTGCTGTTTGCGTCATAGAATATCTCTCCCTTTATCTGATTTTAATAAGCTTCTATTCCTTTAATCTCTCAAGATTTTCCCTTTGTTTATTAGGCTTTCTGCAAAACTTCAGTTGCTGTCTCCATAAAGTTGAAGAGCTCAACGCTTGTCGGCATAGCATCTGAACAGCTGTGTCTTGAAATGACAATCGAAGCGGAGGCACCCCCCAATCGCATTGCCTGTGGAATTTCCAGTCCTTGCATCAATCCATAAATAAAGGCTGAAGCATAGGAATCACCAGCACCAAACGTTTTCAGAACTTTTGTTTTAAATATTCCTCCACGGTGAGACTTACCATCTCTTGTATAGGCAATAGAGCCTTCTCCACCATGCTTAATCACGACGATTTGAGCATGGTGAGAAAACCAGCGCTCTGCTGTTACTTGATCATTAGATTCTTCATAATTTAAAAGTTTTTCCATCATGTCAAACTCTTCTCGCGTACCAATAATCACATCTGATTTTTCAGCAGCTAAATTAAAATAGACTGCCGTTTCAGCTTCCGATTCCCATGTATATGGACGATAGTCAATATCAAAAAACACTACAACTTCATGCTTGCGTGCGTATTCTAATGCTAGAAATACAGCTTCACGAGAAGGACTTTGTGCAAGAGCGGTTCCAGATATTAAAAGAGCCTTTGACTTCTTAATATATTCTTCTGATACTTCTGTAGGATCTAGTTTTAAATCCGCTACGTTATCTCGATACATTAAGATGCTGCAATCTGTAGGGCTCTTGATTTCCGTAAAAGCAAGCCCCGTTACAGCCCCTGTTTTATCGACAGCAATACTATCTGTATTAATCTTATTTTTTTGAAGATACCCAGTAATGAAGCGGCCCATTTGATCATCTGATACTTTTCCGATAAAACCGGTTTTTAAGCCTAGCCTTGCTGCTCCAATCGCAATATTAGCTGGAGAGCCTCCTACATATTTAGTGAATGTTTTAGTCTCTTCCATTGGACGCTGTGTTTCATTTGCATTTAAATCAATACATAAGCGACCGATAGCGATAAAATCTAACTCACGATTTTCTTTAAAAACAAGCGGATTCATCTTTACTCCTCCTTAGTTAAGCGCTTTCCTAAAAAGGCGAAAAGAGCAAGATATTCTCTTTCAGCCCACATTTCTATCATTAATTCACTGCGTATTTTTTATGTTCAATCTTCACTGGCTGCCCTGATAGTAAAGATTTTTTTGCTGCTTTAGCAATTCGTTCTGCCTGTAATCCATCGTTACCTGTACAAATTACGCTTTGATTTTCCATAATTGCTCTTGCAAACTGTGTTACTTCATCTATATATGCTTGTGTATAGCGTTCAAGGAAGAAATATAGCGGCTTCTCTTTCACTACACTTTCGCCTGTTGATATTTCTACTGTAGTTGGACGGCAATTATCAGCAGTAGCGGAACCTTTTTCACCAAAAACTTCAAGGCGCTGGTCGTAACCGTAGACAGCTTGACGACTGTTATCAATCACGCCTAAAGCTCCGTTTGCAAATTTTAATGACACAATTGCCGTATCTATATCCCCTGCTTCTTCAATAGCAGGATCGATGAGCGTCGTCCCGTAAGCCGATACTTCAATTACTTCACTGTCCATTACATAACGAGCCATATCAAAATCATGAATCATCATATCCATGAACAATCCTCCTGAAGCGCGGACGTATTCTGGACTCGGAGGCTGAGGATCTCTGGAGGTGATTTTTAAAATGTGCGGCTGCCCTACTTCTCCCTGCTGTACAAGATCATGCACTTTTTTAAAGTTGGGATCAAATCGTCGGTTAAAGCCAACTTGAAGCTGTACGCCGTGTTCTTTTACTACTTCTAACGCTTGGATTGTTTCTTCTACTGAAAAACTAACGGGCTTTTCACAGAAAATATGCTTTTTCGCTCGAGCAGCTTCTTCAATAATCGATGCGTGCGTATTCGTTGGCGAACAAATGAAAACGGCATCAATTTCTGAATCTGCTAATAAATCTTGATAATTTGTTGTTAACGTTGAAATTCCTTTACTTGCAGCCCACTCGTGCAAATGATCTACGACTACGTCTGAAACCGCTTTAATTTTTATTTGCGGCATTAATTTTAAATTATCAACATGTAATTTACCTATTCGTCCAGCACCAATTATTCCAATTGTAAGAATCCCCATCTTATTTTCCCCTTTAATTAAAAGTTAAGAAAACATTCGCTCAAACCTATTTTTAGGTTAAGCGCTTTCCTATTCCCAATTATACATACTGTTTTTTGAAATGCAACATTTTTTATAGATTATTTAGAATATTTGTTTTTTATTTATCTGATTGTATAGTATGAAAAACCTTATTTTTATCTATTTATGCTTAAAATTAAGGGAATTCTCTATATTTAAGTATTCTTATAATAAGGGCAAGTTATTATAATCTTATCTACTATTATTTCCACTGTTGAAATCATTTAATTGAAAATTAGATATATCTAAAATTTTAATTGACGTTTAAAAAATGTAAGCGTATACTTTTTATCAAATAGATTAAGCGCTTAACCAAATTAGTTTGATGTTTTCAACAAAATAATCGATCTGGTGGTGTGGAAAAATGAATGAATTTATTTCCAGAAAAACAGCTCTTGACAGGATTGGAATCCCTTCTCATTTAACGTGGGGATACATAGGTATTATTGTTTTTATGATTGGCGATGGCTTAGAACAAGGATGGTTATCTCCTTATCTTGTAGAAAGAGGTTTAACCATTGAACATGCTGCTTTACTTTTTACCGTTTACGGTATTACGGTCTCTATTTCTTCCTGGTTCTCCGGCGTACTGGTTCAGCTGTGGGGTCCTAGAAAAGCAATGGCATTCGGCTTGATATCCTTTATTATTGGTTCAATTGGATTTATAGGTATAGGACTTCATATTATGAATTACACAATTATATTAATTTGTTATGCTCTTAGAGGATTTGGCTACCCTTTATTTGCTTACTCATTCTTGGTCTGGGTGTCTTACCGCACGCCCCAGGAAATGCTTTCAAAAGCAGTAGGCTGGTTTTGGTTTGTCTTCCAGCTTGGTTTAAGCGTAATCGGAGCTTTTTATTCCAGTTACATGGTTCCTAAAATCGGCGAAATTGCTACCTTGTGGAGTGGTTTACTTTTTGTTTTGATCGGCGGAATCTTTTCAATTATCATGAATAAAGACAGATTTACCGTTCAAAAAGTAAGCGATAACAAAACAAAAGAATTAATGAAAGGGATTACAATTGCATTTGAGAACCCTAAAGTAGGGATCGGTGGAGTTGTAAAGATTATTAACTCCGCTGCTCAATTTGGATTTGTTGTCTTCTTGCCAACCTATATGATGAAACACGATTTCACAATGAGCGAATGGCTTCAAATCTGGGGCACTCTGTTTTTTGTGAATATGGCTTTTAATATTATTTTTGGTATTGTTGGAGATAAATTTGGCTGGGTAAATACAATCAAATGGTTTGGTGGAGTAGGATGCGGAATTGTAACACTCGCTCTTTACTATGTACCTCAATTCGTAGGACATAATTATTGGGTAATGATGATTGTCGCATGCTGTTACGGTGCAACACTAGCAGGATATGTCCCTCTTACAGCGTTAGTGCCTTCCTTAGCTCCGGAGAATAAAGGAGCTGCGATGTCCGTATTGAATTTAGGATCTGGACTTTCTGCTTTTGTAGGCCCTTTAATTGTAACTATTTTCATAGGTCTTTTAGGCACGGGCGGCGTAATCTGGATATTTGCTTGCCTATATTTCTTTGGAGCTTTTTTAACGGGTTTCCTTACAATTCCAACAGAAACAACAGTCAAAGGCGAAACAATAAACGAAGTCAAAAATCCGGTCTCTCTATAAATATTATTAAGTAAAAAAGCTGCATGTGCCTGGGCACATGCAGCTTTTTCTTTTCTCTGTTTTATAGCTTTTTTACCGACGCACGTTCTACTAGTTCTGGAATAATTGTTATTCGCTGCTTTGCATGCTCTTCTTTTTTCATAGACTTTAACAGCTGTTCGAACGTACTAGTTGCCATCTGCGAAATAGGTTGTTCAATCGTTGTCAAACCAGGCTCAGCAATATCCGCATAAATTGTATTATCAAATCCAATTACCGACAGATCTCCTGGAATTGAAAGCCCCTGCTTTCTTGCCTCATTTATGAGGGATATTCCAATTAAGTCCGTACATGCAAAGACTGCTGTCGGCCTATTAGGCAAAGAAAGCAGCTGTTTACTTGCTCTTCTGCTATCTTCTACTGTTGAATAACAGCTGATAATGGACTGATTTTCTAGTGATAAATTTGCCTCTGTGAGCGCTTGTTTAAATCCTGCTAATCGCCCCTCACTGCTTTTTCTATCTTTTTCAGTGATAATCGTTACCGATTGATGACCTTTTTCTATTAAATACGTACCTGCGATATATCCTCCGCGAACGTTATCAATTGTCACTACATGCGTTGAGATAGAAGGATGATCAACTGAAAACAATACAAGTGGTACATCATGCTTCACAATTTTCTTTACTAGCTTCGTATCATTTAGTTCGGTTGCGATAATAATTCCATCTACTTGCTTTTTGAATAAAAGATCTATGTATTCATGCTCACGTTCTGTTTGATGATCCGTACTGCATAAAAAAAGCGTGTATCCCGCTGCTCTGGCACTATTCTCAAAAGCTCTTGCTACCTCTGCGAAAAAAGGATTAGAGATGTCAGGAACTAGCACGCCAATTGTGTATGTCTTTTTCCCAGTTAACGCAGCTGCAACACTGCTAGGCTGATAATCTAATTCCATCATTACTTCATTTACTTTTTTTATCGTTTTTTCACTAATACGGCCTGTCTGATTGATTACTTTGGATACAGTGGCTATCGATACCCCTGCTTTTTTCGCAACATCGTAAATGGTTGGTTTCACTTTCACTGTTCCTTTCTTCGTGATCTCTTTCCTTATTTTATCACGAAAGTATTCAATCGTTTATTTTAGATATATGCTTTAGCTTTAAAAGAGACATAAAAAAGCTGCTCTACTTGAAACAGCTTTTTTATAAATGATTAATTGTTGTTCAACGATTGCTTGCTCATCCATTTCATTATGGTTGTTGTAGCTCCATTTATTTTAGCGTTGGGTTCATTATTATACAGATATATCCAAGATGAATGCCCGTTATACTGATAGGGCGAACCATCATTATTTTTGTATAAACCCGTGGTGTCATGCACATCTTCAAATAGTGATAAATAAGCATTATTTGCATGGCTTTTCACCAAACGTTCATAAGTTGGAAGAGTGTTAATCGTTGGTGGAAGAACCGTATCATTTTTAGCGGCTACGAACCAAATAGGCGTTTCTTTCATCTTTTCAAGATCTTGATCCGTAATTAATCTATCATTTAGTCCTTCACATACTGGAAATGCTGCTGCAAAATAGTTTGGATAATCACGAATCATAAGCATAGTCATATATCCGCCGTTAGATGCTCCTCCGATATAGATTCTATTGGGATCAATATCAGGATTTTTAGCAACATATTCTTGAATTAGTGCCATCAGTGATTCTTTATAAATCGAAGTTCCATCCGCTTCACCTGTATAACCATCCATCCATTTCGTTGGCGCTTGAGGTACTAAAACGTAGGCGCCTTTAAAATAAGCCTGAGTTTCATTTGTGACAAAGCTAACAGCTTTATTGGCAGATAAGGGAATTGTTGCATCTGTTCCTCCCTCTCCTCCTCCATGCAGCCAAATAATTAACGAATTCTTTTTCTTATCTTTTTTCGGCGCGTAACTTGCGTATGCCAATTCCATATTATGATATATACCTTTTTGAATGGTAAAATCATCTACGAGCTCTCTTTTCTCTCCCTTAAACTGTTTCACTACAAGCCCTGACAACTTTCCTTTTTTTGTTACGATATCTTTTTGCTGGGTAATGGTATATTGACTGTCTATCCATGCATTTAACCCTGTACCATATTCATCATAATTTAGTGGTGCTCCTAATGAAACAGCTGGTCCAACTTCCATTTCTAAAACTGCATATTTTCCAGTATGTACGGCTTGTTGTCCATCTTTATCGGATACATAGGCTTTTTTTATTGTACGATCTCCTTGTTCCAATAAAGACGGTTTTAATCGACTATCACTTCGAGCCACATGCACCTTAAACGTTTCTTTTGTAAGTGAATTGGTTGGAACAGGTTCACCTAAGTCAATAATAATTTTTGTGATCACCGCTCCCCAGTCATATATCTCTGTCACTGTACGATAAGATGTAGCTTTTTCGTGCGCCTGTTTCGCAAGCGCTTCTTTCTCATAAGAGAGTACAATGCCAATTGCTAGACTCCATGTAACAGCCAATAGTACATATTTTTTTAATGTTTGATACATGATGGACTCCTCCTTTTAAATTAGAATAGGAATATTAACATTCTCATTCTATTTCGAATAATATGTAACCGCTTACTTACTTGTGTTCTATTTTACGTGACCTCTCTCTCTTTCTACACATAATTATTTTCCGTTACCTAGTGGAAAACTTTGTAACTATATTCCAATAAGCATATTCTATAAGTCCTTGAAAAAATTTTTTTATTTTATGTATAAAAACTATCTATTAATCAAATCATAATCTTAACCTTATAAAAGGAGTTGATTATGATGGCAAACAGCAGAAATAAGAGCAGCAACGAATTAGCAGTACACGGTGCTCAACAAGCAATCGATCAAATGAAGTATGAGATCGCTAGCGAATTTGGTGTAACTCTTGGTCCTGACACAACTGCACGCGCAAACGGCTCAGTAGGCGGAGAAATCACAAAACGCCTTGTGCAAATGGCTGAACAGCAACTTGGCGGCGGACGTTTCTAAATCACTATCATAAGCAATACGGCTGGAGGAAGAGCGAATGACCGTTCTTCCTTTTTCCCATTTTTATATAATGTCTTATCGCGTTCCTTCTCATCTATATGTATCTAAAACAAAATCACTACCCCCATAACGTTCACATCCGGTTATATAAGATTCTCTTTCTCTCACAATAGACTGTGTATAATAAAACATAAAAAGAAGTTCCTTTTATAGGAACTTCTTTTATCTCACTTTATAAATGTGCAAGCTCTTCAGATATCTTTTCGGTCTTTGCTTTGAGCTGTTCTTGCTGACCTTCTAAATCAGCGATTACAGCTAACACTTCTGTATTGGTCGGTTCTTCTTCATACTGTTTTAACGTAGCGACAAGAGACTGTGAAACTTTGATGAGCTCTTGATTAACTTCTTGCTGCTGTTTTAAATAGTCAAGTTCATATTCCGTTTTTTCTAGATTTCTCATCGGTCCCCTTCCTTTCGTTAACTAGCTTTTATTTAAGAACGCAGTCTTTTATTATCTTATTTAGTTCCTTCAACATTACCTTATTTTATTTTCGTGATTGCCGTATAACATTTTTTCATTCATTGGGTCAGCTGATTTTTCAGCAGGTGTCACGGTTTGTCCTAGAGCTGAATTGTGTTTATCATGCTCAACTGCGTCTACCATCAGCAAAACTTTTCCGTTTTTAAGATCAGATACATACGAGGAAGCTTCCGCAGCAGGTACACCATATTCGGTTAATTGATTTTCGATTCGATTAACATCTTGATCCATTTTTTCTTCAGACGAAGTAAAAGCATTTTTTATTTTCTCCATAAAGGATTGATGGTGCTTTGAGTGTTGATCTGTATCAACTGTTTGCACATCGATTCCTGCAGAACGCTCAATCACTTCTGTATTTTCATGATGCGGACCACTGTTTGTCAAAACAGAAAGTGCACTGTCCGGATATCCCTGTGTTTTTAAATTTCGAATCGCTGTAATAACGGCCTCTTCTGAATCATACGTACCTACTACATTTTTTGTCATTTTCTATTCCTCCTAGGTATTATCATTTTTTAGCTTGTTATAGTATTAATACCCTTGGATTTTTTGGTAAAACTTTTTAACTTTATCTCTAGCTCTCCTTACAAGGAGATACCAATAAAACAACAGACCTGAATCTAAAAATTCAAGTCTGTTTCATGATATCAATGATTTTTATTATAAAATTGGTGACAGTAAGCGAGATACCGCTTCTTTAAATTTTATAAGAAGAGAGCGCTCTTTATATCGTTCAAACGTTAATTTTGAACTGCATTGCACATCTTCAAGAAACAGGTTCTGCAACTTTTTGGAAATAGGCTGGTCATATACAACTGCATTCACTTCAAAATTAAGGCTGAAACTTCGCGGATCGATATTCGTCGTTCCTACAGAAGACACTTCATTATCTACTACAATCGTTTTAGCATGCAAAAAGCCTTTTTCATAGAGATAAATATTCGCACCGTATGCCAGCAGTTCCCCTACATGAGACCACGTAGCCCAATAAACAAAAGGATGATCAGGTTTGTTTGGAATCATAATATGAATCTCTACTCCAGATAATAAAGCAATTTTACAAGCATCCATAAAGCTTGCGTCAGGAATAAAGTAAGGCGTTTGAAGGTATACACTTTCTTTGGCCGACATAATCAATGAGATATACATGTTTTTCAGGTGCTGGGTAGTCGAATTGGGACCGCTTGCTACAATTTGTACAGGAACTGTTCCAGAATGAGTTTCTGTACGATGCAAAAATTGTTCCAGTTCAATTGGCTGCTTTGTTGCTTGATGCCAATCTAAAATGAATCGCCCTTGAATATCGTTCACTGACTCTCCTTTAATGCGAAAATGAGTGTCTCTCCAATAACCCATTTTTGGATCTAACCCTAAATATTCATCTCCTACGTTAAATCCTCCTATGTATGCTACTTCACCATCGATAATACAAAGCTTTCGATGATTTCGATTGTTAATCCGAAAATTAATTAAGCGAAGAATTGAAGGGAAAAATGCCTGTGCTTCGCCGCCATATGAAATAAGCTCCTTAAAGAATGATGGCGTCATTTTTCTAGATCCTACTTCATCATAAAGAACGCGAACCTTTATGCCTTCTTTTGCTTTTTTTGTTAGCTCATCTCTTAATTTTTTCCCAAGATTATCTCGTTGAATAATATAATATTGAATATTAATTTCTTTTTTAGCATTTCGAATATCCTCAAACAATGCCTCAAATTTTTGATTACCGTCACTGAAGATATCAATTTCGTTGTCGATGCGCACAAGTGACTTAGAAGAATTTAAATTAGTGAACAGCAGTTTATTATGTTGGATTAATAAATCATTTCGATATTCATGGGTCGCTTTAAGCTCTTTTAATTGCTCTTCCACTGAAGATCTTAAATATTCCCGCTCATCAGATGACAATTTATAAAAGTTTTTCTGTTTTAGCTGTCTTCCAAAGAATAGATATACAATAAAACCGACAATTGGTATAAAAAATAAAATAAGAAGCCACGCCCATGTAGATCCTATATCTCTTCGTTCAATGAAAATAAGAATACCGGCTAATAAAATATTAATAGCTGTTACAACAGATACACTTAGTGTAAAGATATGGGCAAATTCCATCCTTTTACTCCTTTCTTTCTATTATATCGCTTTATTAACTCATTCCCTTTTTTAACGTTCTCATTCACTTTACTATACATAACACAGATGGCTTCCTTTTTCATCTTTAGGATCCAAATTTTGTTGTTTTTTCTTTTTTGCTACACTAAACATGTGAAATATTTCTTTTTATTGTGTATTAAAAACAAGGGGGGAGATAATTTGTTTTTTTCGTTTATTTTTCTTAGCCTCATCAATGTATTTGTCAGTATTAGCCTAGGATATACGGCTTATCAATTATTTAGAAAAGCATTTATTGGAGGTATTCTTACGTGTATCCTTGCTTGCAGTGCTCCGATCTTATTTGTATGGCCTTCCCTGTTTTTATCAACGGGCATATCACTTTCTCTCTACTTTCTCATTATTTACTCAAAAAAGCACATATCATCTAATATGTAAATAAAAAACACGAAAATCTAAGATTTCCGTGTTTTTTATCTACAAGCTGTATACGTAATAATCCTGCACGTGATATGAATCGAAGCCGCATGTTTCGTAAAGTTGCAAAGCGCGTTTGTTTTTTGCTTCAACCTCAAGAAATACATCATACCCTAGCTGATGCTGCTGTAAAACGACTTGTTTTAAAGCAGCCTTTCCTATTCCTAATTTTTGATAGGAAGGTAAAATACCAAATCCATAAATCCATGCTTCGCTTTTATCATAAGATACCCTTAACTTTCCAACCGCTTGACTATTGTACTCTACGATAAAATGATTTTGCTGTTCTTCCGTTTTCGTTTGTTCATAATAAGCAGCTGCTTCTGTTAAAGACATACCAAAGCATTCCACATCAACTTGTATTTCCATTTTCATATTGGTATCTGACTGGGAAGAGCGAAGCGTAACAAAGGGATTATCATCTTCTAATTCTTTTTTTACCCACTTCATTTGATATTCTGAAAAAGTAAATGAACATGGAATCTTCTTTAAGAACTCCCTGCCTGAAATCGAATCGCCAGGAGCATTTAATAAAATCTCTGTATACTCACGCTTCTTACACATATGTAAAGCTTGAGAAAACAGCTTTGAAAAAATCTTTTTTCGGCGATAGCTAGGATCGACCATTCCGCATATTTCTACTGTATTCCCAAACCCATAAAGACCAATAAATCCAACAAGCTGATTATTTTCATAATAAAAAAAATCGTTAACTTCATTTTGTTTTCGACTTCGTAACATGTCAAAATTCAGCTTCAGCTCTATTTTTTCTTCTTGTTGGCAAATAGACTGTAGCTTTTGTATATCTTCTAGTACATGTTGTTTTAACATACGTATCCTCCTGCATCTCTCTTTTTATTATAAGTTCGGCTTTGTTTAACTTTTTCCTTTCATCTTTAGCGCAATGACCGAATAATTATAGGGTAAAGCACGATCAAAAAGCGTATAGAGTAATTAGACTAAATAGGCGGGGTGCTTATGAAAAAGACCATTTTAATAAGTTTTATTGCACTAGTTGCTTTAACCATTATTTATTGCCTGCAGAAAGAATTTATTTTTGCTTTAGCTTTGTGGAGCATTTATGGGACAGTATTATCAATTTTTGTATATTTTTCTTTTCATAAATCAACGGAAGATCGCGAGGATGAGTAACAATAGCGCTATTAAAAGGTCTGTGAAATAAACCTTTTTACAGACCTTTCGTAAATTTACAACTAGGATGCATGTTGGTAACAATTTAGAAACAAGTATTCTTTATTCTTAGTGTTATAGAAAAAGATATAACCTATTTCACTAAGGAGTTGGATATTCGCATGAAGACAATTACAAAATCTATATCGGTTTTTGCATTAGCAGCTGGCTTTACTTTTTCATCTCTATCTGGAACACTGCCATTCACTCACGAGCAAACAGCAAGTGCAGCAGAAAAAATAAACGCACCGTTCAGCGTATATGAAGTGACAGCAAACGTACTCAATATACGTTCAAAACCTAGCACTCAGGGAAAAATTCTTGATACGTTAAGAAAAAAAGATCAAATTGAAGTAGTCAAGTTTGTAAATGCAGACTGGGCTGCCATTAAAATAATTGGCGGCACTGGATATATCAGTACTTCCTATTTAATGAAAGTCCCTACTACTGTTCATACAGCTGCTAACCTTAATTTACGCACAGGGCCTAGCACAAGCAACAAAGTTGTAACAACTGTTCCTAAAGGAAAAAGCGTCAGCTTCTTAGCTTGGGGCTACTCAAAAGATAACAAGCTTTCATTTGATTGGGCTTTTGTAGAATACAACGGCTTTAAAGGATATGTAAGCACTTCGTACTTACAGTTACCTAGTTATAGATAAAAATAGATAACTCCCTTGAATTATTTCAAGGGAGTTTATTTATGGACACCTTATTAATAGTGCCCTGCCCATGAAGCACCGATGATGATTAGTAAAATAAATAGCACAACGATTAACGCAAAGCTACTTCCGTGACCTGCTCCGTATCCATAACCATAACCTCCATAAAAACTCATTTTCTTTCACCTCCCTTTTTTGTAGAATATGTGAAGGGAAATGAAAACGAACATGAGTATTCTTTATCACAAAATTCATTATAATTTATAAGCGTTAACTCTTTTACTAGCAAGGCATAGGATATAGCATCCCGTGGTTCATCTCTACATCTTTCCCTCGTTCCAACTTTTAAAGTAAGGGTATATTCCAGCAATACAAAAAAAGAAGAGTTTATATAACTCTTCTTTTTTATTGAACTGGATTATCAACTTGCATGTAGTCATTATAATATTCTTCTAACGTAATTCCTTTTTTATACACTTTAGAGGCGAGTTCTTTTCCGACAAATCGTATATGCCACGGCTCATATTTATAACCTGTAATCTGCTGCTTTCCCTCTGGATAGCGAACAATGTATCCATATTTATATGAATTTCTTTCAATCCATTTGGCTTCAGGAGTATCTTTAAAACAATCTTGAGCCGCACATTTACCTGTGCTGCTTGATACATCTATACTTAAACCAGTCTGATGCTCACTGCTGCCTGGATGGGCGCTATAATGACTGGCTGCCGCTTCTCCATCTTGCTTTATGTACGCTTGATAAAGAGATTCCTGGCGAATTTGAGAACGATAAGCGGAAACACCGGCTAGGTAAATCCCTTCTCGTTCAGCAGCTGAAAACATTCTTTCTAACGCTTTTGCTGCTTCTGTACGCATTTGTCGCTTTTCAATTTTTTCTTTAAATATAAACCGAACGTCCGGGTATACAAGGTCAGCGGGTTCATAGTGATCAGGAAGAAGATTTTGTTTATTTACTAGCACGGCAATGGATTCGGGGTTCCCAACAACTTCTATGCTATTTTGCTTCTGTTTAGAAGAAGATAAAGGATTATGATCAGACGTGTTCAAATGATCGTTGTGCCGAAATAATCCCTGATAGCCTAGATACGAGAATCCTGCGATCACACCCAGCACTATTAGTAATGCTATTTTTTTATAAAATTTCATATTTCTATACTCCTGACATAATTTAAGCTTTTTAAGACACTCAAACATTGTATATAAATTAAGAAATAATTACTAATATAACAAACTAATTCCTACTATAAATTTCAGTATGCCCCGACCTATTTTTTTCAAACGTTTATTTTAAGCATAAAAAAAGAGATGTCTTCTAAAAGACATCTCTTCTTACTTCTATTCTATAAGACTAGTATTAGTCGATAACTGTAATTTTAACTGATCTTCTGCCCCAGTCTTGTGCAGCACTATCTGAAGAAACGAATACGTCAATTCGATTTCCTTTAATTGCGCCACCCGTATCTGCCGCTACAGCTTGACCATAACCTTCAACGTATACTTTTGAACCTAATGGAATAACGCTAGGATCAACCGCAATTACTCGTTGATTTGGATTTGATTTTAAATTTACTCCAGTAGCTGTCGTACCACTGCATCCAGCACAGTTAGCTGTATAAGCTGTTGCTTCAACAGTCATAGACTTGCCGCTAGCTTGCTGTTGAGACTGTTGTTGCTGAGCTTGTTGTTGTTGCTGTTGAGCTGCTTGTTCTTTTTGTGCCTGCTCTTGGGCTGCTGCTTGAGCTTGCTCTTGTTCTTTTTGTGCCTGCTCTTGGGCTGCCTGTGCTTGTGCTGCTGCTTGAGCTTGCTCTTGTTCTTTTTGTGCTTGCTCTTGGGCTGCCTGTGCTTGTGCTGCTGCTTGAGCTTGCTCTTGTTCTTTTTGTGCTTGTTCTTGGGCTGCTACTTGAGCTTGCTCTTGTTCTTTTTGTGCTTGCTCTTGGGCTGCTACTTGAGCTTGCTCTTGTTCTTTTTGTGCTTGCTCTTGTGCTGCTGCTTGAGCTTGCTCTTGTTCTTTTTGTGCTTGCTCTTGTGCTGCTACTTGAGCTTGCTCTTGTTCTTTTTGTGTTTGTTCTTGGGCTGCTTGTTCTTGCTGAGCTTGCTCTTGTTCTTTTTGTGCTTGCTCTTGTGCTGCTACTTGAGCTTGCTCTTGTTCTTTTTGTGTTTGTTCTTGGGCTGCTTGTTCTTGCTGAGCTTGTGCCGTTTGAGACTGCTGCACTTGTGGAGCTGCCTTTGCTACTGGCGCACTAGCTGTTTGAGATTGAGCTGCTTGTGCCGCTTTAATTTTAAATTGTTCTCCAGGGAAAACTAAGTCTGATGTTAAACCGTTCCATTCTTTAATTTCTTCTACTGTTACGCCATAATGTTGACCGATTGACCACAAAGTGTCACCACGTTTTACAGTATGTACGATTTCTTTTATGCTAGATAAGTTTAGTGTCTGATTTGGATAAATTAGTGTTGATGTTAAGTTATTAGCATCTTTTAGCTCGTCTACGCTCACATTATGATTTTGAGCGATTTTCCATAAAGTGTCACCTTTTTGTACTTCATACGTTCCGCTTGTAGAGGCAGATGCTGCACCTACAAATCCTGCTGAAAGAATTGCCGTTGTCCCTAGAGTAAATACAAATTTCTTCATTTTCCGAATACCTCCTTATTTACTCAATGACTGAATGATACCACCTGTTCATTTCACTTCCATTACAGGAATATTTTACTTTTATTACGGATTTAATTAATTTTAAACATTTTCTTGTAATATTTCTGACAATTCATTTTTGAATAATGATTAAGTTTCATCAAAATCATGTCAAAATTTGAAGAAAACTCTATAAAAAGTTGGAGTTGTATTCGGTGATAAAAGTAACTTATCAGCAAAAAAAACCTTCTAAAAGCTAACTGCTTTTAGAAGGTTTTTTTACTTATATGAAACAGTTAAAGTTGGAGCATATGCAGGATTGTCGCCCCCATAAATTTCAACTACGTCACTTAAAAAGTCCGCTGAACCTGAGCTTGACAAGCGAAACTGAGTTTTGCCGTTCCTATTCATATATCCCAAAAGTGAGGAAGGAAGTTGAATAGTTGTATATCCATTATCGAGTGAAGGCACTGACATTTGGAAGGCCGCTGAAATAGATGGTGAGGCCTGGTAATCTATTTGTTCTAAAGCACTGCTAGTTCCAAATACACCGCTTTTAATATCGCCTTTCAAAGATGAAATATTACCAATTGAAGATTTGCGATAAATTTTCAAAGATACATCCGTAATACTTGCATCATCAGGTAAAGAGCTTGTATCAAAAGATAAAATGGTTCGGTATGTGTCGGTATTGCACATTCCCTTATCCCCAATTTTATGAATAGAACTACTCATACCGTCAGCTGATAAATTTCCGATAAATCCATCTTCAGCAGCAAGCGAAGAAAATACTGAGGATTTCTCTGAAGTTCCAGAAATTTTATAAACTTCCGTCTTTACTCCCTCTTGATTACCCGCAGCGTCTACACTAAAAAATTTTATTGTTTTGCTAGAGTTGATGCTAATAGGCTCAGAATACTTTAGAGAATTAACAGTTGGTGTACTTCCATCTAATGTATAGTAAGTGGTGGCAGGTTCATTGGGTGATAATGTGACGGAAACAGAACTTCCATACGTTCCTCCCGCTGGTGAAGCAGCTGTAACCGGCGGGGATATATCTCCTGGATTAGGAGCGTCACCATTCTTCGGATGATTTTTAAAAAAGTTCCAACTTAATTTAGTTGCATTTGGCCCTTTAGGATCTGTATAAGAACCGGATGTACTTCCCCCTGACCAAGCATGTCCCATTCCTTCTATCATGTACTTTTCCATTACTGTTTTTCCTGCTGTATCTTTGTAAATATATTGCGTATAGCTTCTTCCACCAGATACTGTACCTGGTAAAGTTTGATCTGCCGTATCATCAATATTGTTATTATCCAGTCCATCAGACGCTCTATCATTTGTTTGAGCCCATTGCGATAGTATTTGATGCGCATTTATAGGGGCAACAGTGTAGTCAGCTGTCCCATGAAACAAAATAACCGGAACCACTCGCTTATGCTCTCCCATGGCTGAATAGGCTAAATCTCCTTGTTGGATAGGATTAGGACCTCCACTGCTCATTGCTGTATAAGCACCTGTTACACTAGTGGCTGCTTTATATTCTAAGCCCGCCCCAACGCTGATAGCCGCAAATATGTCTGGATAAGTAGCTCCCATAATAACACTCATAGCTGCACCAGCAGATAGCCCTCCAACAAAGACTTGGTCGGCATCTATTGAATAACTGCTTTTTATTTGATTAACCATTCCAGCAATTAACGCTGGTTCACCGCTTCCCCTTGATTGATGAGCAGTATCAAACCAGTTCCAACACTTATTTGAATTAGCAGAAGAGGGCTGTTCTGGATAGAGGACAAAGAACTTCTCTGTTTCTGCCAGTGCATTCATTTGTGTTCCTGCTGCAAATTGATCAGGGTCTTGAGTACAGCCATGTAGCATAACTACTAGAGGTAAGGCAGCACCTCCCTGATAACTGCTAGGTACGTACAGTTTGTATGTTCTTCCGTTATATGTTTTAGAGGTAAAACTTCCTGCGGCTGAAGAAGATACAGCACCTAAAGATAAAAAAAGCATAAAAATCATCCCTGCTATAAATAATCGTTTCATCTTCCTGCTTCCTCCTTATATTGATATGGTTATACTTAGCAGCAAACGTACATATCGGTATGGTATGGAAATGAATAAGAGTTACTAGTAAGATGATAGCAAGGTTTTATGTAATAAAATTTATATTGACTGCACGATTTGCCTACAGTTATGAGGACAAATAAAATCATTCATCTCCAAATGAAGAAAACGCTTACATAAAATTGTAAACGATTGTGTCGATAAATACTATAAAAAAGACATACCTTTTAAAAATAGGCCGGTATGTCTTCTATGGATTGCTTACTTAAGTATTCATATTGTGACTCGCTGCAATTTACCATAGCAATGGATTGAGGATAACGCTGTAAATGAGAAGGGAGCTCCTTAAACCCAAACTGATGATAATATTCAGGAAGAATATCGCTATAAAGCATAAAAATAGCGCTGCGCTTCTCTATCTTCATCTTTTTAAAAAAGTCTTCAAGCATATCTCGGCCATACCCCATTCGTTGATAAAGCTGATGAACAACAACGGACCCAATACCATGCAAAGCAAACTTTAATCGAGGAGTTTGTAAAAGAAGCAAAATAAATGAACCAATAATTTGATTCTCTTCATTTACATATACATACCGAATTCCATATGTTTCTTCTTTTTGATTATCTCTAACATACTCTTTGTACGTCCTGCCTTTAGGCCATGCCGCATATCCCATTTGATAGACTTCTGCCAATTCTTCAGACTTTATTTTTCTTAATAACATGAACATCCCCTCTTTATTTATAATCCCATACGTCAGCAGACATTTTTTATAGAGTTAAAAATAGTTCCTGTATGTATATATTATACTTCATCCTACGGAAGCTTTCTTCCTCGGAGTCCTATTAACAGCTAATATGCAGGCTGCTTTCTCAAAAAACTAGAAAGATTCCTGATAGTTGTTCTTCACCCATATCAGTCATATATGTAAAGATACTCTTTATCATTCCATAAAAACATAGAGATGTAAATATATTTCCAGCTTCACTTAGCATTCATTATGTATCACCTATCAAAAAAAGAGATTGGGCCATAACGAAATGAATGCAATCTAAAGACGAACAACCCGGATAAATAACCTGGGATGCTTGTTCCGCCGCTGTTGCTTTACGTGCAAGGCTTCGCTTTCCGCGAGCGGGCGATGGAGCCTTGCCCTCCAACCAACAGCTAGAAGCACCTCCTACTGAAACCTACGTTCACCATGACCATTAAAAAACACGAACTATCTATTTTTGATAGATAGTTCGTGTTCAACGTTAACTAAACTGCTTTTGTCCCAGCATCTTTATAGTAAAAGTAATCATCATTTTTAAGCTTTTTCGTTCTCTACATACTCCACTAGATGAAAGAAAAAGCGATATGTAAGAACAAGAGCTTCACCTATTGACATTTTTTCATCAAACTCTTTTATAGCATCTAACTCAATATTCACATCCCATAATCCATCTTTATCATTAAATAAAAGCTGGACGCTTGTTGGGCCGTCATTAAGCTCTTTAGCAAAAAATTGTTTTAGTACAGAACCGAATTTTTTTTGCATATGTAACCCCGTTAATACTTTATATGTGCCAAACACATCATCCACTTCAAAAGAACATCCATCAAGCTTAATAAATTCAAACCATTTTGATTCTACATATAGAAATTCACTTCTGTGTTCTTTTAAGTAAGAAAGAGGAGTATCTAAAAACGAAAGAGGAGATTCTTCTGCGATCAGCTCGTCCGTTTCTTTATCTACTCTTTCGATATAAGAATCTTTAAAACGTGAAGATGCCTCTTTTTCTTCTATCATCAGGTTTTGCGGCACCAACTCTTTTTGCAACGCATATTCCTTTTCTTCTTGATATAGAGATAAAGATTGACCTTGAACGTTCATTTCTTTTTCAATATAAGTTTGAATATTACTTTGTAACATAAAAAACCTCCTGATTAATCTGCATCACTATCTTATATCATAACCTAAACAAGTGTTTATAAATATAGCCAAACAAAAAATCCTTAGGCTATGCCTAAGGATAGTAATAATATATTCAAGTATGTATAAAAGATAATTTGGTTGCGGGGACAGGATTTGAACCTGCGACCTTCGGGTTATGAGCCCGACGAGCTACCGAACTGCTCCACCCCGCGATAATAAAAATGCCTGGCAACGTCCTACTCTCACAGGGACAAAGTCCCAACTACCATTGGCGCTAAAGAGCTTAACTTCCGTGTTCGGTATGGGAACGGGTGTGACCTCTTCGCTATCGCCACCAGACAAGAGATTGCTCTCTCAAAACTAGGTAACAGGTTGCTGAGTAAAGCTTACGCTTTTAAAGTTTGGTTAAGTCCTCGATCGATTAGTATCAGTCAGCTACACATGTCGCCACGCTTCCACCTCTGACCTATCAACCTGATCATCTTTCAGGGATCTTACTAGCTTGCGCTATGGGAAATCTCATCTTGAGGGGGGCTTCATGCTTAGATGCTTTCAGCACTTATCCCGTCCACACATAGCTACCCAGCGATGCCTTTGGCAAGACAACTGGTACACCAGCGGTGTGTCCATCCCGGTCCTCTCGTACTAAGGACAGCTCCTCTCAAATTTCCTACGCCCACGACGGATAGGGACCGAACTGTCTCACGACGTTCTGAACCCAGCTCGCGTACCGCTTTAATGGGCGAACAGCCCAACCCTTGGGACCGACTACAGCCCCAGGATGCGATGAGCCGACATCGAGGTGCCAAACCTCCCCGTCGATGTGGACTCTTGGGGGAGATAAGCCTGTTATCCCCGGGGTAGCTTTTATCCGTTGAGCGATGGCCCTTCCATGCGGAACCACCGGATCACTAAGCCCGACTTTCGTCCCTGCTCGACTTGTAGGTCTCGCAGTCAAGCTCCCTTGTGCCTTTACACTCTACGAATGATTTCCAACCATTCTGAGGGAACCTTTGGGCGCCTCCGTTACATTTTAGGAGGCGACCGCCCCAGTCAAACTGCCCACCTGACACTGTCTCCCGGCCCGATCAGGGCCGCGGGTTAGAATTTCAATACAGCCAGGGTAGTATCCCACCGACGCCTCCACCGAAGCTAGCGCTCCGGCTTCTCAGGCTCCTACCTATCCTGTACAAGCTGTACCAAAATTCAATATCAGGCTACAGTAAAGCTCCACGGGGTCTTTCCGTCCTGTCGCGGGTAACCTGCATCTTCACAGGTACTATAATTTCACCGAGTCTCTCGTTGAGACAGTGCCCAGATCGTTACGCCTTTCGTGCGGGTCGGAACTTACCCGACAAGGAATTTCGCTACCTTAGGACCGTTATAGTTACGGCCGCCGTTTACTGGGGCTTCGATTCAGAGCTTCTCCCAAAGGATAACCCCTCCTCTTAACCTTCCAGCACCGGGCAGGCGTCAGCCCCTATACTTCGCCTTGCGGCTTCGCAGAGACCTGTGTTTTTGCTAAACAGTCGCCTGGGCCTATTCACTGCGGCTCTCTCGGGCTATACACCCTACCAGAGCACCCCTTCTCCCGAAGTTACGGGGTCATTTTGCCGAGTTCCTTAACGAGAGTTCTCTCGATCACCTTAGGATTCTCTCCTCGCCTACCTGTGTCGGTTTGCGGTACGGGCACCTCCCGCCTCGCTAGAGGCTTTTCTTGGCAGTGTGGAATCAGGAACTTCGGTACTATAGTTCCCTCGTCATCACAGCTTAGCCTTTATGATGAGCGGATTTGCCTACTCATCAGCCTAACTGCTTGAACGCGCATATCCAGCAGCGCGCTTACCCTATCCTACTGCGTCCCCCCATTACTCAAACGGCGGGGAGGTGGTACAGGAATATCAACCTGTTGGCCATCGCCTACGCTTTTCAGCCTCGGCTTAGGTCCCGACTAACCCTGAGCGGACGAGCCTTCCTCAGGAAACCTTAGGCATTCGGTGGACAAGATTCTCACTTGTCTTTCGCTACTCATACCGGCATTCTCACTTCTAAGCGCTCCACCAGTCCTTACGGTCTGACTTCGCTGCACTTAGAACGCTCTCCTACCACTGACATCAAAGATGTCAATCCACAGCTTCGGTGATACGTTTAGCCCCGGTACATTTTCGGCGCAGAGTCACTCGACCAGTGAGCTATTACGCACTCTTTAAATGGTGGCTGCTTCTAAGCCAACATCCTGGTTGTCTAAGCAACTCCACATCCTTTTCCACTTAACGTATACTTGGGGACCTTAGCTGGTGGTCTGGGCTGTTTCCCTTTTGACTACGGATCTTATCACTCGCAGTCTGACTCCCATGGATAAGTCTTTGGCATTCGGAGTTTGACTGAATTCGGTAACCCGTTGGGGGCCCCTAGTCCAATCAGTGCTCTACCTCCAAGACTCTCACAACATGAGGCTAGCCCTAAAGCTATTTCGGAGAGAACCAGCTATCTCCAGGTTCGATTGGAATTTCTCCGCTACCCACACCTCATCCCCGCACTTTTCAACGTGCGTGGGTTCGGGCCTCCATTCAGTGTTACCTGAACTTCACCCTGGACATGGGTAGATCACCTGGTTTCGGGTCTACAACCACATACTAAACGCCCTATTCAGACTCGCTTTCGCTACGGCTCCGCCTTATCAGCTTAACCTTGCATGGGATCGTAACTCGCCGGTTCATTCTACAAAAGGCACGCCATCACCCGTTAACGGGCTCTGACTACTTGTAGGCACACGGTTTCAGGATCTCTTTCACTCCCCTTCCGGGGTGCTTTTCACCTTTCCCTCACGGTACTGGTTCACTATCGGTCACTAGGTAGTATTTAGCCTTGGGAGATGGTCCTCCCAGCTTCCGACGGAATTTCACGTGTTCCGCCGTACTCAGGATCCACTCAAGAGGGAACGAAGTTTCAACTACAGGGTTGTTACCTTCTTCGACGGACCTTTCCAGGTCGCTTCATTTACTTCGTTCCTTTGTAACTCCGTATAGAGTGTCCTACAACCCCAAGAGGCAAGCCTCTTGGTTTGGGCTAATTCCGTTTCGCTCGCCGCTACTCAGGAAATCGCATTTGCTTTCTCTTCCTCCGGGTACTTAGATGTTTCAGTTCCCCGGGTCTGCCTTCAATATCCTATGTATTCAGATAAAGATACTGTTCCATTACGAACAGTGGGTTTCCCCATTCGGAAATCTCCGGATCAAAGCTCACTTACAGCTCCCCGAAGCATATCGGTGTTAGTCCCGTCCTTCATCGGCTCCTAGTGCCAAGGCATTCACCGTGCGCCCTTTCTAACTTAACCATTAGCGAATAAATGGTACAACATAAAGTTGTGTTATTTATTGGTTTGATTAAAGAAAAGTTTCACTTTTCCTCAGCAATTACTGTTATCTAGTTTTCAAAGAACAATCGCAACCAAAATTCTTCTTATCTAATAAGAAGAAAGTAGTGTGCTTTCTATAATTGAGAGATTGAACTCTCAAAACTGAACAAAGTGTCAAAACGTACGTCATGTAAAAATCCTTAGAAAGGAGGTGATCCAGCCGCACCTTCCGATACGGCTACCTTGTTACGACTTCACCCCAATCATCTGTCCCACCTTAGGCGGCTAGCTCCTTACGGTTACTCCACCGACTTCGGGTGTTACAAACTCTCGTGGTGTGACGGGCGGTGTGTACAAGGCCCGGGAACGTATTCACCGCGGCATGCTGATCCGCGATTACTAGCGATTCCAGCTTCATGTAGGCGAGTTGCAGCCTACAATCCGAACTGAGAATGGTTTTATGGGATTGGCTTGACCTCGCGGTCTTGCAGCCCTTTGTACCATCCATTGTAGCACGTGTGTAGCCCAGGTCATAAGGGGCATGATGATTTGACGTCATCCCCACCTTCCTCCGGTTTGTCACCGGCAGTCACCTTAGAGTGCCCAACTAAATGCTGGCAACTAAGATCAAGGGTTGCGCTCGTTGCGGGACTTAACCCAACATCTCACGACACGAGCTGACGACAACCATGCACCACCTGTCACTCTGTCCCCCGAAGGGGAACGCTCTATCTCTAGAGTTGTCAGAGGATGTCAAGACCTGGTAAGGTTCTTCGCGTTGCTTCGAATTAAACCACATGCTCCACCGCTTGTGCGGGCCCCCGTCAATTCCTTTGAGTTTCAGTCTTGCGACCGTACTCCCCAGGCGGAGTGCTTAATGCGTTAGCTGCAGCACTAAAGGGCGGAAACCCTCTAACACTTAGCACTCATCGTTTACGGCGTGGACTACCAGGGTATCTAATCCTGTTTGCTCCCCACGCTTTCGCGCCTCAGCGTCAGTTACAGACCAAAAAGCCGCCTTCGCCACTGGTGTTCCTCCACATCTCTACGCATTTCACCGCTACACGTGGAATTCCGCTTTTCTCTTCTGCACTCAAGTTCCCCAGTTTCCAATGACCCTCCACGGTTGAGCCGTGGGCTTTCACATCAGACTTAAGAAACCGCCTGCGCGCGCTTTACGCCCAATAATTCCGGATAACGCTTGCCACCTACGTATTACCGCGGCTGCTGGCACGTAGTTAGCCGTGGCTTTCTGGTTAGGTACCGTCAAGGTACGAGCAGTTACTCTCGTACTTGTTCTTCCCTAACAACAGAGTTTTACGACCCGAAAGCCTTCATCACTCACGCGGCGTTGCTCCGTCAGACTTTCGTCCATTGCGGAAGATTCCCTACTGCTGCCTCCCGTAGGAGTCTGGGCCGTGTCTCAGTCCCAGTGTGGCCGATCACCCTCTCAGGTCGGCTATGCATCGTTGCCTTGGTGAGCCGTTACCTCACCAACTAGCTAATGCACCGCGGGCCCATCTGTAAGTGATAGCCGAAACCATCTTTCAATCATCTCCCATGAAGGAGAAGATCCTATCCGGTATTAGCTTCGGTTTCCCGAAGTTATCCCAGTCTTACAGGCAGGTTGCCCACGTGTTACTCACCCGTCCGCCGCTAACGTCATAGAAGCAAGCTTCTAATCAGTTCGCTCGACTTGCATGTATTAGGCACGCCGCCAGCGTTCATCCTGAGCCAGGATCAAACTCTCCGAAGAAATGTTTGACTTGCTCATTTAAAAAATAAAAATTAACGTTGACGTTTGTCGCTTTGTTCAGTTTTCAAAGTTCAACCGCCGCTCTTAAGCGACTTTATTATTTTATCAAGTTACCGACGTAATGTCAACAACTTTTTAAAATTCTTTTTTCAGCTTCGTTGTTACTGTTATGTCTCAACGACGCTTTATAATAATATAACGCCCTGCACATAAAGTCAATATGTTTCGAGAAGAAAAATGTTTTTTTTCTTACTTTACCTCTTCCCCTACTGAGAAGTAGTTAAACGTAAATAATCTAAATTTTCTAATTTTTATTTATACCTATATTAAAAAAGAAGCCCTTCACAAAAAGAGCTTCTTTCTTATCTTACTAATTAAGGTAAATAACGACGTGCACCTGCATACTCTTCAATATACCCCTTCGTGTTTAAAGGAATAATCTCTACTGTCCGCTCGGAGTTCGGCGAATGAATCATCATACCATCTCCCGCATACATTGCTACATGGTGGACGCTTCCTTTCCCTTGGTTATAGGCAAAGAATAATAAGTCTCCGGGTTGAAGATTGTTCATCTCTACTGGTTTCCCTGCTCTAGACTGTGGGCCTGAGTCACGTGGAATTGTAATACCATGGGACTGGTACATCGTAAACGTAAATCCAGAGCAGTCAAATCCAAAACCACTCATGCCAGCCCATAAATATGGAAGATTTAAAAATGCCTTTCCGCTTTCAACAAGCTCCGTGCCAGTTGGTACAGGAATATCTTTTTGAGAAGCGTAGATTTTTCCTGCTTTTGCAGAAACCCATGCTGTCTTTCCATTTGGTTTTAATACTTTATATGCACTCTTTGATTTTACCAAAAGAGGTAAGCGCGTATTATAGCTAACTTCAATACCTTTCTTTTTCAAAGAAGGCGAATGATATAAATAAGTAGTCGGAGCCGTCACCATTACAAAAGGCTTCTTTGCATACTGTTCGTACCTTTTGCTATAGGTTAATTGTTTAGTAGGCATCCACCCGGGATATCCTAATTCATTTCGAGAAGTAGGCTGTCCGTCTACAGCTACTTTGACCCAATCTCCTTGTCTCTCTAAAACCGTTACTTTGTTTCCATATAACGCTTGTGTCTCAAGCATCCCGTCACTAGATAACTGCTGCTTCTGTTTCAAATTCATCGATGTGGTCCACTTCTTCATATCTACAGGATTAGTAGCTGACGGAGCGTCCACTTCACGCAAGATGTTTGGTGCTGTCCAAAGAGTAGCTGCTGCGACATCTATATAAGCAGTTTCTTTTTCTTCAGAAGCATGAACAGAAGGAACTGCACTGACTCCAAATGTAGCTAAAATAACTGTTGTTACCGTCAAAAGCCAACGTTTTATATTCATCGTCTCTCTCCTTCTACTATATTACTATCTTTTTATTTTGAGATAGGAACGGTGATTTCTCCTATTCCAGGAAGATCTGATAAGAAAACCTCTTGACCGCTGTACTTTAACACATCCAGTTCAGTTGAAAGCCAAAGAGGAGCATCTAAGTCAAAATACGTGATATTGGGATGAGCGGCTGCCAGATGAGCAGCTGCTCCCACGGAAAATGATGGTTCCATCATGCTTCCAATCATACACGCAACACCGTTCGCCTCAGCAATACTCGCGATTTTTCTTGCTTCATTAATGCCTCCGCACTTCATTAGCTTAATATTTAAAAGATCCACGTACCGCCCGCTTACAAGCTTTAATGCATCTTTCGCAGAAAATAGACTCTCGTCTGCCATAATGGGTACGTTTACTCGTTCAGTCACAAACTTTAACCCTTCCCAATCATGAGCAGCGACAGGCTGTTCTACCAGTTCAATACCGAAATTGAGAGCTTCCATTTCATTAATTAATTGCACTGCTTGTTTTGGAGTCCATCCTTGATTTGCATCCAACCGAAGTTTTACATGATCCGGAATGACAGATCGAATATGTTTAATACGCTCAAGGTCTAGCTCAGGAATTGAACCTACCTTCACTTTTAAAATGTCAAATCCGTCCGCTGCACTTTTGTGTGCGTCTTCAGCCATTTTTTCAGGTGTATCAACACTTATCGTCATACACGTAGAGATAGGCTGCTTATCGCCCAAGAAAGCATATAAAGGAATGTTGAGAAACTTTGTATAAGCATCATGCAAAGCGATATCAGCAGCCGCTTTAGCACTTGAATTGTGAATACAGCAGCTTTGAATTTTTTTTAAGAGTTTTTGAAACTGACGTATATCCTCCCCTATTAGCGCTAGTTTAATAGGTCCTTGAAGTGCAGCTTGAATGCCTTCTAAAGAATCGCCTGTAATAACATATGTTGGCGAAGCCGCTCCTTTTCCTTTTATTCCGTTTTCTAACTGAATCTCTACACTTATGCTGTCTATCTCTGTTGCTGTTCGAAGCGCTGTTTTAAACGGAACGAGCAGTGGAACGGTTTGATGCTTTACAGTTATGTCTTTAATTATCATTTCAATCGCTTCCTTTCGATTCAGCACACATATTCTTTTATACCTATTTTGGTTTATTCTTAGATCGCCCCTAAAATTTTGGCGATCATCATACCAAAATAAGTACCTAAGAAGGAACCCATCAGAGCCATAATGACTCCTACCGGAATCAGTGCACGGTTATAAGCAGCTGCAAGCATTGGAGCAGACGCCATTCCGCCAATATTAGCTAAACTGGCTACCCCGAGCGTAAATAAATCATATTTAAATAGTTTAGCTAGCAACAGCATGATCACTAAGTGGACGAACATAATGAGAAAACCAGATACTAAGTAAATAGGAGCCTGAACTAAATTTGAAAAATCTGATTGAGAAGCAATTAACGCTACAACGATGTATAACATAACGTTTGATACATCGAGCGTACCTGGAATTTTTGCCGCTGGAGTTACAGCAAGCACTAAACCAACGACAGAAGCAATCATAATCGTCCAGCTCGTTGCATTAATAACGGCTCCCACTTCAGGCAAACGCCCTCCGATAAATGTAGACAATGCCGAAACGAACAAACCTAGCCCAAGCAAATAAAGAAGATGCTGAAACTGAGGACCTTCTTTTTCGCTTTCAGATGTTGCTGCGACTTCATCTATACTATTCTCAATAAAGCTGACGTCTGCTTTTGTCCATTTATTAAATTTAGATGCAAATGGTACAAGCCAAAACATAAACATAACCCATACGGCATAGTTAATCGTATCCATCATAAGAGCGTAGCCAAATATATTTTCTGGAACATCCAAAATCCCTTGAAGGGCAACCATGTTAGCTGACCCACCGGTCCAACTTCCTGATAAAGCACCAAAAGCTTTCCACGTATTCTCTACATAGAAATTCTTAAAGATGGCATAGACGAGGATAAAGCCTATCATTATACTAAAAACCGCAACGATGAATCCTCCCAGCATTCTTGGACCAAGTTTAATTACACTTCGAACATCACACTTTAACAGCATAAGCATCAGCATAGCAGGAAGAAGTGCATTTTTAACGCCTGCATACATGGCGGCATTTGACTCGCTATCCCCAAATAATCCTGCCGTTTGCATAAGAGCCGCTCCTATATAAATAAGTACAATACCTGGAATAAACTTAAAAAATCCATTGGCTTTAAATCGTTTTTCAATCCCTACCATGAGCGCAGCAAAGGCAGTTAACACACTCACATACATAAATCCATCTTGAATCATTTATTCTTCCCCCTTCATCTCCCCGAAAATGTTTTTATGCAAAACAAAATCCAGCCCAACGTTTGAAAACGTCAGGCTGGATTTCGTCTAGGTCTATGTAGACAAAGCAGCTGTTATTTGCTGATATTTTTTCTGTGCATCATGCAACGCTACCACCAGCGCTTTTTGGGAAGACCCGAAGTAGCGGCTGTTAATGTCGTCTATAAGGGTGGGATCACTTATATGACGTCCAATAAAAATCGATTGAACAAATCGAACGGTTAACTCAATCGTCGCTGAGCATTCCACATCAATAATTTTTCCATTTGTTTTATCAACTACCAATCCTAAAAAATACTGATTGAACTTTTTAGTAATCGGATTGCTTTGAGGAGCTTTGGCATCTCCAATAATATAGATAGTATCTTGATCATACATGATTTTTTATTCCTCCTAAAAGAGATAACAGACGATGCTAGGGACCGGCAAATGAACGTTTGCGGAGCTACGCAACATGTATTCGCTTTCATAAGGAACATTATAATCTATTCTCAATATATCATCTATAAAACAATTTCACAATATAAATTTTATACTATTCAGAATAAAATAATATTTACCCTATAAAAAAGGCCGTACGAATACATACGGCCTTTCTGCGTCATCCTTTGAACATTGTAGAGGAAAAACGGTTAGGGTAATCTGTCATCACTACTTTTACTGAAGCCTGCTGGAGCTTCAAAAAGTCATTCAGTTCATTAATTGTATATACTCGTAAGTCTAATCCTTCTTGCTTTGCTTTTTTCCCGTACGAAGAAAGAGCAAACGACATATCACAGTGCAGGTGCGCACCTATCGATTTTGCTTTTCCAATCGCATCTTCACTCACCCCTTCAAATAAAAATCCTGTTGGGATATATGAATGGAGAGATCTCACTTTAGCCAAGCTATCATAGTTAAAAGATGACAAAATAACTTGATCTTCTAAATCAAACTCATCGATTAGACGAAGAACTTTTTCCTCAAGTTTTGGATAGTAAATTTGGTCATTTTTTAATTCAATGTTCACGGTCATTTCTGTCTTTTTGTCCATCATCCACTCAAACACTTCTATTAACGTGGGAATTGATTGTTTAGAAAAACGAGAATCATACCAGCTTCCAGCATCGAATAACCGCAGCTGTTTATATGAAAATTCTTGAACATATCCCATTCCATTCGTCGTTCTGTCAATTCGTTCATCGTGAATCACTACTATTTCTCCGTCTTTGGTTAGTTGTACATCCAATTCAATACCTGAAACTCGCATTTTTCTAGCTTCTTCAAATGCAATCATTGTATTTTCAGGATATCGTCCGCTAAAGCCGCGATGCGCATAAAGATCAATTGAATTATTCATTGTCCTCTATCTCCCCTAACTAGTCATTCACTAAACAAAAAGCTCGTCTTCAAAATAACTTGAAAGACGAGCTTCGTAATCATACGTTATTTTTGATTGGCTACTTCTAATGCTCTATTCGTTTCTTTTGCTGCTTGATCAAGTGCTTGTTTCGGCTTTACTCCCTGGTACAGGCTTTCCATTCCTGTTACTACCTTTTGGCGTGATTCCGGAAACACCGAAATTAAAGCGCCTTGTGTTGCCGGAGTTGATTTAGTTTTATGAAGCTGATCAACCGTCACTTTTAGTTGAGGATATTTTTTCCATTCTTTCTTTACGATTTCTTGATCATATGCTTTAGGATTAACCGCAAAATAGCCACTTTCCACGTGCCATTTTGCCTGAACTTCTGGTGTTGCTAAATATTTCATGAAGTCCCACGCCGCTTTAGATGTTTCATCACTAATTCCTTTAGACATCCATAAAGATGCTCCCCCGATAGCTACTCCTTGGCGATCCTCTTCTTTTGGCACAGGAAGATCTGATACACCCACATCAAATGGAGCATTGTCTACTAATGTTTTAATACCTGCTGATGAATCTAAAAACATTGCAATTTTTTTAGATTGAAATGCTGCGCGCATATCGTCCCAGTTTTGCCCTACATTGTAGAAGGTACCTTCTTTGTACATGTCATTGATTAAATTAAATGCGTTTTGTCCTTCTTTTCCATTAAATACTGCCTTCTCGGCATCCCCTTTACGACCGTTTTCGTGATCTACATACAAACCGCCTTGAGAAGCAACTAGCTCTTCAAAGAACCATCCGTAATTTAGAATTGAAAAACCGTATTGTGATGTTTTATTTCCTTGTTTCTCTGTTAGTTTCTTTGCAGCTGCCTTTAATTCATCATACGTTTTTGGTGGATTTTCAGGATCTAACCCTGCTTTTTTAAAGGCATCTTTGTTGTAAACTAACACAGGTGTTGAAGAGTTAAACGGCATTGAATATTGCTTTCCATCTACTTGGTAATAGCTTGAAATATTTTTCTCCCACTGTGAAGTATCGTAGTGGTCTTCATCAATAAATTTTTGAACAGGCTGAACCTTACCACTGTCTATCATGAATTTCGTTCCTACTTCGAACGTTTGCATGATAGCAGGTGCATCTTTAGTTCCTGCTACCGTATTAAATTTTGTTTGTGCTTCCTCATACGTTCCTTGGAAAACGGGCTTTACTTCAACTTTATCCTGAGATTTATTGTACTCATCGACTATTTTATTGAGTGATTTTTCAAGGTCACCGCTCATGGCGTGCCAAAAAACGACTTCTGTTTTACCTGATGCTGTTTTTTTAGTTTCTTGCGCTTCCGAAGAACCAGTTGAGTTTGAGCAAGCGCCTAGAATGACTAGCAAGCATGCCGTTACGATAGCCAATATCTTTTTCATCACATTCACTCTCCTATTTAATTGCACCTTGTGTTAATCCTTTTTGAAGACGTTTTTGACCTAGGAATAATAGTAATAATGTCGGTATAATAACAACTACGACAGCGGCCATAACCACTCCCCAATCAGTTGAAATCTCCTGCGTTTGCATTTGTTTTAAACCAATCTGAACGGTACGAACATCCTCTGTATTTGTAACTAACAGTGGCCATAAATACATATTCCATGTTGTTAAAAAGCTATATACGCCAAGCGTAACTAGACTTGTTTTAGAAACAGGAAGCACAACATTCCAAAAGAAACGAAAGCGGCTGATCCCTGCGACTTGAGAAGCTTCATACAGCTCGCCCGGAATGGTTTTAAACTGTTGACGCAATAAAAATGTTCCAAATGCTAAGGCGAAAAAAGGAATTGTTAATCCCAAATAGTTATTAATCCAGCCTAGCTTTTGTGCTGTTAAAAAGTTAGGAACCATCGTTGCTTCCCATGGAATCATCATCGTAGAAATAAAGAGAAAGAAAATAGCATCTCTTCCTTTAAATTTAATAAATACAAATGCAAAAGCAGCCAAACTTGAAACTAACAGCTGCCCGGCCATGACAAAAATAGATACAGCAAGACTATTAATTAAATAATGAAGCAGCGGAACTTTTTCAAAAGCATCCCGATAGTTTTCAAATGAAAAAGATGATGGCCAAATCTTCCCTTCCAACACTTCCGCTCCACTCATAAAACTAATGGAAAAAGCGTATAGAATAGGAAACATCAATACTAAAGTAGCTGCAATGAGTAACAAATAAGTTGTCCATTTTCTCGTGATGCTCATTGATAATGTACCTTCCTTTCTCCAAGCTTAAATTGAAGAGCCGTAACCAGTAGAATACAGAAAAACAAAATTGTAGCTTGAGCACTTGCAGAGCCAACATTATAGTTTACAAATGCATCTTTGTAGATTGAATAAACAATGACATTTGTGGAATCTGTAGGCCCGCCTTTTGTTAAAATGTCAATTTGTCCAAACGTTTGAAACGCGTTAATAAACGAAACGGTGATAATAAAAAACAGCGTTGGCGAAAGCATAGGAAGCGTAATTTTACGGAGCTGATACCAATAGCTAACTCCAGCAATACGCGCGTTTTCATACAGCTTTTCATCAATATTTTGTAACCCGCCAAGTAAAATTAAAAAGGTAAACCCAATGTTCATCCAAATCGTAGAGATGGACACAGCAATCAGCGCATACTTAGGATCTAATAACCACTGCACATCATGAATGCCTACAAGATTTAATACTTTATTAATAACACCGATTGTCGGGTTATACATAAACATCCAAATTACAGAAGAAGCCGCTACGCTCATTCCCATCGTAGATGAAAACATTGTTCTGAAAAAACCAATTCCTTTTAGCTTTTCATTTGCGATTAGCGCTAGGAATAATGCAATAATTAAGCCAATAGGCACCGTGTATAGTACAAATAAAAAAGTGGCTTTCATACTTTGTAAAAAGTTTGGATCTGTAAATAGATAAAAGAAATTTTGTAATCCTACAAATTTCAAGGGATTTCCCTGTGTGTCTGTAATAAAAAGACTTAAATATAAGGTCTTAATCATTGGGTAGAAAAGAAATACACCAAATAACAATAATGATGGCAGCAAGTAAGATAATCCTACCAATAGGTTAGGCATTGACTTCTTTTCTTGTGGATTTGATGAAACAGAAACAGGCGAGTTTGCTGTTTTGGTAACAGCACTCATACAAATGCCCCCTTTACAGTTAAATCTTCCGTGGATGGTTCATAGTGCAAGCATGAACCTGTATCACTATCAAATAAAAACAGGTGTTTTGGATCGATAAAAATAGGGACGCGCTCTCCCACTTTTATATTCCATTGACCGTTCCACTTAGCCATCCACTGTTTGTCTCCCATTTGAAATGTAAGCAGTGTTTCCGTTCCTAGAATTTCGACATTATCTACCTCTACGATAAAGCTGGTGTTGTCGTTTGTCGCAAGCTGAACGTGCTCAGGTCTTACTCCAACCACAACTTCCTTTTTACCGCTAAGGTTGTTGTATGATGCACTCATAGAAATAGCTCTTCTATCTTCAAAAACGAGTAAGTTATTTTCTATAGAAACGTTTGATAAGTTCATAGGGGGCGAACCTATAAACGACGCTACGAACGTGTTTGCCGGTGCATTGTAAATATCGAGCGGACGCCCAACCTGCTGAATATTACCTCCATTTAAAATCATCATTCGATCCGCCATCGTCATCGCTTCCGTTTGATCATGCGTGACATAAATCATCGTAATACCTAACTTACGCTGAATCTGGCGAATTTCTGATCTCATCTTTGCTCGCAGCTTCGCATCCAAGTTGGATAACGGCTCATCCATCAGGCAAATAGGTGAATGAGTAACTATAGCACGTGCGAGTGCTACACGCTGACGCTGTCCTCCCGAAAGCTGTCTAGGCTTTCGTTTTAAATATTCACTTAAACCAAGCATTTCTGCTGCTTCCCTGCAGCGCTTGTGCTGTTCTTGCTTTGAAATCTTCTTTGTATGCAGACCAAAAAGAATATTTTGTTCTACTGTCAAATGCGGATATAAAGCATAGTTTTGAAACACCATGGACAAATCGCGCTGACTTGGAAGCAGTTTATTTGCTTTTACATCCCCGATTAGCAACTCTCCCTGTGTGACTTCTTCTAATCCGGCAATCATTCGCAGCATTGTACTTTTCCCGCACCCTGAAGGACCTACTAATACGAAGAATTCTCCAGGTTCAATTGTGACATTAATATCTTGAATGACATTTGTTTTTTGATCGTATGACTTTCCAACGTTAACTAACTCTACTTTTTTCATTAAAAACGCTCCTTTCTCGCTCATTCATATTTTTTCCACAGCCATGATTTTCCTGTAGAAACTGCCGTAGCCCCTGCTTTTAAAGCAGCTTGGATATGGCTTTCATTTTGAATGAGTCCACCTGTAATAATAGGGATACTTGTTTTTTTAACGATTTTCTCTATCATCTCCGGAATCAATCCTGGCATTAGTTCTAATGCATCCGGTTTAATATCTTGAACGGTTTTTAACCCTTGTGCTACTGCGTCTGTATCCACTAAAAACAGCCGCTGAATAGCAACCAGCCCTTCCTGTTTTGCGTAATTAATGAGTGAACTTTTAGTGGTTACGATACCTGTGGGCTTTACAAACTTAGCGAGAAATTTAAGCCCTTCCCGGTCATAGCTAATTCCCGGAATTTTTTCAATGTGTAAGAAAACCGTTCGATTATGCTGTTTGAGTAAATCTACATAGCGTTTAATTACACTGATGTTTCCCGTTAATAAAAAGGCGGCCTGGATCTCTGTTTCTAAAAATTGCTCTAAATTTTTCGGACTTTTAATGGATGCAATTAAACGATCTTGTCCAAGCTGTTGTAAGAAATCTGCTTCCTTATTCAAAACGATTCCTTCCTTTCATTTATAAAAAAACCACAAAAAACGCATAGGATGTTTATATAGACCTATTGTTTTTTGTGGTTTCTCAATTTCATAACCTTAGTAACTATTCACTTATCGTTCACATGTTTTATAATAATGGTTATTTGTGAAGGCAATATAAAGAAGCTGTTGAGTTTTGTAAAGTAAACGTATAGTTCCTGTAAATCTGCTGAAGATAAAAAAAGCCGTTGATTTCTCAACGGCTTCACAGTGCACATTCTTCGATTTCAAATCCTAAATCTTCAATTAATCCCCAGTCAGCTGTAGGTTCTTGACCTTGAGTCGTTAAATAATCGCCTACAAAAATTGAGTTTGCAGCAAACAAACCAAGCGGCTGAAGTGATCTGAGGTTAACTTCTCTGCCTCCTGAAATTCGAATTTCTTTGGTTGGATTTACAAAACGCATCATCGCTAACAGCTTTAAGCATTGCATTGGCTTTAACGCCTTTTTGTCTTCTAGAGGCGTTCCTGGAACAGCAACAAGAAAATTGCATGGAATAGAATCTGCATCTAACTTTTTAATTTGAAAAGCTAATTCAACGGCTTGTTCATTTGTCTCGCCCATTCCAAAAATTGCACCGGAACAAGGTGACAAACCTGCTTTTTTAGATGTAGTAACCGTATCGACTCGATCTTCATAGCCATGCGTAGAACAAATATTGTCATAGTTATCAGCGTGAGTATTTAAATTATGATTATAGCGATGAACACCCGCCTCGACTAGTTCGTGTGCTTGATCATCTGTTAAAAATCCTAGACAGGCACAGATTTTCAAGTCTGTCTTTTGACGAATTTCTTTTACCGCTCCCACTACGTGCGCTACTTCTTTATCAGTAGGGCGGCGGCCTGACGCTACGATACAATATGTACCTGCTTTTCTTTTTTGAGCTTCAAAAGCACCTTCTACAATTTTCTCTTTTGTTAACCACGCATACTTATCAATCGGCGCTTCTGATACAATCGACTGCGAACAATATCCACAGTCTTCTGGGCATAAACCCGATTTAGTATTAATAATCATATTAAGCTTTACTTTTTTCCCATAATGATGATGACGAATTAAGTACGCGGCATTCATGACCTCTAACACTTCTTCATCCGGTACATGAAGAAGTTGAAGCGCTTCTTTATATGTAATTTCTTTCCCTTTAATAATAGACTGAGCAAGTGCTTTCCAATCTCTTAAACTTGTGGTTTCCATCGATTCCCCTCCACTTTAGTAAACTAAAAAAATATAAAGTTAACAATTATAACTAAAAGTTACCATTATCACGCCTTTTATGTCAACACTTCATAAATAATAGTTAACTTAAAGAGGCTGGGACAAAAGTAGTTGAGCCCAAGTAAAAAACGAACCATTCATCAACCTCTTTGATGAGTGGTTCGTTTTTTTTTGGATGATGCATATCGTTTTATTTGTTTCGTTCCTTCTAGCAGTTGATTGGAGGGCAAGGCGAAGACTCCTGCGGGAAAAGCGGAACAGGTGAGACCCCGCAGGAGCAAAAGCGAAGCCTTGCACGGAAATCAATTGCGGTGTCATAAGCAGTCCAGCTCATGTATCTCATTTGTTCATCTTTCGATTGGATTTATTTCGTTATGTCCCAGCCTCTTTGCTTATTGCGCTTGCAGTGTGTAAATAACCGATACAAAGTCTCCAGATTTTTTATCGTATGCTTCAACACCCGGATATTCATGAGTTAGAGCAATTCCTGCGTACATGAGCTCATCTCCATAAGCTGTTTGGTCTGTTTCCATCACTGTATATTCATAATCAGGATGAAGCCCTTTTAGCTCAATGCGTTCATAAGAAGGATTTGATCTAGCTAATACTTGATAATAACCGATGATTGCCTGCTTTTGATCGGATGAAACAACCATCCAGCTCGTCACATTTCCATCTTGTTCAAACGGACTTTTTAATCGATAGAATCTTCCATTTTGAATAAGAGATCGGTATTTTTTATAATACTGAATTTGTTTTTTTACCGTTTCTTTTTCATCTTCTGTCATCAGCGTAACATCTAACTCATAACCGAATGCGCCAAAATACGCAACGTCTCCTCTTGTTTCTAGACTTGTTACTCTGCGTACTTGATGATTTGGTACGGCTGATACGTGTGCTCCCATTGAACTGATTGGATAAACAAAAGACGTGCCGTACTGAATTTTCAGACGTTCAATCGCGTCCGTGTTATCGCTCGTCCAAGCTTGAGGAGCATAATAAAGCATTCCCGGATCAAATCTAGCGCCCCCGCTTGCACACGATTCAAATAAAATATCCGGAAACTTCTTTGTTAGTCGCTCATACAAATCATATACTCCTAAAATGTAGCGATGTACTACTTCAAACTGGCGATTCGCGGGTAGCCCAACAGATCCAATCTCCGTTATATTTCGGTTCATATCCCATTTTATATACGAGATAGGTGCTTCACTTAAAATAGCTTCCATTCGTTCATAAATATAATTCACTACTTCTTCTCGTGAAAAATCAAGCACATATTGATTTCGTCCATGAGACTGATGACGATTTGGCACATGAATCAACCAATCTGGATGCTTTTCATACAAGTTGCTTTGCTTTGAAATCATTTCAGGTTCAAACCATAATCCAAAGTCCATACCTAAATCCGTTACTTTTTGAGCCAATGATTTCATACCGCCCGGAAGCTTATTTTCATCTACAAACCAGTCTCCAAGAGAAGTTGTATCATCATTACGTTTACCAAACCAGCCGTCATCCAATACAAAAAGTTCAACGCCCAGCTTTTGTGCTTCTTTGGCAATGTGTACAATTTTCTCTTCGTTAAAATCAAAATACGTCGCTTCCCAGTTATTAATTAAAACCGGTCGCTCTAAATCCCGCCATTTTCCTCTAGCGAGACGCTTGCGATAAAGCTCATGATACTCTTGGCTAAGACCGTTTAGCCCGTTATTTGAATAAGCCAGTACTAGTTCTGGTGATTGAAAAGTTTGTCCACTTTCTAGTCGCCACTGAAAATCAAAAGGATGAATACCCATCGTTATTCTTGATACATTATAGTGATCTACTTCCACTTGTCCAAGAAAGTTTCCGCTGTATACAAGACTAAAACCATACGCTTCTCCACTGTGTTCAGTTGCATCTGGATTCTTTAAAATTAAAAACGGGTTTTGCTGACTGCTGCTTGTACCTCTCGCACTAGAAATACTTTGAATACCCGGCTGAAGCATTCTTGTTTTCACGTGTCTCTCTCGAATCCAAGCACCGGAAAGCTGAACCATTTCATAGTTTGATGTGGGCAAATCAATGCTGCCGCTCATGATACGCAAAATATCGACTGGTTCTTCTCCTCTATGTTCAAATCGTGCGTGACGCGTAATAATATTTCGGTCTTCGTAAACGGTATACGTTAAAATAAGTGATGTATTGAGCAATTTATCAATCAGTTCAACTTCTACACTCGTGGCTTCACTCTCTTCTTCTACGTATGTAGCAGGTAAGCCGTTTAATGGCTTCTTGCCCTTGTAAATTTTATGGTTATCGTATTCAAAATTGGTGACTCGGCTTCCGTTTTGCTGAAGAAGTTGGTAGGCTGGCTCTCTGAAGTCTGTTGTCCCATAAGAAGGATACTCTTGTTTGATTGTTTCAAGAGAAAATACTAGTTCTCCTTCATAGACCGAAGCGCTAGCTCCTCTTGTTTCCACACGTAAAAAATGCTGAAAAGACGGACGGTGCTTAAGCTTTTTTCCATAGTATAAGTGACCAAGCTGCTCGTTTCTCAACACTGAAAAGATATAACTTACATCGCGGCCCTGCAGGTGAAACTCCTTTGTACGTTCATTAAATAAGATCCCCACTTTATCTCTCTCCTCACCATCAAATATCTAACGAGACATTTCCTTTTTCATCTATTGCCGTTGCATGCTCAACAGCAGATGCTAGATTAATCTCTTTTCTTTCATACCATTTCGCTAAATCTTTGAATAACTCTTCTGTTTCAATCATTCTTGTATCTACTCGCAGTTCAGTTTCGTAGCTATGAAGAGACCAAGTGCTTTCACTAAATAAGTTCATCTCCACATCTAGACACATTTCCTTCCAATTGGGGGCACACCGAATAGGGTGAAGTATGTCTGAACATGCAATAGTGTAGCGGTTAGAGCCATTTTTATTCATAAAACAATGAACAGAAGAGGTACTCACATCTCCCTGACTAGTTTGTATAGATTTATATAGCTGGATATCTAACAACGGAACGCTCCATTTTAACGCCATTTTTGGAAGACTTCTTTTTTTAATCGACTTGACCGTTAATTTAATAAAATAAACACCATCTTTTTTTGTTTCATCCAATACAACATGCACACCTGGTCCCTTGTTTATCTCCAAGTTTATATAGGGTGTAGCAATCACTTCCTTCATCTCCTTTATCATCATTATAAGTTTATACACCCGCAAAAATGTAACCGCATTCAAAAGTTTGTTTTCGTATTTATTACAAGTAGATCATACTAATCGAAAGCTTTTTTACTTTCTTTCATTTTATGTAAAATGCTTTCTAGACTCAATGGTAAAAATCAAAGTGAAAAAAAGCATTTTTTTGCTTTATCTAGTAATTAACTAAACGCTCTTTATCTCTTAGCGCGCAATTTTCTCTTCTTTTTCAAAAAAAGATGACAAATCTAACAATATAGTATAATAATAAATATTGCAGAATGATTATACACAGAAAGGATGACAAATATGAATCATGGACCTTCTCTTCTTAAACAACTAAAATTATGGCATATCGTCGTGATAGGATTAGGCTACATGGCACCCATGGCCGTTTTCGATACATTTGGCATTGTAACTGAATCCACAGATGGCCATGTTTCAGGTGCTTATGCATTCACGTTGATTGCTATTTTATTCACAGCCATTAGTTATGGAAAAATGGTAAAAGCTTTTCCTGGAGCTGGTTCTTCTTATACATACGCACAGCAAGTAATGAATCCAAGCATTGGTTTTTTGGTAGGATAGACGGCTCTTCTTGATTATCTATTTCTACCGATGATTAATGCACTTTTGACAAATATTTACCTAAGCTCTCTGTTTCCAGGTGTTCCAAAAGCCGTATGGATTATCAGCTTTGTGGTCATCATGACCATAATGAATATTTTTAGCGTTCATTTAACCGTTTCTTTTGGTACGCTATTAGTTGCTTTTCAAATTTTAGTAGCTATCATCTTTATTATTTTAAGTGCTACAACTCAAGGGCAAGAGCTATCATTTAAACCGTTTATAAGTGAATCGGCTTCTATATCTCTTTTATTAAACGGAGCAGCTATTTTATGCTTTTCTTTTTTAGGGTTTGATGCTGTAACCACCATGGCTGAAGAAACACTTAAGCCTGAGAAAACCATTCCCAAAGGGATTCTCATTATTGCATGTACGGGAGGCGCCTTATTTATTACGGTTTCTTACTTTGCTCAGCTTCTTTTCCCTTCAGCCTCTTTGTTTCATGATTTAGAAGGTGCATCGGCTGAAATCGCTTATAAAATTGGCGGCCAGCTGTTTCAATCTATTTTTGTAGCAGCAGCCTTAACATCAACTATTGCTTCTGGACTTGTCTCACATATGAGTGCATCAAGACTTCTCTACGCAATTGGGAAAGATGGTTATCTGCCACGGAGAATTTTTGGCTATATTCACCCTAAAACAAAGACGCCTGTTTGGAACGTAGTCATTATTGGTGGTCTCTCTTTAATTTCACTAAGTCTGTCTCTTGAAAAAGCTACCTCTTTAATTAATTTTGGTGCTTTAATTGCGTTCAGTTCAGTTAACATAGCGGTTTTTATCCATTATTTTATTCAACAAAACAAACGATCTCTCAGTGGATATATTTCATATGTACTTATGCCTTTACTCGGCAGTTTATTTTTATTTTTTATGTGGCTTAACTTAGAAAAAACATCCTTATTTATCGGTATTGTATGGAATATAATTGGAATTATTTATTTACTGATTGCCAGACGAAAAAATACTATTACCATTCCTACTTTTCATTTTGATTAAGGAAATAGGCTTAACACACCTCGACATATTTCCCCAGAAATAATGTCGAAAAAAAGTAATTAAGACATAAACAAATCAATCCCATCTACACACGAACAAAAAGGTAAACGATCTAATATGAATCGCTCGTTACACCGCTGTTGATTTCCGTGCAAGGCTTCGCTTTCCGCGGGCGGCCGTTGAGCCTCCTCGTCGCTTGCGCTCCTGCGGGGTCTCATCTGTTCCGCTTTTTCCGCAGGAGTCTTCGCCTTGCCCTCCAATCAACACCTAGAGGCAACTAAATACATGAAAGCTACATTTACTATATCAATAAAAAAATCCGAACGTATTTGATTCTCAACTAAGAATCAAACTCGTTCGGATTTTTCTTCAACTAAAATACTTTCATACCAGCCTATTTTTATTTTTTAGATTGTGAGACTTTTTCTAAAATGCGTCTTTTACGGTAAAGCATCATTCCAACTTCTCCTATATCGCTAATCGCTTGTTTGTTAATATACGCCCCAAACACCATCCCTGCTATAGGAATCATTTGAAATAGCTTTTTCCATCCCAAGTTGTCTCTATAGGTTAGAAACACTTCTCTCCAACCTTGGAGCTGCTGCAAGCTCCGCGTTCGATTGCCGCTTGCTAATTCTTCTAAAATCGCACGCTTTCCTACAATATCAGAGGATGAAAACTGCATGCATTTGACCATAAAAATGCGTTCCTCTTGCTCAGTGGGATCGTAACCATAAGAAACAGCCACTTCTTGCAGTGTCTTAAGCGTAAGTCCCAATACAAAAGGAATATCAATCGCCAGTGTGAAAATTCCACCTACTCCGGTTGTAGCTCCTTGCAGCTGCGCATTCTTTTTTCGGACTTCAATAAAATACTCCGCCAACTCATCCATTTCCTGCAGAGATAAATGCTGAACATCCTCTATTGACAGCTGCTTATTTTCTTGTAATTGGGCTGATGCTTTCTCTAGCGTGGCAGACGTATTAGCTAAATACTGGCCTCCATTATCAACATACTTAGCAATTTCATCTAATAATTTTTCTATTTTTTGATGAATGAACTTTGGCGTTACTTTATCTAAAGCTGAAAAAGGCAAGCGAGCCAGCCGCTCCCAGAAAAAAAGTCCTTTTTGGTCTTTCTCCCACTTTTCAATTTTTCGCAATTCTATTCTCAATTGTTCATGCTCTGACATATCCTCACTCTTTTCCTCGATTTATCAGCTCTGTCCTACTTGTTTATTCCGCACATATTTAATGATGAAAAACAACGCAATTAAAACAACAATTCCGATTCCAATAGGCTGCATGTATTGAGATACAATCGGACCCACCTCTTTCCACTTAGGTCCTAACTTATATCCTAAATATACGTAAATAGCCGTTACTGGAAGCATCGCAACAAATGTGTAAATAGAAAACAGCCATACATTCATTTTTGCCATCCCGCATGGAAAAGAGATAGCCGTACGCACTCCTGGAATAAACCGTCCAAAAAAAGCGACCCCGCTGCCGTACTTATTAAAAAAGCGATCGGCAGCGTCAATTTCTTTTTCTTTCACCAAAAAATATTTTCCATATTTTAAAACTAGCGGTCGTCCACCGTAACGTCCCAGTGCATAAAGAGTCAACGGTCCACACACACCGCCTACTGTACCTGCAAGGATAGCCAGATACAAGTTCATATCACCTTGGTACACCCAATACCCTACTAAAGGTAAAACAAGCTCTGCGGGGACAAACTCAAACGTTAATGCTAAAATTACGCCAAAATAAGAGAGCTGTTTTAGCGCTTCAATTAAAGAAAGTAAAACCGACTCTAACAAAAATTCTCCTCCTCATGTCATTAAATCTAAGACTGCAAAACTATAATTTAGCCGATTGATAGATAAAAACCAACGCGACATAGTTTTTTCCTTTCCCTCTTTACGTATGACGTACTACAAAAGTTTCAATAAAAAAAAAGCGCTAGTTTTATCCAGCGCTTTTATAGTTTAAAGTTAATTTGAATAATACCTACTTTACGAAGAGCATCGTATAAAATAACTAAAGCCGGTCCTAAAAACAACCCGACAAAACCTAAAAGTTTAAATCCAATGTACAAACTAACTAATGCAGCCAAAGGTGAAATACCCATATTTGTAGAAAATACTTTTGGTTCTACTACACGTCTTACTACCGTAATGACTCCAAATAGAATAAATAAGCCGATTGCTAATGAGTCATGTCCTTGCGTAAGAGCAAAAATCCCCCATGGAACGAGCACCGAGCCTGTCCCAAGGATTGGTAAGATATCGACAATTACAATTAATAAACTAAGCAGCGCGGTATACGGAACATCTAATAGCCAAAGCCCTACATAAGCCATTACAAACGTCATGACACTTAAAATAATTTGTGCCTTAATAAAACCAACCCCCGCTTGGATAAGCTGAGTGATGACAACTTGTAGCTTATATTTCGTTTCTTCTGTTAAAAATGACTTAATTTTATTTTTAATAGCAGGCAGCTCAAGGCTGATAAATACAAGCGCTACTAAATAAATAAGAAACTCTAGTAGAAACCCAGGAACAGTAGCAGCAAAGCTAATGATGATTTCCACGGTACTTTTTAATAGAGAATCTAATGAATTTACGGTTTTTTCAAGCGTGCGCTCGATAGAAGAAATCACTTCTGTAGGAAGAGCGTTTGAATAGTATTTCCACTTGATAATAGTTGGATAAATCGCGGTTTCATAGATTTCTTTTACAAATGAAGGCGCTATCTTTGAAAGAGCAACCACTTGCGTAACGATTGTCCGAACAATAAAAAATCCAATAAGTATGAGCGAAACAACATATAAAATGAAGGTCATAAGCACTGCGTAGACTCTCTTCATTTTAAAAGATTGATGCAATTTTTGAACAATACCCTCAAGCGCTAATGCTGTTAATAAAGCAAACACAATCGGTAAACTGTAAGGGATTAACAAACATACGATTACTATCGAGGCGATGACCCATATTCGCTTTTTCCACATACTCTACTATCCCCCAACTAGCTAAGCTATCTCTATATTTATTGATAAAGAAAGGAACCAGTGACTGCTTTTATGTAAGAATAAAATTTGGATATATTTATACCTGATGTTACATATTATAGGGTCAATTTCCATAATAATAAAGGAATTATTATGAAAAAAGCTACTTATTCTAATTTTTTGAATAGAATAAGTAGCTTTTTAATTTATAAATTAGCCGGCTCTCATGACCTCTGTACCTTTTTTAGGGTCAAATTTGCCTTCAGATTTAGACATCACAATTGCTGCTAGTGTGTTTCCTACTAAGTTAACAACCGTACGTGCCATATCCATGATTCTGTCTACTCCCGCAATGAAGGCTAATCCTTCTGCCGGAACGCCGATTGTTCCAAGAGTAGCCAGTAATACAACAAATGATGTTCCTGGCACCGCAGCCATTCCTTTAGATGTAACCATCAATACCAGAATGAGCGTCAGCTGTTGAACGATCGTTAAATCAATACCATACACCTGCGCTAAGAATAACGCTGCAATCGCTTGATAGAGAACAGAACCATCTAGGTTAAATGTATAACCAATTGGTACAACGAACGATACGATAGCTTTTGGACAGCCCATCTTTTCAAGTTTTTCCATAATTCGCGGAAGAACTGTCTCAGAACTAGATGTACTGTATGCTAACAACAGTTCATCTTTCATATAGCGGAATAAGTGGAAAATGTTAATTCCTGCCCATTTCGCAATTCCTCCTAATACAACAAGTAGGAAGAAAATTAACGCTAAGTAAACTAAGATAACAAGCTTTCCTAATGAAAGGAGTGACTCTAAACCGAATTTCGAAACTGTTACACCAATTAAAGCAAATACTCCAATCGGAGCCACTTTCATTACTAGGTTTACCACGTGAAACATTGCGTGAGAAACGCCGTCAAAGAATTGAACAACAGGCTTTCCTCTTTCTCCAATTGCCGCTACTCCAAGTGCGAACAATACTGTAAAGAAGATAATTGCTAGCATGTCCCCTTCAACAATTGACTGGAAAAAGTTTGTCGGAACAATGTGTAAGAACGTTTCAGCCACTGACTTTCCTTCTTGCTGTTCGGATGTTTCAACGTATTGTGAAATATCACTCTTCTGTGCTGAATGAATGTCTACACCTTGTCCAGGGTGAAAAATATTAGCAATCAATACACCGATTACAATTGCGAAAGTTGTAATAATTTCAAAATAGAGAATGGTTTTAACGCCAAGCTTTCCGACCTGTTTACCGCTACCTGCTCCTGCAACTCCAACGACTAAACTTGAGATAACAATTGGAATAACAATCATCTTAATCAATCTTAAGAACAAGTCTCCCAGCGGCTGCAGGTATGTTACTACACGCGGATCGTTAAACCAAATTACTCCTACAAGAACACCGAGGATTAAACCGGTAAAAATCTGCGTAGCCAAACCAAAACGAATTTTTTTCATAGATGTACCTCCCCAAAGATGTATGACATTTGTATATACTTTTCTGAAAAAACAAAAAAAGACTATTCTTAAGAAAGAACAGCCTTTTACTTACGCTATTTTGGGCTCTTTCTCTCAATAAAGCAAACGAGGTTAACTGTCGGATTCGGAATTGAGAGTTTCCTACCTTTTGTAAGGATTCACCCCAAGGCAGCTTTACTGCCGATAATGATTCCCCCGCTCTATACGATTAAGCTTATTATTCAATTTTTATAAAATTAAAACGATCTATACGTTGTCATACGTTTTTTACAGTCAATAAAACTAAACAGAAGTCTTACTTTTACTTAACTTTATACTGCACAAATATTAATTTACTATTTTTCGACACGTTTTGTCAATACCCATGTTTATAAAACGCTTTCAAAAGACAATAATATATATTTATGCAAAAAAGCTATTGCAATGTTGCAATAGCTTTTTCTTGCTTTTTAAGTCTTTATCAGAAGTTTAAATGGCTATAAAATACGCTTATTTATTTTATAAAAATACAAAATATAGAATAGCCGCTAAGACAATTCGATAAATGGCAAACGGAACTAATTTAATGCGGTTGATTAATTTTAAGAAAAAGCGAATCGATATAAGCGCAAAAATAAAGGCGCTGATAAAACCAGCAATAAAAAACGGTAGTGCATCTGATGTGAAATACTGCCAGTTTTTAACCAATGAAAGTCCACTTGCTCCTGCCATAATTGGCACTGCCATAATAAATGTAAAATCTGCGGCTGCCTTATGGCTCATTCCAAGAAGAACCCCTCCTGAAATCGTTGAGCCTGAACGAGAAAAACCTGGCCAAAGAGCAATACATTGAAACAGTCCTATACCTAGTGCTTGTCCATAAGACATTTGGTCCACCGTCTCTACACGCGGACGTTTAGGTCCAAACAAATCTGCTAGAATCATTAATACAGCTCCGACCACTAAGCCAATTAGCACCGTATTTAAAGAAAACAAATGTTCATCAATGTAATCATCAAACAAAAGTCCTAACACTCCTGCGGGTAACAAACCAACAATTACTTGCATTAAATTTAAGCGATTTGTCGGTCCAATTGCAGCAGCTGGTTTTTTTCCCAATCCTAATAAATTAATAAAACGATCTTTAAAAATAACAACTACTGCTAAGATCGAGCCTAGCTGAATAACAATCTTAAATGTATTAGCTACTGGAGATGAAAATAATTCTTTTGAATTTAACCACAGGTCATCCACAATAATCATATGCCCAGTTGACGAAACGGGAGCAAACTCTGTTAAACCTTCTACAATCCCTAAAATGATTGCTACAATAATTTCCCACATAAAGCTATGTACCTTGCCTTTCTTTCAAATTAATAAGCTTATCGCTTCGTTTTACATGCTCAACTATTTTCCTATTTTGACACTTGCTTTTTTATCATAATTGTTAAAACTATGAAATACAATGTGTATTTGCAAAAAGATAAGAATCTTTAATAATTTGTAATAAAAAGCTTACATGCTACAACCAAAAAACACGATATCAGCTTTTATTTATTTTAAAAAGCAGTCACTATGTTCAGTATAAATTCTGGTCCCTTAGCTAAAAATGAATCATCTAGACTATTTTTCTTTAGTGTGAAAAAATGACTAAATTATTATGTTTTTTCCATCCCCCTTTACTGTCATCTATCATTTTATTCCAATAGGGCTGACTTATACGACATATCCCCTAAGTAATTTGAAACTTTTTTCTCTCTTTTCTCGTATATAGTAGTATCTTTTTTAGGAGGCTTTTTACTATGAATGGAAATGTACGTACAATGAAATGGGTCACTGCTGGGTATGAAGCCTTGCTGGGAATTCCTTTAATTGGCGCGGGGATTGTTATGGGCTTTAGCTATACTCCTCTTTTTATTGGATTTATTCTTCATGCTATCACACTCATTTTAGCTAATAGACGAGGGTTATCTGCTTATGGAAACATACTAGGACTTGTTACCTCACTGGTTGCTTGGATTCCATTTTTGGGATTTATCATGCATATTATTACAGCTATTGTGATTGCAATCGATGCTGCTAGACAACGCTAATTGTCTAGCTTTTTTTATTTAAGGGTTGATTTTTTACCGAATGATGGTAAACTTAAGCCGTAAATTGAATAATTTGAATGTTATTTCTACTAGGGGTGTCTGATAGCTCAGACTGAGAGAAGAGTGCAATAAAACTCTTTAACCCTTTGAACCTGATTTGGGTTATACCAGCGGAGGGAAGTAGTCTTGAAAAGAATAGTATAGTTTTATTCTTTTTTTGCCTATTCCATCGGGTTCTGTCTATCACAGAACCCGATTTTTTTTATGGTTCGGTATAGCTACACTTTATGCGAAACCGGAGGAATATGTAATGTCAAAACAAAATGTATCAGTTTCTATGAAAAAGCCTTTTCCAAACAGTCACAAAGTATATGTCCAAGGATCCAGACAAGACCTTAAAGTACCTATGCGTGAAATTCATCAGTCTCCTACTACAGGGTCTTTTGGTGAAGAAGAAAATAGTCCCGTACGTGTATACGACACGAGCGGTGTTTATACAGATCCCTCTTATGAAATTAATTTACAAAAAGGATTACCGGCTCTGCGCGAAAAGTGGATTGCAGAACGAAACGATGTAGAAACATATCAAGGCCGTACGGTTCAGCCACAGGATAACGGTTATTATGACGGTGATCCAAGAGATCAGTACGAGCGCTTTATCACTAAACGTTTACCTTTGCGCGCGAAAAAAAATCAAAATGTAACGCAAATGCACTATGCGAAAAAAGGAATCATCACGCCCGAAATGGAATTTATCGCTATTCGTGAACAGATGAATCCTGAAGTTGTGCGTGAAGAAGTAGCAAGAGGACGTGCAATTATCCCTAATAATATCAATCACCCTGAGAGCGAACCGATGATTATCGGCCGCAAATTCCATGTGAAAATTAATGCTAATATCGGAAATTCAGCTATTCGTTCAGCTATTGAAGATGAAGTAGAAAAAATGACATGGGCAACGCGTTGGGGAGCCGATACAATTATGGATCTATCAACTGGAAAGGATATTCACACAACACGCGAATGGATTATCCGCAACTCGCCTGTTCCTGTAGGGACCGTTCCTATTTACCAAGCGCTTGAAAAAGTAAAAGGCGTAGCAGAAGATCTAACGTGGGAAGCATACCGCGATACATTAATTGAACAAGCAGAACAAGGTGTTGATTACTTTACTATTCACGCAGGTGTTCTTTTACGTTATATTCCTCTGACAGCGAAACGTACGACAGGTATTGTTTCACGCGGAGGATCCATCTTGGCGCAGTGGTGTTTAGCTCATCATGAAGAGAACTTTTTATATACTCGCTTTGAAGAAATCTGTGAAATCTGTAAAGCATACGATATTGCTATTTCGCTTGGCGATGGGCTACGTCCTGGTTCCATTGCAGATGCTAATGATGAGGCACAGTTCGGTGAATTAGAAACGCTTGGTGAATTAACTAAAATTGCTTGGAAACACGATGTTCAAGTTATGATTGAAGGTCCTGGACATGTTCCAATGCATCTCATCAAAGAAAACGTAGATAAACAAATGGAAATATGCCAGGAAGCTCCCTTCTATACTCTTGGACCGCTTACAACCGACATCGCTCCAGGCTATGACCATATTACATCAGGTATTGGTGCTGCAATGATTGGCTGGTTTGGGACAGCTATGCTTTGCTACGTAACGCCAAAAGAACATTTAGGACTCCCGAATAAAGAAGACGTTCGCGAAGGCGTTATCACCTATAAAATTGCTGCGCATGCTGCTGACCTAGCAAAAGGCCATCCAGGAGCACAAAAACGCGATAATGCTCTGTCTAAAGCAAGATTTGAATTTAGATGGAATGATCAATTTAACCTGTCACTAGATCCAGAGCGCGCAAAAGAATATCACGATGAAACACTTCCCGCTGAAGGTGCTAAAACAGCCCATTTCTGTTCAATGTGTGGACCTAAATTCTGTTCGATGCGTATTTCTCAAGATATTCGTAACATGACTCAAGAAAATGAAAAAGATGTAAACGAAGTAAGAAAAGAAGGAATGAAAGAAAAAGCTAAAGAGTTTGTTAACAGTGGTTCAAATATCTATCAATAATGAAGTAGAACAGCTAAAAAAACAAATTAAGCAGCTTGAAGAAAAGTTATTATTTGTTCAGCAAAATTGTCAGCACATTATCGTTGAATCCTCACATTCTTCCGTAAGACGCTGCATTAAGTGTTTCTATCAACAAGATGCAAAAAGGACTTCGTAAAGAAGTCCTTTCATCTTTTTTTGAAACGTGCTTTCAGCATGTTCTTGATCCAATATAGTATTTTAATAATAACCCAGCCTATAAATGTACCTAGCGTATTCAAAAAGATATCATCAATATCAAATACTCGTTCCGTTAGCTTGTACTGTAAAATTTCAATCAGAAAACTGATTAAGAAACCAGTCGTAAAGACTTGAATAAAACCGTCAAACCACTTCATAAACAACGGAATAAACATTCCAAGCGGCGCAAACATCACGATATTTCCCAGTATATTTGTCAGAGTGAGCATTATATTACCGCTGTCCCACATCAGACGGATTGTACTAAATAAATCCAAGTTCATTGCTTTTCCGTAAACATGTTCGTTTTCGCGTATGAGAGTAGCATAAATGACCACTGCCGTATACGCAATAAATAGAATGAACATGACTTTTTTAACGATTGACCTGATGCTTACATTCACTTCAACATCACCTTCTTTGACTCCCCAAACCATTTATTATTATCTATATGTATATGTCCACTGCTTTCATTCGTAGTGAATGCATTTATATGCTTTTTTATCCTATCACATCAATAAATAAATACAATTCCCTTTTTATTATTTTGTAAACTAACATTTTTCCACTTAAAAAAAGCCATGCGTTTCGCATGACTTTTTTTAATTAATAATTCCACGATGGATAATTTCCACTTGTACTTTCGGATTAATCGAGATGTTTTTATAGTCCTGTCTCCATTTAAGCCTTTTCCATATACTCGGATGATAAGCAGCTGCTTCTCTTCCTATTTCCAGAAAATCACAGTTAGCTTTTTGTAGCTTTCCAACTACTTTTTCAGCTTTTTTTTGTAGAATCTTTTCAATTTCTTCCTGCACCTTTTTTGTCAATGCAGGAGATGACATTTCATTTTTGGTAAATTCATTAATGCTTACTTTTACATGTAGCGGTATGGTTACTTTCGCTCCGTACATCGCATCCGGTGTAAGGTGCATTTTTGCTTTAGCGCCTGACACATCATACGATACTACATACTGTTGATCATGTATGGTAATTTTGTGACTCATAATCATATATTTACCTTTTTGATTTCCTAATAAAAGAAGCACCTTGGATTCCTCAGGATTTAATGTAATGCCTGAAAATTTATCTTCATTAAATAAAGCTGTACCGATTACATCAACGGTCTTATTTTCAGTATTTAATTTCACATAAGGGAGTGCTAGTCCTTTTCCTTCATCAAATAAAACGGTACAAAGTGACTGAAGAGTTTCAACAGGCACTAAAGAATTGACTTCAGCCGTATGAACAACTCCGTCTAAATACTCTCCAATTAGCTCTTCTCCTACTTGCTGTAATTCAACTATGGTACTCGGCTTTCCTTCTACAATGACATACTTAGCTGTCAAAGGACTTTCTGATGTGCGATATAAAACGTCGGATAATTCTAATACACCCTCCTTAGCTAATTGATTTTCAAATAAAACAATTCTTTTTTTAGCAGACATAACAATTCCAGAAACCTGCTGGTTAATTTTTGTACGATCGTCTCGAGGTGAATCCCCTGCTACATGATAGGTTTTATTCACTAATGTCCCTTCTTTAGACGTATAGGAACGGATCGCAATAGTAGAAATCACCTTATCTTTCTTTTTTTCATAAGCCACTGTAGACAAAAACATCGTATCTTTTAACAATTTTTGATCCCAGCATCCTGTTAGAAAACTTAAAATTAAACATATGCTCAATACCTTGATAAGTTTATACTTCATTTTTTACTGTTCCTTTTCTTATCCATGATAGAATTAACAAACAAATAGGAATACAGAAAATGAATACGTAAATTAAGTAGTTAGTTGCCTGTGACAAAGCTGCCACAAGATTATCCGTTCTTGAAAAATAAATAGAAAGACCTGTTACGAATATCAATACAATTGGAACAAACGGACGGTGAGTTTTCTTTTTGAATATTTCCTGCATGCCTACACTTGAAATATACACGTACATAATAAGGGACGTAATAACAGAAATAATCCAAAAAGTAATAAAAACCAAATCGATTCGTTCAATCACTGAGTTTTGTGTCGCCTTCAAAATATATAAAACCGGTTCTGGTACAATTAAAATTTCATCTGGGCTAAAAAACATATAACAAGCAATGATAATATACACATATAAAATCGTAACGATACAATTACTAAGCATGACCATTTTCAATGTCATAGTGGATTTTGCCTTTACAAACGGTGCTAAAATCAAAATGGCTTCAAAGCCTAGCATTGAGATACTTCCTTCTTTTGACGCTAGCAAGATATTTTGAATACCGCTGTGCCCAATCGGAAATAGATACCGGACATCAGCCTCTTTATAAGCATTTGACACCAGTAAGACTAAAATGATTAAAAATACAGATACAATTGTAAAAAAACGCCCTATGTTTCGAACATTCTCTTTTGCAAAATATAGAGCAATAACAACTAATAAAAAGACAAGAACATAAGCTGGCGTCAAGTGGTACAGCCAGCGCTTTAACACGTTTACATACAAAACAGTAATAACACTTGAAACAATGATGTAATAAAATACATATCCTACATTTAGAAAATTTCCTATCCACTTACCAAGCAGCTTGCTGGTCATTTGATATAAAGTTAGACCTGGCAACCGATGCGTTAGTCCCCAGTGGAACAATGTAATGACTTGAATTATACACCCGCTAATTAACATGGAAATCCAGCCGTCCGTATGCGCCGTCTTAAATAAGTTATAAGGTAACCCTAAAACACCAATACCAATTTGAGTTTGCAAAATGATAAAGAACAGCTGGCTGGCTGAAATACTATTTTTATTCATTTGAATCCCAATTCCTTATCGCTTTTTGACGTTGGCGTTTTTGAGGCTTAGCGTTAGCAGGCCTTTCATTCAAATAGAGCTGATGCATCCTTATAAAAACATCCTTTAAGCCAGAAAATTTAAATGGCGCAAAAGGGATTAAGTAAGGCATCGTAATAGACTCTAAAATAACTAAATGCATAACAATAAGAACTAGTACAAAAACAATACCCAAATAGCCAAAAGCGGCTGCTCCAATCATCATAGGAAAACTTAAAATCCGCAGCGTGGTACTCATTTCGTTTGACGGCACAACAAAGGAAGAAACGGCTGTTAGAGCAATAACAATAATCATCATATTTGAAACTAAACTCGCCTCAACGATGGCCGTTCCGATAACTAATCCCCCAACGACTCCAATTGTTTGAGCAATTGATGAAGGCAGCCTGAGCGACGCCTCTTTTAGTAACTCTAATATTAAAACCATAATAAACGCTTCTACTATCGGAGGAAACGGAACGTTCTCAAGAGAGCCTTTTACGGTAAAAACTAAGTCTAGAGGAATTAACTCGTAATGAAAAGAAATCGTTGCTATATAAATTGCAGGTAAACTCATCGCAACAAAAAAACTAAATACGCGTAAAAGCCGAAAAAATGAGCCATAAAGTGCACGCGTATTATAATCTTCGGGTGATTGATAAAAAGTAAAAAAGTTAACAGGGGCAATCAATGCAGAACTATTACCATTTGTTAAAACGGCCATTCTTCCTTCTAACAAGTTACCCATTACTCGATCCGGCCTTTCTGTATTCAGCAGCTGAGGAAATGGTGACAGAGGTGAATCTTCTAGAGCCTCTTCAATGACACTCCCACTATCTACTCCATCCACTTCAATTTGTTTGATACGATCAATAATCATATTACAAATGTCTATGTTCGCTATATTTTTCAGATATAAAACTGCTACTCGAGTGCGTGAAATACTGCCTACTTCGATGTAGCGTACAATAAGGCTTCCATCTAAAAATTTTTGACGCATCATGTTTAGATTTTTGTCCAAACTCTCAACAAAACTTTCCTGTGAACCTCTAACCACTTTTTCGTTCAGTGCTTGATTAACTTCTCTTGTAGCCGTTTTGGTAGAGTCAATTGCATAAACAAACGAATCATTCTCAATTAGTAGAATAGACGCACCTCGGCTCATTAAACTAATCATTTCATCCAAATCTTTTGTAGGAGTAATCGAAGCGGCCTGTATGACTTCTTTTATCTCTCCTTCTTTTTCTATTAATAAAGGTTTGATAACATGATCGTTTAGCTTCATTGAATCCATAAGAGGGACAAAATAGACTAAAAGTGCACTCTCGTGATTAAATTTCAGCTGTCTTTTCCCTATATCGTTTGAATAATCTAACCGTTCTTCAAGTTCTTTTACAATTTCTTCTATGTTTTTACCAGGTTCAATTTCTGCTTTTTCTTCTGCTTCAAGGGAGATAGGACTTTTTTTCCATTTAGATCTTCGTTTGATTAACAGTGCCACTCACCTGCCTCGATGTCTCTTGTTATTATTCATTGTTTCTAAAAAAATAAATAGTATGTAAAAAAATGCAAAAAGACGCAGCGGAAATTTTTTCGCTGCGTCTTTTTAATCTGGAAAATACGGATTCAAATGAATCAGTACTTCTTGAATATTATCATGCTTTTTCATAAGTGTAGCTTTGATTTCTCGTCCTAAATCATGACCTTCCTTAATTGTTTTAAAGTGGTCAATTGAAATACGTACATCCACTAATATGTAATGGCCATGTTCTCTTGCTCGGACGCGATCAATCCGCTTCACATCTTCAAATTCATAAATACTTTCTTCAAGTTCTTTCAGTAGCTCTTCATCAATATTGCCTTCCATTAAGATTTGAAAAGACTCTCCCATCATTTGTCTGGCAATGTTAAAAATTAAATAAGCAACAAAGATACTTGCTATTTTATCTCCGTATAACAGCAGTTGAACATCCATTTTATCACCAATAATGGATAATAAAACACCAATTGCCGCCGCAATAGAAGCAACAATATCTGCTTTATGATCAAATGCAATTGCCTCAATTGCCTTACTGTGGTGCTGCTTCGCTACGTTTAAAGAATAACGGTACAACAATACCTTTGCTATGTATGAAATAACAGCAATCCACATGGCTAAAATATTTGGAGATTCAACCGGATGGAATAAACCAACGACTCCTTCAAATACCACATAAAATGATACAAGCAATAAAATAATTCCTACAATTCCTGAGACAATTACTTCTGCTTTTCCATGCCCGTATGGATGATCATCATCTGCTGGCTTATTTGCTACTCGTATAACCAACAAGACAATAATAGAGGCAAATACGTCCGCTGCAGAGTGAATACCATCAGCAAATACGGCATCACTATTTCCAATCCATCCTACTATTACTTTTCCTAGCGTAAGGGCAATATTGCTCCATACGCTAATCCATGCTACTTTTTTCGCAATGGACTCCCTTATACTATTATTCATTTGCACACCTCGACTTACTTCTTGAAAAATCAGCTTTTTTATCTTATCACTGTTCATTCAAGTGGGTCTAGAGCAACCTATTTTCATTTAGCTATATATGTTTCAGCACCGCAAAATTACTGATAATCCACAACATATCTTTCTTATTTCTCTGCCAACTTCTTACGATCAGTTGCCATTGGAGGTTCTTCCATCCACCCTTGCTCAATCATAATTCGAATTCCATCTTTTCCATACTTCCCTATACGCCCAATTAGCTGAGAAAATTCTACTGCTACATCCGAACGGAAGGCCATAGACAAACCAGCACCGCAGTTATCAATAGCGATCGTCACCGCTGTAGAAGTATGATACATCATCAGCTTATCTGAAAACGGTGAAATCGTTGAGTTGGTTACATATGCATCAAGCAGCCTCGGACTTGGTAAATCAGCTTCAGACAGTAATTCGGTGAAGTGCTTGATTTGCTTACTTGCAAGCTTGACTCCATCAAAAAAATAAGAGCGTAATTTTTGTGTGGTAGCTACTTGACTAAAGGCCAGCATCAGCGTTTTACCTAATACATTTGTATTAACAATTTCTTGAATAGCGGTAACCTCTAAAGAAGTTAAAGGATGCATTTGAGAGAAAAATGGTGATATAAATGTTTTTTCGTCCACAAAATTCACTTTTACAGGATAAGGAATAACCGGAGGTCTCATCAGCATGCTTTTTCTTAAAATAACGTGGTTAGAATTCTCTAAAAGAATGTCGCTTTCTTTTACACATCGAGATAGGTGGTCATAAATATCTTGCCTTCTCACTGCGCTTAGCGCTCTGGCATATTTCTTCATACCTCCAATGGCCATTTCGTTTACATAAATAGCCATAAAAATATCATCAAATAAAGCAGGAACTCCTTTGTTCACATCTTGTTCCCCAAACCCTACTGGAATTGGAATTTTTTCTGAACTGAATAATTCCGTCAATTCGTCTACATGAGTTTGTGAAAACTGATGTGCTTTTTTTAAAAGTTCCTTAATCTCTGGATCTTTTACAACAGATAGAAAATATCCAAGAACGCATACATACAGCGTATCGCCTAAATATTGCGCCCATAAGTAACCTAACTCGGCTGCATTCAACCGCTGATTTTGTTGATGTTTTTGCATTTCACTCTTTATATTTTCGTTCATTCACTTATTCTCCTTTTGGATAAAGTCGTACTTTTACTATCTCCAAAGAAGCGCTGAATAAACCGCATAAAAAAGACCTAGATAACAAGTCTAGGCCTTTTAGGTTATGCATATTTTTGGTCTTCGGTCTCTTTTCTAAAAAAGCTTTTCATCGCATGAAAAACGTCTGATTTTTGTTTTAAAATAAAGTGTCTAAAGCTTTCGTCTTGAATGTTTTTGTACGCAGACATTAAAGTGGAATGTCGATTGTACTGATTCACTTCCCCATACCCAAACATATTTGACACTTTCATTAATTCATTTACTAACTTTACACACCTTGCGTTATCTGAAGTTAAGTTATCACCATCTGAAAAATGAAACGGGTAAATATTATAACGGCTCGGATCATACTTTTGGTTAATTAATTCAAGTGCTTTTCGGTAAGCAGATGAGCAGATGGTTCCTCCACTTTCTCCTTTGGAGAAGAAGTCTTCTTCTGACACTACTTTTGCCTCTGTATGATGCGCAATAAATTCAATTTCCACCGTTTCGTATTTCGTACGTAAAAAGCGTGTCATCCAAAAGAAAAAGCTTCGTGCCATATATTTTTCCCATATGCCCATCGAACCGCTCGTATCCATCATAGCTAAAACGACTGCTTTCGATTCTGGCTTTATAACTTCATTCCACGTTTTAAATTTTAAATCCTCCGGATAAATAGGATGAAAAGCAGGCTTTCCTGTCATTGCGTTTCGCTTATAAGCGCTCATCATCGTTCGTTTTTTATCAATATTCCCCATCAAACCTGTACGTCGTATATCATTAAATTCAATGTGTTCCACAACAATTTGATCAGATTCTTTTCGCTGAAGATTAGGCAGTTCTAATTGAGCAAATAAAGCCTCTTGAAGTTCCATGAGGGACACTTCCGCTTCAAAGTAGTCTTCTCCAGCCTGGTCACCTGCTCCTTGACCTTTTCCTGCTCCTTTTTGACCATCTCCAGCAGATCCGTCACGTGCTACTACATCCCCAACTTTACTGTCTCCATCACCTTGACCCACATGTTTGTTTTTATCATAATTGTACCGAATTCGATATTCATCCAATGATTTGATCGGGATTTTAACAACTTCTCTTCCATTGGACATCACGATATTTTCTTCTGTAATTAAGTCCGGTAAATTATTTTTAATGGCTTCTTTAATTTTTTCTTGATGTCTTTTTTGATCATCGTGGCCTTTACGATGGAGGGACCAGTCTTCTTTTGAGACAGCAAAACTTTTATCTACTTCTTTTCCCACGCTATTACCCTCCTTATTTAAAAAACACCTGCACGTTTTTACTCGGCATGCATAAGCTATACCGAAAGTTTCTGACAAATACCTTTAGTTCAAAGGTTGGTTACTCTTATCCTATGCGCAAGAATGGTATACTTGCTAACTAATTCTTTTACTATTAACTATTCATTTTATAGTGTCTAGTGTCATGTATATGTTTATGACTTATCATATGATGGTTAAGTGCAATGCGTACTACACAATAGCCTAATTATGCAGAGTTTATTTTAAGAGATAAGAAAAACATGGCACAGATCGGAAGTGCCATGTTTTCTTGTTAGTACTGAGTTATCGATTTAACAAACTTCCTACATAGCGCAGCAGTTCATTAGCAGATACTGAATTGTATCCATGCTCATCAATCAATCGAGCCACTACTTCATTTACTTTCTTCAGCTGCTGCTCATCTGGTGTTTTAGTGGACGTTGTAATTTTCACTACGTCTTTTAAATCTGCAAACAGTTTTTTCTGAATCGCTTCACGTAAGCGTTCATGAGAATTATAGTCAAATCGTTTTCCTTTACGTGCATAAGCGGAAATACGAATTAAGATTTCTTCGCGGAATGCTTTTTTCGCATTTTCTGAAATACCAATTTGTTCTTCAATTGAACGCATTAATTTATCATCTGGATTTAACTCTTCTCCTGTTAACGGATCACGAAGCTTATTTTTGTTGCAGTATGCTTCGACATTATCTAAATAATTATCCATTAATGTTTTAGCAGACTCTTCGTAAGAATAAACGAACGCTTTTTGCACTTCTTTTTTAGCAATTTCATCATATTCTTTACGCGCCAGAGAAATATAATTCAGGTAACGCTCTCGGTCCTCAGCAGAAATAGACGCATGCTGTGCTAACCCTTCCTTCAATGAACGCAGTACATCTAATGCATTGATTGATTTAATATCTTTTCGAATGATGGTAGATGAAATGCGGTTAATGACATAACGCGGATCAATACCGCTCATTCCTTCATCCGTATACTCTTTTTGTAACTCTTCTACGTCTGCATCGTTATAGCCTTCTACAGATTGACCGTCGTATAAGCGCATTTTCTTTAACAAATCGATATCGCCTTTTTTAGGCTCTTTTAATCTTGTTAACGTAGTAAAGATAGACGCAATACGTAGCGTATGAGGGGCAATATGAACATCTGATACGTCACTTTCACGAATCATTTTGTCATAAATTTTTTCCTCATCACTCACTTTTAAGTTATATGGAACAGGCATTACAATAATTCGTGAATGCAAAGCTTCATTTTTCTTATTGGAAATAAACGAGCGATACTCTGTTTCATTTGTATGCGCTACGATTAATTCATCTGCACTAATTAAAGCAAATCTTCCTGCTTTAAAGTTTCCTTCTTGGGTTAAAGAGAGTAAATGCCATAAAAATTTCTCGTCACATTTTAACATCTCTTGGAACTCCATCATTCCCCGGTTTGCTTTATTAAGCTCTCCGTCAAAGCGGTAAGCGCGCGGATCTGACTCAGATCCATACTCTGCAATTGTTGAAAAGTCAATGCTTCCTGTTAGGTCAGCAATGTCTTGAGATTTCGGATCAGAAGGACTGAACGTTCCAATTCCAGTTCGTTTGTCCTCTGAGAAGAAAATGCGTTCGATGATGACGTCTTCAATTCTGCCGCCATACTCTTCCTCTAATCGCATTGTATTTAAAGGAGATAAGTTTCCTTCAATTCGGATACCATACTCTTCAAAGAAGTCTTTACGTAAATGATGTGGAATTAAATGCAGCGGATCTTCATGCATTGGGCATCCTTTAATAGCGTAAACAGCTCCTCGATCAGTAAGCGAATAAGCTTCAAGCCCTCTTTTTAACATGGTCACTAGCGTCGATTTACCACCACTTACTGGACCCATTAAAAGTAAAATACGTTTACGAACATCTAAACGCTTTGCAGCTGGGTGAAAATATTCTTCCACCAAGCGTTCTAGCGAATCTTCAAGTCCAAACATTTGTCCACTGAAAAATTTATAATGTCTTTTACCATTTACCTCTTCAATTCCTGCATCCTTTATCATGTTGTATACTCTAGAGTGTGCAGGCTGAGCAATTAAAGGCTCATCTTTAATCAGCTTTAGGTACTCTTCAAATGTCCCTTCCCACTTAAGACGATTCTCTTCTTCGCGGTATCTTTCAACTTTCTTTAATATATCCATTAAAGGACCTCCCCTACTAGTTATGGTGCTAGTGAACAAGATTAATACAATCTATGCAGCAAAATGTTTGAACATGCTTTTTAAATTGTAAAATTCAGAAATTTGTCCTTGCTAGGCATTCACAGTGAAGTATTTATTAGCTATAATAAAAGAGTAAGAAGGAACGGTTAAATTTTATTAGAGAACTTACGTCTCTAGAAGAGTTATTTTGTCATTATTATCATCATGAGATATGGGAAGTCGGTTTTAACTGCAGTAGCTGTATAATCCTTTTAATTAGATTGAGGAGGAAAATCAATGCGCTTACTTTTAGTATTAGGAGTAACAATTGCTTTTTTAGCATCCATCTTCAGAGCGGGATACAATGATAAACCGGGTGTTAAAAAATAACCACTACATATCATCGTCGACATAAATAAAAAAGCGAGGTTCAAATTTTATTGAACCTCGCTTTTTATTTAAGATAAACCAGCGTAATTTTGTTGACGCAGCGCTTCATAGATTAAAATAGCTGCTGTATTAGATAAATTTAAAGAACGAACATTTTCTGTCATCGGTAAACGAAGACATCTTTCCATGTTCTCTTCAATAATGTGCTTTGGCAGACCCTTTGTTTCTCTCCCAAATACGAAGAAATGATCCTGCTCTAAGTCACTATAATCAAATGTTGTATGTGGCTGTTGACCAAATTTTGTGATGAAGTAAAAGCCTGCTTCAGGATACTTTTCAAATACTTCTTCTAATGAATCATGATACACCACATTTACAAATTCCCAGTAATCCAATCCAGCTCGCTTTAACATTTTATCATCTGTTGAAAAGCCTAACGGCCGAACTAAATGCAGCGTCGTATTTGTTGCTGCACATGTTCGCGCAATATTTCCTGTATTTGCTGGAATTTCTGGTTGAAATAACACTACGTGTACTCCCACAAATTTTCACCTCTGCTAACAAATCTATTCATCATTATACCACTAACTTGCTAAAACGAAAGACTTACCGATCAACGATATGGAAAAAATCATACTTAATCTTTGGCGTGTAAGCCGTTGAATCTTCATAAGCCCAATATCTCATTCGACTATTATACGTGTTCGCATTCACAAGAGGCATACCGTGACCGTCTTTTGCTACAACAATCGTCGTATGATTCCATCTTCCATCTCCTTCAAAATCGTAGCAGATAACGTCTCCCGGGACAAGTTCGCTTGCTGAGGATTTCCTCACAGCCCGAAGTCCTGATTTGGAGTTACTTAAATAGCTGTGCATGGAATGAGCAACGGCCCAGCTATAGCTCCAGGCGTTCCCTCTCATCCACCATCCGTTTGCTTTTTTAGGATACCCCCGCATCGGCGCCTTTCCTGCATGCAAACACTGTGAGATATAGTTGGTGCAGTTTACCTCAAACTGCTTATAACTTTCATTAGGTTTATCCCAATGTTTTTCTGCATACTGAACAGCTGCAAGACGATCATAATAAGAGGCTCTTTCTTCGTCTTCCTCTACTTCTTCTACATCCATTTCAACCTCATCTTCAGAAAAATCCTTTACCAGCAGCTCATCTTGAATAAGTGTATCTTTATAAAAAAGAGCTAAACGATCTTCAATTTCTTCTTCTATATAGAAAAAATCGTTTTGTTTTAAAAATGCCTGAATGTGCACCTTATATAATACTCTTGTTTCTTCCTGATCCGTATGAGCAGATTGAATAGAACCTTTCATATTACATTTTAAAACATCAACTTCTCTTTTTTTTACAAGAGACCGCTTTAGCTCACACTGCTGTTCAATGAAAGGCTTAAAGTCTTCATGAAGCTCACCTTTTACATAGCTGTCCGCACGCGCTTTAATTAAAGTATATAATACATTCCTTTTTGTTAGCATAATGTCACCACTTTTCTAAGCGTTTATTATACGCTATGACTCATTAGCTAACTTTATCAATAAAAATACGGTTTAGATCTCTTGAAGCATCTCTATACCTTTTGACATTTCTTCAATTACTTCTTGGTCCTTTTCTTTTTCTCTTAAGTTCATAAGTGTATCTAATGCTTCTTTATCACCAATTTTGCCTAACGCCCATGCCGCCGTTCCTCTAATGACAGGGCGAACGTCATTTTTAATTAACTCAATTAAATCTGGAACAGCGGTTTGGTCTTTAAAATGGGCAAGTGCAATAATGGCATTACGCTGAATTGGCTTTTTCCCTCTCCATGACCCTGAAACATGTCCAAATTTCTCTTTGAACTCACGATTACTCATCGTTAAAAGCGGTTTTAATTTAGGCTTCGCAAGTTCTGGGTCAGGCTCCATCTCAGGGTGAAAATGAAAGGCTTTGCCTTTATTTTCAGGACACACAGTTTGACATGTATCACAGCCATATAAACGATTGCCTAATTTACTTCGAAATTCTTCAGCTAAAAATCCTTTTGTTTGGGTTAAAAAGGCAATACATCGCTGCGAATTCAGCTGACCGCCTGTTACAAGCGCACCGGTAGGGCACACATCCACGCACTTATTACAAGTACCACAGCCGTCTTCTATCGGTTTATCAGGAGGAAACGGGATATCTGTAATCATTTCCCCTAAATACACGTAGGAACCGAATTCAGGTGTGATAATGGCACAGTTCTTACCGCTCCAGCCAATACCAGCTCTTTCTGCTACAGCTCGGTCCGACAGCTCGCCTGTATCTACCATCGATTGAAGGATAGCTGCAGGTACTTTTTCTTTTATGAAAGCTTCAAGCTTTTGAAGCCTATCACGTAAAACCGTATGATAATCTTGTCCCCAAGAAGCACGGCAAAAGATCCCTCGGCGATCTTCCTTTGTGCTCTTTGGTGCATCCTTTAATTTAGAAGGATACGCAAGTGCAATTGAAATAATGGATCTAGCTTTTGGAACAACTAATGTGGGATCTACTCTTTTTTCAATATCAGGTTCCTCAAAGCCTGAAGCATAACCTAACTCTTGCTGTGCTAACAATCGATTCTTTAACTCATCAAACATAGAAGCACTCGCAAATCCAATCTTATCGATTCCAATCTCTTTGCTGTATGAAATAATTTCTTCCTTCAACTGATACGCATTCATAGTGAGTAATAGCCTCCTTTCTAAGAAATTCTATATATTCATGCATTGAACTGTTTTCTCACTCAATGAAATGATAGGATGGTATCTATAAACGAACAAATACTAATTATAATAGAAAGGATCAAAAAAATGAACTTTACATTATCACCCGCTATTAAACAGCTTTGCCCTTCTTTTAAAATGGGAATCATTCAGTATAAAAATATTGAAGTTGGCGATTCTCCTCAAATGCTAAAAGGACGTCTGCGCCTTTTTCAAGAATCCATTTATTTTGACCTTGAGTCAAAAAAAGTAACAGAATTTGAAGGTGTTAGCGAGTGGAGAAAGCTTTTCAAAACATTTGGAACGGATCCAAGTAAATACCGTCCTTCTATAGAAGCTTTAATTCGACGGATAGGAAAACAAACGTATCTTCCTTCTATCAATTCTGCTGTGGACATTAATAACTTTTTTTCATTGCAATATGAAGTACCAATTGGAATTTATGATTCTTCTAATATAGAGGGCCACGTTGAATTTACTATCGGTAAAAAAGAAGAGTCTTACGAAGCTCTAAATGAACGTAACATTTCTTTAGAAAATAAAATCATTTCAAAAGATGCCCTAGGAGCTTTCGGAAGCCCTTATGTCGATTCTAACCGAGCGTACGTAACTGAAAAGACAACACAAGCTGTACAGTTCATCTATTTAAAACCTTCACTTTCAGAAGAACAGGCTTATAAACTAACTAAATCCTTAAGTGACATGTTCATTCAAATTCACGGCGGCGAAGCAACCTATCAAGTCATTAACTGATGTACGTAAATATAGCGTCTATCTTGAAAAGATAGACGCTATATTTACGCTAAAAATAAAAAACGCAACATCTCAGCTTTGAAAGCGAGACACTGCGTTGTGATAACAATATGTATGGAGCGGGTGATGAGAATCGAACTCACGACATCAGCTTGGAAGGCTGAGGTTTTACCACTAAACTACACCCGCAAATATTATCAAAATTTGTCGACCAATAAGTAAAAATAAAAACAGGAATCATCCTGTCAAGTAAAGCTAAAGTACCGATGGTCGGGGTCGAACCGACACTCCCGAAGGAACACGATTTTGAGTCGTGCGCGTCTGCCAATTCCGCCACATCGGCAAAATAAAAAAGGCAAGTTAAAATTATAAATGGTGCCGAGGGCCGGACTTGAACCGGCACGGTAGTCACCTACCGCAGGATTTTAAGTCCTGTGTGTCTGCCAATTCCACCACCCCGGCAGCTTGTAAATAAATGGAGGCGGCAACCGGATTTGAACCGGTGATAAAGGTTTTGCAGACCTCTGCCTTACCACTTGGCTATGCCGCCATTTACTCAAGACTAAATAAATTTATTAAAATTAAATTGGAGCGGAAGACGAGGTTCGAACTCGCGACCCCCACCTTGGCAAGGTGGTGTTCTACCACTGAACTACTTCCGCAAATATGGCTGGGCTAGCTGGATTCGAACCAACGCATGACGGAATCAAAATCCGTTGCCTTACCGCTTGGCGATAGCCCAATATTGGAATATGCATATCGTTTATAAATGGGGCGACTGATGGGAATCGAACCCACGAATGCCGGAACCACAATCCGGTGCGTTAACCACTTCGCCACAATCGCCACGTATATATGCAATGTTAATTTTATAATTGGCAGGGGCAGTAGGAATCGAACCCACACTGACGGTTTTGGAGACCGTAGTTCTACCTTTAAACTATGCCCCTGTAAATGGTGGAGGGGGGCAGATTCGAACTGCCGAACCCGAAGGAGCGGATTTACAGTCCGCCGCGTTTAGCCACTTCGCTACCCCTCCACAATAACTGTGGTGCCGGCAAGAGGACTTGAACCCCCAACCTACTGATTACAAGTCAGTTGCTCTACCAGTTGAGCTACACCGGCATTTTAAAAACAAATGTTTTTAAAATGGTGGCTCGGGACGGAATCGAACCGCCGACACAAGGATTTTCAGTCCTTTGCTCTACCAACTGAGCTACCGAGCCTTATTAAATTTAAAATGGCGGTCCCGACGGGAATCGAACCCGCGATCTCCTGCGTGACAGGCAGGCATGTTAACCGCTACACCACGGGACCACTTGGTTGCGGGGACAGGATTTGAACCTGCGACCTTCGGGTTATGAGCCCGACGAGCTACCGAACTGCTCCACCCCGCGATGATAATATATGGTGGAGGATGACGGGATCGAACCGCCGACCCCCTGCTTGTAAGGCAGGTGCTCTCCCAGCTGAGCTAATCCTCCACTATTATGTAGATAAAAATAAATGGTGACCCGTACGGGATTCGAACCCGTGTTACCGCCGTGAAAGGGCGGTGTCTTAACCGCTTGACCAACGGGCCACTGTGCTAATTAAATAAAAATGGCGGAGAGCAAGGGATTTGAACCCTTGAGACAGCGTTAACCGCCTACACGATTTCCAATCGTGCTCCTTCGGCCACTCGGACAGCTCTCCAAATGGCTCCACAGGTAGGACTCGAACCTACGACCGATCGGTTAACAGCCGATAGCTCTACCACTGAGCTACTGTGGAATAATAACAGCCTGGCAACGTCCTACTCTCACAGGGACAAAGTCCCAACTACCATTGGCGCTAAAGAGCTTAACTTCCGTGTTCGGTATGGGAACGGGTGTGACCTCTTCGCTATCGCCACCAGACATATTATATTATACATGATTTAAAAAAGAAAGCAAGACTTTTTTGAAAAAGTTTTGTTCTTTCAAAACTAGATAACAGGTTGCTGAGTAAAGCTTACGCTTTTAAAAGTTTGGTTAAGTCCTCGATCGATTAGTATCAGTCAGCTACACATGTCGCCACGCTTCCACCTCTGACCTATCAACCTGATCATCTTTCAGGGATCTTACTAGCTTGCGCTATGGGAAATCTCATCTTGAGGGGGGCTTCATGCTTAGATGCTTTCAGCACTTATCCCGTCCACACATAGCTACCCAGCG
>NZ_JBSGKN010000001.1:4235000-4400000 GCF_058323215.1 Priestia sp. USM5
GATGATGAACAAGTTCATTAAACGTCCATTCCTGCTTTTCACTTTTCATAATATGAACAAGATGCTTCGCACCCAATTCAGTTTTTTTATTGACTAGAAATTCACTTGCTAAGAAAAGCAGCTCCAAACGCTTGCTAACCTCTTCTTGGCTAATAATTAGCTCTTCGTAAAGACGATGAATTTCAGGTTCTATTTTTTTCACTTGGTTCCACACTGTCACTTCTGGGTGAAATCCATTTTCCAACACAGACAGTCGTGCTAAATGATGAAGAGCATGAATGACATGATTGAATGCATCTAAATAATGATTAGACGCATAAAAGTCTTTTCCTTCTTTAAATCGGCGAATCAACTTAGCAAACTCGACACCTATTCTCTTTGTCCGATCTTCTCTAGGGAAATCAATTAAGCGTTTCTTTAAGTTTTCCATATATTCGTTTCGATCAAATAGCACTTTACCATTTAAGATCCAATCAATAATACGGCGGTTCGTCCCATTCATAATCCATTCACTCATTTGCTGTTCAGAAGCCATATAAAGTGCAGCACGCTCATTTTCATATTCGTATTGTTTAATAAAAAGAGAAGTTTCTGTGGTTTTGGTCACAATAAATAAGATAGCATCCAAATTATCCGTCACTGGAGATTCTGATTTCTTTTTTTCAATCAGTAAAATACCGAGTGTGTCTTTATTGCTAGCTCTTTCTTGATATATTGGCCGTAAAACATCTTCCATTTTGAGCTCTCCTAACTGTAATAGACAAATATTTTTCAAAATTTTAAAGGCTATGGACTAAGATTTCTTTTTTTATTATATACGATGTATAACGGATATCCCACTCAGAATTATGGAAATCATTCAGAAAGCTCAAAAACTACGGATAATTTTCCGAAGATTCAATTTTTATTACTATTCACTGTCTCACTCTATGATATATTGGTAATAGGGGGGATACTGATGGGGATAAAGTATTCAAATAAAATTAACAAGATTCGCACGTTTGCACTCAGCCTGATCTTTGTTGGTTTCATTGTTATGTATGGGGGAATTTTCTTTCGGTCTTCAGTCTGGCTAATGACTATTTTTATGCTTTTAGGTTTACTGTGCATCGTAGCTAGTACCGGCGTTTATTTCTGGATTGGCATGCTTTCTACAAAAGCAGTTCAAGTAACCTGCCCTACATGTCAAAAGCAAACCAAAATGCTAGGGCGCGTAGATATGTGTATGTATTGCAACGAGCCGCTTACGCTTGACCGGTCTCTTGAAGGAAAACAATTCGATGAAAAGTATAATAGAAAAAAACAAAAAGAAAGCTGATAGTATCACTACTATCAGCTTATTAATGCGCTTTTTTAGCCGTACAATCAGGACACGTTCCGTAAATTTCCATTCGGTGGTGACTAATATCAAAGTCAGTAATATGAGCAGCCAGCTTTTCTACTTCGTCTAAACCAGGATAATGAAAATCCACAATTTTTCCGCAGCTTTCGCAAATCACATGGTAATGCTCTGTTGTAACATAATCAAACCGGCTTGATGCATCACCGTATGTTAGTTCCTTTACAATACCTACTTCGCGAAATACTCTTAAATTATTGTAAACGGTTGCTACACTCATATTTGGAAACTTACCTTCCAGCGCTTTATAAATATCATCTGCTGTTGGGTGTGTCATAGAATTGATTAAATACTCTAAAATAGCATGACGTTGTGGTGTAATACGAACGCCAGTACCTTTTAACGTTTCAAGGGCTTCTTGTAAATAATTTGACACGTCATGCACCCCTCTTCTATAAGTATTATTACTTTATAATTCTTATAATTAGTCTACATGTTTTACCCACGTTTTGTCAACTTGATGCCTATTCCTATTTTATGTAATAAGTAGAAATTATTCATATATGTTATGCAAAAAAAGAAGTGTGGAAATCAATCCACACTTTTAAATATATTAACATCTGAGGAGGTATGCCCTACACTGATATTGTATGTTCAAAGACTAAAACTGCTCTAGTTATCTGCCTGTTTTTATGCCATTTTTTCTTTAATAAATGATAAAGCTTCTTCCACATGCCCTTTTACTCGAACCTTGCGATACTCTTTTACGAGCGTTCCTTCTTTATCAATGATAAAAGTGGAGCGTTCAATGCCCATATATTCTTTTCCAAAGTTTTTTTTCAGTTTCCATACTCCATACTCTTCAGCTACGCTGTGACCTTCGTCAGCTAAAAGCAAGAATGGAAGACCGTGCTTATCAATAAACTTATGGTGTTTGTCGATTGGATCGGGGCTCACTCCTAGAATCACCGCATCTAGCTCTTCAAAATTTTCATGCTGATCTCTGAAATCACAAGCTTCCGTTGTACAGCCTGGCGTCATATCTTTCGGATAAAAATACAGCACAACGTTTTTTCCTTTCATCGAAGCGAGTGATACTTGCTCTCCATTTGTAGACATTAATACAAAATCGGGTGCTTTTTCTCCAACTACAGCTGTCATATTTATCTGCTCCTTTACGCTTTTCATTTTCTTTGAATAGCGTACCCAATATTAGATAAGATGACAAGTTTAAGTGCGGGTAACAGTTCGCATCACAAAGATTGCAGGCATAATGTAGCCGATAAACGCTTCAAAAGTTGCAAATAATTTCCCAATTCCAACCGGATACATATCTCCGTATCCTACTGAAAATAACGTCGCTGCGCTGAAATACATGCTGTTAAACAGCGTATAAAAGTAATGACCTTCATGTTCAAACCCTCCGCTTAACACTGGAATACTTCCCATCTCACACACTGTATAAATAAGGCTAAACCCCAATAAAACTGTGATATATGAATAAAACAAGACAAAGAAATGACCAATTGAGAAAAAATGAAATTCTCCAAGTTCTTTTTCAAAAAGAAACTTCATACTACCGATTACAAAAACAATGATAACGAGGATTAGAAAAATAACCATCATTCTACTCCTTTAATTTATACTCTACTACCACTATACGCGCATCCTTGTCCATTCATTACTACTCAGAAGCCACGAAAAAGAGCAGGCATTTAATTGCCTGCTCCTCTGTATTTTTTGACACCTGTATTCCATAAGAAAATAGAGATTACAAAAAAGACGATTCCCATCACCGGAGTTAAAAATGCATATCCGTACCATTCTGACCTTCCTAAGAAATAAGCAGCTGGATATACGCCTACAAATGCAAAAGGAAGAATCCACGTTAAAACATATCGGATGACATTGTTATAAATATCTACAGGATACCTTCCGTAGTTTCCAATATTATAAATAGTAGGCATAATAGAGGTTCTGGCATCCGACCAGAAGCCTATGCTTGCTAAGGCGATGAAAATTCCTGCGTATACAAGCGCTCCTCCTAAAATAAACAATAGAAAAATAAAAACATCATACCACTGGAAATGAAGGTGTAAAGAAGACGCAGCGTAAGCCATTACGGCAATCCCTGTGATACCACCAAACAATGATTCCAGTTCCATCCGCTCTAAAATAACTTGAAACAAACTGTGAATCGGCCGCGTTAAAATTCGGTCCATTTCACCTTTGACAATGTAGCGCTCGTTGAAATCCCAAATGTTAAAGAAAGACGAAAAAATAGCAAAAGGGACCAAAAAGAAACCATAAATAAAGATAATTTCCTCTCGTGACCATCCGTGCAGCGACTGAGTATGTCCAAATACAACTAAAATAAAAATCAAATTAACTGTTTGAAACAATAAGTCTGAAATGATTTCAACTACCATATCGGTGCGATACTGAAGCCTTGTTTTCATATATTGACTAATGTACTGAAAGAAAATCGAAAAATAAAACATTTTCATAGACTACCCTCCTTGAATAACCATTTTTTTCTTCGCTATGTTCCACAAACACGCAATAGGAATAAATAGAAGCCCTGACCAAACTGCTTGTGTAATAAGAGCATTTATTACTTCCTGCCCTTTAAATCCATTTGTGAAAATCATGCTCGGAATATAACTAATGGCCTGAAAAGGGAAATAGCTCATAATATGTTGCGCCCATAAAGGATAGAAACTGATGGGCAGAAGAAGTCCTGAAAACAAATCAATAACAACGCGCTTCGCTCGAATGAGTCCGTCATTGTTAAAGAGAAAGAAAGTAGTAATACCCGTTAATAAATTAATTTGTGTATTAATAATGAAACTAAAAATTAAAGACAGTCCAAAATAAAGCCATGTTGCGGCATTGGCTGAGAACTGTACTGGAAATAAAAACGCGACAATAATCATACCGGGCACTGAGAAAAACAGCAGCCGAAAAATCCCTTCTCCCAGTCCTTGCATTGTTTTCATACCAAGGTAGCTATAAGGCTTAATTAACTCTACTGCCACCTTGCCATCTTTAATTTCCATTGCCATTTCACGGTCAATGTTATTAAAATAAAAGGCTCTTGCCATCCATGAAACGGCTACATACGTTGTCATTTGGGTAATAGATAACCCTTGAATATTCTCTTTTCCTCCATAAATAGCGGACCATAAAAAGTAGTAAGCACCAATATTAATCGCATAAATCAATATTCCGCTGTAATAATTCGTCCGATACGCCAGCATCATTAAAAAGCGAATGCGTATCATCTCTATATATTTATCCATTCACAACACCTTCTTCATAAATGTTGCGGATGATTTCTTCCGTTGAAATTTCTTCAATGTTAATATCACTGATTTCGTGCTTTGCCACCACTTTAGCAATCAGCTGTGACAGTAAGTCTCCTTTATTTTGAAGCTGCGCTGTCCACAAATATTTTTGATCACCTTCAATCCAGTTAACAGGCATCCCTTGCGTCAATAGCTTCAACTGTTCTTGATTTGGAGCTGTTCCAAATTCAAACGTAACTTGTTTAAGGTCTCCCCAATTCGAACGCAGCTTTTGCAGTGATCCGTCATAAATAATACTGCCTTCATCCAGCATTACAACGCGTTCACATAAAGCTTCAATATCTGCTAAATCATGTGTCGTAAGCAAAATTGTCGTATTATACTTTTCATTAATTTCTTTTAAAAATTGGCGGATTTTTAATTTAACTAGTACATCTAAACCGATCGTCGGTTCATCTAGAAATAGAAGCGGCGGATTATGAATAAGAGCAGCAGCCAGCTCACAGCGCATTCTTTGACCTAGAGAAAGCTTTCGCACCGGCTTATCTAGAAGCGGTCCAATATCTAAAGTTTGAATAACGTGCTCCATATGAGCGTTATAATCTTCATCTGACACTTTGTATACTTTTTTTAACAAGCGGAAAGATTCTTGTACGGCAATATCCCACCACAGCTGAGAGCGTTGACCAAAAACAACTCCAATCGTTTGGGCAAACTTCTCCCTTTCTTTATGAGGGTTCATTCCATTTACGGTAATCTCGCCTGAAGTAGGAGTTAAGATTCCTGTCAGCATTTTGATTGTTGTCGATTTCCCCGCTCCGTTTTCTCCTATATAACCTACCATTTCCCCTTGTTTTACGGTAAACGAAATATCGTTCACAGCTTTCATGACTCTATAATTACGGGTAAATAAATCCCGGAATGCCCCTTTAAGGCCAGAGCGGCTAGAATAAGCTTTAAATTCTTTCCGAAGTTGATTCACCTCAATAGCATTTTTCATCGTATTCCCTCCGTTACGTCGACGTATTAGTGGTTTCTTTTATTGTTTCCGGCGCCCTTGCTAGCAACTCCTCCAAGAAACGAGGAACTATTTTCTAGCAGTTAGCTCACAAATTTCTATCATACACGTTCTCGAATGTTTTTCAAGAAACAAATAAGTTTGATAGAATAAAGAAGTTGAACTTTTCATTAGGAGGCATAACATGCAATTTACAAAATCAGAACAATTACACGCTGAAGCGCTCGAACATATTGTAGGCGGCGTTAACAGCCCTTCACGTTCATATAAAGCCGTAGGAGGCGGAGCACCTGTTGCAATGGAAAAGGCAAGCGGAGCTTATTTCTGGGACGTCGATGGAAATAAATATATTGACTATTTAGCAGCTTACGGCCCTATTATTACAGGACACGCTCATCCTCATATCACGAAAGCTATTACAAAAGCAGCTGAAACTGGTGTTCTTTACGGTACGCCGACTGCTCATGAAGTCACATTTGCTAAAATGCTCAAAGAAGCGATGCCCGCATTAGATAAAGTGCGCTTCGTCAACTCTGGAACAGAAGCAGTTATGACAACAATCCGTGTAGCACGCGCTTATACTGGACGCGATAAAATCATTAAATTTGCAGGTTGCTATCACGGCCATTCCGACCTTGTATTGGTAGCAGCTGGATCTGGCCCTTCTACGCTCGGAACTCCTGACTCTGCAGGTGTACCAAAAAGTATCGCTAATGAAGTCATCACAGTTCCTTTTAACGATATTGAGCCTTACAAGGAAGCATTAGAAAAATGGGGCGATCAAATTGCAGCTGTTTTAGTAGAACCAATCGTTGGAAACTTTGGAATTGTTGAGCCAGAACCTGGCTTTTTAGAACAAGTTAACGAATTAACTCACGAAGCTGGAGCACTTGTTATTTATGATGAAGTTATTACAGCATTTCGCTTTATGTACGGCGGAGCTCAAGATTTACTTGGTGTAAAACCTGATCTGACTGCATTTGGAAAAATCATCGGCGGAGGTCTTCCAATCGGAGCCTACGGCGGTAAAAAAGAAATCATGGAAAAAGTGGCGCCGCTTGGACCGGCTTATCAAGCAGGTACAATGGCAGGAAACCCAGCGTCTATTCTTTCTGGGATTGCTTGCCTGGAAGTACTAAAGCAAGAAGGTGTTTATGAACAGCTAGATAAGCTAGGGGCGATGCTCGAAGAAGGTATTTTAAAACATGCTCGTACATATAACATGCCTATTACGATCAATCGATTAAAAGGCGCTCTTACTCTCTACTTTACAACAGAAACGGTTAAAAACTATGAACAAGCAGAAAATACAGACGGCGAATTATTCGCACGCTTCTTTAAACTAATGCTCCACCAAGGCGTCAACTTAGCTCCTTCGAAATATGAAGCATGGTTCCTTACTACAGCTCATACAGAAAAAGATATTACCGACACTTTAGAAGCTGTAGAAAAAGCATTTAAACAGTTAAGTGAAGAACGCTAATTTTTACTCTAAAGCACTCGTTTGAAAATGAGTGCTTTTTTATCTTGCCTTTGGGTTTCCTTATAGAACATTCCCACCTTTCATAACCATTTCTTACGCGTCATCTCCTTTTTGTCATCCTGTCGAAAAATCCCGAGAAATACCCTTATTTTTCTGCTTGTTTTCTCTTGATATCCATTCTTAAACCTTGTATAGTATGTTATTGTTTATATTATTTCCAACAGGTTATGTAATAAAGAAGGATTGATTTTTGCAATTTATCATTTGTTTTGGGGAACATTCTTCATAACGAAAAAACTTTTTTACAGAAAGGAACTACGAACGCACATGAAACTTGGTGCCCGCATCTTAAAAACGGGAATTGCCATTACACTTTCATTGTTATTAGGTGAATTTCTAAGTTTACCATCTCCAATATTTGCGGCAATTGCGGCAGTTTTTGCAATTCAACCGTCTATTTACAGATCTTATTTAACGATATTGGAGCAAATACAGGCGAATGTGATTGGAGCTGCTTCTGCAGTTTGTTTTGGACTTATTTTTGGTACCCATCCCATCATTATTGGTTTTACCGCTGTTGTTGTCATTGCAGTCAACTTAAAATTACGTATTAATAATACAATTGGGCTTGCGCTTGTGACAGTAATTGCAATCATGGAAAATCCAGGAGATAATTTCGTTGAATATGCACTTATACGCTTTGGTACAGTGTTACTTGGGGTATTCTCAGCATTTATTGTCAATCTTATTTTTATTCCGCCAAAGTATGAAACAAGATTGTATTATAAAATTGTAAGCACAACGGAAGAAATTATTAAATGGATTCGCATGAATCTTTATCACGCATCTGAGCACACATTGTTAAAAGAAGACATTGAAAAAATGAAAGACAATGTGGCTAAAATGAATCAAATCTTTGATTTTTACAAAGAAGAACGCACTTATTCAACCAAAAAACGTTTTGTTAAGTCACGCAAGCTCGTTTTATTTCGTCAAATGATTACCGTAACAACACGAGCTCTTACAACCTTGAAACTACTTCACCGAGTGGAAAATGATCTTCAAGTCATGCCACAGCAATTTCAAGATTTAATCAAATCTGAAGTTGAGTGCCTGTTAATGTATCATGAGCAAGTATTATTAAAATTCATTGGGAAATTACGCGTACAGCCAACCACTACTGTACCAAACGAAGCCTGCGTTGGAAAACGAGCTTTAATCGATAAATTTATGCAGTACAAAATATACGATAATGATGAAGAGAATAAGGTTATTTATCATATCTTCCCTTTAATTTCTGTCATCATTGAGTATAGTGAAGAGTTAGAGCATCTTGATAAGCTGATTGATACGTTCCAAAACTATCACAAAGATGCTAACTCATTTGATATTAATCATCAGCGACAAGAAGATTAAAAACACCACCTATTGTTAGACAATAGGTGGTGTTTTTAAATTGTATCAAGCTGCTGAACGTTAAAGAGCTGATAGTAATGACCTTTTTTCTTAATTAACTCCTCATGAGAACCTCGTTCGACTACTCTTCCATTTTCTAAAAGTACAATTTCATCAACATGAGTAATTGTAGATAAACGATGGGCTACAATGAAAGTCGTACGGTCTTTTGCTAGTTCAGCTAATGCTTCTTGAATATAGTGCTCACTTTCCAAATCTAGAGCTGAAGTGGCTTCATCAAAAATAAGAATAGCTGGATTTTTTAAAAATACGCGCGAAATGGAAATACGCTGCTTTTGTCCCCCTGATAGCTTCATTCCCCGCTCTCCCACTTTTGTATCATATCCTTCGGGCAAATTCATAATAAAATCGTGGGCATTTGCGGCTTTTGCCGCAGCAATTACTTCTTCATCTGTCGCTCCTGGCTTTCCAAGCAGTATATTGTTTTTAACCGTGTCACTAAACAACACCGTATCCTGCAGGACGATTCCAATCTTATCTCGCAGGCTGCGTACTTTATAGGTTTTGATATCAATGTCATCAATGAGAATTTTCCCCTCTGTCACATCATAAAAGCGCGGAATTAAGCTGATAAGCGTGGATTTCCCTCCTCCGCTCATTCCAACAAACGCAACGGATTTTCCTTTTTCTACATCTAAATTAATATCATGAATCACAGGTTTTTCTTCTTCTTCATAAGCAAATGAAACGTGCTCAAACTGCACCTTTCCATGAAGCTCAGTACATTCTTTTGCATCTTTCTTGTCTGTAATATCGTATTCTTCATCAATGAACTCAAACACCCGGTCCATAGATGCAACAGACTGCGTGAGCGTAGTCGATGAATTGACCAAGCGGCGAAGCGGATTATACAAGCGGTCAATATAGGCCACAAATGCTACCATCTTTCCTACGCTAAGACTTTCTGTGATGACTTGATATCCAGCAAATGTAATCACGATTAAAGGTGCCAAATCGGTAATGGTGTTCACTACTGCAAATGTTTTGGCATTCCAATTCGTATGATTGATTGCTTTTTGTAGAAAATTTGAATTTTGCTTATCAAATTGTTTCTGCTCATGAGGCTCAATAGCAAAGCTGCGAATAACAGAGATTCCTTGAACCCTTTCATGCAAGTGACCCTGTACTTCCGCTAAAGCCTGCGAACGGACTCGCGTTAAATGGCGCAGACGACTGTAAAAATATTTTACAGAGAACGCATAAACGGGCAGCAAAATAATCGATACCAGTGTTAAAGGTACATTCATCGTAAACATAATCACAATGGCTATTACAATCGTCATCATATCAAGCCATACGTTCATTAAGCCTGTGATAACAAAGTTTTTTGTTTGCTCTACATCATTAATGACTCGTGAAATCACTTCACCCGCTCGCGTGTTTGCATAGTAACGCAAGCTAAGCTTTTGAATATGGCTAAACAGCTGATCCCGAATATCATATAATACTTTGCTCGATACCCACTGAGCATAATACTGCCTGTAATATTCAATGGGAGGTCTTAACACTAAAAATATAACAAACGAAATCCCCATAATCGTCACCATTTTATGAACTTTTTCAGAGGAAGACATGCCATGTCCATTTACGATATCGTCCAAAACATATTTCAAAAGCAGCGGAATTAATAAAGGAATAGCAAATTTAATAATACCAATTAAGACAGTGCCGACAATTTGCCATTTGTATGGCTGTACAAACTTCATGTAGCGTCTTATACTTCCCATAAAATCTCCCCTTTCTATCTATGAGGGCAAGCTTCCTTAGTATATGTACACGCGTCGATTTTTTAGTGCTTTTATCTCTTCTAAAAGATGGCGACCATAACGCCAAAAAGAACATTATATCAAACAGTCAGCTTTAGACGGCCTAACATAATGTTCTCTAGCTCATTCATCAAGAATGCCGATATGTTAAAAAACGTTCATACCAAATGTCAATGAAATCTGGAGCAAACGGGCCTTTTCGCTGTCGAATCCAACCTTTTAACTCCTCGACGTGATTATGTAAAATACGGTCAATCACTTCTGGATAATTCATTTCTTTTCGATGCTTCTCATATTCATCTTCATCAAGAAGGGTGTATGTCATATCTGGATAGACTTTAATATCTAAATCATAATCAATATATTTGAGCGCTTCATTGTCATCATAAATGAACGGCGAACTGATATTGCAGTAATAATAAATTCCATCTTCACGGATCATCCCAATGACGTTAAACCACTGCTGAGCATGAAAATAACAAATTGCCGGCTCTCTTGTGACCCATGTTCGTCCATCTGATTCTGTAACGACTGTACGATCATTTCCTCCAATCACTAAGTTATTGGTTGCTTTTAATACGGTTGTCCGATCCCACACGCGATGAATATGTCCATTATGCTTGTAGCTGTGTATTTGAATTGTTTCTCCTTCCACCGGAATTCCCATCTCCAATACCTACTTTCATTTTAGCACTTAAAAAAATTCATATAACGTCTCCATTTGTCTTATGTTTATTATAACGGTTTCTCTCTCATTTTAACACAAATGTGCTAACCTTCTTGAGTTCAAAAAAGTCACTCCCCCTACTTTTCCTTTGCTTAGCAGCCTTAAAAAAGAGAGGAAGTGACACATCAATGTTCATTAAGCAAGTGTAGAGCAAGCCCCTTCACTTTTATATGTACGAATAATGTCTTCGGTTTGTGCTTCAAACGTCAATTGAATCTCTTTTAATTTTAGCTTCATTTCACTAATTTCATCTTGCACAGAATGAAGTTTTGCTTCTTCATGAAGTTTTACTAGTTCACCTTCGATTTCCTGACAGCGCTCAATCTCAGACTGCAAAAACAGAAGTTGATCCATGGTCTCCAATTGTTGAGTCACTAGCTGATCAAATTTTTTCATACGATAGCTCCTCCCTATTTGCTTTAACCATACACGCGGCACTTCTGTTAACATTCTGTTTAGGTGAGACAGATTCCTTTGACGAGTTGTGTAAAGTTTCAAGAAGTTTTGTCATACTTTGTTGCTTTTTATATAAGAAAAAGCGAACTTAACATCGCCGTTTGAAAGACGTTAAGTTCGCTTTTGATATTAACCTTGGTATTTACCAGCGTTTTGGTTTTTCTTTGCTTCAGCTTGTGCGTTTTGTTGTCTCACTTCTTGAGCACTTGTTTCGCTAGCAAATTCAGTACCGAAGTTGTTTTTAGATGCTTGAGCATTTTGGCTTTTGTTTGCCGCTGCTTGTGCATTTTGTTGCTTCACTTCTTGTACATTTGTTTCGCTACCAAATTCAGTACCGAAGTTGTTTTTAGATGCTTGAGCATTTTGGTTTTTCACGTGTTGTGTGCTTGTACCAGATGCTGTTTTGTTAGTTTGTTTTGCCATTGTAATCACCTCCACGAAAATTAATATGCCCGGGAGGTAAATAGGGTATGCAAACTTTTTTCAGTATTTTAAAGCGCAAGCACAAAATACATTTACCTTACATTAAAAGTGAACGCCCTCCGTCAATAATAAGCGTTTGACCGCAAATCATATTTGCTTGATCGGAGACTAAGAACATCACTGCATCTACCATGTCTTTTGGCTCCACCATACGACCAGCTGGAGTATGTTTGCGCGCATCATCTAACAGTTCATCACGATTTGGGAAGTGCTTTAATGCTTCTGTATCCACAGCACCTCCAGATACAGCATTTACCACAATATTTTTTGGAGCAAGCTCCACTGCTAAATAGCGGGTCAATGCTTCTACAGCAGCTTTTGACACGCCTACTGTTGTATAATTTTCCAAATAGCGAATAGAACCGAGCGAACTGATGGTAACAATCTTTCCTCCGCCTACTTTTTCCATACGTTTAGCCGCTTCTTGTGCACAGAATAAATATCCTTTGCTATTGATGTCCATTGTCCAATTCCAGTGAGTTTCTTCTAATTCCATAATAGGACGTAAAACTCCTGAAGCTGCATTACTTACAAATACGTCTAAGCGACCGAATGCGTCATCAATTTGCTCAAACATTTCTTTAATTTTTTCTACTTTTCCTACGTTTGCTTTAACAACTAATGCTTCTCTGCCTAATGCTTTGATTTCTTCCGCTACTTCCTGCGCTGCACTTTTGCTTCGTGCATAGTTTAATACAATATCGTATCCTTCTTTAGCAAGACGTAAAGCAATCTCTTTACCAATACCTCTGCTGCTTCCCGTAACTAGTGCTACCTTTTGTGACATGATGTCATCTCCCTTATGTATCATATTATCTTTACATTGTACTGATTTTATCGCATAAGAAACAAGTAATATAGGGAAAATAGATAAAACTTGATAAAATGAACGAGGTGAATAGAATGTATGTAGGTAGAGACATGACGGCTCTTTCAATGATTTCTAAAAGCGAGTGGAAAGACAGCGAGCTTGCGTTTTTCCATCACTCTTTACAGCAAATGACGCCGTATTTAAATGCTGAAGGACAAAGTATTCATCAGCAAATTATTAAAGAAATTGAAGCACGAGGCGGGTTACAGCGCCACGAAGCAGATTATACACACGGCACGCACGTATCATATGATTAAATAAAAAGAAGCGCGGAGTTTATCCACGCTTCTTTTATTTAACAAGCAAATATTCTTTTAAGATTTTTTGATGGGAAACCGGAAATGCATATTGTTCTAAGTCTTTTTCAGAAACTACTTTCAAATTTTTTAATGCACTGATATCACTTGCAAGCTCTGCTTCATATACTGTGATGTTCCAGACGATATGAGAAAACACGTGCTGAATTGTGGTAAAAGGCGCATGGATTTTAATATCAGCTCCGTACTCATTTTGAATAAACGCCTGAAGCTGCTGATGATCTGGCGCTATACTAAGATCTACTTCTATATTTGGAAATTCCCATAGATTAGCTAAAAGTCCTTTGCTTGGACGCTTATGAATTAGATAATTTCCTTCACCGTCTTTAATCACCGCTGCAGCAAGCTGAAGAGCACGCGGCGCTTTTTTCTTTGATTTAACGGGAAGCTCATTCTGCACTCCTTCTTCAAAAGCGCGGCAGTGTTCGCGAACTGGACATAACAAACAGGAAGGAGAAGTTGGTGTACAGACAATGGCACCAAGTTCCATCATACCTTGATTGAAATAGGAAGGGTTATCTGTTGAAATAATTTCATGCACGATTTCTTCAAACAACTTTCTTGTTTTCGGTTTTGCAATATCATCCCAAACGGATAAAATGCGCGATAGCACACGCATGACATTTCCATCTACAGCAGGCTGCGGCACTCCGTATGCAATACTTAAAATGGCCCCTGTTGTATAAGGACCCACTCCTTTTAGTTTGGAGATTTCTGCTGGCGTATTTGGAACTTCTCCCCCGTATTGTTCGTGAACTTCTCGAACCGCAGTTTGCAAATTACGGGCACGGGAATAATAGCCTAATCCTTCCCACGCTTTTAACACATCATCTTCATTCGCATAAGCTAAGTCTTTGATAGTGGGAAATTTGCTAATAAAATTATTAAAATAAGGAATGACCGTATCTACTCTCGTTTGTTGAAGCATAATTTCAGATACCCACACCTTATAAGGGTCCTGATCTTGACGCCAAGGTAAAATGCGCTGTTCCTGCTCAAACCAAGAGATTAAGTCATTTTGAAATGCTTGAATATCAAAATTTTGTACAATATCTTTACTTTGTTTCACGTCATAGCCTCCGAGGTATTAACTATACATATACAATGTGTTGCTTTTTGAATCTTAGTAACTTTATGATAACCTTATAACAACTACAAATATGAATAGTAAAATGAATTGTTCAAATAATGAATAAAAACAGCCGATTTGCTGCGTTAATAATAAAATGAGATTTTTTGCTTTAAATCAAGCTTTCATGCTGAATTAGAATAATCTAAGATCGTCATCATCTTACAAAGGAGGAGTTCGCTCTGGATACTGGTACACACATTGCAATGGGAATCGCTCTGGGCGGCCTTGCAACATTAGACCCCACTGTATCTGCGAATACAGCCACAATGGATGCTGTGATGATTGGCGTAATGGCCGGGTCATTAGCACCTGATTTAGACACTGTTTTAAAGCTGCGAAACAATGCACAGTATATCCGCAATCACCGTGGAATTACACATTCTATCCCGGCTGTTATTTTATGGCCTTTGCTTATCGTGCTCATTCTTTCGCTTCTGCTGCCAGGAGCTAACTTGCTGCACCTATGGATGTGGACCTTTGCAGGCGTCATTATTCACGTTTTTGTTGATATCTTTAACGCTTATGGCACGCAGGCTTTACGGCCTTTCACAAATAAATGGATTGCGCTTGGCGTAATCAACACGTTTGATTACGTGATTTTCTCAGCCCACGTGCTCGCAATTTTAATCTGGTTTATTGGAGCAGAGCCAGGACCAACATTCATTACGCTATATGTGTTATTGGCGTTTTACTATGGACTGCGCTTTTATATGCGCCACCAAATCGCCAAGAAGCTTCGAAAACAGTTTCCTGATGTTATCAAGCTCAATATCTCTCCTACGCTGCGTTTCACTCACTGGCACTTAGCCGTGACGACCGAAAAGTACTTTCATGTAGGAAGAGCAATCGGAGAAGAAATTTTTATTTATGATACGTTTGATAAAGTTCCAATTCCTGAATCGGCCGTAATTGAAGTAGCGAAAAAAGATGAAAATTTATCTGCTTTTCTTTCCTTTTCACCTATTTATAGATGGGAACTGGACGAATATAACGACCACATTGAAGTGCGTTTTATTGATTTACGCTACCGCAGCAAAGACTACTATCCATTTGTAGCCGTGGTCCAGCTTGATTACGATTTAAATATTATTTGTTCGTACACTGGTTGGATTTTCAGTGAGAAAAAATTGCGTAAAAAGCTTGATTACCTCCCGCACTAATCATAACAAGAACAAATATGAAACCCAAAAACGAACCGTCTTGAGAAGACGGTTCGTTTTTATTTAATGTTTTAAATAGTCATCGTTATTTAATAAATGCTGATATTTAGGGTTTTTAACCGCGATTTCATGAAGTTTGTCACCGTAGCTGTTGATGTACATCGTAACAACCTTTTCCGTCGCTTCTTTCCCTTTATAATCATATCCTGCTTTTGCGTAAGATGACTCAAAATCTTCCCAGAAAAGTTCGACCCATGTACGGGCTTGAGCGTATGAAAGCGAACTATTTTTGCTTAATAGCTGATTCGTTAATCTTTCGAATATATCGTTCATAAGAACACCTCGATTACCAAAATTCTTTATGAGTATGTTTGCACTTTTAACTTACACTATAAATGCGGAGTTATTCACTCCCTCATGTACTATATCATAACCGCAACGCTTTCTGTTGTAAAAGGAGAGGTATCGATGCGCAATAAAGCAAAAGATTTTACAAACCAACATCATACTAAGTTTGAAGGCGAACCTCGAGCAAAAGCAGAATACGCTTCAAAACGTGCAAATGGAACGATCAATACGCATCCGCAAGAACGTATGCATGCTTCTAATGAGCGCGAAGAATAACCGCTTGCTTTGCTTATTTGTTTAAAAGTAAAGCGAATATAGATATCAAACAAGCAGCACACTTCGTGCTGCTTGTTCGTCCCTTTATTTTTTCAACATGGAAATAGGCAATGCCTCTTCGTTTTGCGGTGAGCCAAGTCTAAACCCCCATGCAAAAACTCCGTTCATATAATCAATTTTAAAATATGAACCCGGATCTCCTTGAATTTCATATACTTCCCCTGCTTGAAACGTTTCAGGATCCAATAAGTACGATCTAGCCATTGTTACTTTTCTTTCTAATACTGCATACTCATTGACCATGCCAAGCTGTTCAGCTTTTCGTGCTTTTTCTTGAAGAGACCCAATTTCTTGTTGAAGTTCATACGTCGTCATATCACTGTAACGTTTTTCAGACATGCTGCTTTCCCCCTTGTTTGCTTTCATTTTATTATAACAAAAGGTATAACTAAAGGGAGACTATGAAAAGGGAGTTTTGGGAATGAAAACAGTGCTAATCACAGGCGGTGCGACGGGTCTTGGAAAAGAACTCGCAAAACTTTACGCAAAAGACTGCAACGTCATTCTAGCTGGACGCAATCAACAGAAATTAACTGAGGCCCAGCATGAGCTAGGAGAAAACGTATATACGATGTCTGTAGATATTACACAGTATGAAGAAGTAGGAAAATCTGTAGAAAAACTGCTGATGCAGCATTCAGTAGATATCCTTATCAACAACGCAGGCATTGGACATTTTGGTCCTTTGACAGATTATACAAAACAAGCAATCGATGAAGTCATCGATACAAATGTAAAAGGAACTATTTTTTTAACACAAGCGCTTATGCCTCATCTCTTGACGAGACCTGAACCTAAAGTTATGAATATCATTTCAACTGCAGGACTTCGAGGGAAAGCCAATGAAAGCGTCTATGTGGCAAGTAAATTTGGCGTAAGGGGATTTACAGAAAGTTTAAAAGTGGAGTACCAAGATACCAACCTTCATGTGACGGCAGCTTATATGGGAGGCATGAATACTCCTTTTTGGGATCACAACAACCACATTAAAGATAAAAGCCGCTTGCGCTCAGCTTCAGAAATCGCTGAGATTATTTATAAACAGCAGAATGATTCAGAAGATATTTTGTTTTAAAAAGATTGAAGCATCACAATAAAAAAATCCGAACGAGTTGGATTCTCTATCAAGAATCTCGATTCATCGTTCGGATCTTCCTTCAACTAACATACTTTTTTCCCCGCTCTATTCCTCTTCAATAGAATCTAGAAATGATTGAATTTGTTCAATGGAGAATCCTTTTCTATAAAGAGCCTGCTTCATTTTTTGCTGATATTCCCAGCCTTCATACTTTGAAAAACGACGATGAGCTTTCATTCCTTGATATTGCAGAGCTTCCCAAACCTCATCGCTTTCTTTTTCTGTATCCGTTCGCTGAAATGCTTCTTGAATAACAGAAAACGAATAGCCCTTCACTGCCAATGCTTGTTCCATTTTTTGTTTCATCATTACTTGAGATAATTTTTTATATTTCCCTTTTAACTTTTCAATTAATTTTACAGCAGTTTGAATTTGCTGTTCTTCAGGGTATTCACATAAACTAAGGGTAATAATGGAATCAGAAATCCCCTTTTCTTTTAATTCTCTTTGAATCACATTTGGTCCTTTTGGTGTTGTGTTCATCTGAGTTAACACAAATGCTTTGGCAAACTCTTCATCATTTAAATAACGGTGGCTGACTAGTTTCTGAATAACTTGTTGAATAATAGTAGAGTTAATTTCTTTTTTCTTTAAATAATCGTGTACCTCTTTTTCAGAGCGCATTCGATAAGATAAGTAAATGATCGCTAAATTATAAGCTTTTTTCTCATCATCTGCGTACTGAATTTCCGTTAATTCAAATTCATCAAGCTCACGACCTTTTTTTAAGTCATATTTGATGAGGACATTTTCGTCAACACCAAAGCCAAACTCTTCACCTTTACCATAATCTAAATACACATTATAACGTTCACCGCTATTCTTTTGCGTTGTGATCTTTGTGACAACAGGCATTAACCTTCACCTCATATTTCTTATTAAATTGATGGCTGAAGAACCGCCAAACGTATCATACACATTTTTATTTATCTCAATAAAGGAGGAAGTTCGTATGAAAATTGTTATTGCTGGAGGAACTGGATTCGTAGGTAAAGCTTTAACAAAACATTTTTTAACACAAAAACATTATGTATATATTTTAACACGCAATGCAGATAAAGCTGCAAGAGATCCGAAACTTAAATATGTAGAGTGGATGCAAGAAAACAGCCAACCTGAAGAGCATGTAGAAGGAGCAGACGTTTTTATCAATTTAGCTGGCGTTTCACTTAACAGTGGCCGCTGGACGGACGAACGCAAAAAAGCCATCGTGGAAAGTCGCCTTTCTTCTACTCAAGAAATTCTTCGCATTATGGCTTCTTTACCCGAAAAACCGTCACTTTATGTAAATGCAAGCGCCGTTGGTTATTACGGGACATCAACGAAAGAAACGTTCACAGAAGCTTCTCCATCGATCGGGACAGACTTTTTGGCTGAAACGGTAAAAAAGTGGGAAAATGAAGCGCTAAAAGCCATGAAACTCAATATTCGTACTGTCTTAACAAGATTCGGCGTTATATTAGGGAAAGATGGCGGAGCACTTCCTTCTACGGCCCTTCCTTATAAATTATTTGCAGGAGGAACAGTCGGTTCCGGAGAACAGTGGATGTCTTGGGTGCATCTTCAAGACGTCGTGAAGATCATTGATTACTGTATTCATACCGAACAAATAGAGGGAGCTGTTAACGTCACTGCCCCAAATCCCGTTCAAATGAAAGAGTTTGGAAAGACGATTGGAAAAGTGTTGAATCGTCCTCATTGGATGCCCGTACCTAGCTTTGGCCTTCAACTGCTGATGGGAGAAATGAGTATGATTATTTTAAAGGGACAGCGCGTTTTACCTGAAAAATTGATTCAACAGAATTACATTTTTACATATACTGTATTAGAAGATGCATTGCGAGATTTACTCTAGTTATTTTCTGTTATTTCCCTAAAACAGGTGACTAAGCTGCCGATAGATAGGAGTAACTTTATGAAAACCATTCTCTTAAAAAATGCAACGCTCTATCCTATTACGTCAAAACCTATTTATAATAGTGATGTGCTCATTCAAGATGGAAAAATTGTTTTAATTGGGCCAAACTTGCAGCCACCTCTTCGAGTAGAAGTCATTGACTGCAAACAGCGTTATTTATTCCCTGGATTTATTGATGTTCATACACATCTAGGATTATATGATGAAGGAACCGGCTGGGCCGGGAATGATGCTAACGAAACCATTGAACCTATGACTCCACATATCCGAGCTTTTGACAGTGTACATCCTTTAGATCCTGGGTTTAAAGATGCCATTGAAGCGGGTATTACGTCTGTACACATTATGCCAGGAAGTGCAAATGTGATTGGAGGCACAACTTCCGTTATTAAAACAGCTGGAACAAGCATTTCTCAAATGTTAATTCAAGAGACAGCTGGACTTAAGATTGCGCTAGGAGAAAATCCAAAACGAATTCACAGCCACGGCAATAAAGAATCGATTACGCGAATGGGTATTATGGGGATGCTGCGAGAAGCCTTTTATCACGCAGCAAGCAGTGACAACAAAGATGATTTGCGCATCAAACCTCTCACTCAAGCACTGAATAGAGAAATTCCAGTTCGGATTCATGCTCATAGAGCCGATGATATTCTATCAGCTCTTCGCTTAGCAGATGAATTTCATTTAGACGTCCGTATTGAGCACTGTACAGAAGGCCATTTAATTGCTAAAGAGCTGGGTGGAAGAAATTTAAAAGTGAGCGTAGGTCCAACTTTAACACGCCGCTCAAAGGTTGAACTTAAGAATAAAACGTGGAAAACCTATCAAGCTCTTTGCAATGAAGGAGTAGAAGTTTCCATTACAACGGACCATCCTTATACGCCTATTCAGTATTTAAATATTTGCGCATCCATTGCCGTACGTGAAGGACTCGAAGAGCAAAAAGCATTAGAAGGCATCACGATTACTGCTGCTCGGAATCTCCGTATTGATCATCGAATCGGCAGTATCGAAGCAGGAAAAGACGCTGATTTAGTGCTATGGAGCCATCATCCCTTTCACTACTTAGCAAAGCCTATTTTCACCATGATAGATGGTAAAATATTATTTAAAAAAAATTAACATTTTACCTATTTTCTTTTTTTATTTTTTTTAGTATGATACGTTTAGAAGCATGTGAATTTCACAAAAGCATAAACATCACACGTTGACTTTTTATGTTTGTTGACTTGTAATGGGAAGGCAAATGGTGCGCCACCAGGTAACTGGTTCTAGTGGGTTCGATTCCCACCCCGAAATTTTTTTAATTATTAAAAAATTTCGAGGGTGGGGACTTGATTGGAGTCTGTATATACCCTCGATCAGGAGGGAAAAGTTATGTTAAAAAAACGTGACCTAAATGACTGTCAATCTCTATACGAACTCATGGTACATCCTGATGTCTTCCCTTTTGTTCGTCATAAAGCCCATTCCTATGAAGAATTTTTATTTGTGACTAAACAAACGATGGAAGCAGAAGATCATGGAGAAATTATTTCTCGCACGATTTTAGATGAATGGGGTAACCCTATCGGCACCATTAATTTATTTGATGTACAGGATCAAGCTGGTTTTTTAGGCACTTGGCTTGGCAAACCGTTTCACGGAAAAGGATATAATCAAATTGCAAAAGAAGCGTTCTTTAATGAACTGTTCTTTGAGTTAAATATAGAGCGAATTTTTATGCGAATCCGCAAAATCAACATCAGGTCTATTAAGGCTGCCGAAAAACTGCCTTATGCAGTACTTGCGAATGAAACACACAAAGCTTTATACGATGAAATTAATCAACATGAAGACGTATATGATTTATACGAAATTCCAAAAGACTTGTATACATTATACTACCTGCGTCACGAACAAGACGTTCAAGAAGATCACCAGCTTAAAGAAGCGTAAGAGTCTCTCCGTTACACGGAGAGCTTTTTTTATGATTAAAAACGAGAGATTCTGGAAAAAATAAGTAGCATGATCGAAAAACGTTAATTGGAGGTTTTTTTATGTCTGAAAAAAAACGAAAAGAAAACGCAAAAAATACGTTAAGTAGCGCTCAAGAAATCTATTACGGCCGCGAGTTTAAAAAAGCAGACCGTGCAGGCGGCTACACGAAAAAATAAGTGAGGCAAAACATCTCTATCCAACGCTTGATCATCCCAACGTCCTTTCTGTACACTGTGTATCGGAAGGACGTTTTATATTATGTAAAGATAATAACGCGAAGATTTCATGCGTATGATTTACGATTTTTTAATACTTTACTATATCCACAAAGTTTACCCACAATTATGTGGATAATGTGCATAACTTTATCAGATATGTATATTACCGCTTTCATAACTTGAAATGACAGTGGGTAATTTTTATGTAAATTTTCTGAAAAAATGTGAATAATGTGGATAAAGTTGTGAATATCCTATACAATTCAGCAGTTAACTTCTTGTTAACCTGTGGATATCTTCTTTAGCACTTTCGTTTGTTTTAGTAACATGAAAGCTTTTGATATATTATAAGTATAATAATAAAAAGTAGGGGAACTTCCCCTACTTTTTTATGATTGGAAACAATATATCCACACTTGTTCCTTGATTTAACTGACTAGAAAATGTCATCTGCGCATGATGAGCTTTAATAATCCGATAGCTGACCATCAGCCCTAAACCTGTACCTTTTTCTTTTGTACTATAAAAAGGCTCACCTATCTTCGCTAACCGTTCAGGAGGAATACCTTGCCCTTCATCAGCAAGCTGCAGCCAAAGGTGGTTTTCTTTTGCTTTAATCGTAATATGAATACCCCCTCCTTCAGGCATTGCTTCGATAGAGTTTTTAATAATATTAATAAATACTTGTTTTAACTGATTTTTATCTCCATATACCTGCGGTAATTGCTCATCCCTTTCAAATATGAAAGCTACCTTTTTTTCTACTGCTTCAGGTTCAAGAAGCGAGCACACTTCTTGAACAAGCGCTTGCATATTCAAGGGTTCAACATTCATAACCTGAGGTTTTCCTAACATCAAAAATTCTTCTACGATTCCATTCATTCGTTCTAATTCAGTTTCCATGATATCTATATACAAAGCATCTTTGGGATTTTGTTCTTTTAATAAGTGAACAAAACCTTTTAAAGAAGTCAAAGGATTTTTGATCTCGTGAGCAACTCCAGCTGCAAGTTCTCCTACAACGGCAAGCTTCTCAGAAGTTCTAAGCTTCTCTTCTGCTTTTTTACGCTCCGTAATATCTGTCGATACGCACAGCATTTGAATCACTTCCTGTTTTTCATTCATAATAGGAAGTTTTGCTGTTTCGACCCAGCGCCGGTTTCCTTTCGAATCTTTAAACTGTTCTTCTAATACCATCCCGTTTTGCGTACAGTTTGAAAACGTCCCTTTATATAAAAGATCTGATTGAAGGTTGAATTGATATTTATCAATTGGTTGTCCAATCAAGTCATCAGATTTTTCACCTAGCAGCATCGCAAAAGATTCATTAACAAGAATGAACTCCCTTTTTTGATTAATGGCATAAATATAGCTTGGATTAATGTCAATGACTTGTCTTAAAAACGTTTTTTGTTCCTGCAGCTGATTTTCTTTTTGCTGTAAATTTGCTTTAGAATGGCGTATATAGCTAATCATTTCATTAAACTGTTTAGATAAAGTACCGATTTCCCCCCGCTCAATTTCTCGTTCCGGAATTTTTTGATTAAAATTCCCGCGCGCTACTTGTCCCGCCAATTCATATAGTTTACGAATAGGATTCACAATTTGCCTTGCATATAACGCAGTAAAAAAAGAAAGCAGTAAAATTGTAATACCTGAAACGGTCCAAAGCGTTTTTTCAAACGTTTCATAAGGCCTGTAAATTTCTTCAACGGGTAATTCAGCGACAATTCCCCAATCCAAAACAGGAATATATTCAAATGACGCAAAGAAGTACTTACCTTCGGTGTTCACAACGCGCTGATATCCTGATTTATGATTCATCGTTTCCTGAACGATTTCATTTTCCCTGGCATTTTCACCGATTCTCTGTTTCTCAGGGTGTGAAATAATTCTACCATTGCGGTCTACAATAAACGTATAGCCGTTCTCTCCTATATCGAACGTTTGAAAAATGGATTGAAAGCTTTTATTTTCTTCAATGCGCAGCGCTAAATTTATAACTTTTTTTACATTTTGCTGCTCATCCAAAATAGGAATTGCCATCACCACAATGTAATGCTTTGTGTCTGCTGAAACGACATCGCTTAAATATATTTTTTTAGTTCGCAGCGCTTCTTGAAAATATTTTCTTTTACTTAAGTTCACGTGCTTCATACTCTTTAAATCATCTGGGTAATAATGCTCCACATACCCTTTTGTATTAAAAATGGTTCCGCTATCGATATACGGTGAAATATTAACTATTTTCTGCAGTTCTTTGTCTATCTCTTGTTCATCATCTGATAAAAAAATAGGATCTTGCTGTACCTCGTCGCCCAAGCTCCAAATATCTTTAATAACGATGTTAATTTGCTCTTTCATTCTCTTGACGGTTTTATCAGTTACCTGTCGATATTGATCTTGAGAAATATTAGGCAGCATCACTCTTGAAACTATAAACATTAGCGTCAGTACGGTACAAATAAGAAGCACATTAATCGTGAAGATTTTCCAAAACGTATGAGATTTAAACCATTTCATGTTTGTTCACCTTAATTCAATGAAGTCTACCTCCATTGTACTGCAAAATGAAAACTTTTCCATGTAAATGATAGAATTCCACCTTTAGACATAGAAGAAAAGCATTTGGTTCTACATTACTATCAGAAAACTATGAGCTTTTTCACTGTATTTTCTGCTAAAACTTTTTTAGGGTTCTTATATAAACTTTGCTTACTGCATTTTCTTCATACAGTAGAAATCAATTATTTATCTTCCAATAAAAAGACCCCATCACGAAATGATGAGGTCACCCATTTACTATTTCTTCTTCCTTCTAGCCCCGTAAAAACCAAATAAGAGAATAAACCAAACGGGTGTCAACAATAAGGCTGGGCGCGTCGCATCAGAAAACAGCATAATAATAAGAATCACTGCAAACAACGCTAGCACAACATAGTTTATAAATGGTGTTAACGGTGCTTTGAATGTTGATGCTGCATGCAGCTGTGGACGCGTTTTTTTATATCTTAGATGGCAAATCAAAATGATACTCCACACCCAAATGAAACAAATAGCGCTGATGGTTGTTACGATGCCAAAAGCTTGATCTGGTATCAGTTTGCTTAACAAAGCTCCCGCCGAGATAACCAGCGTAGATACAAACAATCCGTTGCTTGGTACGTGGTTTTTGTTCAGTTTTGCAAACGTAGATGGCCCTTGGTCATTTTTACTTAAGTTATATAAGATACGGCTTGTTGAAAACATTCCGCTATTACAAGCAGAAGCGGCTGAAGTTAATACAACAAAATTAATAATTCCAGCAGCAAGCGGAATTCCGACTAAACTAAAGGTTTTAACAAATGGGCTTTCTGCTGCATTCAATTCCATCCACGGGTTAATAAATAAAAGGACGATAAGCGCTCCAACATAGAAAAATAAGATTCGCAGCGGAATTTTATTAATGGCCGATGGAATATTTTTTTGGGGATTTGATGTTTCCGCTGCCGATACCCCTACCAATTCAACCCCGACGTATGCGAAAATAACCATTTGGAATGAAAGTAAGAAACCTGAAACACCGTTTGGAAACAGTCCTCCATGATTCCAAAGATTTTGAACCGTAACGGATCCTGCATCTGTTTTAAATCCGATTACCAGTAAAATAACGCCAATAACAATTAACGCAAGAATCGTAATAACCTTTATTAAAGCAAACCAAAACTCTAATTCTCCAAATAATTTTACGGTTAATAAGTTAAGTCCTAATAAAATGATTACACAAATAAGTGCAGGAATCCACTGAGGAATATTGAACCAATATTTCACATATACGCCAACGGCAATCACATCAGCCATAGCTGTCATGATCCAGCAAAACCAGTACGTCCACCCTGTGACAAATGAAGCCCATGGTCCAAGATACTCTTCAGCAATATCTGTTAACGATTGATAACCTGCTTTAGACAGCAGTAGTTCTCCTAGCGCTCTCATCACAAAGAAAAGCGCAATACCCACAATTAAATAAGCAAAGATGATAGAGGGACCTGCAAGCTGTATGGCTTTACCAGAACCTAAAAATAATCCCGTCCCAATGGTTCCTCCAATCGCGATTAGCTGAACATGACGATTGGATAAATCCCTCTTTAATTCTCGTTGTTCCAACTCTAACTCCTCCTAACAATAAAACCTTTGATGCGATCGTGCGGACTACAAAATAAAGTCCAATAAAAAAAGAGATTGGATGCGCTCCAATCTCATGGTCATAAGAATAACAAATATTATGGTACATGCTACCAATTAGTAACATACCAAATAAATATCCGGTACTCTTCTGTCCTTTTGCCTGAGATTGTGAACCCTTCGGCGTCGCGAAACTATCGCGATCTCTCCAGAAGCTGCTCCTGCTATAGTGTGATCCATAGCAATCATAGCTTTCTACGTATTAAATTTTTCGATTAAGATAATGACTGTCGAATAGTTGTTTATTCTAATACCAGTTGGATGCTTTGTCAACAAGAAAGATGACTTTCATTTATTTACCTTCTTCGAAAGAAGGTAATGAAACAGGTTCAATCGTCAACTTAGTATCCTTTTCTACATGCTACCTGAGTCCCTGCGGAAACCTAAATACGTTAAATGGATCGTACTTTTTATTTACTCTTTCTAATCTCTCTGCGTTGTCTCCAAAATACTCATACTCGTAGTTTCTAAGGTTGCTGATAGGGAAATTCACATAGGAGCCTTTCGTAATACGTTTAATATATTGAAATCGCTTATACAGCCACTCTCTGTTTGCTCGTGCAAACGCATCGTCTGTCCATACAGATTGAAAGCCCAGGATATATCTAGCGTTTCTGTAAAAGAAGGCCGTTTCTCTGTTACCAACACTGCGAATTTCTCCTCCTAGTGCATAAAAAGAAATCGCGGCGTAAACGGAACCTTCTGCTGGACGCTGTATGAGATCTGCAAGATTTTCAAGCTCGCCAACTGAATAACTTCTTTGCACAAATCTTCCCGTTGACTTAAATTTTTCAGACGGAGGATAGGTTGCTTCTATCTTTTGTACCGCTTCAAGAAAAGATAATGACTCTAGCTCGACTCGGAACCCCTCCACCTCTGCAAAAGGCTGCAAGATCTTTCGAGCTCTTTCTGGAGATCCGTAAAAGAAGCCGTTCGCAAATATGCCCAATCCTTCTCCTTCTGCATTATAAAAACTGGCAACTAGCGTCATACGTTTTTCCAATTCAGGCAGCCAGCTTTGCCATATATTCATCACTTGTACCTGTTTTTCTCTTGTAGTACCTACATAAAAGAAGCGAACAAGCGTCACAGAGCTGTTCGTCGGTTTTGGAAGCTGAAACGTCATGCTTGCCACAACGCCAAAATTACCGCCACCAGAACCTCGGCATGCCCAAAAAAGATCCGCGTTACACGATTGGTTTGCTTTAATAATCTTTCCTTCATAATTGACCAACTCTAGCTCTATCAAGCTGTCACAGCCTAATCCGTAAAGTCTGCTCGAAAGCCCCCAGCCTCCTCCGAGCGTAAAGCCAGACACCCCAACAGTCGGACACGTTCCTCCTGGAAACACATATCCGTTCGAACCGATAAAATCATACACTTCCGTATTCTTTGCTCCTCCCTCCATCTTTAAGATGTTCCGTTTCCTATCCAATTTCAACCCGTTTAACCGACTGATATCAATGACTAATACACAGTCACCCGTAGAATACCCTTCATAATGATGACCGCCAGATCGAATGCGAATGTCTACACGATGCTTGCGCGCCCATTGAATTGCATTTACAACATCCTGCTTTTTTTCACAGTACACAATCACAAGCGGAAATTTATCAATAGCACGATTCCACTCCTGACGAGCTTCCTCATAAATGGGGTCTTTCGGCGTTACCACTTTACCCGTAAGCCCTTTCAAAAACATTGAGTCCATTTGACCTCTGCCCCTCTGTATATACTTTTTATCAGTTTTATTACTATAGTATTCTTGGAGTGGTTGAGGGTGTGGGTTTTCAAGACTAGATTGGCGTTTATCATCTCTATAAAAAATGAAATTTCAGTTCATTTACTGAAATATAAGTACTAATAAAACTTCTTTTCGGTGCTCCAATGCTTTCTAAAACCTAACTTTCCAATAATTCAAATTAGATATATTAGAATATTTTTTCTTCCAACAAGAGTCCAATTCAAATAAAAAAAGAGCAGAACCAAATCTGCCCTTTACTCTTCATCTATTTATTTCTTTAACGTCAAACTCACCACATTCTCCACGTGCGCTGTATGAGGGAACATATCAACAGGCTGAATGTAATCAACGTTATAAGCCTTCGACAGCTGCTGCACATCTTTGGCTAATGTGGATGGATTACAAGATACGTAAACCACTTTCTTTGGCTTTACTTGTAAAATTGTTTTTAGAAGCTTGTCATCACAGCCTGTTCGCGGCGGGTCAACGACGATAACGTCTGGCTTCCAGCCTTCTTTTACCCACTGCGGCATCCATTTTTCAGCCGGACCTGTTACGTACGTGGCATGCTCAAATCCATGATCTTTGGCATTTTTTCGCGCGTCTACAATGGATTCTTCAATCGTGTCCATTCCGCGAATTTCTTTGGCATCTTTAGCAAGCCATAAGCCAATTGTCCCTACTCCGCAGTAAGCATCTACGATTTTTTCACTGCCTGTTAGCGCAGCTGCTTTTTTTACTTCTTCATATAGCTTCACCGTTTGGAGAGGATTCAGTTGGAAAAATGCACGCGCTGAAAGTTCGAATGAGATATCACCTAACGTTTCTTGAATCACCGACTTTCCAGCAAGTGTAAACGTTTCGTCTCCAAAAATAAGCGATGTTTTTTGACCGTTTACGTTTTGTACGAGTGATTTCACTTCCGGTAGGCGGCGCTGAATTTCTTTCATCAGCAGCTCTTTTTTCGGAATTTCTTTTTTAGCCGTAATCAAGACAATTTGAACTTCACCCGTTTCAAACCCTACTCGAGATACAATGGTACGCACAATTCCACGGCGTTTACGCTCATTGTAGATAGGAATTTGAAGGTCTTGTAAAATTCGTTTTATTTCTTTTGTCACGTGATTTGTAGCTTTATGCTGAATGGGACAGTTTTCAATATCAATCAAGCGGTGAGAATTCAGTCCATACAAACCAGCAATGACTTTTTGTTTGTCCACGCCGACTTGAAACTGAGATTTATTACGGTAGCGCCACGGATCTTCCATACCAATCGTTTGGCGAGTTTTTTCCTCTACTTTTTTTAATGAACTGTGACGTTCGAACGCTTGCAGAACAATATCCCGCTTGGATTCTAGCTGACCTTCATAAGATAAGTGCTGAAGCTGGCAGCCTCCGCACTGGTCGTAAATCGGACAGGGTGCTTCTACGCGATGAGGAGATTTTTTGCGAATTCGCTTGATTTTCCCTTCGGCAAACTTATGCTGAACATTTGTTGCTTCTACAACCACTTCTTCATTCGGTAATGCTCCCGGTACAAAGACGACTTGGCGCTTAAAATAGCCTACGCCTTCTCCATTAATACCGAGTCTTTTTATCGTCAACGGAAACGTTTGTCCTTTTTGAACTTTCATTTCAGTTTTGGGTTTATTCATGAGACCAACTCCGATTAGTTTAAATTCTTTATATAGTTATTAACGGTCTTTAGCTGCTTAAAACTTATTGGACCGTATCGCTTTAAAAAAGACATCAACGCATATTATAACACTTCAACAGCAAAAAACCGACAGAAGAAATATTCCCGTCGGTTTTTATCTTTATTTCGTTTTAGAAGGACTTTTCTTCATTTGTTTGCGTTCGTTCATTAAATCATCAATGCTTTTAAACGTATAGCCCTGCTTTTTTAAATCCACAATCGCTTGATCTAACGCATCTGCGTTATCCTTTGAAACGGTATGCAGAAGCATGATCGCACCTGGATGTATTTGAGTCATCATATTGTCGTATGAGTAGCGCCAGCCTTTTTGTTCATTCACTTTCCAGTCAACGAATGCTAGTGACCAAAATACGTTCGTATAGCCTTCTTGCTTTGAAAGAGCTAGCGTTCGTTCGCTAAATACACCTCTAGGTGAGCGGAGATACTTCATTTCATCACGACCGGTAATATTCTTGTATTCATCTTTTACTTTTTGCAGCTCTTCTTTAAAACGTGCATCATCCACTTGAGTTAAGTCAGGGTGATGCCATGAATGATTGCCGACAATATGCCCTTCTTTTACCATTCGCTTAATTAGCTTAGGCTCTTCTTTTAAATAGTGTCCTGTTACAAAAAACGTCGCAGGAACCTTTCTTTTTTTGAGCACGTCTAATACCTGCGGTGTATAGCCATTTTCATAACCGTTATCAAACGTTAAATAAATATTTTTTTTAGTTGTATCGCCGAGGTAAAACGCATCATACTTAGCAAGAATGTGTTCATAAGCTGTACCTGCGGATGCAGGCTTGTGATTTTTACTTTTTTGAAATCCCCAGCTGATCGGAGTGTTTCGATACATTTGTGCTTCAACAGATGCTATGCCTGTTGACATCACGAATAAAAAAACGAGAAAAAAGGTGAACCGGCGCATAAGAAGCTCCTTTCGGAAGTCATTTTACGCTTAGTATCCACTCAATTTTCTCGTTCATGAACGTTACTTTTTACCATACGTTCCCGACGTATGTTTATTTAAATACCGGTTCTTTAAATTGCTCAAGCTTTTCAAATGAAGACTTGTCTACATCTGCATGCAAGCTGTTTCCGTGTGAATCCATCGTCACTACAGCTGTAAAGCCTTCTACTTTTAGATGCCACATTGCTTCAGGAATACCGAACTGCATCAAATCAACGCCTTCTACGCTCTTGATACAATCAGCATAGTACTGCGCAGCTCCTCCGATAGCATTTAAGTATACGCCCCCGTGCTCTTGAAGAGCAGCAAGCGTTTTAGGACCCATACCGCCTTTACCGATAACCGCGCGGATACCAAATTTCTTCATAATATCTCCTTGGTAAGGTTCTTCACGGATACTTGTTGTTGGTCCTGCAGCGGTTACGTGCCATTTTCCATCTTCATCTTTTAACATAACCGGGCCACAGTGATAAATGATTTGTCCATTTAAATCAATTGGCGCATCGTGGTCTGTTAAATGTTTATGAATAGCGTCGCGTCCTGTGTAGATCATACCGTTGATGCGCACTACGTCACCAACTTTTAATTCACGAATTTGCTCTTCTGTAATAGGTGCTTGTAATACAACTTCTTTTGTTTCATCCGCATTTTGTTTCTCTTCTGCACCTGCATTTTTATTAAAATCTACTTCTTCGCCTTCTTGATACAGCCACTCTTGAACGCTTCCTGTATCAGCGTTGATTTTAATACCTAAGCGACGGTAAGCCCAGCAGTTATACGCAACTGACACATAGAAGCTAGCAGGAATACGATTGATTACGCCGACTTTACAGCCAAGTAATGTCGTTTCTCCGCCAAAGCCCATTGTACCGATTCCTAGCTTATTAGCATTTTCCATTACATACTCTTCTAATTCTTTCAGCTGAGCGTTTGGATTTTCGTCATCTAAGTTTCGGAACAGCTGCTCTTTTGCTAATTCATAGCCTGTTGTACGGTCGCCACCGATTCCAACACCAATGACGCCGGCGCTACAGCCTTGGCCTTGCGCTTGGTATACTGAGTGCATCACACATTTACGAATACCGTCTAAATCACGGCCAGCTCGGCCTAACCCTTCTACTTCACAAGGCAGGCTATACTGAATGTTTTTATTTTCACAGCCGCCGCCTTTTAAAATAAGACGCGCATCAATATAGTCATTTTCCCACTGTTCAAACTTAATAACCGGCGTGCCTCCGCCTAAATTATTACCGCTGTTTTCTCCCGTTAACGAATCTACAGAATTAGGGCGAAGCTTTCCGTGCTTTGTTGCTTCTTCAATTGCCCAATAAATCGCTTCTTTAATTTGAAGCTGATTCACTCCTACAGGGGTTTTAATTTTAAATGTTGGCATACCTGTATCTTGACAAATTGGCGATAAATTATCATCCGCCATCTTAATATTATTGGTAATGGTCGCTAAAGACATTGCTGCACGCGTTCCTGCATTTTCACGCGCTTTTGCCTTTGCGATAGCACGTCGAACGTCTTTTGGCAATTTTGTAGATGTTTCAACAATTAAATCGTACATGCTTTGTTTTAAAGCTTCAATCATCACTTAATTCCTCCCATATCCCGCTAATGTATGTATTTATCTATCTGTCGTACAACTTTCAAAATTTATTATACTCCTTCAAAAATTGTTTCGAAAGACCTTTATAGGAGGATTTCCACTTCAAGCAAAAAAGCGCTAGTTTTTCTAGCGCTTTTTTCTTCTTCATTCTTTATCTTTTTTAAACTGCTCACATTTTGCTTCTAAGTCATCAATCATTGTAATCAAACGGTCAATATCTTCTAGATCTGTGTTTTCAGGCTCCATAGAGTCTAATACGTGTACAAACATATTTAAACGATCTTTTAAATAACGTACTTGTGAATCTTTATCTCGAACGGCGTTTCCCATTTTAAACCCTCCTGATGTAGCTTTTCATTCTTATTTCCTTATATCCTAACGAATACTTTCATATTTGACAACTAAAAGCAATAAAATCCATAATAGTCACTGGTGTCCGTTTTGAATGGGACGTATAATTTAGTCTAGCAGGACGGACCGTGAGATGTTTTCATCATCATTTCACTTTACGGAAAAATAAAAGGAGTTTTTTTATGGCCACTTTACAACGAATTACCCCGGAGTTCGATCCGTGGGAAGCGTATTTAGATATGAAACAATATGGCAAACCGACGCTCACAAACGTTGAATTTACAACAACGACGCTTTGTAATATGCGATGTGAGCACTGCGCAGTTGGATATACGCTGCAGCCAAAAGACCCAAACGCACTGCCTCTTGATTTAATTTTAAAACGTCTCGATGAAATTCCAACACTTCGAGCGTTAAGCATCACGGGCGGAGAGCCTATGATGTCTCTATCTTCTGTGAAAAATTATGTGGTGCCTTTATTAAAGTATGCACACGAACGAGGTGTCCGTACACAGATTAATTCAAATTTAACATTAGATCTTGCTCGTTACGAACAAATCATTCCTTATTTAGATGTTTTACATATTTCTCACAACTGGGGAACGATGGACGATTTTGTGGAAGCTGGCTTTGCAATGATGGAGCGAAAGCCTACTTATGAGCAGCGCGCCAAATATTTCGATCGTATGATTGAAAACAGCCGCGCGCTTGTAAAAGCAGGTGTAACGGTATCAGCTGAAACGATGTTAAATAAACGTACGCTTCCTCATATGGAAAAAATTCATCGTCAAATTGTGGATGAAATGCTTTGTCAGCGTCACGAAGTACACCCTATGTATCCAAGTGACTTTGCCAGCACCTTAGAGACATTATCTCTTCCTGAAATGCGTCAAGCGATTCATCACCTTCTTGATATTCGAGATGAAAATGTGTGGATGCTATTCGGCACGCTGCCGTTTTATGCATGCAGTAATAACGAGGAAGACTTAACGCTTTTACAGCGCTTGTATAGCAGTAAAAATGTAACCGTTCGAAACGATCCTGACGGACGTTCTCGCCTAAATGTAAATATTTTCGACGGAGATATTATCGTAACTGATTTTGGTGATACGCCTCCTCTTGGCAACATTCAAGATACAAAGCTTACAGACGCTTTTGATACGTGGCAGCAAAGCACAATTTCTAAAGAACTTAGCTGCCATTGTTCAGCGGTCTCTTGTTTGGGACCTAATATTTTGGTAAAAAACAGCTATTATCAAGATACTGATTTTAGCAAACTCCAAGCGAACATTACAAAATAACAAAAAGAGATTCCACCACTGGAATCTCTTTTTTTGTTATCTCGGCTGATCGTAAGCCCCGAAACTTAAGGAGACATAATCTTGTACTGGAATCCATGCTCCAATTCCTTGAGACGTTACATTTCTCACCACAATTGAACGCTTGCTGCCTTTTACCGTTACATATACTTCCCCATACGTTACTTTTCCCTTTTCACTTACAGCAGGCGTGTACGCATAGAGATAACCTACTTTTTTAGGAGCTACGTTATACACCTGGTCTTTTTTCGTTCCGGCACCTACAAACGTTTGAAATGATAAAGTGAGCTTTGTTTTTTTAGCTGCTTCAATTAGCATCATTTGTTTAACATGATCAGGCTGAGGCACTTTTGCCGTTAATCCGCCTTTTACATGGCTTTGATTTTCCTGACTGTACATCATTTTGTACTGAGTTTTTCCTGCTCTGTTATCATAATGATTCGTATTGATTCGCTGGTGCTGCCAGTTAACGTTTGTTTCTGTTGATTCATAATTTAACGGCCACTGTCCTAAAAAAATGGTTGCTCTGAATCCAATTGCCCATGGAGTTTTAGAAATGTTTGATTCATTTAATATACGAATTAAATCAGGGTTTTCAATTTTTACATTTGACGTTTCAATGAGCTCTTTTGTGAACTCACTCGGCTGCAAATAAGGCGTGTCTTGACTAGCATTTGGATACGTATTTTCTTTTGAAATATTTAAAGCTGAAGAAGGCACGTTGATGGTAGGCTGAGCTGTTTTTGCAATGGCGATCTTCGTTGAACATGAAAACGAAATAATGATGGTAAACACAAATAAAAGCAATTTACGTAACATCTAGAAACTCCTTTCAACATCGTTAATGAATGCAACCATAGTTTTTTCAAACATCCCCTGTTTTATCCTGAATACCAAAAGGGAAATTCTTCTATTCACTCACAAAAAAGAAACGTCCACATAAAGTGAACGTTTCTTTTTTAAATGAGATAAAAACCAATTCCCATAATAATATAAGCACCTAAAAGAGTTGCGCCTTCAAACCAGTTTGTATCTCCGTCATTAGAAATCGCAATCGTTAAAAATACGGCTGTTACCATCGCAATCAACTCAGGCCAAGTAAAAACAAGAGACATTTGGCTTTCGAACATTAGCGAAACAAGTACTAATATTGGTGCTACAAACATCGCTACTTGTAAAGTTGATCCAACAGCAATTTCAACAGCTACACCCATGCGATTTTTAACGGCCATAATAATAGCGGAAGCATGCTCTGCCGCGTTCCCAACAATCGCTACAATGATGACCCCGATAAACAGCTCACTCCAGCCAAAGCTTTCCGAGACAATTTCGATTGTACTTACCAAGCTTTCGGATACATAAGCCACCGCTAACGTAGACAAAAAGAGAACCGCAATCGCTTTCCACATTGACCACTCTGGCTCCTCATGTTCTTCCACTTCTTCACTTTTATGCTGATACACGCCTCGATGCGTGACCAGCTTAAAGAATAACGCCGCTAAGTATAAGATGATGAGAATAATGGAAATTCCGACACTTAGAGACATGGTCTTCGCTTCGTCCATTTCGCTAGCAAACACTTCAGGAATAACAAACGCAACGATAACGGCAAAGATCAATAATCCAGAATTATGTCTTGCATCATAGACATTAAATTCTTGACGCTTAAATTTAAGTCCCCCGATAAAGAATGAAAGACCGCCTACAAGAAGGAGATTTCCTAATACAGAACCGGTTAACGATGCAAGCACCACGGCTGTAAGGCCTTCTTTTAAAGCAAAAATCGAAATGATTAATTCTACAGCGTTACCAAAGGTAGCATTCAATAGACCGCCTATTCGAGGACCAGCTACAACAGCTAAGCTCTCTGTAGCTCTTCCCATAAAAGCTGCGAGGGCAATGATTGTTAAACAGTAAATAATAAACATAAGAACATCTGACCAGTGCATCATGTGCCCAATAACAGATAGCGGCACCCCAAGAATAACCGCTATCAGAAAAATCCGATTGATCATCGATATGTACACCTACCTTATTCATTTTTTGACAACAAAATCAATCATATCAAATTAATGGAATTTGTATAGACTCACCGTCAATGTTAGTATTTTTAACCTATTTTTATAAATGATAAACCTCTAATTGATTTTTGATTAAGATATTTAAAAATCAGCCAAACTACCAAGGATAATGAGATAGAATGAGGAGTGAAAAAATGAGTAATGATGTAAAAAATCAAATTTTATCGGTACTGGATGACTATACAATCGGAACGTTAGCTACGATTCAAGATGGAAAACCTTATTCACGCTTTATGATGTTTTTTCATGAAGATCTTGTGCTTTACACCGCCACCAATAAAGATACCCACAAAGTCGAAGAACTAGAAAAAAACCCTTACGTTCATATTTTGTTAGGCTATGATGGGCAAGGTTGGAGTGATCCGTATGTAGAGGTAGAAGCCAAAGTAAATGTAGAAACAAACGAAGAGTTAAAAAAGAAATTTTGGAATGAAAAGTTAAAAGAGTGGATTAAAAGTCCAGATGACCCAAATTTTTTGCTTCTTCAGCTGACTCCTGAACGCATGCGCTATTTTGATAAAGCCGGAAGCAAACCAAAAGAAATATAAAAGTGGACGATGTCCACTTTTATTTTATTTCGAAGGTTTCTGTCACTTCTATACTGTCAATAACCGACTGTAGCATTGAACAATTTTTTCGGGCTAGCTCAATCGATTTTTCAATTTTGTCTAATGGCAGGTCTTTTCCCGTGATGATATAGTGCAAATGAATTTTTTCGATTCGCCCCGCTTTTTCATCATTGCGCGTTACATCAGCTTGGATGCGTAAATCGGAAAAAGCGATTCTTTTTTTCTCTAGAATCTTTCTTAACACGCCTCCGCTGCACACGGCAATGGATGATGTCATTAGCTGATACGGACGAAAGCCATGCTCTTCATCTCCGGCGATATGTAGCTCTCCATAAGGAAAATCTGTCGTAAACCCCGCCTCTTTTTTCATGTTAAATTCCATTTTCTTCACTCCTTTCCTTCATTATAAACCGTTTTTTATATAACCAACTACTCTCACTATAGATCACTTGTTACACCGCGGTTTATTTCCGGGCACCATCACAATAAAAAAATCCGAACGAAGTTGATTCTTGATCAAGAATCAACTTCGTTCGGATCTTCCTTCAACTAATATACTTTTGTCCTAGCCTTTTGTATGACTCCGTATTAAATTAATTTTCCAGCGCGAATATCATCCGTCATTCCTTCGTAAGGCGCTTGAGCGATAACTTCCTCATTGTTTACTCCGACATTTTTGATGAATGTAATGTCAGCAAATTCGGGAACCACGTATTTCGGATATGTTTCGTATTTTTCACGGGATTCATGCATTAAATCAAGATAATCATTTTGATAGCACACGGTAATTTCAGGATGTTCATGTACCCATTTTGGGAAGAAAATAATTCCGTGCATGCGTTTTTCATTAGGCATAAAGTTCAAAGATACATCTGTCCCCGTTGGTTCAGTCCAAGATACTTTATATACACCTTCTGTTAATTTCACAATATCTACTTTTTGGTCACGAACCCATCGTCCTGCCACCATTCCGCTATGAATACGATAATCGATTGTATTTTCGTTTTTAATATAGATTTCATATTCCCATCCGTTTTCGTATGTGTAAATCATATGATTTCCAATAAATTTTTCCATGTCTATACCTCTCCTTTGATTTGATTTATAAAACTTCGTATATGTCTAGCACAACGCTTTCTGGGTTTCTTACAGCAGCGCCTATAAACATGCGGTCCTGTAACCACTTATACTTTGCACTTCCAGTTTCAAAGACAGGAATCGTACGAAAGTAAACGTGCTCTGGAGGTATAATTTCACCTTCAGCAGCCTGTTCTCTAAACTCTTCACTAACCTGACGTATTCCATTGTTTTCAATATAAATAAGTTCATCATCTTCTGTTTGAATGACATATCGTGCAGATAAATCGACGCGGCCATCCCAACGAATAATTTGAGAATCCGCTCCACTTGGAAGAATTAAGCCTTTTATTTCCCCGTCTGCAGTACCTGACTTAATGGGAATAAACTGTTTTTTTCCTAATCCTGTATGACCAATAACGACGGGTGTACCAACATTAATTGTGAATGTTGCTATTTTCTTCAGCCCTGGTTCTATCATAGCAATCACCTCTTAATTGCAAATAAAAACATGTAAATATTTACACGTTTTATTCTACTCCCCTTACATAAAGATGTCAAATGGACAGCACGGCCTGTTTATATCCTTGTCAATAAAGCGTTTTCCTTGTACGATTAAACAGTTGGATTGACAAAATATAGATAAAAAGAGGTTAAATGCTATGGGTGCTACTCATCAACAACGTTTCTGGATTTTAGTTAGCCTTGTCGCCATTTCTGGATTCAGCCAAGGCATGCTGCTGCCTTTAATTGCTATTATTTTTGAGAAAGATGGTCTTTCCTCTACTATAAACGGATTAAACGCAACTGGATTGTACCTGGGCATCTTATTTATTTCTCCTTTCATGGAAGCGCCGCTTCGCAGATACGGATACAAGCCAATTATCGCAGCAGGAGGACTTTTAGTTATTGTATCTTTAGCTTTGTTTCCCCTGTGGAAATCTGTTGTATTTTGGTTTGTGCTCCGTTTATTTATTGGAATAGGAGATCACGCGCTGCACTTTGGAACTCAAACGTGGATTACATCGTCTTCCCCTGCTGATAAAAGAGGTAGAAACATTTCACTGTATGGGCTCTTTTTTGGTATTGGTTTTGCTGTTGGTCCTTTAATGACGCCGTTAATTGAAATTAATCAAGCGCTGCCTTTTATGATTTCTTCTGCTCTATGTCTTCTAACGTGGGTATTTTTATTTTTGATAAAAAATGAATTTCCCCTTCAGGGAGTTGAGGTTAATTCATTAAAAGAAACGGCTAAGCGATTTTCTAAAGCGGCTAAATATGCTTGGATTGCTTTTTTACCGCCTTTTGGATATGGTTTTTTAGAGTCATCACTGAACGGCAGCTTTCCTGTATACGGTTTACGAATTGGATTGCAAGTAGAGTTTATTTCACTGCTGCTGACTTCCTTTGCAGTTGGAGCTATTGTGTTTCAGCTTCCTCTTGGCATACTGAGCGATAAATTCGGACGGAAATTGGTATTAGGATGGATTTTATCAATTGGAGCCGTGACTTTTTTTACAGCAAGTCTCTTGGAAGACACCGCTATTCCATTAGTAGCGTGTTTATTTATAGCAGGCATGGTTGTAGGTTCTACGTTTAGTTTAGGAATCAGCTATATGACGGATTTGATTCCTACTCGTCTGCTTCCTACAGGTAATTTACTATGCGGCATTGCTTTTAGTATCGGAAGCCTTGCCGGTCCTTACATAGGCGGTACTTTTATTCAGTTCTTTCATCATGTCAGCTTTTTTAATATTATTAGCGGGATGCTTGGCTTTATTTTTATCCTTCTTTTTGTATTCGGACAAAAAATGCCTATGCAGCAAAAAACAAGCGAGAACTTATAAGTTCTCGCTTGTTTTTAAACTTTTAGCGTCCGGTGCTGAAGAGCTGATTTTTCAATTTGTATCGTCGTATGCTCAATACCACAGTGATCGTGTACTAAATCAATGGCTTTTTGCAAAATCTGCTGACAATCTTTTTCATCTTCTACGCGCATATGACAGCTCAATGAGTCCAGTCCTGAAGTAATCGTCCAGATGTGTAAATCATGCACATCTTTGACTCCTTCAATGTTTTCAAGAAGGTTTTTTATTTCACTGTGATCCACTCCTTCAGGAGAGCCTTCCATCAAAATATGAACGCTATGAGCAAGCACGCCCCAAGCGCTTTTTAAAATTAATACAGACACAACTACAGAAATAATCGGATCAGCAATATACCATCCAAACAGCATCATAAGAAGTCCCGCTACAATAGCTCCAATAGACCCTAAAGCATCTCCCAATACGTGTAAGTAAGCGCTGCGCAAATTTACATTTCCTTTTACATCGCCTTGTCTCATAAGTGACCATGCGCTGATTAAATTAGCGATTAAACCAACAGCAGCAATCAGCATCATGCTGCCGCTTGCTACAGACTGCGGCTCCAGTACGCGCTGATAGGCTTCATAAATGATAAACCCTGCTATTACAAACAGTGCCACTCCGTTAAAAAGAGCCGCTAATATTTCAAAACGATAATAACCGTACGTTTTTTTAGCCGACGCAGCTCGGTTAGCAAACCATATGGCTACGAGGCTAAGAGCAAGTGAGCTTGTATCAGACAGCATGTGTCCGCTATCGGATAATAGCGCTAAACTATTTGTAAAAAGCCCTCCGACAAACTCAAGAACCATAATACCCGCGGTGATAATTAGTGCAATTAACAGACCTTTTTTGTTGCCTTCACGCTGTGTATCAAAATGGTGATGATGACCATGATGATGATGGTGGTGATGATCATGACTCATGCAAAGCCCCTCCTTCTAATCGTTATGTGCGCATTCTACGTGCTGAATCACTTGATGCAGTATTCCAACCACGTGTTCATCATCGTACGTATAGAAATACGTATTCCCTTCACGGCGATATTTTACTAAACGTAAATGACGCAAGTGAGTTAACTGATGTGAAATAGCTGATTGTGAAACACCAAGCACTTCAACCATATGACCGACTGAACACTCTTCTTGAAATAGCAAATAGAGAATCTTCATTCTCGTAGGATCTGAAATAGCTTTTAGTATTCTTGATGCTTCTTCTACTGTTTGAGGTGATAAAAACGAATGTTCATCTTTTTTCATAACATCTCTCCGTTCATTATATGCAAGTATATGAGCATATGTTCATATATAAATTATAAAATACCTTTTTCTCTATAGTCAATTATTTACGTCTTTCAAAATTTTTTTGCCTATTTTAAAAAAAAATCCACACAAAATACTTTTTCTGTTATATAATACAATTAAATATAATAAACTGTATTAAAACAGATGGAGAGGAGAATAATAAATGAGCAGACAAGAACGTAAAAACATGATTACATTTATTGAAACAATGAAGGGGATTGACCGTGAAACCTTAATGTACATGACGGATGCCGATATCGAGCACATTTACACTTCCGCTTATAAATATTATGAAGAGCATTTAGATATGTAGTACGTTTTTTACAGAATGCAGACGTCCAGCTGCATTCTGTTTTTATTTTTTAAGCATTAGTTGTTACCTACTTGCTTGTTCCGTGCTATACTATACTAAATATCCCAATTCAAAAGATAATAAATGGAAAAAGTGTGCTGCTATCGCTGAGATGGCAGCTTTCGTGCTTTTTTAGGGGTAATGATTGTGATTATTTTTCTCAATTATCGTTCAAGGAGGATTTGTATGGAAAATGCGTTACCTAAAAAACAAGAACAAACGCCGCAAACATCTTCTGCTGTCAACGTATTAAAAACACATGGTGAACTCATTGCTGCACTGTTGAGCGGAGTGCTTATTTTAGCCGGCTGGCTGATTTCAAAACAGCAGGATACAGCTGTATCTATTACGCTCTTTGTATTAGCTTATGTGATAGGTGGATTTGCTAAAGCAAAAGAAGGCATTGAAGAAACGATTGAAAATAAAGAATTAAACGTCGAAATGCTAATGATTATTGCGGCCATTGGAGCGGCTGTAATTGGCTACTGGACAGAAGGTGCTATGCTTATTTTCATTTTTGCACTAAGCGGTGCATTAGAAACGTACACCATGAATAAAAGCAACCGAGAAATTAGCGCCTTAATGAATTTGCAGCCGCAAGAAGCAACGCGGCTGATTGGAGACCAAGAAGAAATTGTCTCCATTTCAGATTTACAAATCGGAGACTTGCTGTTAGTTAAGCCGGGTGAACGAGTGCCGTCCGATGGTATTGTTGTCTCAGGTCAAACAACGATTGATCAGGCGGCTATTACGGGTGAATCTGTCCCTGTACTAAAACAGCTCGAAGATGAAGTATTCGCGGGCACGGTGAATGTGAAAGGCGCCATTACCATTAAAATGACAAAGCCAAGTGCTGAGACGCTGTTTCAAAAGATCATTCAACTTGTTCAAACGGCTCAAAGTGAAAAGTCTCCTTCTCAATTGTTTATCGAACGATTTGAAGGCACATACGTAAAAATTGTTCTATCGGTTGTGGCAGTTATGCTGTTTCTCCCCCACTATGTGCTTGGATGGAGCTGGACTGAGACATTTTACCGAGCAATGATTCTCTTAGTTGTAGCGTCTCCTTGCGCCCTAGTTGCATCTATCACCCCTGCTTCGCTGTCTGCTATTTCAAACGGAGCAAAAAAAGGAATTTTGTTCAAAGGCGGCGTGCATTTGGAAAGGTTAAGCCATTTAAGCGCAATTGCTTTTGACAAAACAGGCACGTTAACAAAAGGAAAGCCAGAAGTGACAAATGTTATTGTACGTTCTGATATAAACGAACAGGAATTTCTTATTAAAATAGCATCAATTGAACGTCAGTCTAATCATCCGCTTGCTCAATCCATTGTTGACTTTGTGAAAAACAAGCAGGAATTGACGCTCGTTCAGCCAGATTCACTTGAAGACGTTCCCGGATACGGTGTGATTGGGTCTCTTCAAGGAGATACGTGGAAGATAGGAAAAGCAGATTTTGTAGGTAAAGAAGAAGCAGCTGAATTTGAAAATGGTATTTCATCTACGCTTGCCAGTGAAGGAAAAACGATTGTGTACGCAAAAGACCAGCATGGTATTGTGGGATTGCTTGCGCTAAAAGACGTTGTACGAACAGAAGCTGTAGAAGCTGTTAAATCTCTGAAAGAGCAGGGTATTCATACCGTCATGATTACAGGAGACAGCGAAAAAACAGCCGAGGCCATTTCAAAAGAATGTGCCGTCGATGAATACATTGCAGAATGCTTGCCTGAAGCGAAAGTAGATAAAATTAAAGCGTTAAAAGAAAAATTCCCTACCGTTTCAATGGTGGGAGATGGGATTAACGATGCACCTGCTCTGGCTACTGCTAACGTTGGAGTAGCTATGGGAGAAGGAACGGATGTGGCACTTGAAACGGCAGATATTGTTTTAATGAAAAATGATTTATCAAAAATTTCGGATGCAGTAGCTCTTTCCAGACGAATGAACTCAATTGTGAAGCAAAACGTTATTTTTTCTATTGCCGTCATCTTTTTATTAATTTGTTCGAATTTTTTCCAAGTGCTTGATATGCCATTTGGTGTTATTGGTCACGAAGGCAGCACCATTTTAGTTATCTTAAATGGCCTTCGCTTGCTAAAATCTTAACGAAAAAAAGCCTAACGTATTTGTTAGGCTTTTTATTATGGAAATCGATGCCTTAATGGTAACCGTTTTGTCCATTTTGGCTGTTGCTTGTTTTATGCTTTGGCTGGCTCTTTTTATTTTGCTTTGTATTGCTTCCGTCTTTTTTTGTATGCTTTGTCATGATGTAAAACCTCCCTTTCACTTTGTTAGTATGCTCATATCTTGCGAATGATTTCATCCCAATTTGTGACTATGAAGATTTGACTCGGCGGTCGTAGAAAATAGCGTTAATTTCTCCTCCAATAACGATAATCATCCCCGATAGGTACAGCCAAATAAGCAAGATAATAATTCCGCCCAAGCTTCCATATGTAGCCGTATAGTTATTGAAATGATTGACGTAGTACGCAAATAGCATCGATACCACTGTCCATCCGACCGTAGCAAAAGCCGCTCCTTTTACAACATTTCGAATCAGCAGCTTTTTATTAGGAGCAAAGTAATACAACCCCGTAAAAACAGTAAACAAAATGAGACCGCTGATAATCCAGCGGGAAGCAGACCATAAAGCGAGAAAAGTTTCTGAAAATCCAAACGTAGACGATAAATAAAGACCAATCATATGACCAAAAACAGGAAGTAAAAGCGCTACAATAATAACAAATATCATCGCAAAAGTAAGGAGAACTGCCATGCCTCTCGCCACTAAAAACGGCCGATTTTCTTGTACGTGATACGCTCGGTTAAATGCCCTTACGATCGCATTAATTCCATTTGAAGCAGACCACATCGTGGCAATGATACCAAAGGACAATAGTTTTTCATTATGAGAACCAATGATATGAGAAACGTTGCTTTCAATCATGTGCAGCGTTTGCTGTGGTGCTACATTTTCGACCAAGTCAAGCAGATCTGTTGATTCCAATGGCAAAAATCCAATCAGCGTAATTAAGAAAATTAAAAAAGGAAATAGCGAGAGCAGCAAATAATAAGCCAATTCAGCTGATAAGCTGGGCAGCTCATCTCGATGAATGCGGCCCATGAGTTCTTTGCCAAACTTTACGATGTTATTTATGTATATTCCAGCCATATGTGCCTCCTTATTTATTTTTGTTCATCACCATACTTCTCTACAAATGCTTCTTTTGTATCGTTTACAATTTCCATCACCTGAGGGGTTGTTTCTTTTAACTTTTCTACTTTTCCTGCTACAAATGATACATCTTCAGAAACTTGCTCAATGGTCGTACGGATCGTTTCATATTTCTCTTTCACAGTATCCGTTACAAGTTCAGGATGCTGAATAAGAGTCGTTGTTTTGTCTTTCAATTTTTTACTTCCTTGAATAACGGAACTTCTGGTTTCTTTATCAAATAAAGAAACAGCTCCTCCTATAATTGCTCCAATGACCATACCTTCTACTAGCTTATTTCGTTTACCCATTTGTCGTTTCTCCTCCGTTTTTTATTTTTTTAGTATCACTTATTCCGAGAAATGCTTCTCTATAATTTCGTCTAAAAGCGCCTTGCATCCTTCTTGAACTAAGTCATATACTTCGTCAAAATTTCCCGTGAAATAAGGATCAGGCACATCTTCAATATGTAAACCAGGCACAAAATCCAAAAGTCTTGCAATATAACCTGTTTTAGTATGTCCAGCCATTCTTCTCAGATTTCCTACATTTTCGACATCCATTCCAATAATATAATGAAATTTAGCTACATCCTCTTGAATCACTTGTCTTGCTGTTTGCCCTTTAAAATCAATGTTGTTTTTCGTTAAAATAGATTGCGTCCCTTCATGAGGAGGATTTCCTTTGTGCCAGCCTCCTGTGCCTGCAGAATCTACGTGAATTTGTCCTTGTAGCCCTTTTTTCTTCACCATATCTTTAAAGACCGCTTCTGCCATGGGTGAACGACAAATATTTCCCAAACAAACGAATAATACGTTAATCATAGTCTCGACTCCTTTCCCTTATTACAAACATTATATACAATCATTTTTAAACTAAAAAATAGTTTTCTTTTATTTATATCGTTTCCACTCTTCTGTGGATAAGAACCTGACATAAAAGTGTTCACACGATAAAAACATGTTACAATAAAAAAAACGCAACTGGAAGGATGAACAAAGTGGATTTATCAGTAAAATCTCCAGAGAATATTAAACATATGGTCGATAGCATCAGTGAAAAATTGCGCATGCTAAATATCGGAGCAATTAAAGCCGAAGCTTTTGACGAAGAAATGTATGAAGACTTAAAGTACTTATACGATATGGTAATGAGAAAAGATTCTTTTAGCCCAAGTGAAATGCAAGCGATCGCGGAAGAATTAGGTACACTGCGTAAACAAGCTTAATGACACCTCCGTCAATGACTAATAGCCATTGACGGTTTTTTCTACATTTTTTTCTATACATGAATGCTGCACCTTTTAGCGAGCAAATAAGAGTTAAATCGTTTACATACACATAGATGAAATATTCCCAAAAATCTTTCTTTTTTATTAGGAATTGACGTTTTTATTATTTGTCTATAGAATGTATCGAAATACCTAAAGCTCGTATAGTCTTGGAAATAGGGTCCAAGAGTTTCTACCGAACTACCGTAAATAGTTGGACTACGAGGGTTGAACATCATTCATACTGCATTTTTATTCTTCTTTATGTTCTCCCTTACATAGTCCTTCATTGTTATTCAGTTATACAATGAGAGGAGTCACATTCATGTCAAATACAAAAACAACATTAAAAAAACAGCTTGCTGTTGCCAATAAAAAAATACCTGCAGATCTTGTAGTGAAAAACGGGAAAATTATCGATGTCTTTACGCTTTCCATCATTGAAGCCGATATTGCGATTGCTGATGGAGTGATTGTTGGAATAGGTCAATACGATGGGAATAACGTCGTTGATGCAAAAGGAAAATACATTTCTCCTACGTTCATTGATGGACACGTTCACATTGAATCATCAATGGTTACACCTAAAGAGTTTTCAAAACTTCTTGTACCTAGAGGCGTCACAACTGTCGTAACGGATCCTCATGAAATTGCGAATGTTTCAGGGAAATCTGGTATTGAGTTTATGCTTCAAAACTCGGACTCCATTCCTTTAGACGTATTTGTGAACTTACCTTCAAGCGTGCCAGCAACTCCTTTTGAAAGCTCTGGAGCCGTCTTAAAAGCAGCTGACTTAGCGCCATTTTTCTCTCACTCTCGCGTGCTTGGATTAGCAGAAGTAATGGATTTCCCTGCTGTTCGAGATGGAGATGACGATATGCTCGATAAATTACAAGCAGCTAACGATGCAAACGGCGTAATTGATGGGCACGGCTCAGGGCTAGATGCCACGGGCGTTAACATTTATCGTACCGCTAATATTTCAACAGATCATGAATGCGTAACAGCAGAAGAAGCAATTGAACGTATTCAGCGCGGGATGTATGTTCTAATCCGCCAAGGTTCTGTTGCTAAAGATTTGAAACAATTGTTACCTGCTGTAAATGAACGCAACGCGCGCAGATTTTTATTCTGTACCGATGACAAACATCTAGATGATTTATTAACGGAAGGCTCTATTGATTACAATGTTCGTTTTGCTATTGAACTCGGGCTGGATCCGTTAATTGCGATTCAAATGGCTTCATTAAATGCCGCTGAATGCTACGGGTTAAAAGATAGAGGTGCGGTTGCTCCTGGTTACAAAGCTGATTTTATTCTGTTGGACGACTTAACCGATATATCTGCAGCACATGTTTATCAAAACGGAGAGCTCATTGCTGAAAATGGAGAGATGCTGTCTGTGCAAGAAGAACAAATTGATCTTCCGACAGAACTAATGAATTCTGTTCATTTGAAAGAGTTTTCTATTAACAAACTTACGATACCACTTCAGCACAATCGGGCTAATATTATTGAAATTAATCCAAACAGCCTGCTTACAAATCATATTGTAGAAGAAGTTCAAGTAAAGCAAAACGAATTTCAGCCTTCTGTAGAAAACGATCAGCTGAAAATGGCTGTTGTTGAGCGCCATCATCTAACAGGAAATATTGGTCTTGGGATCGTAAAAGGATTTCAGTTAAAAGACGGAGCGATCGCTACTACGATTGCTCACGATTCACATAATATCGTAGCCGTAGGAACAAATGATGAGGATTTAGCAAAAGCAATTGCGGCAATTGAAGAAATCGGCGGAGGTATTGTTATTGTAAAAGATAATGAAGTGATTGGTTCCCTCCCTCTTTCCATCGGAGGGTTAATGTCACCTCACCCTTACAATGAAGTAAATAGCTTACTTAAGCAGCTTCACGGGGCTCTTCATGAGCTTGATATTTCACAGAAATTCAACCCGCTGCTGACGTTATCTTTCTTAAGCTTGCCTGTTATCCCATGTCTAAAATTAACCGACAAAGGATTATTTAACGTAAAAGAATTCAAGCATATCCCCGTTCAAGCATAAAACAAAAAGGACTCTTTTGAGTCCTTTTTATTTATACCCTTTAGACGGCGTAGTTCGAGTTTTACGATTTTTATAATGACGATATCCTTCTTTTAAAAGGATGGGAAAAACAGCGACTAGAATTTTTTTTAATATACGTCCCAATGTAAGGCACTCCTTTACGTGTTCTTACTTTACTATACCCAAATTGGACAGCTAAAAACGCAAAAAAGAGCAGGTATATCCTGCTCTTTTTGTATTACTTACCGATAAATTGTTGAGTCCAGTACGTAGTATCACCTTTTACGTATCCAACACCAATTTCAGTGAAATCAGGGTTTAGAATATTTTTGCGGTGACCGTCACTATTCATCCAAGCATTCATTACATCTTCAGGAGATTGCTGACCTTTTGCAATGTTTTCACCTGCAGTTGTATATTCAATGCCGAATTGTTTCATCATATCAAATGGTGAACCATATGTTGGTGAATTGTGGTCAAAGTACCCTTTGTCCATCATATCTTTTGATTTAGTGCGTGCAACGTCACTTAATTTTTTGTTAAGTGTTAAAGGCTTTAAACCTTGTTTTTGACGTTCTTGGTTTACTAAATCTACTACTTTTTGTTCAAATTGACTAGCATCTTTTGTTTGCTCTGCTTTATCAGTATTTTCTGATTGTTGAGCTTTTGTGTTTTGCTGTGTTTGCTCCGGAGCTTTTGCTTCTTCACTTTGCTCTGGTGCTTGTGCTTGTTCCTGTGGAGCTTCTTCAGCTTGATCTGGTGCCTGTGTTTCTTGCTGTGGAGCTGCTTGAGCAGATTGTCCTTGAGCGTTAAATTTCTTTAATAGCTCGTCTACATTTATATTTTGTGCTGCTTGAGCATCTTTAATGGTAATTTGTTTTGGAGTGTTGCAATCAGGAGCTGCTGCATTTGCTTGTCCTGCTGTTAGTAATCCTAATGATACGGCACCTGCGACAGTGGCAATACGAAACCTTTTCTTCATGTTTGAAATCCTCCTATGTGATAATAAAGTTTTTTGTAAAACCGCAACGCATCTAAGCTTGTAGCAAGCCAACCTCGTGATGCATCCTCATTGTTGCACGAAAACTATGAAACTCGCAACGTCTTTTAAGCTACCAAAATTATACTCACACTTATGTAAAAAATATTTCGATTATATTACGCGACTTCCAGCTATTGATAGTAAAAGGTTTTCATATACTTTGAAAAACAGCTTCATCCAATGCGGTAATATAACTGTAAATTCCTCGTCAAAAACGTTACATACAAAAAAGGCGACAGCAGAGTGGTAAACCACCCTGTTATCGCCTTTTACAGAAAGTTTTACTAATATTATTTACTTATTTTAAGACGTTTACTGATTCACGTACGAATGCTTCCATATCATCTGGTGTACGGCTTGTAACTAGTTGATTACCGCATACCACAACTTCTTTATCATGGAAGTTTGCGCCTGCATTTTTCAAATCAATAGCAATTGATTTGAAACCAGTTACGTCACGTCCTTTTAATGTTTCAGCATTGATTAGCAGCTGTGGCCCGTGACAAATAGCCATAACCGGTTTGCCTTCATCCATAAATGATTTTGTAAAAGCTACGACTTGATCGTCCGCACGCAAGATATCTGGTGAGAAGCCTCCGGGTAAAAACAATGCGTCAAAATCTTCTGGTTTTACATCGACAATTGCTTTATCAATTGTTAATGTTGTTTCGCCTTGTTTACCTGTTACTTCGCCTGTTTTCACATCGATTTTTGTTAGCGTATGGCCTTCTTCTTCAAAGGCTTTGGCTGGATCTGTATATTCCACATCTTCAAATAAATCTGTTACTAATACTGCAATTTTCTTACTCATTCTAAGCAACTCCTTAATTGATTTGTGTACTAATGTTCTATAAATAAAATACCCGTACACTATTCTTTTAAACATGGTTTATGAGTAAAAAACTTTTCTACAATAATCTAAAAACACAGTGTAGGTTTTTATAAATCAGACATTCAAAACAAATTAAATGTCTGAAACGTCGTCTCTTCTGGAACTGGATACACATCTCTACCTGCAATTACGTTCAGAATACGCTGATTACGCTGAACGGATAAACCAAGATTTGTTGCGCCAGATCCGTGTGAATGTTCAATGTTAGTTAACGTAAAAAAGTGGTGGTTACGGGGGTGTTTAAAGACAAGCCGGTAATCTTTTGTGACGTTGAAACGCTTGTCATCTTCCCATTCGATATCATCTTTTATTCGTTCGATGAACGGCGAAATCTTTGGCTTATAGCCCGTGGATAATATCAAACGATCCGCTTCGTATTGAAAAGAGCGATCAGCCTTTAATTGTTTACACTCCAGCTCATATCCATTTGCTTTTTTATGAATGTCACTTACTTCAGTCGAAGCTTGAATCGTAACGGGTACTCTTCCTTTAAGTGAACGATGATAGAGTAAATCATAGATTTTCGTTAAAGTAGAAGATTCAATTCCGTGACGTAGGGGGTTTAAATCTTCTACCGTGCTTGTACGTTCCTCAAAAGCCAGCGAATGAAAGTAATCTACATAGTCTGGCGAAAATAACTCTTGAGCAAGCTTGGATTGATCAAGCTGAAAAAAATTAGAGGATCTTGTAAACCATGTAAGGTGGTAATGATGTTCAGTCTGTTCTTCTAGTAAATCCAGAAAAATCTCGGCAGCACTTTGCCCTGAACCAACGATCGTTATATGCTTTCCTTTTTGAATCTCTTCTTTTTTATGTAAATAGCCGCTGCTGTGTAAAATATGCTCATTTAGCTTTTCTTCAAAAGCCGGAGGCACAAGTGGAATGCTTCCTGTTCCCATTACAACGTGTTTAGCATTTACCGTTTGAATTCCCTCAGGTGTTTCTACCTTTACTTCATAATACTCTTCTTCATTTTTTGGTATCACGTCCACAACTTTTGAAGAAAAGTGGCAGGAAGATAGCTGCTCCGCTACCCATTTCGCGTACTCGTTGTATTCTTGACGCGGAATGTCAAAACGATTAAAGAAAAAGAACGGATACAAGCGCTTTTGCTTGTGAATATAATTTAGAAAAGAATAGGGGCTTGTTGGATCTGCAAATGTAACTAAGTCTGCTAGAAACGGAATCTGCAAGTCCGTGCCGTCAATTAACATGCCCGGATGCCATTCAAATTTCTCTTCTTTATCAAAGAAGACTGCATCAATTTCATCAAGAGGCTCAGCAAGGGCCGCTAAGCCTAAATTAAAAGGGCCTATTCCTATTCCCACCATGTCATACTGCTTATTTGTCATCTTTAAACTCCCTTTCATAAAAAAAAGCTAACAGTATTGTCTACTGTTAGCTTTTTACCCTTTTTCCATACATTTATGCGGAAGGAGTCATACTCATTTTCGGGCCAAACGATTCATACATGATATTTTCTTGGGAAATGCCCATTTCATCTAGGCCTTCTAACACCATTTGTGTAAATGAAGAAGATCCACAAACATAATAATATGCATGTTTATCGCCGGCATATTTAGCTAGCTCTTTTTTAGTTAAGCGACCATACGTTATGTTTTCATCATGCTGATCTGTTTGCGCTTGACTATAGAAAACGTGCTGTTCAAACGTATATGTCTCTGACAACGATTGAAGCTCTCGTTTCATTGCATGAAACTGCTCATTTTTAGCACTGTGAATAAATGTTACTTCTTGATTGTTTTCCAATGCTTGATGAAGCATTGACATCATTGGAGTAATTCCTACACCTCCGCTGATAAATACTGATTTATTATTTTCTTTTAAGACAAAATCTCCTGCTGGAACGCTGACTTCAAGCAAGTCTCCTTCTTTCAATTGATCATGTAAATACGTTGACACGACCCCGTCTTCCATTTGTTTTTCTTTTTTCACCGTAATTTTATAGTATGGTTGGTTTGGATAGCCAGATAAGCTGTACTGGCGAATGGATAAATATTCTTGACCAGGAATTCGTACACTCACGTACTGACCTGGCAGAAAAGCAGGCAGTGCTTTTTGATCAGGTGATACTAAATAAAACGAGTACACGCCTTCTGCTTCTTTTACTTTTTTATGAACCATTAGTTTTTTATAATCTTTCCATCCTTTTTCTTCAGCTTCTTCATATAACTCTTGCTCCACACTTATGAATACGTCTGCAATGGCACCGTAAGCTTCTTTCCAAGCTTCCATAATCTCATCGGTCGCAGCTTCTTTTAAAACATCTTTAATTGCCTTTAATAAGAACTCGCCGACAATTGGATAGTGCTCTGCTTTCACGCCGATACTGCGATGTTTATGGGCGATTTGCTTCACAACTGGAAGCAGCGTTTCAAGCCGATCGATGTACTGCGCAGCGGCATAAACTGTATTAGCTAACGCCATTTGCTGACGTCCTGTTTTTTGATTTGTTTGGTTGAATACATTTTTTAAAGAAGGATACTGTTCAAAAAGCATTTCATAAAAACGAGTTGTGATTGCTTGCCCATGCTTTTCTAAAACAGGAACTGTACTTTTTACAATAGAAATAGTTGTTTGTTTCATAACTTTCGCCTCCGAAAGATTCATTTTTAAAAGATATATTTTTAATACATCTTTATAATACTCATATCCTACTTAAAAAGATATATTTTATATACACATTTAAAGAAATGTTCACAAATTCACCCTGTCAAAAATGTGAGCATTCTTTCTGTATTTCTTAGATATAGACATGCTATTATAGATATATCAGCTGCTGATAAGAGAAGAGGTAAAAAGATGAGGCTCACACAATATACAGATTACTCACTGCGAGTTTTATTATATTTAGGCGTTCGCGATAATAATAAACTAAGCAATATAAAAGAAATTGCTGAAGCGTATAATATTTCAAAGAACCATCTTATGAAAATCATTCACGAACTTGGAAAACTTGGCTTAATTGAAACGATACGAGGACGAAACGGCGGTATTCGTTTAGCTCAGCTTCCAAAAGACATTAATATTGGCAAAGTGGTACGTCAAACTGAAGAAGATTTTCATATTGTTGAATGTTTTGACCGTGAAGGAAACTTCTGCATTATTAGCCCCGTCTGCAAGTTAAAAAGTGTTTTGCATGAAGCCATGCAAGCCTTCATTAAAGTGTTAGATCAGTATACATTAGAAGATCTAATCCAAAATAAAGACGAATTAAACCTCCTCCTCCTATCTCAAAAAAACGAGGAATGAACAAACTAAAATTCACCTGAAATCATTCTCGTTTTTTTGACCTTTTTCCCTTTCATCATAAAATAAAAGATGTTACAATGAGGCACGTATTGGAAAGACAAGATGTCTCCATTCGAGCAGACAATGAACCTCATTCTGTTCATCCTAAAAAAATGACGAAAGGGTGTTTGAGTATGCACGTAGGAAGCAAAGGTTGGTATGTTGAGGAACTTAAAAAACGAGGAGTTCGCAACCATGAAGGCCGCAAAGTGGAAAAGTACAAAACATATGTACTTGCTAACTTGCTTGATAAACACAAAAATTAATTAACGTGTAATAAGAGAGTACAAATTTGTACTCTCTTTTTTGTTCATTTAATAAGCTGCGTCTTGATAAAAATAATTTGGTGATAATACTTTATTTTTATAAGGCTTATGAAAAATATGTGTGGTAGCTGGTGAAACCGGTGGGATTAACCATGTCCAGTTCCCAGTCACTTCCCGGCCATTTTTTTGTTCTCTTTCTTCAAACAAGTGAAATTGCTGAGCAGCCGTATGATGATCTACAATGCTAACACCTTCTCGTTTGAAAGAAGAAAGCACCGCAACGTTTAATTCAATAAGAGCTTTGTCCTTCCAAAGCGTCGCGTTGTAATCCATGTTCAATCCCATCATAGAAGCTATTTTTGGAAGTTGATTATAGCGATACGTATCCGCCAAATTTCGGGCACCAATTTCAGTCCCCATGTACCATCCATTAAATGGTGCTGCGACGTAATCAATCCCTCCAATTTCTAGCTTCATATCTGAAATCATCGGGACAGCGTACCATTTTAACTGTAAGTCTTCAAATTCAGGAAGTTCCGGATGCGTAATAGCTACTTCTTTCACTAAATGTTTTGGAATCTCAAACCATCGAGGTGACGCTTCATTAACTTGCAGGACCAGAGGAAGAACATCAAAGTGAGTTTTCTCACCTTCCCACCCTAGCTTTTGGCAAACCTCCGTGAACGCAACAGAATCAGGATCTCCTATCACACCATATTCCGTCTCGTACCCAGCATAGCGGATTAGCTGATGATTCCAGATTCTAACCGGTTCTTTTGCTTGCATTTTCGGTTTAAACACCGTAATAGTAGGCCGGATTTTCCCGTCATTTGTTGCATATTCAATATGATGAAACAGAGCGTCTCTTACCTCTTCAACTGTGCTCACCTCTCGCTTATCAAATACATTGAGCGATTGCCAAAATAGTCGTCCGATACATTTATTGCTGTTTCTCCAAGCCATGCGAGCTCCGTGCTCTAACTCTTCAAATGTATGATCATAATGTCCGAGTGACATAATTTGCTGATGAATTTCTTTTAATCGCCTGTTTTTGTCCGCTTCGCTTTTTTCAAGTTCAGCGTAGCACGTCTCTATAAATACACGTGCTTGTTCAAATAATTCTTCTTGCTTCAACGTTTGTTCCCCCCTAGAAGAACAGATTTCATTCTTTTCGTCCAAGAAAAGCAAGTTTCAGTATACCATTCTCATAGCGGAAACGCGCATCATAATGCTTTAATAACCTCTTTCAATATTAACCAAGTTAGAAGGCAATTCGCCTTGCTCAACTTTTTGCAGCGTTTCAACAAAGCACTCTACTGCTTCTTCAGGCGTAGTCACCGCCGAAATATGAGGTGTTACGATGATATGTGAATGATTCCACCAAAAAGATTCTTTCGTTAACGGCTCACGTTCAAATACGTCTATGTATGCTTTTCGAATACGCTTTTGCTCAATAGCCTCTACTAACGCATTTTCATCTACAGTTGCACCTCGTCCAACATTTATAAAGTATGCATTTTCAACTACATTCATCCATTTTGAATCAAAGTAGCTTTTTGTTTCATTCGTTAGCGGCATTGTACTAATAATCCAATCAGCTTCTTTTAGCAAGTCTCTCTCATTTGAAATCGAGACTACTTGATCAAATGACGGCTTTTCATTTCCACTTTTAGATACTCCTATCACTCGTACACCAAAAGATTTTAAAACGGTTGCAAGACGTCCGCCGATTTCACCTGTTCCATAAATGATGACCGTTTGAGCAGAAAGCTGCTGAGGCTCTACCGCTTTCCACTGCTTTTGTTTTTGCTGATGCTGAAACTGTGCGTGGTGCTGAAGTTCAGCTAGCATATAGCTAAGACAATATTCACTGATCCGCTGACCAAATGAACAAACCGTACGTGTTAACATCACGCTCTTTTTCCAATCCCCACTTTCTAAGAACCGATCAACTCCTGCACCGAGAGAATGAATCCATTTGAAGCTATGGTCTTTAAAGTAATTCGTTGGACCGAAGGATAAAAGCGCGTCAGCCCAGTTTAAATCTTCCATTGTAACGTCTTGCTCTTCCATAAATCGAAACGTCTGAGACAGCTGCTTTTGTTTGATTATCTCCTCCAGCTCCTTATGCATTCTTCCTGCCACTAGTATCGTATAAATGTTCATTTCTTTTCCCCCTGCCTTTTTATTCTTCTATATACTCTATTTGAATGATTCGATATAACCGTCCCTTCGTCATGAAGGATTTTCTACATTGATATATATAGTATGAATCAAGTGAAAGGAAGACGCGAGTGAATTTTATATGACTTTCAAGGCTGGAAAACTCATATGGATTTATGTATATAAGTTCGCTATAATCGTTATGAATCAATTTGTTTATAACGAAACGTACGATAGATATTTTAAAAGAAAAGGTGTGTCAGCATGAGTGTATTAAACGTAAAAAATCTAAGCCATGGTTTTGGTGACCGTGCGATTTTTAACGATGTATCATTTCGATTGTTAAAAGGTGAACACGTCGGCTTGATTGGAGCAAACGGCGAAGGTAAATCAACATTTATGAACATCATTACAGGCAAGCTAGAACCGGATGCGGGAAAAGTAGAATGGTCTAAAAAAGTGCGCGTTGGCTATTTAGATCAGCACACGGCATTAGAGCGCGGCCTTTCTATTCGTGATGTACTAAAAAGTGCTTTTCAATATTTATTTGATTTAGAAGCTCAAATGAATGGCCTCTATGAGAAAATGGCGGATGTATCACCAGAAGAACTCGAAAAACTATTAGAAGAAGTCGGTACGCTTCAAGACCTCTTAACAAACAATGACTTTTACGTTATCGATGCAAAAGTCGAAGAAATTGCGCGCGGATTAGGATTAGAAGATATCGGCTTAGATCGTGACGTACAGGATTTAAGTGGCGGACAGCGTACAAAAGTATTGCTAGCCAAACTATTGCTTGAAAAACCAGAAATTCTTTTACTTGATGAGCCTACAAACTACTTGGATGAACAGCATATTGAGTGGCTACGACGCTACTTGCAAGAATATGAAAATGCCTTTATTTTAATTTCTCACGATCTTCCATTTTTAAATAGCGTGATCAATTTAATTTATCATATGGAAAACCAAGAGTTAAATCGCTATGTAGGAGACTACGACGATTTTATGAAAGTATATGAGATGAAAAAACAGCAGCTTGAAGCAGCTTATAAAAAACAACAGCAAGAAATGGCAGATTTAAAAGATTTCGTAGCGAGAAACAAAGCGCGCGTGTCGACACGAAATATGGCCATGTCCCGTCAAAAAAAGCTGGATAAAATGGAAGTAATTGAACTAGCTCAAGAGCGTCCAAAACCAGAGTTTAACTTTAAGAGTGCTCGTACTTCAAGCAAATTAATTTTTGAAACATCTGATTTAGTCATTGGATACGAAGAGCCGCTTTCTAAGCCACTGAATCTAAAAATGGAGCGAGGTCAAAAGATTGCCCTTGTAGGAGCAAATGGAATCGGGAAAACAACTCTTTTAAAAAGTATTCTAGGAGAAATCAAACCGATTTCAGGCTCTGTAGAAAAAGGCGATTACCAGCATATTGGCTATTTCGAACAAGAAGTTAAATCAGCTAACTACAATACGTGTATTGAAGAAGCATGGAACGAGTTTCCTCACTTTACCCAATATGAAATTCGTGCAGCGTTAGCTAAATGCGGCTTAACAACCAAACATATTGAAAGTAAAGTAGAAGTTCTAAGCGGTGGAGAAAAAGCAAAAGTCCGTCTATGTAAGCTGATTAACAATGAAACCAACATTCTTGTACTGGATGAGCCTACAAACCACTTGGATGTAGATGCGAAAGATGAATTAAAACGAGCTTTAAAAGAATACAAAGGAAGTATCTTAATTATTTGTCACGAACCTGAATTTTATCAAGATGTAGTCACAGACGTGTGGAACTGCGAATCTTGGACGACTAAATTATTTTAAAAAAACGGGTTAAAAGAGGCATATCTTTTAGAAAAAGTGGGAATGATAAGATTAAGTTCCCCCCCTTTGTGTGAGTAGCCATTTTTTAAATGGTTACTTTTTTTATGTATAGTCCTTTAATAAAATGGCTATATTGTATCTATACTCCCTAAACCCAAAAAGACCGCTGCAGTGATGCAGCGGTCTTTTCGTTGTCATGGTTTCATCTGTAGCCAGCTATCAAAATGATGAACAGCTATACTGCTTGGAGGGTTTTTAGCTTGACACTTCGTAAGCAACTTACCCAGCTCTTCCATCATCTTTTCTTCTCCTTTAGCAGAAAAAGAAATGTATTCCCCTTCATCTGAAGCCATCGTTTCTACCCCTATTTCAATCGGAGTGGATAGTACACGTCCCCACTTGCGTTCATTTTGCGTTATGTCAGCAATACCGTCTTCTTTATCTGCATGGTTTCGGTACGACATAATTGTGACTTCATCAGCGTACTGAATAATCCAATGCCCCAGCGAACCGGAACCGTTGCTATTTTTGAATGGAACTTCGTCAAACCAAAACGGTATATCTACAGCAAGCGGCAAGTGTAACTGACGAGACTGTACTGCAGCTTGAGAAATAACATATTGATACTGCAGAATACTTTTCGCTCGATTATTTTCCCAACTTTTATACAAATAAGGCTCTACATCCAAATGAATCCCTGAAAATTGCTGTTGATCGTCTGCTTCTGCTTGGTAAGCTGTTATCCAATTAAAAAATGCTGCCTGCTCTTCTATACCAGAAGGCCCTATCCAAGAAGGAGCGCCGTCAAGTGCGTAGACATCTATACCCTGGACTTGCGCTTGTTGGATAAAATGCCTATATACAGAAGGTGAAAGATGAGCATCAATTTGTAAATAAACCTTTGTCACCTTTTTTTCTTGAAGTTTTTCACGGATAGCTTCTTGGTTCAACATCCATTTCTTTGTATCCCACACCCACGTCGACAGCGGTATATTCATCTCTGCATTCACCTTTGATCCACATCCTATTCCTTTCCCCATATTAAACAGCCATACAACCACCAGAAAAATAAGAACGCACTTGCTTTTCACACTCTATTTCCTCCTTTATACGAGCCAGAACTCATATAAAGAGAGTCTGGCAGCTTGGCAACTTTATGGTGAATTTCTCCCTTAGATCTGTAGCTTTCAGCAAACTCTCCCTTATCAATTTTTTCAGCCTAATCTTTATTTGTTCTAGCGGTTGCTTGATTTACTTCCCTGTATCTTTCTTATGGAATAAATATGCCTGCTTTGGATGGTTTGGCTGATTTGGATATTTCAACTGTAATTGTCCTTTTCGTAATAGCTTTGTTAAATAATTATTACGTACTCCATCCGGCGTTCTTTCTAGTAAATAAGCAAACTCTTTAAGCATGAGCGGTTTTTCTTTGCATAATTCAAGAATAATATGCTCCATCTGATTAGGCGAAAGCCGTTTTTTTTCACGAGCCAGCGCTGCAATATCCCATAGCTTCGTATCAATATCCTCACCATTCACTGAATTAGAAGAACCATCTTCCGATTCTTTATTATAGGAGCTTTGATAACTATTATAGGAGTAATCATCTTTATTGTATGATTTAAGTTCACTATTATAGTAGTTTTCTTCTTTATTATAGGAGTTATTTTCGTTATTACATGAGTTTAACTCCTCTAATAAATCTTTATTATAAGAGTCTTTATTTTTATTATAGGAGTTATTTTCGACATTGTTTTCAGGTATGTTTTGATATTTTTCGACACTTTTAAAATTATTTCCCAAATCAGTTACAGACGTATGATAAGTGTCTTTTTCAGAAGAACTAATCTGTCTTTCTTGAGTGGACAGAGATAACGTGACTACCGTACGATGCATAGAAACATCTTGATCAACAGAAGGCTTTTTATAATGATGCAAGCTCCAGTTTTGCTTCACTTTTTTCAAGCCAGAGCCCGAACGTTCACATAGCCCTAGTAAACTGAATAGCTTAACGATATTCGGGTTTCGAAGCTGACTAACGGTTTTACTAAAAACTGAATCTGTAGGTACTAACAAAAGACCTGGATTAGAAAAAACGTAATGAGAAGGTTGCTTTTCTAAAATAACGCCGCCCTCGCCATTATAATCTGCATGAATAAGCATGTTGATTAAAACTTCTGTTAAAGAGGAAGCGATTGACGACTGGGGTTCGCTATTGCGAACAATTTCATGAATATGGAAATAAAAATCAAAAATATTTCCTGACCACGTCCCGTCTTGAGAGGTAAAACGCTCTGTCCATTCTTCATTCCCTTTACTTTCCCGGTATTCTAAAAAGTATTGTGGTAAAACTTCTGTGATAATCCGTTCTTCACTGAATAAAAGCAGGCCTGCGAGCGTAACTCCTTCTTTATGGGTATCTCTTACCTTTCCCCATGCTCCTACTTTGTATAAAAACTCTTTTGTTTCAAGCGCATTCCAAGGATGAGCTGGTTTTACTTCAGCAAATCGATCCCGGTAGCTTTTGATCGTATCAAAATTTAATTCATTTAATCCATAGTGCTCTAGGATGAGATTATCTTGTAACATATTCAACTCTCCTATTATCTTTGTATATTTATTTAACAGCGCGAATATGCTGCTTCTTACCTCTTGTTACTAACGTACTAACTTTATTTATCTAGATGCCGCATAGATCCTGCTTCTGCCGCCTAATCTCTTCTACATCGATATATACACCTCATCTATTCTATCATTTTTTCTTTCTTCTCTCCTGCATTTTTCAATCTTCAACATAGCCGAGTTTATTGTGTAAAAGCTGTGGATATTTATCTTTATCCACAGCTTTTACACAACCTACAAACCCTTTTCTAGCTGTTTCAATATAAATTTGTTATAATACCCTTCATAACAACGGATTAAGTGAGGGATTACGTATGGAAAAAGCTACATTTGCAGGTGGATGTTTCTGGTGTATGGTTACACCATTTGAAGAGCTAGAAGGTATTCACGGCATTGTATCAGGATATATGGGGGGAACTGTGGATAACCCTACCTATGAGCAAGTAAAATCTGGCACAAGCGGTTATTACGAAGTGGTTCAAATCACATTTGACCCTGAAGTGTTTCCGTATAAACGTTTGTTAGATCTTTATTGGCCGCAAATTGATCCAACAGATGATGGAGGTCAATTCCAAGATCGAGGCTCGCAGTATCGAACAGCAATTTTTTACCATAACGATAGCCAAAAGCAGGAAGCTGAAGAGACAAAGCTAGAGGTCGCAAAAAGCGGACGTTTTAAAAAACCAATCGTGACAAGCATCCTTCCTGCCTCTGCGTTTTATGAAGCGGAAGAGTATCACCAAGATTTCCACAAGAAAAATCCAAAGCATTATAAAGAAGACCGCGCTAAGTCTGGTCGAGATGAGTTTATTCAAGCGAACTGGAAATAATTCTTATGTTCGAAACAAAGCCGCATAGCGTTTGCTATGCGGCTTTGTTTACCAATTATCTGTATAAGTTGCTGTTGTTGACGGCACGCTCCAATATTGCTGCGAAGGCTGCCATGCTTTTAACGAGCCATCAGCTCTCTTCACAATTGCTTTAAATTGAACATTTTGACTCGCAGGAAAATAGACGGTGCCTCTCCAATCGGCTGTAGATGAATTATATGTTAATTTAATTGGATAAAGGGACGTATCCCACTGACCTAGCTCAGCTCTGTCTCCAACAATATAAACCGTTTCTCCTACCGCAGTTGGCGCATTTTTCACTACAACCGTTTGCGCAACTGGTGTAACGCCCAGCGTATTTTTAAATTGCCCCATCAGCGTATCATTGTTAATGACATCGTAGAAACGAAGCAAAGTAAATCCTGCAAAATTATAGTTAAAGGCCATTTCAGCTGCTTTTTTATATTGATCTTCACTGCCTATAGTTAGAGCATTTTCCCCGTTTAAAACAATTCCTTTTGCATTCGCAATACCTGCTACTTGGCGTACAAGCGTCTTTGGCATAGAATATTCGGGATAACTTCCGCTGTCCGTCATTTCTAAGCACGTAAACGTTATATCTAATTTAGCTGTTTTAAAAGCGTCTAAAAGCGCATTGTAATCATTATATCCAGCAGGTTTTTCTGCAGCATGAGGAATCGTCGGATTATTATACTGCCAATGAATTCCCGCCACTTTTGCACCGATTGGTACGTTAAAGGTGGCATCAAAAGCCTGATGAGCTAACTGTCCAATACGTTTTGTGTGATCTTCCAAAGCTCCTTGATACCATGCTAAGAAATCTTTTCCATAAGCTGTTGAATAACCATCTTTTAAGAACTGATAGCCATCTGATGGCGGTAAAATTTGCGATGCAGAGGTTAAATTGGTTCCCCATGCCTGATTGACGCCGGCGAGTGAACCGTATTTAGTCAAAGCATATGATTGAAACTTGCTTTTGGCGAAGTTCGTATACACTTGAAATTTTCCTCTAGACGGATAGCCGGTTCCGTCTGCTGCTGTATAGGACGGATAACGAATTTCACCTGCAGGGCCTCCGGATAAATAGATTTTAGCAATCACGTCTTTATAAGGTGCTAACGCTTGCGCAAATGCCGTATAGAGCTCTCCGTATTGCTTAGAAATAACGTCAGTTGCAAGCGGGCTTAGCGTTTCTTTATTTGTCGTACCTGTTTCAGATTTAAAGTAAAGGCTGTCATCACTTTTTAAGTTCCATACCCAAGACGGAAGCGGAACGTTACAATCATCTCCAACATTACCGCCGCACTGATGAGTAGAAATAATAGGAACGATCTTTATACCTGCATTACGAGCAGCTTGAGCAAAGCGCTGAGCATAGGAAAAATCAAACTGCTGATCGCCGTTCTTCTCCATATCTCCCCACCAGAAGTCTACTGTCACCGCATAAAATCCATTTTGTTTCGCTTTGCGTAAATCGTTCTCAAACGCTTCCCATGTTGTATAGTCTGTTACCTTTTTTAAAGGCGCCATTAAGTAGGTTTTGTAACCAGGATTCATTGATTTTCCATCTACGGCAGCCGCTCCATTAAGTGGATTCAAAATGAAAGCGTTAACAAAAATGAGCACCAAAATAAAAGCCAACCCTTTTTTACATAGCTGTTTCATAGCTTCCCTCCATTTTTTCAAAATCACCTATAGGTATTCGGCGGATTTTAGTTTTTTCCTTTTTCTTTTATAAAAAAAGACGCCCCGCCAGGACGCCTCCTACATTAGTTCCAAATCTCATTCACCCATTCAGGATGGTCAATAAACGGATTGCGGTTATGCTGATAGTCTGAATAAATAATATCATTTCTGCGTCGTTCTCGATCATCTACTGGATCTTCGGCGTTCCATTGAAGAAGCACAGATAATTTCCCATGATAAGGAGCAGTGCCATTATTCACTGTGTTATTAAGTTCTAAGTCAGGCTCATCACTTACATCGCCTTCATAGCGTATGGCCATATAAAACAACATACGAGCCACATCACCTTTTACTTCATCTCGAGGTTCCCATGAATCACTGTCAAAATAATTTCCGAGTGCCTCGCTATGTTCCGTCCCTCCGTTATCAAAATCTAAGTTTCCTCTCGTACCATTTACAGACACATCGGTTGGACGTAAATGATGAAGATCTGTTCCAGGACCCATAGCTGTTCCAAAGTCCCCGTGAGACTTTGCCCAGACGTGCTCACGATTCCAATCGTCCACTCCGCCTCCATTTGTACTCTTACTCTGTGAACGCCCCGTATAGAGCAAAATAACGTTATTTGCGTTAGCTGGATCTTCATCCGTTTTCTTTAAAGCTTCCCATACGGCTGAATACGAAAGTTCTGTGTGATGGTCAATAATGTTATGAAGCTCTGTTTTTAAGGTGTTTCCTGTTTTTCCAGCTGCGGTACGATAATAGTCTTCTACTGGAACAGTTGGCTCTGTGGGGTCTGGAGTCGGATCAGTTCCTCCTGTTTCTGTACTGATAGAAGTAACTGATTTTATTCCTGGGTGTGAAAAGTAAGGGGTGAGTGTGCCCGTAACAGTAAGACTTTTCCCTTTTAACTCCGAGCGACTTTGAAGTCCAAATGTACTTCGCAAATTTGAAGGAATTTGAACGTATACCATCTTGTCTGTGTTGGTTTCGTTTGCACTGTCAGCGAGAGCAAGTGCATAATCGTTTGGGTAATTGCTCGTAATAACTGTAGATGTGCCTGTAGGTTGACCTACTACATATCCTTTAACAGCTTGTACACTATTGTTTTGATTTTCAAGAGCTTGTGACACAGATAAAGATGCCGCTGCTTGACTAACAGGAGTTAAGCTCACTACAAGAGCAAAAACAAGCAGGGACATTACCCATGTTTTTTTACACAGAGCATGTAATCTCACTTTTTTATTCCTCCTTATGATAGGTTTAAAAACTCGTTTCCTTCCACCTCTTTATATTATTTTTTCACTGTGAATTCCCTGCCTGTTTTTTGTTAAGTTTTATAGTGAAAAAGATGTGTTCTTCTTTACAGTGGCGGCTGCTTTATGCGAAGGGTTATATTTTTAAAAGTCCACACTGGAAAAAGCATTATGTGTCTTTCTTTATATATGGTATAATCAACCGAATCGTAAAAGAGCTTATACCATTTCAGAAAATGAAATGATTTAAATAGAAATGAGGATTGTCTATGCTTAGTTTTGACGAAAAATTAGCTATTATTTCATCGTTTCCAGAGCTGCATCGAAAAGATGTATCTTTAGGACGCGTGAATTTTCATTATGAAGAAAGCGTGTACGATAAAACGGTTGTTGTGCATCATCTGCATCCTAACGGAAATGGATTTGTATATGCAGGTTTTTTAAAAGGATATGAAACAAATGACAAAGGTCTTGTGAATATCCGTGATTACACTGACGAAGATCTTCGATCAATTATTGAAGCTTCTATTGAATCTTTGTCTACCCTTCCTGATACAGCTAGAGAAGAAGCTATTGTAGGGAATGGAAATGAACAGCGCTGGAACGGCCCAAACAATGCAACGCTTTTACTTGTTCATGAAGATGACCTGTGGAATATTTATTCTGGCTTGAATTTAGAGGCAGCATTTTTATCTTACGAAGAAGCAGAAGATTATTTGTTTGAAGAAGGCTTCCGCCGCCTGTAAATTTACGTCTATACGCAAAAACCTCGCTGTTGATTAACAGCGAGGTTTTTTCATTTTTTCACAGAAGGCTGAGGGCTAATGCGCGGTATTAAAACCACAAATAATACAACAACCCCCACACCAATCAATAATAAATAAAACCATTGTAGATCTGATGACTTTTCAGAAGCCGTTTGTTCTGTCCGATCTTTCTTGTAGGAAGTGTTTTTAGAAGAAAACAAGTTATATTCTTTTGCTTTCGCAGAAATCGTATTATCTTCAGCTGATGCGTTCGCAAAAAGACTTTCTTTTAAACTCTCTTTCTCTACATCTTCCTCTTTTTCAAATGTAAGATCCTTTATTTCCTCCGGAATATTTCCTACTTCTTTTTTATTTTCTAGCAAAGATTCGGGGTCTAAGTTAATGGGATCATCTTTATATACATTTGGTTTAATCTCTTCAACGTTTCCATCATCAGCTTCAGCCGCTGCTGCTATAGGGAAACAAAGAAGTGAAAAAATAAGAACAACACTTCCAATCTTCTTACTAAGCACTATAGGTTTCATCATTTTCAACCTCTTTAGTCGTCTTTAAAGCACGAATAATAGATGGCAGAACACTTAAAACAGCAGTCATTCCCAGTAATACAATAAGCGCCTGTCCAAACAGAGACTGCGTATCATATTGAATGGACATGTACACTTTAGATACTGGATCTTCGTAATTAAAGTTTGGCATAGATAAGTTAAGAAGCGGGGTAATATAAAATAAAATCAACCCTACTGTCGTCACCCATCCAGCGAAGCTTCCTAATAAGAAAGCAATACGTACAAGTGTAGATGAAGCAAGCAATAAGACGATCGTAAAGATTGACCATTCCATTGCCCGGTCTCCCGATAACGAATAAATATTCAGGCTAAAGATACTTACCATTAACCCTACAATCAAATTCAATAATCCAAAGAGCGTACCTTTTACAAGCATAGGTGCATGTCGGTAGTATTGACTGAAATAGCCAATTAGTAGGCTGCTGATTAAGATAATAACCAAAATGACAACCGGTGGAACCTCTTTTACTTTTTCAGCCGGCACTTCACCGCTTACTTGAAGAGGATTTGCTAAATAATGATAAACGTAATCATTATTCTGTCCATCTACTAATGTATTATTTAACAAGCGGTATACCTGGCCTCGCACCAACTTCGTTGAATCCACGTTTTGGGCCCACTTGCTGTTAAGCGTGTCAGCCTTATCCTGAACTTCATTTACACGCTTCTGCAATTCATCTGTGTACGTGACAACATTAGCTTGTCTTTCACCTAAAGATGAAATGAGTTCGTTCATTCCCTTCAACTCTTGACCCATGCTTTGCTGCAGCGTCATTAAGCCTGTTACGTCCGGAGCTTCTTTCTTTTCTAATGCTTGATCTTCACCTGCGCTAGATTGAAGCTCTTGATTCATTGCATTTGCTTTTTCTTGAATAGCTGATAGCTCTTCCATAATCGATGCTTGTTCAGCATCAACTGTTTGTCCATATTGATCAGCAAAATCTTGCACTGAACTTTGGAACTGTGCTAACTCTTCTTTTGTTAGAGACAGGTTTTGTTGGATTTGCTTACGCGCGTCTTGAGAAGAAACGGTTCCAGCTAACGCCTGCTGCAAACTTCCTTTAATAGAGTCATTGTTAAGGACGCTGTTCTGTATGTCTGTATTTCCTACTTGAGCTAAAGTCAAATCATACTGCGATAAATCACCGTAGTACTTTAACAGATCTTCGGCACTGCTGCTTTTAATCTTACCTGAGAATGTATTGCTCAGCTTTTCCTTTCGAGAAGCTGAAAGGTTTGGAGAAGATAAGATTTTATCTTCTTTGTTTTTAATCATCGTAATGAGACCATCAACATCCGCACTGCCTTTAGAAGGTTTTTTGCCGTCTTCTTTCAACTTTTCATTCTCTTTTTTTAATCGTTCATTTTCTTCTTGAAGCTTAGCAATTTGACTGCTGGACGACTTGGTTGCTTCTTCTAAGTCTTTCTCTGCTTTGTTTTTCTGTGCTGTCAAAGACTCGACGTCTGCTTCCAAACTGGCAATTTTCTGCTTCAGCGCATCCGTATTTTCTCCTGAAGTTTCAGGCTGAACGGTTACATTTTGCAGCTCATCTTTGACCGCCTGTACCTGTGTTTTCAGATTAGCCACTTTTTCAAGCGCACTTTTCACAGCATTGGATGTGCCTGATGTATCAGGTGTATCCGGTGTTTCAGGCGTTCCAGGCGTTTCCGTGTCCTCAGGTGTCTCAGGTGCTTCAGGCGCTTCGGGTGTTTCACTCGTCATGCCTTGAAGCTGCTTTTCTAAATCATCAAGCCCTTTTGATATATCATCAAGCTTTGCTGTTTGCTGAGATAAATCCACTTGAATTGGTTCTGACGTTCCTTCGCCTTGACCGGAATCTGGCTGAGTTCCATCATCTTCTCCAGGATCCGTCGGCGTCTCTCCACCTTGATTAGGATCTGGCTGAGTTCCGTCACCTTCTCCAGGGTCCGTTGGCGTCTCTCCGTCTTGATTAGGATCTGGCTGAGTTCCATCACTTTCCCCTGGATCCGTTGAGCCTCCACCACTATCATTTGATGAAGCTGTCTCTAGCTGCGCACGAAGCGGCTTTAGCTTACTTTCAATTTGATTTAAGGTTATTTGCTCAGACTGCTGTTTGTATGAACTGATGATTTGGCCGTTCAAATCTTGCAGAGCTTTTTCTTGTTCACTGACGTTATCTGCTTGTTGATCTCCAAGTTCTCCAACGGCTTTTTGATTTTCATCCAGCTGCTGTTGAATGGAAGATAAGCCACTAAACACTTGATTGGCCTGCTCATTAAAATTTTGCTTAGAGCTTGGCTGATTAGATTCAAGGGAAGACAACCCTTGTTGAATCGCAGCGACACTTTGAGCCTGCGTTTTTTCAAGCATTTGTTTTTGTGTTTCTTGATATGTTTGATATTGATTTACATATTCAATGAAGCTGTTTAAATTCTTTTCAACCTGTTCTACGTCGCCTTGTCTGTCGCTAGAACCTTTTTCTGCTTTATTTACATTATCTTGGATTTGCTGAAGAATTTTCTTTTGATCATTTAATTCACCTGCTAAATCTTTTGAATTCGGTTTATAAAAAGCGACCATTGTTTTTTGAAAGGCGATTTCTTTATTTAGAATTTTATCGAACTGTCCGCGTACCTTATCCACTTCCTGTGATACATAACTCCAGTACAAAGAGGACATTTCATTATTAACCTTTGTAGTAGCATCTTCTAATTCCCCTACTACTTTTTCCTTATTAACTGCGTTAAGCTGACTTTGAACTTTGTATTCCAAAGTAGCTTTTTCTGGTTTTTTTTCCTGATACGATAAAATATTTTGTGAGAAAGTCGAGGGAATATAAATAACCGCATCATATTTCCCATTCTGTAAACCGCTTGTAGCTGCGCTTCGTCCAAGCACGGTCCATTGATAATCTGACCCCTCCTGTAAAAGAGGAGTCACTTTTTCTCCAAATTCTATCGCTTTTTCACTATTTTCTTTTACTCCATTATCTTCGTTAACAACCGCAATCGTTCTTGTTGAGTTTTCTGTGACTTGTAGCGGGTTGTCTCCAATATACTGGAAAAAGAAAGAAGGAAGAGCCAAAATTAAAACAACAGCTAATATGACTTTAAGTGTATACTTACGCTGTTCGGTCATGTTAAGATCTTCCTTTCACTTACACATAGCGGGATTTGAATTCTTGTTTCTTTTCCACTTTTAATATAATAACCGAAGCCAGGGTTAACGTCGGCTTCTTTTCGGTCATAAGGAAGTGTAAATAAGCTTTGCTCTGTTTTCTTCATCAACAACACAGCTTGGCCAATTTGCTTCACTTCTGTTGTTAACGCGTCAAATCCTTTTGAAAACTCATTGTTGTTCCCTGCAACAATCAAGTTAAAGCCCAGGTGGCTATAATTTTTCATCAATTTTGTAATACGATCCTGCAAGACACTGTCTAAGTTTTGCTGGAATCGTACAAATCCGTCTACCACAAGCATGATCGGGGCAAATGAAAGGCCGTGTACGGTTCCTTCCTGCACTGCTTCCAAATACTTATTTTCACGTCGCTGCAATCGTTCTTCGGTTAGGTCAAGCCAGTCGACGATCTGTTCTTTTGTTTCCATGTAAACAACTTGCTCTTCAGCTGCATAGCTTGATAAACCACGGTCAACCGAATCAAATAGTCCGATTTGCTTCACGCCTTGTTCAAGCGCTGTTTGCAGTATGACTTTCACTACATTTGTCTTTCCTTTTTGCGTCTGCCCCATGACGATACAATGCTTATTTTTCGTAAAGTTCATATGCACCGGTCGAACAAACTCTTCATCTAACCCAAGAGGAATAACTCCTTTTTCGCGAATAACTCTTCTGTCCGTCATAAATTCGGCAAGTACAAGTTTCGATGACAGCATTGGCACCGGCTCCGGAAGAATAGCATCAGCATATTGATTCTTTAATCGTTGAATGTGCAGCTTAACTGCATCAAAAATTTCAAAATCATCTTTTCCTTCCGCAGGTAAAAACAGCTGTGCAAAATAAGGTTGATCCGTTTTGATAATAGCCCGACCTGGAATAGACTCCAGCGCATACGGCGTACGTCCTAAAATAGAATACGCTTCTGAATGATCCATTAAGTAATGAACCACCTTCGTTTTCAAGTTATTCATAAGTGACTGACGAATAGAATTCACGCGCGTTGCGGTAAAGATCATATAAATTCCTAAAGACTGGCCGTCACGCACAAGCTGTGTGAACTGCATTTCTAGATCTTGCATTTCTTCTTTAACAAGATCAAAATTATCAATCGTGATAAAAATTAGAGGAAGCTCTTCTGAACTTAGAGCATTATACATTTTGATATTGCTAACTTCCTGCTGTTGAAATAACTGCTTTCGCCTTGCGATTTCTTGTTTGATAATCGTCATGAATTTTTCAATTTTACGCATTCGATCCATTAAGAAATAATCCGCCGTATGAGGCAGCTGACGAAGCGGCAGCAGCGTACCGTTCCCAAAGTCAAAAATGTAATAATGAAGCTGCTCTGGGCTCTGTCTTTCAGCTAGACTAAGAAGCAACATCATGACTGTAAACGATTTACCGTATCCTGACGAACCAAATATACCAATGTTTCCATCGTCCATCAGCTGATAGTTATATACCGTTTGACTTTGCTTTTCAGGTTCATCAATTAAGCCAATTGGGAATACGCTGTCTCGCTTCTCTTTGTACTCACTGCGAAGCAATCTCTCTTTAAGAGGCGGCAGCCATGGACTATTTAATTTTTTGATACCTAATTCCTGCTGCGTTTGTTCGATTTTTTGCACCACAACATCAATTTCTGCTTCCGCTTGTTTGGATGACGTCTGCTGAGTAGATACATCAGATAAAGGAATCAACCCGAGATCTGTGACAATGGCTACTTCATCTTCAGCCCCATACGTATCTTCCATGTACGGCGCGCCGCTCCAAGCTGACTGAAACAGTTCATACACTTCATTATTTCCAACCTGCAGATAGCCTCGACCCGTCACCGTAATAGAAGCAGCGTCTGCATTTTTTAAGATTTCTTTACTATCAGCGGCATCTTGGACTTTTAACGCTACTTTAAAGCGCGCATTACTCCAAATTTGATCGTCAATAACACCGCCTGGCTTTTGTGTTGCTAAAATTAAATGAACGCCTAGACTACGTCCAATTCGCGCCGCGCTGACTAATTCGCGAATGAACTCTGGTTCTTCACTTTTTAACTCAGCAAATTCATCCGAGATTAAGAATAAGTGAGGCAGAGGTTCTTCTGCCATACCTTGCTTATATAAATCTGTATAATCATTAATATGATTGACTTCATATCTATCAAACAAGCGTTGGCGTCGCTTTAATTCACTTTTAATAGAAGCTAAGGCTCTTGTACTAAAATTCTTACTTCCTTCAATATTTGTAATGGTTCCAAGCAGGTGAGGCATGTTTTTAAACGGCTGAGCCATTCCTCCGCCCTTATAGTCAATCAATAAAAATGCGACTTCATGGGGGTGGAAATTCACCGCTAGAGAAAGAATGTACGTTTGTAAAAATTCACTTTTCCCTGACCCCGTCGTACCTGCAAGTAATCCATGAGGGCCGTGAGCTTTTTCGTGAAGATTTAGTTCAACAATATCTTCTTTTCCTTTTAAACCAATTGGAACCGCTAGCGACTTAGCTGATTCATTGGTGTGCCACCTTTGCACGATATCCAGCTCACCAATTTCTCTTGCTTTAAATAATTCTAAGAATGAAACGCTATTTGGAATTGAGTTGGTCATGCCAACTTGGTGATCCAATGTCCGCAGCATCCTTGCAAATCTTTCATTATAATCAAGCGTGTGTTTATCAAGCTGAAATGGAATATTCACAGCTTTTTGCTTTTGAATTAATATATCCCCCTCGGATTCGTTAATATAACGAACGAGTGTGTGAACATGCTCCGTTAAGCTTTCTTTCGTCTCTGCCGCAAATATCGTAGAGAACCCAAGATGAGGGTGATACCCTTCTAAATACTCTAAGATAACGTGATCTGCAATTAGCTGCTGATTCGTAATAATAAAAACAAAGTGAGGCAAAAAAACCCCTTCTCCTTTTGCTTCATCTAAGTCGCGTTCTCTCAGCATTTCGTAAATAGAAGATAAAAGCTGATCTCTCGTTTGTTCATTATAAATGAAGCCTTTCGCAAAAGAATGAGGCAGCTGAAAATGAGGGAGCCATTTCATCCATTCCCACTCTTTATATTCTTCTTCATCAAAAATGAATACGAATCTCACATCATGATAACTGTGGGAGAATGCCAGCTGTCCTACAAGCTGATGCAGTTCATTCTTCACCGTCTTCATCTTTCCTACCAGACCGATAGAGCCTAAACCTAAGTGAGCGGTAACAGGTGCATTTTTGACTTCTCGATAGACTTTTTCCATGTGCTGAGACTGCTCAAGCAAATCATCAATTTCTCGATTAGCCATATCTCCGCTATTTAAAGAAATTTGGTAGCTTCCAGGAACTGTTCCTTTTCCAAGACGCACCTGTAAGAAATCACTGCTTTCCACAGTTCGTTCCCAAATTCGATCGGAAATCTGTTCTGTTAAATATTTCATTCGTTCAAACGTTGGAAAATGATAAGATAATACATCTCGTTGAACTGATGCTAGTTCTTGTAATTCCTCGCGCTTGTTCTCTAAGTACTTTGTATAAATTCGACGACGACGCTCTTGGCGCTTCTTGCGCTGTTTTTTATCTTTGAAATATTGAACGGTAGATACAATCAGCGTGGTCGTAAACATCATGACAGATATAATAATAAAAATTCCCCTGGGCTGAATAATCGATACCGTACCCATGACTAAAAGCATGACTAATGGGGGTAAAATGGTAAGCCATAAGCTTCGGTTATTTTCATCATTGTCTTGAGACGGAAAGGACAAGCTCACCTTATCATTAGGCAAATCATATATCATGCGCGGTGTCCGTCTATAAACCGGGTACTTCTTTTTCATTTCAGAAATAGGTTGCGCCGTAGCCGGAAGCTTAGATGCATAATCATAGTAGCTTTGAATCTTCAGCAAATCTTTTTCGATCAATTGAATCGTCATAGAAGACCATAAAATAAGATCTCCGGGCTGAAGGTTCCTATTCTCTTCTATTCGGTGTCCATTAAGATAAAGCCGTTCTTGGTTATAAAAGACCTTCCACTTCCCGTTTATCTTTGATAAGTAAAATCCTTCTTTTGGCTCTACTACATACTTTTCTTTCTGCTGATACACATCAGCTGCTTCATCACTTGTGGAAAACGAGACTTCTGATTCGTAATCAATATAATAGACAGCTTCTTTAACAGCCGTCTCTGTAAGGGCAAAGGTTAAAGCCTGTCCTTGTTCTCGCCATACAAACGACTCAGAAACAGATAGCTCTGCTATCCTTTCTTCTCCGTAGGAAACCAAGAGCCGGCCGTTCTTTTCAGATGACAGCGTCATTTGACCTTTCTCAAACGGATAGGAAAAAGTAAACGTTTGATGCTGAGTGTTTCCAACCGTTGCTTGGCGAAAGGTTTTAAAATCTATAGGCAGCTGCTGATACGTTTGCCCACTAACTATCCAAAGCATATTCATACAACTACCTCCCTACTTCGATTGATCTTCCTGCTGTTTTTTCTGCTCTTCTTGTTTCTTTTTCTCGGCTTCTGCAGCTTTCTGTTCTTCTTCCTGCTGCTTGGCCGCCTGTGCTTCCTCAGCCTGTTTCTCTTCTTGCTGCTTGGCTGCTTCCGCTTCTTGCTGATCATTTTCTTTCTTGAATTCTTCCAGTTCATTCGCTACTTTATCAAGCTCTTCTTGCTTTTTATCAGCCGCTAAATCGTTGTCTGTCTTTAGCTGACCTTCGTATTTCATTAATGCATAGATAATTAACGAACGTTCTTCTAACAACCTGCTCACTTCTAAAGCTTTTTTGTTGTCTCCTCGGCCAATGTAAAACCAATAGGCAAAGTACTGAGGATCTGACTGAAGCGTAATAGTCTTTAAAGCATTTGCCTTTTGCTCCTCTCCCAACTTTTCATTAACAAGATAGGAGGTTGCTATTTCGTATTGCACAATTTTAGGCATACTTTCAATATCGTAATCTTCAAGTGTGTCGACTACTTTGCTGTAGTTTTTTTCAAGAAAGTATTCGTTGCTTTCTACAAATGCTTCTTGTTTCGGCTGAGCAAAAAAATAAGAATAAAAAGTATAAATAAGAGCTGGAATTAATAAGACAAGTATACCGACAGATGAAAACTTAAAAATGGTCCAGCGTTTTTGAGGAAGTTGAACAAGTGTCTTTTGATGTTTTTCAATTTGGGTTAGCTTATGCTGAACAAATTGACTCAACTCTTCCTCATTGCTGATATGCATTATTTTTTTAGCGTCTTCTTTTAATTGCAAGGTCTCGTATAACTTAAAATACTGTTCAAATGTATGCGATGAGTCAACGGCCGCCGCTATCGTAGCCTTTAACTCCTGAAAGCTTTGTTCCTCGTTAGGCTCATAAGGAGGTAAACTTTCTTTCACTCCATAATGTAAAAAAGCAGGACTTAAACTTTTATCAAAAATGATATTTTCTGGACAAATCAACAAATGCAGCCTTGAAAAAGAATGCTGCTTTACCTTTTTGATAAGCTGATCTGCAAACAGCCACTTTTGCTGTTCTTCTTTTCCCCTTAATGCTGTAAAAGGTTGAAATTCAGAGGTAGGCTTAATTGTTATTTTAAGTTCATCATCGCTCATCATGATTTCTTTTTGAAAAGCCGTGTTTACATCCTTTAACATTTCAATTTCAACAGAACGATCAAGTCGAATTTTTTCTTTTTGAAAAACAAATGTATATTCATTATTATGACGTGTCATTACAGCTTCGAGCTGCTCTTCTAAGTAAGTCGGTTTCTTCTCTGACATTCTAATAGACTCCTTTAGAGAATTTCGATACAATCACCTGTGGTAATTCCGCAGTTAATCATCGTCTCATTTCCCGAGAAAATAAGATTTTTATTTGAAACACGTATCCACGCACCGTCCTTTGGTGATTGAGTAATCTTTTTAGCTTGCCAAACGATCTCGACTACTTTTTTGATTGAATGATAGTTTGATAGTCGCAAATCGAACCGATCACCTGTATAGTGCTTTAAGTCTACTGTTACTTCTATATACATAGGGTTTCATCACCTCAAAACATAGAAAAAGCGCCTTCATCTTTTGAGAATGGGGCGCTCCTTTTATTACTTCACTTAGATTATTAGATGAAGTTAACCGCGGATTTGGCTAGCGATTTGGTTATCTGTATCTTCAAGAACATTTGCAGAGTCGTCTAATTGCTTAGCAATTTTTGTAAGTAGGTTAGACATTTCAACGAAAGAAGGTTTTAATTCTTCGTATTGAGCAGCAAACGCTTCGCTTGAAGCACCTTCCCACATATCTTGAAGTTGATTTTTCATTGTATCAAGACGGCTTACTAGTTCTTGAACTTGACCGCTTTCGTTAGTATAGCGACCTGACATGTCGCGAAGCTCTGCTGGTGTTACGCGAATAATTCCTGACATACATATCTCTCCTTCGGTTTATATATTTACTATTATTGTAAGAAACTCTAGTGATAAGGTCAAAGGTTACTTGCAAAAGCCTCCAAAAATGAGAATATGTATCTACAAATACCCCTAAAAAATGCAAATAAAACCTAAAAAACCAAGATTTTGTTCTCATTTAAACCTTTTCCATCTAATCTATAGGTACCTATTTAAAGGAAAATAAAAACTATAAGACTATTAAATTACATTTCTATTTATTATCTATAGAACTATTTACTAGTAATAAAAAAGCAGCAGCCTGTTTAAGGCCCTGCCTATATATATCCTATTTATTTAAGATTCAGACATGCTTGAAAAAAGGACATGTGCTTGTTATCGCCTTGGCTACTGCTTAAAATAATTTTTATCTTCTTTTAACATTCTTATTTCTTCCGGGATGAATAATTTTGAGAGAGGCGTGTCAGGATTAAGTAATATGGCTATTTCTTCATTTAATACAGGCAGCATATCCTTAAATGATACACATACGGTCTTTTCATCTTTTAGCATCTGTTCAATCGGATATTTTGACGAAAAAACAGGTAAATATCGATACGCTGCACTTTTCATCGTCTGAACGTAGTGCTCTGCAATTAATATATCTGATGCTACATGTTCTGAGCTAACAACTAGCCATAAATTGCTATTCATTAAAGTTTTATAAAATTGAGCAATTTTTTTATTATCTTTCATTGCTTCAATTAACGATTTTTCTAATAAATTAAATGTATACTTCATTGCTGAGACAACCCTGTAAGGAACTGTACCATTTCACTTCCAGCGCCATCATATACTTCATTCATTCTCTCTTCACTTCCTCTGTGCTGTCACTAAACATAATGTTTGAAGGATTCATCTCCTGACTTAAAATGCCCAATCCCATTTGAATAACCCCATAAGTGAAAAATTCCGTTCGACTGCATGTAGAACCATTCACTACTTTTTCTTCCCAAGACATAGAAAGCGAATTCCACATAACATTAAGAGTACCTAGAGGTTTTTCAATCGTTCTATGCATATTGTCATACGTGTTCCATTCTTTTAAGTTCTTTATGTCATTCCACGTATCTTGCGAATGGGCGCTCCCATCGCTCCATACGCTCGACCAAAACTCCGTCCAGCCTGAAGAGCCTTCTAGCTCTCCATCTGCTTTTCTCATTTGCTCCGCAGTGTCTTTTACTAATAAATGTGCATTTTCCGTTAGCGAATCAAGTTTGCGAATCATATGCTGTAACTCTTCCTGCAAGTCCAGCACTTTATCAATATCTGCAACAGACAAGAAATGTAGATTTGTAGCTTCCCAGCTTAGTTTTTGAAGTGCATCAGCCGTCTGTGAATGAGACTGTTGAATTCGCTCTGCAAATGTCTGCAGCACCTCTGGATTTACTTTTATCTCCATGTATGTCCGTCCCCCTATCTCTTGTAAGCCTTCAGTCATCATCCAAACATTTTTTAAGCCTATACGGAAAGACTCACTTTCTAAAAGAGTGAGTCGATAATGTTATTTATTACGCCGATGCTAGCTCTCTTAATCGTGAAATTTCTAAGCGTAAAGTTTGAAACAATTCATCCCTTACGTCGTACAGATGAAAAGTGGATTGCGTAATATCATTATAAATATCCTCATATGAGCTCTTAGAACGCCCTGACCAATCTGACGCATATTGTTGGTGCGAATTTTGAAACAGATAGATACCTTCTTCAAGAAATTCCATGATACGTTGAACTTCATGTAAATATGATTCTAATTGATCTGCATCTCGACTATATTCTTTGCTTTTTCTTCTTCGCTCTATGTCGTCAAAGAGATCATCAATTGCATCCATAAAATGTCCCCACGTCCTTCTTCCTCTTTTATTAGAAGTCTCTTAAAGTAATGTTAAAATAAGGTTACAAAAAACAAAATCCATCATTCAAACTATTTTCATACCTAGGAAAAAATATCTACATTTCTCTTTTTTTACTTATTTATACAGGGGAAATAGAGAAAATAAACAACGCCAGGCTGCTGTAATAAAGCAGTAGACGTTGCTTTTTAGGTTGTGACACTGCTGTTATAAAAAGGAAGAATACCTAGTTTACATCCGACCTTTTTGTTTCTTTTTCTTGTTAAATGGCTTTTTTGAAGGTTTTTTAGCTGTACGGGACTGCTCTTTTGTACCTTCATCGACGATTTCGCCCATATAAAGCTCTTTTTTCGCTAATGAAAGTTGAAGTTCACGTGCGATTTGTTTTAAATTTCGCTCTTCTCGTTCAGTGACAAGAGAAATGACTGTACCTTCTGCTCCCGATCTGCCTGTTCTACCTGAGCGATGTACGTATTGATCTGCATCTTGAGGAACATCGATATGAATTACATGCGTCAATCCCTTAATGTCTAATCCTCTAGCTGCGACATCCGTTGCTAATAAGACAGGGAAATCTCCTTTTCGAAAACCTTTAATCGTCGTAGCACGATCTTCTTTTTTCGTTTCACTGTGTAAAGAGCCTGCTTCTACACGCTTAAATGTTAATTTTTCTTCAAACTCGATCAGAGTATCAATCCCTTTAAAAAAGGCTAAAGCTTTCATTTGTTCTTGACGAACTAGTTTTCTAAGCACGTCCACTTTATCTCTAGCTTCACTTTTGATGTATACATGCTCTACCTTCGAAGCTGGGAGTTCATCTCTTCCTACCTCTATTTCAAGAGGCTGGTTCATCATGTCTTTCGCTAGCGATTTGGTACGTTCTGATACAGTAGCTGAGAAGATTAGGATTTGACGATCACTTAACGCCATTTTTACAATCTGTTGAACCGTTTGAACATGCTCAGGTACAAACAATTGATCCGCTTCATCAATCACAATTGTTTTGACTTCGTGCATTTTTAATTTCTTCATTTTAATTAATTCGTTCAAACGTCCTGGGGTACCAACAATGATATTAGGGCGCTTTTTGAGTTTTTCTAATTGCCGTTTCATATTTGCTCCGCCAATAAACGCAGCGCTTGAAATACCGCTTCCCTGCGACCAAGTTTGAATTTCACCATGAATTTGCATAACTAATTCATGGGAAGATGCTAAAATAACCGCTTGAACATGAGATGGTCCCGGCTGAATGCGATGTAAGACAGGCAACAAATATGCCAGTGTCTTTCCTGTTCCCGTTGGGGATTCTCCTATTACATCTTTATTAGCTAAAATCTCTGAAATAGCTTTCGTTTGAATGGCAGTAGGCTCATTGAACCCTGCTTTTTTCCACGCCTCTTGTAAAAAAGGCTGTAAAGTCTCTATAAACTGACTCATATCTATCTCCTTTTCCATGCTTTTCTCGATATTATAAACGATTTTTTTATTTCAATTAAACGAATGTATCAGTGGCCATGTGCGTTAATACTGACCTTAATTTCTATTTATAAATAAACCTTCCTTATCCCAAGGGACCCTGTCAATCCGTCAGTAGAAAAGTCGATTGTTGCCTTAACTTTTCTACATCGATATACATAGCTTCAACTATGATACACTATTGCTTCTATAGAAAACAATATGATCCTCTTTATTATGGACGAAAACTTGTATAAGAAGGAGGTTTTATGTCCTATATGGATCCGGACGCAAAGGGCTCAGCTGCTTACTTCCTCTTTTTCAAGAAAACAACCGCCTCTCTGAACTACGAAAGGCGGCTGTTTCGTTCTGTAATTGGCATATCAATAGTAACCGTTGTCCCTTTTCCTTTACCGCTTTTAAAATGCATGGTACCTTGATGACGCTCCATGATTTTGTAACACACGGCCAGCCCTAAGCCCGTTCCAGCTTCTTTTGTAGAATAAAACGGCGTCCCTACTTGTTCAATCCTCTCTTGACTCATTCCGATTCCATTGTCTTCGAAGTGAATCAATGCTCGTGTATCTTTTTCTTCAACTGTTATTGTAATATGGCCTTTCTCAATAATAGCTTCTACACCGTTTTTGATCACATTGATGAACACTTGTTTCAACTGATTTGCATCAGCCGAAACATTAATAGGCCTTTTTGCTGTTTCTTTCAATAAAATAGAAACATTATTTAAATTGGCCTGCGCTTCCATTAGCGTAATAACTTGTTTTAAAATCTCGCATAAATTGGTCTTTTCAAAAGATACATGCTGCTTTTTTCCAAGAATGAGCATTTCACTGGAGATTAAGTTGATGCGGTCGATTTCAGACATCATGATATCTAAATATGTGTCATTTGTTTCCTTAGAGGCTTGCATAACCTGTACAAAACCTTTTAAAGAAGTAAGGGGGTTTCTAATTTCATGTGCTACGGCACCTGCCATTTGTCCAATAACCGACATTTTTTCCGAGGTTATCATAAGCTCTTCATCTTGGCGGTATGTAGTAATATCGCGTGCAATCATAAATACACCTACTACCTGCTTATGAACAATAATGGGAAGCAAAGAACACCTAAGCAACCGTCTTTCTCGCTTTCTATTGATCACATTCATTTCGAACTTAGCACCTTTTCCATTCAGCACTTCTTTAAAATACTCTTTACACATATCAAACTCTTCAGCTGCGATAAGAGCTGAAGGTTTCATCTTTTGCAGTTCTTCACTGGAGTATCCAACGATTGCTTCACCTTCCGGGTTAGCAAGAAGTACTTCACCCGTTTTACTTATTTCAAAAACACCATCAGGGTTATGTTTGAACAAAGATTGATAGTGCTGATTGCTCGTTTGAAGTTCGTGTTCTTTCACTACGAGCTCTTGCTGGGACTCCACTAGTTTATAAGCTCTCCTATATACCAACCCATACAAAATAATACCCGTAGCTAAAATAAAAAACCAACCTTTGTATTGTTGAAAAAAAATATATACTTCAAAACGACCTTGCGCTAATGTTCTAGATATATTATCAGATATCAAGATCCATACAGCGCCAATAATGATATATATAATTGAAATTCTTAAAGCTACTTTACGCGCGTGTTTCACCAAATTTTAATCACCTGTTTATCCGTATTGATCCCCTGTCTTATTGCCTTTATATGAAGTGTTCACTTTTTGTAGCCATTTCATGCCGTTGTAAAAAATTGATGAATGGCCTGACCTAGGTTACTAATAGATTTTACATTTGCTTGAAAATGATACTGGTGAAGCCATTGACTGTGATCGGGTGTCACACCTGTTAAATAAATCTGTACGCCCATTAGCTGAAATTCCCATATTAAATGTTCTAGGGCTGCAACACCTCGTTCATCAATTTGACCGATTCCATTAAAATCAATGATAACTCGATCAACCGTTTCCTCATCTATTTGTCTGAGCAGCCGATGTTCATTTTTCATGATGACTTCCTCAAATAAATCGCCAAACAGAGGTATAAGCACCATGTTGTTCGATAAATGAATAAACGGTCCCGACAGCTCTATAACTCGGTTCATGGCCTTTTCTAATCGTTCTTTTTGCAGCAGCAGTTCTAAGTCTGTTTCAGATAAACGCGCTGTATGCTGTTCGATTTTTTCTGAGAGAATTCTAATTTGAGAATCTTCCTCTACACATATTACATGCGCCTTATCTTGCTCCCATTTGCAATTCACGGTATAAAGAGACATCTTAGATTTACGCGAATGCATGACTAATTCTGTTTTTATTTTTTCCTTCTTTCCTAATCGTTTTCTAGCTTTGTTCTGACTATCTTCATCAACAATTTCTAAAAAATGTTGAACCTCTCCGAATAAAGCGGCTGCTTCATCAGATTGCGCTAGAATATTCATTTCCTCATCCATAATAAAAGCAGGAAGCGGAGCATATTTAATAGTCGACAACCTTAATCCCCCTAATTGATTGATAATGAAAAAGCTCTTTCAACTCCTCTAGCTGTGCAATAAATCGAACTTGATTTGTTTGAACAAGAGGAAACTTATAGTTTGAAACTACTCGGCCTCCAACTAAAATAAGCGGCTGATGTTTTGTCTTTTTTAATCCTTCTATATATTCGTTTGCTTTTTCTATATGATGAGTTAAACTGAACGAGATTCCTACTAAATCAGGTTTCCATTGTTCAACAGCGTGCGTTGCATGTAAAAGCGGAGAATCTGCTCCTAAAAGTTTCGTCTGCCATCCGTGCTCTTCAAAGAGAATGGAAATCATTTTTAAACCTAAAAAATGCTGTTCATTTTCTATACACAAAAACAGACCTTTTTTTTCACTTTTAATAACTTCTTGTCTTATACACAATTGATAACGTGACAAAACATAGTCACAGGTAGTAGTAGCTAAATGTTCATCAGCCACTGAAATTTCATCTTCTTCCCACATCATACCGATTTGAGCCATTGACACTGAAATGAATTGCTGAAAAATATAAAATGTATCGAAACCCTGCTGTCTTTTTTTCCACACAATATTCCAAGCTTCATCTTGATTCCCTGATAACAGTAATTCAGTCAAGCGTTCTATGCTTTCAATCAAGAAACCACCTCTTTTTCAGTCAAACGACTTGTTTTTTTCCTTTGTTATTATCAACCATACCACTTAACTCACCGGCACTCTACAGTAAAATATTCTCACACCGACAAAATAGCACCGGACGTCTCTGACAGGTAAATCTTTTTATTTTTCAAAGTCAACGAGATAGTGATGCAGCAAGTGACGGTTTTGTTCATTGTATAAGTACGCATACACAGGACGTCCTATTGTGCCGTAAGTCATTCTTTCTCCAAGAAGACCTATATCTGTTAGAAATTTTAAATATTTTCGAATAGACACTCTTGAAATTCCCGTTTTTTCAGCCACATCATCGGTCGAAAAAGGGTGATCTTTAAGATGCACAATGGCTTCTACGATGACTTCTAATGTTCCTGTCGTTAGACCCTTAGGCAACGGCTCTACCGGAGCTTCTTTTATTTTTTTATTAGACAGCAGCCCGTCTAATTCCTGTTGATTAAGCTGAGGTTGCTGTTTTAACGTACGAAATGTTTGTTTATAAGCCGAAAGTGCTTGATAAAAGCGTTCAAATGTAAAAGGCTTAATCAAATAATCAATCGCTCCATAGCGTAAAGCTTGCTGAATCGTTTGGGCATCCGAAGCAGCGGTGATAAAAATGACGTCTATTTCCTCTTGCTTTGTTCGAATCTCTTGTAAAACTCTCAAACCATTTTGCCCAGGCATAAAGATATCAAGCAGTACTAAATCAACTTGGTATTCATTTACCTTCACTAAGGCTTCATGACCCGAATGAGCAACAGCGACCACTGTAAACCCCTCTATCTCTTCAATGTACTTTTGATTAAACTGAGCAACCATTGGGTCATCTTCAACAATTAATACTTTAATCAACTTGATCTCTCCTTGTTTCGTACGGAATATCAATATAGAATGTGGTACCGCTATTTATAAATGAGTCAATAACGATTTGGCCACCTAGTTCATCAATCGTTTGCTTCACTAAATGCAGCCCAAACCCTCTGCTCGTTCCTTTTGTAGAAAAGCCTTTCTTGAAAATCTGATTCATTGTATCGGAAGGAATGCCGCAGCCTGTATCCGTAACTTGAATCGTAAGCTTATTGTTTTTATACACAAGCATAACGGACACTTTTTTAGAGGCATGATGACAAACTGAATCAATTGCATTATCAATTAAATTTCCAATAATGGTAATGAGATGATGAGTAACGTGTGGATCTGAAGGTTCTGGAATAACTTCATCAGCGGAAAACGTCAGTTCTACGCTTTCCTCTCTAGCATAACTCATTTTGCCCATGAGAAACCCTGCCAACGCATGATCTTTAATAGATTTAGTCACTGAACTAGATTCATCGACACGATGATTAACAAGCTGATGAATATACGTTTTTAGCTCATCATAATAATTCATCTGCACCATTCCTAAAATCACATGAAGTTTATTCATAAATTCATGCGATTGTGCTCGAAGCGCTTCCACATACATTTTAACACCTGTTAGCTGTTCTGCTAAGATATTAACTTCTGTTTTATCCCGAAACGTAGAAAGTGCTCCTACAATCTCTTCGTTTACCACTAGCGGAACCCTATTAACTACAATGGCTACTCCATTTATGACTTGCTCTTCATCATAATGAGATTCCCCCGTAGACAAAACGTCGTCCAATCTGGAGGTGGGCATATATTCTCGAATAGACAAACCGATTGGCTCTGGTGCTAACCCTGCTTTAACAAATAAACGGCGTGCAGAACGATTAGCAAGTGTAATATTACCTTCTTTATCAACAGCTATCACTCCTTCACGAACCGACTGCAGCATGGTGCTTCTCTCTTCTAGAATTTTAGCAATTTCAGAAGGTTCCAAGCCAAATAAAATTTTCTTTATGTAATTCGCTAATAAAATAGCACCAAGAACGCCTACAAGTAGGCCAATTAATGAACCTAAAACAATTCGACGATGCCCATCTCTAATCGCTTCATTTACATTATTCAAAGAAATCCCCACAGCCACTGCGCCAATTTGTTGATTTTTTTCATTATAAATGGGTGCAAAAGCGCGCAGAGATTTATCAAGCGTTCCTTTTGATACAGATACATAAGATTTCCCGTGCAATGATTTTTGCTCATCGCCTCCGGCAAACCTCTTTCCTATCTTTTTAGGATCTGGGTGAGATTGGCGAATTCCATTCATATCTATAACAACGATAAACAAGACGCTTGATTTTTTACGAATTCGTTCAGTAAATTCCTGAATTGACTGAGGTGTTTTTGTCTCTAGTCCTTTTTTCACGTTCGTTGATTCTGAAATAATTGTAGCAATAGTCCGAGCTTTTTCAGCCTGTTGATCTCGGATGTTTTTTCCAATTGAACTGCTAACTAATAAATCCGTTAACAATAGCGATAGAATTACCACCATGCATACAAGCAGCACCGTGATGCTTCGCAGCCCCATTCTTCCGTGTTTCACATTCTTCCCTCGCTTCCCTGCTTTCCTTGTTTATAGCACAAGAAAAAGATCTTATCTAGAGGCAGATAAGATCTTCGCTTATTTAATTTCATTTTTACTGAGTTGATGAACATTTATACAGGAAGGTTAACAATCTACTTTATAGTTTAGGTCCTTTTCGATATTTGAACCATCCCATTTTATAAAAGGCAAAGACCATTACGCCTACAAGCCCAATCATAATGCCCAGTACAATAAAATAATTATATTTTCCCGTCAGTTCCGGCATATATGAAAAGTTCATGCCATAGAGGCCAGCAATAAACGTCAACGGTAAGAAAATAGCTGACATCAGCGTTAGCGTAAACATGATTGAATTCATACGATCCGAGTTAATGGACATAAAGCTTTCTCGAATATCATTTGACAAATCCCTGCTTGCTTGCATAATTTCAATCATATTTAATAGGTGGTCATAAATATCATTAAAATAGCGAACCTGCTCTTTTGCTTTTAACGCATTGGTTGACATAATACGATACATTAAATCTCTCATGGGGTTCAAAATCCGGCGCATTCGTGACAAATCACTTCGGATGTCATAAAGCTGCCTCATTAGTTCATCCATAGGTTCATCTTTTGCATTGTCTTCAATGTCGTCTATGTGATCTTCAAATTTATAAAGCACAGGGAAGTATTCATCAACGGTATGATCTAAGAGTTCATACATGATATCCCATGTTCCATCTTCGGTAGCCTCAGGGTCTTTTTTGATAAGCTCCCATACTCTAGCCACGCTCGTTAGCTTGTCCAAGTGGTAAGTGACTAAAAAGTTATCTCCTACAAATGCAGATACTTCTAAGTGCTCAAGCTCTTCTTTATGAAGTGCATAATACACTAAAAAATAATGCTCATCATACAACTCAAATTTAGCCCGCTGACCTTGATTCAAACAGTCCTCAACTGCTAAAGGATGAAAGTTAAATTGTTCAAGCTGCTTTTTTTCTTCCTCGGTGGGATTGTAAAAATCAACCCAATACCATTGAAAGCCATGGCTTGAACGAATCTCATTCATTTCTATCTCTTTAATAGCTCCTTCTTTGGTTTTAGCTACAATTTTAATCATAAGATAACCTCTGTCTTTTTTGATACTATTCTCTGCACATACCCTTTTTACCATTTTGTTAAACTTTTTTCTTTTAATGTACGCCTTTTCTTGTCTATACATACGATGATGGTGACGACAAGAGAACAAAACGGTGAGGAGGTATATCCATATGTATGAATTTTACTCCCGGCATGAAGAATATTGGGAAGATGATACAAGACTAGACGAACAGCTTTTAAGAGATATAAACAAAGCTGTAAACGATGAGTTTTCCGCTATTCACTACTATACACGCCTAGCAGAGCTGGCTCCTAATGATCAGTTTCAACAAGCTATATTAGGTATTCGGCAGGATGAAATTAAACACTTTGACTGGTTTTCTAAAGCCTATTATGATTTATCAGGCAGCTACCCACAGATTTCATTAAACATAAAACTGCCAAATACTTTTCAAGAAGGGGTCTCTGAATCCATTAAAGATGAAGTAGAAACCGTTCCATTTTATCAATCAATCGCTAGAAGAATCACAAATGCTCGAATTCAAAGCCGCATTGTTCGAGCTGCGAGCGATGAACAGCGCCACGGTCAAATTTTTCGAACCATTCAGTCCCACTTCTCATACTAAATAATACGCTTGCCACTGCAAGCGTATTATTTAGTATGGTTTTATTATTATCTCTTACTTTGTAGCATTAAATTCTTCTTTAATTTTTTGGAGCAGCGTTTGATTGGTTAATACGTCATACCCTGTTAATGCCATTGTTTTTGCACCAAGTATCATTGCTTCTCTTCCTTGCTCACTTAAAGCTGCTTCTCTAAATTCGTGCGTATGACAAACAAAATAATCATCACAAATTTGAATATACGGATGAATAGCCGGAACAACCTGACTCACATTCCCCATATCTAAAGATCCATGATCGCCTTGGTCTTCCGTAATGCTTTGCTCGCTCACACCTAATGAGATGAGATTATTTGTATAGACGTCGGATAATGTTTGATTCGTTTGCATATCATCATAAGAAAACTCATAGTTTGAGATTTTTAATTTTGTTCCTGTCGCTAAAGCAGCACCATGTGCACATGCCTTCACCTTATCTGTTACTTCATCTACATATGCACGAGTTGAAGCGCGAACATAAAATTGTGCTACTGCATAATCCGGTACAACGTTGGCCGCCTTGCCACCCTCTGTAATCACTCCATGAATACGTACATCCGGCTTCACATGCTGGCGAAGCGCATTAATGCTATTGAACGTTTGTAATACACCGTCTAGTGCATTGATTCCTTCATGAGGGGCAGCGGCTGCATGTGCAGATTTTCCGAAGAACTCAAATTGAATCGCATCCATCGCAAGAGAACGCCCGCTTTTTTGATGACAGTAATAAGGGTGCACCATCATAGCTACGTCTAAATGATTAAAAATACCTTGTTCAGCCATCGTTACTTTGCCGCCTCGTGTTTCCTCTGCAGGCGTTCCGTATACGTATATTTTACCGCCCGTTTTTGCGACTGCTTTACTCAGACCAATACCAGCGGCAATTGACATGGTTCCAATTAAGTTATGTCCGCATGCGTGTCCGAGATCCGGCAAAGCATCGTACTCTGCCATAAACCCAATCGATGGACCTGGCTTTTGACTGTCATAAACAGCGGTAAAAGCCGTTGGCAAGTCACATGTACCAATTTCAACTGTGAACCCTTGTTCTTTTAAAACATCTGTTAATGCTTTGCAAGCCTTAAATTCTTCATGGCCAAGCTCAGGATTTTGTCCAATATATTTGCTTACATCATAAAATGTATCCTGTAATTTATTAATTGTTTCATTTATTAATTGTTTCATTAGTTGTACTCCTCTTTTAAATATTTAAACAAATTATAGTATATTTATTCGTTTTTTGAAAGCTAGTTTTTAAGACGTGTTTTCCTATCACCTTAATATGCCTTATAATTAAACTACTAACTGTTTTAAAGAAGGTATGCATAATGATTAACGTAAAAAAATTTAATTTTTTAGGCGGTCGTATTATTAAAACAGGCATTGCCGTTTTTTTGACTGCACTCATTTGTCAGTCCGTTGGCTGGCCGTATATGCTCGCTGTTATTACAGCCATTGTTACGATTGAACCAACCGCTGCGGATTCTATCAAAAAAGCGTTCATTCGCTTTCCTGCTTCAGCAATTGGAGCTGCTTTTGCCATGATTTACACATTTCTTTTAGGCGTAACGCCGCTTACCTATATGCTTGTTGCTGTTTCTACTATTATATCCTGTTATAAATTGCGTTTACATGCCGGAACACTCGTTGCAACGCTAACAGGAGTGGCTATGCTGACGATTGTGCACGACCATTATTTCATATCATTTTTAATTCGCCTAGCGACCACTAGTATTGGGCTGCTTACTTCTTCACTTGTAAATATCATTGTTCTTCCTCCTAATTATACACCGATTATTACGAGGAAAATTCAAAATCTCTCAAAACAAATGAGTAGCGTCTTACAGCAAAGAGGAAGCGAACTTTCTCAAGTACACGCTTGTCATAAACAAACAAAGCTTCAATTTCAGCAGCTTTCTGCTGAAATTGAAAAAATTGAGACGCTTTGTGAGTATCAGCGAAAAGAATGGAAATTTCATCATTTCACTCGTACAGCTATGAGAAAATTCCACTATGAATATAAGAAACTTTCTCTTATGAGGCAGCTTGTCTACCATATTGGTAATTTAATTTATTTGCCCGCTCATCAGCTGCAAAGTGCAAAACATCAAGTGATTTGGGACACTTTCACTTCCTTTCATAACGTCTTACAAAATGAACAATATAAAAGCTCTTTGCAGCATCAAACGCTTGTTTTGACTTTAAAACAAAGGTTTTGGGCACATAAGCAGGAAGAAAACAGAGTGGATCAGCCTTTTTCAACAGAAACAACCATGCTGTACGAACTTCTTGCGATTCATCACCTGCTTGAAGAACTACACCGTATTCATCGTTTGAAGGAACGCTATAACTTAAACAATTCGCCTGTCTCACTTTCTTCATAAAAAAATCCTCACAAATGTGAGGATTTTCTTGTTTACGAAACTTGTGACTCATCTTTCTTATATTCTTTCTCCCAGTAGTCCGCATTTTTAATTCCTAGCTTAACAGGATCAAATACGGGGTCTACCCCTTGTTTTTTCTGAGCTTCATAGTCTTTTAATGCAACTAACGCAGGCTTAGCTAAAATTAAGATAGCAATTAAATTTAGCCATACCATAATACCAAGTCCTGCATCACCTAACGCCCAAGCTAATGAGGCTTGTTTCACTGACCCGTAGAACGTAGCTCCCAGCAGGACAAGTTTTAATGCAAACATAGCCCACTTCCCGTTCTTTCCGCGAGTTAGATAAGCAATATTTGTTTCAGCAATGTAATAATAAGCCATGATCGTTGTAAACGCGAAAAAGAATAGGGCAACTGCCACGAAGCCAGCTCCAAACCCCGGCAACACTGTTTCAATAGCAGCTTGTGTAAATCCAGGTCCTGCTTCTACACCCGGTAAATTTGAAATAATAAATGAACCTCCCGGTCCTTCCGTGTTGTACATGCCTGTGAATAAAATCATAAACGCTGTTGCTGAACAAACGAACAGTGTATCAATATAAACCGAAAAAGCTTGTACAAGACCTTGTTTCGCCGGGTGTGAAACTTCTGCTGCAGCTGCTGCGTGCGGCCCCGTTCCTTGTCCTGCTTCGTTTGAATAAATGCCGCGCTTCACTCCCCAAGAAACAGCTAAACCAACGATTCCTCCAAAAGCAGAATCTAATGCAAAAGCACTTTTAAAAATAAGAGCGATAACTCCCGGCAACTCCGAAATGTTCATGGCAATAATAATAAGAGCTAAAATAATATACCCAAGTGCCATAAAAGGTACAACGAATTGGGCTACCCCTGCAATACGCTTAACGCCTCCAAAAATAATAAAAGCAAGAATAATAACTAATCCTACTGCTGTAACCGTTGGACTAACACCAAATGCATTGTCGATGCCAAGCGCGATGGAATTGGACTGAACGCCCGGCATTAAGATACTCATCGCAACAAGGGCTGCAATGGCAAATAAAATGCCATACCATTTCATACCTGTTCCTTTTTCAATGTAGTACGCTGGACCACCTCGATATTGGCCATCTTGCTTAACTTTATAAATTTGAGCCAGTGTTGATTCGATGAATGCACTAGAAGCACCAATAAAAGCAACTGCCCACATCCAAAATACAGCCCCTGGACCTCCAAAAGCGATAGCTGTCGCAACTCCAGCAATATTTCCTGTTCCAACTCGTCCCGACAGCGCTAAAGACAGTGCTTGGAAGGAAGAAACTCCTGCTTCTGAGCTTTTACCCTGAAACATCAGCATAACCATGTCTTTTAAGTGTCGTACCTGTAAAAACCTTGTTAAAATCGAGAAAAACAGGCCAATCGCAAGACACCCATAAATAACAGGCGTGCTCCATAGCACATTATTCAAACTCGTTACAAATTGCTCCAAACGATAACCCCCTTATTTTTTGATTCAGACTATTTTAAATTATAAGTTAAATTATAAGTTTTAACAATAAAACTCTAAATTAAAACTTTTTTTTAGTTAAAATACACAAAAAAAGTTATAAACCCCTCAAAAACATCCAATAAGAAATCGTTTACACTCCATAATTATTGCTCTCAAAAAAGAGATATCTGCACCTTTCTTCTCAAGAACACATAGGCTATAGGAGTTATTTTCTATTAGAAGGTGTGAAAAACAATGATGAGAATCGAGCCTTTATTTTATCGTTCTTTAGCTCTAGACCTTCTTTATGCGTGCGTCTTAGCTTATAAGCAATACGCACAGGGAGGCACATTTGATGTACCTGAAGGCTACCGGCTTATTAAATCGTTTAAAGCTTCTGCCGTAGGGGTGCAAGAATGGTTTGGTTTTATTTTAGAATCTGATGACTCTATCGTAATTGCCTTTCGAGGAACTCAATCTGAGGCAGATTGGATTGCTGATGCTCGCATTCGGCAGCGCCCTTATCCATACAATCAACAAGCGGGTCTCGTCCACGAAGGTTTTTTAGCTGTTTACGAATCATGCCGTGATGAAATTTTTGAAACATATAAATCGCTTCCCACCAAGCCCATTTATATAACGGGGCATAGCCTAGGTGGCGCACTCGCTGCTCTTCATGCCTTAGATGTCGCCACAAACGCATCTTTTCCGGAAATTACAATGTACAACTACGGAGCTCCTCGAGTAGGGGATCCTCAATTCGTTCAAACATACACAAATCTTGTTTCAAATAGCCGCTGTTTTGTTAACACGACGGATACGGTTCCTAAAATCCCTCCGAAGCGACTCTATTCCCCTTCCACCAAGCAAACAATTTATTACGATCAAGACCCTCTGCAACTCTCATTTACCATCCAAACAGGCTCTACCGTAGGGAACCATAATCCCCAAACATACAGTGTTGGGATATGGATGATGTCGGATTACCCTATTTTGGTCCAAAAATAAAAAAACAGGCGGAATGCCTGTTTTTTTATGCGCCAATTGCTGTTTTGATTTCTTCTATTTGTTCTTGGTGACGCTTTTCATGATAGCCAATAAAATCAATCCATTGCTTTAAATCCATTAACCCAAACACAGGATGTGGAAACGATTTTTGCTTTAGGTTTTCTTCACTGGCTGTTTCTTCTAACTCTACTAAAGCCGCTCTTGATTCCGCCAGCTTACTCTTCATTTCTTCTAATGTCTGATTTTCATTAGAAGGCGTAACTTGAGCCGGTGCATCTACTTTTCGAGAACGGTCTACCGCTAAATGAAACGGCTTATCTTCGGTTGGCTGATCTACACCGTTTTCTAACTGATCCTTTACACGTGAAACAATCATGCGCTCCATCAAATATAAATGTTCTAATACTTGCATAACGCTCCATGTATTAGATGCTGGCTGCTGATTTAATTGTTCATATGTTAATGATTCTACACTGTTCAATACATCATTTCGAAACTGTTCATTTTTGTTCATTGTTCATCCTCCTCTAGGATTCCTCTAGCTTATCGTATCAAAAAACTCTTCTATATAAAAAGGATATCCCTTTACTTAACCATGTTTTAGCTGCAATTGTTTCACGTGAAAAAAATATTTTTTCTATTTGACATAGATCAACTGAAGTGTTATATTTAGACTTCTGGCTTTTCTTTAAGAGCTAGACATAGTGAAAGTAACTTGAAAGGATGTATCGTACAATGCAAGGTAAAAATACTGGCATTCGACACATGTCTTTGAACAAAACTTATTCACACTGGATCGGCTTCGGAGCCGTAAGGATGCAAGAGAGGTAGGGCTTGCGTCGTTTAGGTTAATCGATCATGTGGAAAAACAAACCGCGGCAATGGATGAAATCCATGCAAGCACAATCAATGCTAATTGTGCCCTAACAACAACGAAACATACAAAAACCGTAATCATGGATTTTATAAAGAAAGTAATCATTTTGTTTTTACACTTGCAAAAAGCAAGTTACTGATAAGAAACACGAACAAAAGCGAGCAGATGCATCTGCTCGCTTTTTTAATGATGATTTTTTATTTACTTTATCATTTCTTTTTTTAGGGAATCTTATAAAAAAGCCAAAACCAATATGGTTTCGGCTTTTTTCTTATTGCTCTGCTAGTACATCAGCAAATGCTTTTGCATAAGGAGGAAGGTCTGGCGGACGGCGGCTTGAAATGATGTGGCCGTCGATTACGACTGCTTCATCATGCCAAATAGCTCCCGCATTTTCCATATCATCTTTGATTCCTGGCGTACTTGTTACGTTTCGGCCATCTAAGATTTTTGCAGAGATTAATACCCATCCTGCATGGCAGATTTGGCCGATTGGCTTTTGCTGTTCATCCATATGACGAACCATTTCAATTACTTCAGGGTAGCGGCGCAGTTTATCCGGCGCCCAGCCTCCAGGTACTAAAATAGCGTCATATTCAGCTGGATCAACATCTTTAAATGCATAGTCCGATACGGCTGGAACACCGTATTTCCCCATGTACGTTTCGTTTGCTTTTTCTCCAACTAAATGTACTTCTGCTCCTTCTTCGCGAAGACGCATCACTGGATACCATAGTTCTAGATCTTCAAAGTCTGCACTAACAAGCGCAATAACTCTTTTATTTTCTAAGCGCATCGTAACACCTCCGCCATCAGTATAGCATGTTGGAGAATAAGATTGAAAATAAGGAACTAAATTGTACATAATTAAAGGATTTTTCAAGTGCCCTTCAGAAATTTTTTGTATGCCAAATGATCTAATTTTATATTTTTACTTGACTGGGGACAAACATCACACTACAATGTGTAGTGTGATGTTCATAATGTTGTAAAATTATCCAAATAAGAAAGACTTTATTTAATTGCTACATTTCTTTTTACGGGCTTTTACACTACATAATGTAGTGTTTTTCAAATACACTTAAAGGAGGAAGTAAAGTGAATAAAAACGTCGAAATTGGGTCGCTTATTATTCGTTTAGTATTAGGTTTTACATTTTTAGTACACGGCTTTCAAAAATGGCAAGGGGGAATTGAAAATACAGTAGGCTTCTTCGATAGCTTAGGAATCCCTGGTTTCATGGCATATATTGTGGCAACAATTGAACTTGTAGGTGGGGTTCTGATTATTCTTGGTCTAGCAACAAGAGTCGTAGCTGCTTTATTTGTGGCAGTTATGCTTGGCGCTATTTTTACAGCCAAGCTTAAAAGCGGATTCGTTGGCGGGTTTGAGTTTGATATTGCCTTAATTGCCATGTCTGCTCACTTATTTGTTGCAGGAAGCCAGTTCCTTGCTCTTGATAAAGTGGTATTTAAAAAGAAAGAAACTGCTTTTTCTCTTCAAGAAGAAAGCAGTAAATAAAAAAGAAAGCTTATACTCTCCCAATATAAGCTTTCAGGTTAGTCCCGCCGTTTGAGGCGGGCTTTTTTTATATTTGAAGCAGCAAATTCGCAAATAAAGAAGAACGCTCGGACAACGTATCAATTTGAATATGTTCATATTCTGCATGTATTCCTTTTCCGCATGCTCCTAATCCATCCAACGTGGGAATGCCAATAGCCGCTGTAAAATTGCCATCACTTCCGCCTCCAACAGCTGCTTCTTCTAATTTCATACCCAGTTTGGCCGCAATCAACTGAGCGCATTCAAATAACTCTTCCGTTTGTTTAGACTTAACCATTGGAGGACGGTTCATGCCTCCTGTTACTTCAATCTTAATCCCTTTTAAAATGGGCGTTAAATTCAAAATAATATCCGTCATACGTTTTGCTTCTTCTTCTGTAGAAACACGTAAATCCACGTGCGCTTCTGCATATTCCGGCACTACATTCGTACCGCTGCCTCCGGTAAATGTCCCAACGTTCACCGTTGTACCTTTTTCATAATCGGTTAAGCTCTGCAGAAAAATCACTTGGCGCGCTAGCTCTTCAATAGCATTGATTCCTTCTTTGTGGTGATTACCAGCGTGGGCTGCTCGTCCCCACACCTTTACGGTGAAAATCCCCGCTCCTTTGCGCGACGTTTTTAACGCACCTGAACCCGCCACCGCAGGTTCTGCTACTAGCACTGCTTCACTTCTTTGTGCTTCTTCTTCTATATATTTTTTAGAGGAAATTGATCCAATCTCTTCATCTGAATTGCAGAAAAACACAATTTTTTTATCCATTTCTAAGCCGAGCTCTTGAATCGCTTTAATTGCCCATATTGATTGCACAATGCCGCCTTTCATATCTAAAATTCCCGGACCATAAAGCTTGTTTCCTTCTGTTCTTAGACTCAGCCTTCCCTTTTCCCATACCGTGTCAAAGTGACCGATAATTAAAAGCTGCTTCTCTCCTTCTCCAATCGTAAATTTCAAGTGGTTTCCTACTTCTTTTTCTTCTATGATTTCATACCCTACGCCTAAACGCTTCTGAAACAGCTGCGTTAAATACATTCCACACTGATCCACTAACTCTTTACTGTAGGACGGTGATTCTTTTTTCACAAATCCAACTAAATCTTCGAGCATCTCTTGTTCATGTTCTTTTAAATAACTAAATACGCTTTGTTCTACCATTACCTGACTCAAATCAATTCCTCCTCCAAACAACCCCTGCTGCTTGTGCATTCATTGCTTTTATTTATCGTACGTATGAGTATGTTCTACGTTTCACATAACGACCTTAAATTATCCTTAATTATAATGGTTTTCAGACAATTTTCCATCCTTAAAATACAGATAATACTTTAACTTATTCATAACCGACCGAAAATAGCCATAAACTTCAACAAATTTATACAAAAAAGCTTCAATCTTCAACAGATTAAAGCTTTCATTTTATTAATTGACATTTATTTTGATATTTTTCCCTTTTGACTTCACACTTACAAAAACAAACATAGACACTAAAAAAACAAACAAAATAACGCCAACCATTTCAAAGTTTACTTCGGCCCATGGATTAAAGACAGTGAATGCTAAGTAGAAGGACACCCCGTATGCGAGGATAACAATAACCCAGCCCATCAAGCGGGAAGCAGATTGCCCAAACTTACTCGATTCATTCACCATTTTATGTACAATCAGTGAATCGATTGTATCTGTCAGCATCATACCAAACATAAATACTAGTCCTAATAAAAGCGGCGTATATTTGCCTGCGTTCCCTACAGCTAGAGACCACACGGCCGTTTGACTGACCGTTTCAGCCGCTAGGGCAAACAGCGCTCCTACAAGAATAATTAAAAAAGGATTCGTTGTTCCTTTTGCGATTTTCGGAATAAACTTCCCTTTTAACCCGCTCACCTGAAACTCTTCTTCTTTGTTTTTAGTTCGAAGCAAATGATATGTGTTTAATGTCCCAATCAGAAAGAGAGAGATGATAGATACCCAAGATGCAAAATGATCGAAATATGCTGGAAACGTAAAATTCTTCATCACTACGCCCAGCACCCCGGCCGTGACGGCCACCATTCCTCCATGACCTAGTGAAAACAGCGTTCCGACCCACGGAGCAAAACGGCTGCCCATTCGCCAATTATATCGGGTCTGGCCATCAATAAAAGCTAAGTGATCTGCATCTAATCCGTGCCTGATTCCTAATAAAAAGACAAGTAAAAAAACTGATAAACCTTCCATTTCCTACACTCCTTTTTTTAAAATAAAACGTAAAAAAGCCTCAATTCTATAGAAATTGAGGATGTGTCGGCATATGAAAATAAACAGTAATTGCTCACTGCGTACCTTGATACACCGCCTCTTTCCTAGAAGAGTCAAGTGTACAGAATAGGTAGGTCTCCTGGCTTGAGATCATCATTTTCTACCGCCTTCCCCGTTTTGAGTGACGATAAGATAGAAAACTCCCTGCTTACAGTGGCTGGACCGCTCGAGATTTGCACTCGATTCCCTGTTACCTCTTACGCTATGTAAGAGCACCTAAACTGTGCGAATGATTCATTTTCTTCCTCATTATACTAGTACTCCTTACAAATGAATAGAGAAAATTCAAATAAAAAAGCCCTGCTGAGCTTTACATGCTTAGCAGGGCTTTTTAAAGCAATTAAACTACTTCTACCGTTACGTCTACGTTGCCGCTGATTGCTTTTGAATACGGGCAGTATGAGTGGGCTAGGTCTACATATTTTTTAGCTGTTTCTAAATCTAAACCTTCGATATGAGCTTCAAGCGCTACAGCAATTTTCACTCCTTGATCAGCTTTATCTGGAAGCAGCTGAACCGTAGCTTTTACTTCACTGCTTTTAATTTCTACGTTATGTTTTTTCAACATAAATTCTAACGCGCTGTTGAAACAAGCACTGTATCCAGCTGCAAATAGCTGCTCTGGGTTTGTTGCTGTTGTTGCTTCTCCACCAAGCGCTGGAGGTGTTGCAACGTCTAAATTAAAGATATTATCTAAAGAATGAACTTCTCCTGTTCTTCCACCTGTGTTAACGACTGTCGTTTCATATAAAGCTTTCATGTATAAATCTCTCCTCTTTTTTAGTAATTTTATTAAAATTTTTTATTTATCGTTTCTGTAATTTAATTGTACACAATTCAATTTTAAAAAACAAGTGTTAAATACATTAAAAATTTTCCAATAAAAAAAGCCGCGTATATGCGACTTTTTCTTAATAATATTGAGACTGTTCGTCATAAGGTGATTTTCGAAAAATAGACAAGTTGGTAATAGCCCTCATCAGTTTCGTATTAAAAATAACATAATGAATAAACAGCGCCAGCACGCAGCCTAAAGCGGCTCCTGTTAACACATCGAATGGATAGTGAACGCCAACCCATACGCGTGAAAATGCAATGAGTGCACCCATGACAACCCACATGCGCCCTGAACGTTTGAAATGCAGCCAGATGGTAAAAGTGATAACTAATGCAGATGTAGCATGATCGCTTGGAAATGAAGAATTCGCGGCGTGATCAATAAGCTGATTCACGTGGTGAGAGATAAACGGACGATCTCGATAAGCAAATAAACTAATCACTTTATTGATAATGACTCCTGTGGCACAAGCACATAAAGCTTGAAATGCTACAACACGGCTGCCGTTTTTATTAATAAGTAAAAACAAGACGAGTAAAACAATAAGTACATACTGGGCATAATCTGCAAAGAATACCATTAGCGAATCTACAAACTTCACATGCGAGGCGTACTGATTCACCGCATGGAAAATGGTATAGTCTACTGAATTAATAGCTGATAACATAATCGAAATCCTTTCTTATTTTTAAATGTCATTAGCTATCTTATCAGTTTCTTGGGAAAATGAACATGTTTTTGTCAGAGGCTTCCTAACTGGTATTTATAAATGACTTAGTCAGGCTGAGTGGTAAGCCAACAGATTTTTGCCCATTAACTTACCTGCGAATGATCCACGATGTTTTGTTGCAAAAAGATTTCTTCTAAAGAAGGCTCTTCTACGTGAATTTGATAAATATCGATGCCGCATTGAATCAATTCGCGAATAATCAGAGGGATATTTCTCTCTTTTTGAAGCATCACTTTTGTGTACGTGTGATGGTATTCCACGTCCGGACTCACCGTACGGAAAAACTGTTGAATATATGCTTTATGACTGCTTGGGTAAGGATCATGTTTAATCATCACCGTTTTTTTCGCTTGGTATTGAAAACGCAGTTCTTCCATTGTCCCTTCTACTAAAATAACACCATTTTTCATAATCGCTACACGTGTACAAATCTTCTCAACTTCATTTAAATTATGAGACGTCATAAAAATTGTCTTGCCTTGATTTTGAAGTTCTCTTATTAATTCATGAATGTGGAGAGCAGATTCAATATCTACTCCAGAAGTTGGTTCATCTAAAAAGACAAGATCTGGGTCTGTTACAATCGCTTGAGCAATTCCTAACTTCTTTTTCATTCCAAATGAAAACTTTCCAACTTTCTGATGGTCATGTCCTTCTAATCCTACTTTCTTCAGTACATTACTACAGTGTTCTTTAGAAAAACGATGTCCGTTTATCTTTAAAAAATAGCGCAAATGATTGAGTGCCGTCATCTCATCATAAAAGGTAGCATAGTCAGGAAGCACGCCTATTTTCTTCTGAAGCTCTAAATCAATATCACTCTGTCCCAGCAGCGTAAATTCTCCCGCTGAAGGAAATGAAACGCCAGTAAGCATATTAATAAATGTAGACTTCCCTGCTCCGTTTCTCCCTAAAAATCCGTAAATTTCTCCTTGTGGTACCTGTAAATTAATACTGTTAACAATTGTTTTTGATCCATACTTTTTAGTTAATTTACTTGTTTCTATAGCATACATATTATACTTCTCTCCTTTTAAAACTCCAAAGTGCCGTACATAGACAAAGTGCTGCAAAAATAAGAAGAACCGTTAAATACCCTTTCTCCAACTTTAAATAGTAGTAAGGTGTCACATACTTAAACCATGCAATGTACGCTTTTGATGAAAATATGCTCCATACGCTCAGTACCGGTAAAACAATTGATAAAATAATTGATAAAAACATAGTATGAATTGGATTTGATAGTAAAGCTGAAAGCATTAAAACAGATGAAATGATACAAGTAGTGAATAGCAGGCACTCTAAAAATATATAAAAAGAAAAATGATGCGAAATAAAACCAATCAGTAGAAATGAAATAGAGATACAAACAAGCCAGAAACAACAAATTCCTAAGAATTTTCCTAGTACAATACGCTCTCTTGATGTTTTGGTAACTAAAAACCTGGCTGTTCTTGTTTTAATTTCTTGATTAATAACATTGTGAGAAAGACTTGAAATAAACAAGGGTCCGAATCCGAGAAGCATCACCAAAATTCCCCCGTTGGCTCCATCTCGAATCTGTGCGCTCGTCAGTTGACCTCCAAGTTGACTAACTAGATGGGCTATTCCATAGGAAGCACCGCATACGATTAAAATAACGATAATTGATTTAACACTTTTAAATAAGCTTTGAAACTCTTTTACACTAATGGCCCACATTTTTAAAATCTCCTTTTTACATAAGTTTGACTGCTATCATCCAACAAAAGGATGATTTATTCCCTCAGGTAAAGCTTTTTTCTCTTTGGGCTTTCCGTTCCAAGAAAAATTTGTCCATATGCGCAGCAGCTTTTCCACCGGTCCAGTTTGAAATTTTTGCACGTACATATAACTTCCGATAAGCTGAATTCCGTAAATACCTATGCAGACAAAAACCCCTGCAATCATTCCGAGCTTTCCGAAATAACCTAATCCATAACCATAAAAAATCGTCGTGCATATAACCGTTTGCATTAAATAATTACTAAGCGATATCCTGCCTACGCTTTCAAAAGCCTTCATCAAAAATGACTTTTCGTATTTCGCATATAGCCAAGCAAAGCCTGCAATATAACCAAGAGATAAGAGACTCCCACCTAACATATGTGTAGAACCAGCCCAATTAGCATCTGGCCATACGTACATAGTTCCTTTTAACAGCAAGCTAAGCGGAATCAACACGGCCGCCCAACGGCCATACTGTTTTTGATTAGCTGAAGCGTCGTAAAACCAATTTTTCTTCCCCGCATACATACCAAACAAAAACAAAGCACCCATTATAAATGGTGTAAACAAGAAGGCAAAAGCAAATTTATATCCTGCTATATTCATCGGATCAACGTTGTTGCGGTGGTCTTTAATTTGTTCATAAGTTCCACTTCCATACACATGAATCGTATCTTTTACGTATGTGGTGAGCGTTTGCTTATCACTAAGAAGATACATATTATCGTTTAATGAACCGTAACCGGCTGCTCCCGTAAGAACTAGTAAAATTGATGCCCATACCAACAGCGTTTTAGCTTTACGGTTTAAAAAGAAAACTAATAAAAATATCCCCATCATTCCGTAAAACGTAAGAATATCTCCTTCCCATAAAAGTACTCCATGCAGTAGACCAAACCCTAGAAGCAGAAGAAAGCGGCGAAAGAAATGCCTTTTTACTCCTAACTCCCTTCTTTCTAAGCTTTCTTTCATCTTCACCATTGAATAGCCAAATAAAAAAGTAAAGATTGGCATAAAACTTTCTTCTACGGCAACTTTTAAAAAAATATAGGCTGCTGAATCGCTTGGTGATAGGGAAAAGAGATGAATCATATCCTTTCCATAAATACCGTATTGAAAAATTAGCATATTCGCTAGTAAAATACCCAGCAAGCTAAATCCTCTCATACTATCAATTACTTTAACCCGCCTAAAATCATTACTCATCCTTTTAACTCCTTTACTATGTGTCTATATATTTAGTATATGAAATGAAGGTTTCAAGAAAATAAACAGGAGATTATCTTTTCTTTAACATTTTCCAATTTTGTTAATCTTTTCGTAATGTTCTTATGCTAAAATCGAATACGTATGAAATGAAACAGAGGTGATTTATATTGGAAGATGCATCTATATTGCTAGTTGATGATGAAATTGCTATTGTCAAAATGTTGGAGACAGTATTAAAAAAAGAAGGCTTCAACCAAATCTATAAAGCTCACACCGCTCAAGAAGCGCTAGATGTTTTACATAATAAAACGATTGATATTATTTTGTTGGACGTCATGCTTCCCGATAAAAGCGGATTTGATATTTGTCCTAAAATTCGTGAGCTCTCAAACGCTTATATCCTGTTCATAACAGCCAAAGTATCTGACTTGGATGTGTTAACGGGCTTCGCCATGGGCGGAGATGACTACGTAACCAAGCCATTTAATCCTTTAGAGATTGCGGCACGAATTAAAGCACGATTGCGCAGAAAACAAACGCTGATCGAAAGAAGTCCTGTAAAAATGGAATTACAGCCTTCAAATCGCTATGAGTTTGATCGTTTTATCGTAGATGAATCCGCTGGAGAGCTCATTGTAGATGGTCAAACGGTTGCTTGCCCCGCACAAGTATTTTTGCTACTACTTCATTTTTGTAAAAACATGAACATGGTTCTTTCTAAATCACAGCTGCTTGAAGCCGTTTGGGGATATAACCAGTTCGTAGACGATAATACGGTAACCGTTCATATTAGAAGAATTAGAGAAAGAATCGAAGATAATCCTAGCAATCCAAAACATTTAGTTACAGTGCGCGGACTTGGATATAAATTAGTGAACGGAAAAGCACTATGAAATCAATTAAAAGAAGGTTGACCTTTCATTTTTCGTTTCAGTTTATTGCAATTATTGCATGTGTTTGCTGCGTTCTTTTTTGCGCTTTAATGTTTCTAGCTTATTACCTTTCAAAGCAAGATATCAAAAGAGACTTGCCCTCTGGATCACTTAGCGTATTAACCGGGGATACAACAGTTGAAGGTGGAAAAGCAAGCGTTTCAGATGATTTAGCAAAACAACTTAAACAAGAAGGACTATGGTACCAAGTACTGAACAAACAAGGAAAAGTAATTGGAGAAGTTAACTCCCCAAAAGACTTACCTAAGCACTACGGTCTTTCAGAGTTATTAGAAATGGATAAAACCCAAAAATTTAAAGGCTATAATGTCGTAACAGAACTTGATACCTTTTTGACTACACCTACTTATTATATTTTGGGCTATAAAAGTGATTTAAAAGACCAGCTATATGCTTTGTATGCTAAGTATAATAAACAAAGTGTGCCTCCCAAAAGCGATATCCCTCTTATCAAAAAGGCGTTAAAAGAAAAAGATGCTTCGCTTCAAATTTTAAATGAGAAAGGTGATATCTTAGCTTCAATTAGAATGCCTAAAGAAAAAACACGTTACGATCCTTTAGAAATTATTTCCCGAAAAATTGAACAAGATAAATATGATTCAACAGCTACTGTATTCCATGATCCAAAGAAGAAAATTTCTTGGGTTTTTTACACTCCTAATAATTACCACAGTATAACCGATGAATCTATTATTCGAAAAGCTTGGATGATCTCCATCATCGTGGCGGTTTCTGTTCTTATAGCCACTATCACTTTCTCCATCTGGAACGCTTTTCGCTACGGTGGCCCCTTACTTCTCTTCACCAGCTGGCTCGGACGTATGGGAAGCGGAAACTATTCAGAAGTGCTAACAGAAAAAGAGCGGAAGCGCGTCTTTCGGAAGAATGGAAAAGTACGTTTTCAATATCGCCTCTATTCAGAAGTAATTACAGCCTTTTATGAGATGGCAGAGCAGCTTAGCTTAGCTGAAAAAGAACGAAAGCAGCTAGAAATCACTCGTGAAGAATGGATGACTGGAATATCACATGATTTGCGAACACCCCTTTCGACGATTCAAGGATATGGCCATATGCTTGAAAGCGGCTATTACAATTGGAACGAAGAAGAGCTAAAAGAAATTGGCCAAACGCTGCGTGACAAAAGTGAATATATGGTGGGGCTTGTAGAAGATTTTTCACTGGCCTTTAAGCTTAAAAATAATGTGGTTGCCTTAGAAACGAAAAAAGTGGACGTTCATCAATTGCTTCAGCATATTGTTTTAAAATTCGTTAACGATCGAACCATTAAAAATGTGCAATTCTCTTATGTACCCGTTCACCTTCAGCCTTTTATTCAAGCTGACCCGCGCTGGTTTGAACGAATGGTTGATAACCTAATTTTTAATGCTATTAAACATAATCCGGAGAACACCACTATTACAATTTTGACCGTTCTAAAAAGTGACCACGTCTTGATTACAATTCAAGATGATGGAATTGGAATGGATGAAGAAACGCAGAAAAATTTATTTGACCGCTATTACCGCGGCACAAATACAACCGAAAAAACAGAAGGTGCTGGACTCGGCATGAGTATCGCAAAGGCCATTTGCGAACTTCATAAAGGGCATATTGAAGTGAAATCCACTCCTAACCAAGGCACTGCCATTACCTTGCATATTCCTCTTTCAACCAATCAGCTGCCGGGCTAACCTCCAGCTGCTTTTATACACCTCAATCCTCTCCATGCTATAATGTACGCAACTATACATAGACACAAGGGGGAATTTTTTTGAGTAAAGGCAGAATTTTAATTGTAGAAGATGAGCGCAAAATTGCTCGTTTAATTCAGCTCGAGCTTGAACATGAAGGCTATGAAACCGGCATGGCTTATACGGGCACAGAAGGATTGGCAGAGTTTCAAGAACACGATTGGGATTTGCTGCTTTTAGATGTGATGCTTCCTGAACTGAGCGGACTTGAAGTACTTCGTCGCATTCGAGCAAACAATGATCAGACGCCCGTTATCTTATTAACCGCTCGAGACGCCCTTCCTGATAAGGTAAGCGGACTAGATTTAGGAGCGAACGATTACATTACAAAGCCCTTTCAAATTGAGGAGCTTTTTGCACGTATCCGCGTATGGCTTCGCCATCCTGCATCAGCATCTCCTGCTGAAAAAGAAGCAGATACTCTGCAGCTAGGAACTTTAGTTGTTAATGAAAAAACGCGAGAAGTCACGCGTGAAAATGAAGCTATTGAGCTGACTCCTAAAGAATATGATTTACTTGTCTATATGCTTCAAAACAACAATCAAGTGCTAAGCTTTGAACAGCTTCTTACAAACGTGTGGGGATTTGATTACTACGGCGACACCAATATTGTATACGTATACATTCGTTATTTGCGCAAAAAGATTGATGCACCATTTTCAACACCTTATATTCAAACGGTGCGCGGCGTTGGCTATATGCTTAAGGAGTAGCTTATGAAACTGCAAACAAAGATTATCCTTACATCAACTGCCCTGCTTTTTATTCTCTTAGTAATTGCAAACAGTTCGATTTACTTCATTTTCAAGAAAACCATGGAAGACAATGCAATTGAACGTTTACAAGCAGAAACAAGCAACGTAACAAATGGGCTAAAACAAACAAGTTCGACGGTTAAACAAGCCAATTTGCTTCGTGCCTATTTGCCTCCTAACGGAATGATTCGTATTTTGCCTAAATCAGGGAGTCCTTTAGTTGTATCGGTTACTGATCAAACGAAAGAGCTTCAGGACTTATCCTATTCTTATTATTCAAATGAACAAACAACCATCAAAGAAGACGACGGCCACCTATACGCAATTTCGCATACTCCGGTCATTTGGACGAACGGTGAAGTCGTTTCTTTAGAAGTCACGGAACAACTCGAAGACGTGGAACAATCTTTACAGACGTTAAAATTCATCTTGCTTATTGCCTCTCTTGTTATATTAATTCCGACCATATTTGCCGGACGGCTTTTAAGTAAAATCATTTTGCGGCCTATCAAATCTCTTATTCATACTATGGAAGAAATTCAAGTGTCTCGCACATTCAAAAAAATCGCTCTCTCTTCCTCTTCTAAAGATGAGTTAGATCAAATGGCCAACACCTTCAATAATATGATGGATTTATTAGAGGAAAACTATAAAAAGCAAGAGCAGTTCGTATCCGATGCTTCTCATGAATTAAAAACACCCCTGACCGTGGTAGAAAGCTATGCCAATATGCTAAAACGATGGGGGATGAAGCGTCCAGATATTTTAGAAGAAGCCATCGAAGCCATTCACTCTGAGTCTTTACGCATGAAACAGCTTACGTCTCAAATGCTGGTGCTTGCGAAAGATGAGTCGCAGTGGGAGCTTCACATGGACCACGTAGATGCGGCGGCCGTCTGTAACCAAACAATCAAGCATCTAGAACAAGCTTTTGAACGAACCATTTATTTAAATATAAAAACGGATCATCCCGTCGTAACAGCGGATGAAAAACGCTTAAAGCAGCTGCTGTACATCCTCTTAGATAATGCCATTAAATATAGTGAAAAAGCGGTAGAGGTAACCATAACAAGAAGCGAAAGCTTTATGATTACGGTCACAGATCAAGGAATTGGTATCCCAAAAGAAGACTTATCAAACGTGTACGAACGCTTTTTTCGCGTAGATAAAGCAAGAAATCGAGAAACCGGTGGTTCAGGGCTTGGGTTATCCATTGCTCGAAAGATTGTAGAAGCCCATAGCGGACGTATTGAGATTAGCAGCGATGAAGGCAAAGGGACATCCGTAACGGTTTGCTTTCCTCTTTGATTTCTCACCGTTTCTTAGAGATTTTTAAGAATTGCCTGCTATACTATTTTTCATAATACTGGAGGTGAATGTATGAAGAAAACGGTGCTTTTTATACTTATCTTTCTTGCTGTTGGTTCAGCTTGCTTTTATGGAATAGCAAAAGCAATGAATCGATCTGATACCATTTTATCCGAGTCTGAAATCAGCCGTATGATTCAGCAGAAATATGGCGGCACGATTGAAAATGCAAGTTTTTCTCAAAAAGATGATGAACCGATTTATCTAATTACTTTGCTTAAAGGTGATATTCCATACCACATCACAGTAAATGGAGAAAATGGAGAAGTCCAGTCATTAATCAAACAAAAAGTAGAGAAACAAACGTCTACTCAAACTAAAAATGATACAGAAAAAGAACAAAAAAAGAGCGAGCAGCCACCCGTTTCTCCTACATCCGACGAGCCTCTCATTTCAATGGAACAAGCAAGAGATATTGCTTTACAAAAAGTAAAAGGAACGTTTTCCTCAGTTGAAATAGAAGAGGAAGAAGGCCAAACCTTCTACGAAGTCGAAATTGATCAGTCTAAAACAAGAGAAGCTAAAGTAATGATAAACGCTTACTCTGGGCATGTAGATTCCATCACCTATGAAAATGACGACGACTAAAAGTACAGCGGAAAGCTGTGCTTTTTTTATACACCTTTATTTATTTCTAAGAAAATTTTAAACTTCTTCTTCTTTTCCTTTAAAGTTCATCGGCTAATATAGTCTTAACAACAAATTAAGGAGGCCGTAACATATGAAAGTTATTACAACCGTTTTAGCCAGTGCAGTATTAGTCGGTGGATTAGGTGCAAGTGCATATGCCATGACGGATCAGTCTAAAAGCAATGACAAGAAGCAAACCACAACGATTGAAGAAGCAAAGGCAAAAGACATCGCTCTTCAAAAAACAGACGGCGGTGACATTACAAATATCCAATTAGCCGTAGATGACGGCGTTAAACAATATGAAGTAGACATCACAAAAGGTAATAAAGAATACGATGTAGATATTGACAGCAGCAGCGGTAAAATCATTGAATTTGATGAAGAACAAAAAGACGATGAAGATGAGAAAGAAGAGAATCTTCAAAACGTTTCCCCTGCTGTTTCATTAGATCAAGCCATAAAAACAGCTTTAAAAAGTGCTAAAGGAACCGTGAATGAAACGGATCTAGACCAAGAAAACAGCCGTTTAGTATATGAAATTGAAATTGACACAGCCGATAAACGTGAAGCAACTGTTTCAGTAGATGCCAAAAACGGTGACGTAATCAGTGTAGAAATAGATGATTAATAGAAAAAGCACGCTCCAAAAGGGGCGTGCTTTTTTTATACCGCTAATTTAATAACCGTTAACACAATACCAATCAAGAATCCACATAGAGCTCCGTTCACTCGAATCCACTGCAAATCTTTTCCGACATTGTTTTCCATCATATCCACAAGCGTTTCATCATCTAATTTATCTAAGTTTTCTTGAACAAGCTGCCCAATTTTTGAATGATTCTCGTCTACAAAACTCATGATTTGCTTTTGAATAGCCGTATCAATTGCTTCTTGACGCTGTGCATCCACTTCAAGAGCATTCAGCCAGCTCTCTACGTAAGGAACGGCGTAGCTTTTCATAAATTCAGGGCTTTCAATAAATGCCGTCACTTTCGCTTTCATTTTATCGACGATTTCTGTTAATTTATTCGTTACATTTAATTCATTAATCGTTTTTTGTTTCCATGCTTCTAATTTCTCAAGAAGCTCTTCATTGTGCTCCAAGCCTTGCAGCTCTTTTCTAATTCCATTTACCAAAGCAAGGCGATATTCATCATCTTCATTACGAAGACGACCTGTAATAGAAAGCAGTAGATTTTGCAAAATAGACCCTAGCTTCTCTTCGTTAATCATGCTTTGAAATGATTTGAGAGCAAATTGTAAAATACCGTCAAGCTCAATATTATCAAGCGCATTTTTAGCAATACTTCCGAGCTGATACTGGGTTTCTTCTTTTTTAATCCAGCCCTCTCCCTTATTTAAAAGAACATCAAGTGCTTTTTCATCATACTGATTTCTAACCACTTCTCCAACAACCGAATGCACAATAGGCTTTAACTCTATTGCTGAAAGCGATGACTTGAGCTCTTTTTCAATAATAGGAACTACTTTCTCTGTATCCACACGATTAATCGCATCAACAAGCAGTGCTGTTCCTTTTTGTTGAATCGTTTCCGAATGAACACCTTTTCGAACAATCGGAAGCAAACGCTTTGTAAACGCAATTCTTTTTACTTTTTCTTGAATACTTTCTTTTGACAGCCAGTCGTTTTCAAGCGTTGAGACTAACCCTCTTGTAATACGCTGCCTGTTTTTAGGAAGCAGCGCAGTGTGTGGAATAGGAATGCCTAAAGGGTGACGAAAAAGAGCCGTAACTGCAAACCAATCCGCTAAGCCGCCGACTAATCCAGCTTCGAACCCACCTTGAAGCAACCGACCCCAAATTGAATCACCAAAAGGCATGGTGGCAACGAAGCCCACTCCCATAATCGCCAAAGAAATCGTGGCCAAGTGCTTTGATTTCTTTTTTGGGTTTGTTGTAAATACATTATTTGATTCCATTGTAGTCCTCATCCTTTATTTATTTAACTAAACATTTCATCTAGAAATATGTAACGTGATACAGAAATTTTCGCAAAAAAAGAAAGACAAGCTTTTACCCTCGTCTTTCTAGTATATTGCCTTTTTGCTATACTTCAAACTTTTTTTCTTTTCGATTTTTATTAATAAATGAAAAAATGAGGAGTACGACCAGGATAACCGCACATACGCTTGATCCAATCACATTGTTTTTGTTAAACATAAACGATACAAAAATAACAAGCAGTGCTGCTGTTGCAAAGAGCGTTGTATAAGGAAACCACTTTAAGGCAAAAAACGGCTTTTCTTTATACCCTTTACGCAGCTTTAATTGAGCTAAACAAATGCTCACCCAAATGAGAATGATCGTGAAACCTGGAATAGTCATTAAATAACTAATTACATTATCCGGCGTCTTGTAGGCTAAAAACAAACCTATTAAAATACAAGCAGCCGTAATCATCAAACCGTTAATCGGAATGCCATTTTTTGAAACTTTCAAGAAGCGCTTTGATGCTTCTCCGCTTTGAGCCATAGCATAGAGCGTACGCGAAGTTGCATACATCCCTGAATTGGCTGCTGATAAAACGGCCGTCAATAAAACGAAGTTCATAATGTGAGCCGCACCTGGCAGACCGGTAATACTAAACACTTGCACAAAGGGACTGTCTTGCCCCGATACAGAATTCCAGGGCATAAGGCCGCAAATAATTAAAATAGGCAAAATATAAAAGCCAATCACTCGCCATACTGTGCCTTTAATTACTTTCGGTAACACGTTTTTTACATCTTTTGTTTCCGTTACGGCCACACCAATTAGTTCAGCTCCCCCGTAAGAGAACATCACAATTAAAAAGGCGCTCAGCACACCGCTCATGCCGTGAGGGAAAAAGCCTCCATGAGCCGTATAATTTGCCCAAGGATTTTGCACATCACTTGGAATTACACCGAATAAAATGAAAGCTCCCAAAATGATAAAAGCAGTAAGAGCAATTACTTTAATACCGGCAAACCAAAACTCAATTTCTCCGTAATACTTCACTTGAAATAAATTCATCCCTACAATCAGCACTGCACAGAGAAAGCTTAAGAGCCAAAGAGGTACAGAAGGGAACCAAAACTTCAAAAAGCTTCCTCCCGCAAGCAGTTCAACAACCGTCACAACAATCCAGTTCACCCAGTACAGCCACCCTACAATAAAAGAGGTTTGCGTACCGAATGCCTTATGCACTAAATTTTGTACGTTCATATTCGGATAGACAATTGCCATCTCCGCTAGTGCTGTCATTACAATAAATAAGATAAGGCCGCCAAATAAATACGCAAGTACAACACTTGGTCCTGCAATACCTAGCGTGTCAGCGCTACCTTTAAAAATGCCTGTCCCAATCATGCCGGCAAGTGCAATGAGCTGCACATGACGAGGCAACAGACCTTTTTTTAAATTTTGATCTTGTTTTCCCATAATGCCCGTCCCTTCTGTTCATTTTACGTGTTAGTTTAACCAAATCACTTCTTGCACAAAAACCCCTACCGGATATTCAGTAGGGGTTGGACCAACACTGTTTTTTTCTTCTATATAATGAATGAAAATAATCTCATTTAATCACTGTTACTTTAGTCATTTTATGCGTTGCAACAATGCATTGTCAATGTTATTTATTTTCCAAAAATAAAGTCAAAAGAGTATCTACACCCTTTTGACTTCTAGTCTTCGTGCAATGACTGATAAAGCATAGTTTACAATAAAATACATCATCGCAATGATCAAAAACATCGGCACCACGTAACTTTGTTTCTGTCCATAAATGATTTGAGCATTATGCAGCAAATCAGGAAGCGCGATGACCACTGCAAGCGACGTATCTTTTAATAATGAAATAAATTGACTAACTAAAGGAGGTACCATTCGTCGCAAAGCTTGTGGCAATACAATAAAACGAAGCGTTTGGTAATAGTTTAAACCTGATGAACGTGCCGCTTCAATTTGTCCTTTTTCAATTGATTTTAATCCGCTTCGGATAATTTCTGAAATCATAGCAGATTCAAATACAGTGAGGGCCACAATCGCTGCTGACGTAATTTCCATATCAATTCCGATTTCAGGTAAAGCAAAGTATGTAAAAAAGATGATTAAAAGAAGCGGCAAATTCCGGATAATTTCTACGACAAAAGCGAGTACATGAGACAGAACTGGAATGCGGGCATACCTTAAAATACCTACTATACTTCCAATAAGAAAACTTAACACAATCGAAATGAATGCCACTTTTAAAGTGACCCAAAATCCTTCCATTAAGAAGGAAAGGTGATCAGGAGAATAAGCACCCATAAAATCCATCACTTTCACTCCTTTCAGCTTGTTTTACCAAGACGTTTCTCAAGATAACCAACTCCTAAACTCAACGGAATGGTTAGAACTAAATAAAACAGAGCAACAAAAATATACACATCAAACACTACATAAGTTTGAGAGGAAACAAGATCTGCCTGATACATTAAATCAAAACCAGCAACAATCCCTAACACGGATGAGTTTTTCACTAAATTAATAAATTGATTCCCAAGAGGAGGAATGACAATTTTAATGGCTTGAGGCAATATAATGAATCGCATAGCCTGACCGTACGTAAGGCCGGATGAACGCGCCGCTTCAAGCTGCCCTTTTGGAACTGCCATAATTCCCGCTCGTATGGCTTCGGCTATAAAAGCTGCCGTATAAATAGTTAATCCCAGCACTCCGGCTGCTGTACCGCTGATTCCTGCCACAATAAAAATAAAAAAGACGATAACCACAAGTGGAATATTTCGAATAAACTCTACGTAGACAGTGCCAATTACATTTACTATTTTGAGAGGGGCTATTCGCATTACCGCAATGATTGTACCAAGTACAAAACTGGCCACTAAAGCAATCAGACTGGCGATAATGGTGTACTTAAAACCTTCTAAATAAAGATCCATATTGTTCGTCAGAATTGAAAAATCCAGCAATTTTCTTCCTCCTTTCAACTAAACAAGCAGGATGAGCATAATGCTGCTCATCCTGAGAAAAGAAAACTGTACGCTTATTGTTTGATCCACTTGTCGTGAATTTCATCATATTTTCCAGAGTCTTTCATTTTTTTAAGCGCATCGTTTAATGCATCTACAAGCTCTTTGTTTCCTTTTTTCACAGCAATGCCATAAGGCTCTTCTGTGAACGGCTTTCCTACTAATTCATAAGAAGGATCTTCATCAGCCATTCCATAAAGAATAGCATCATCAGTTGTTAAAGCATCTCCTTGCTTAGATTTTAAAGCGGTAAATGCTTCTGCATAGTTTTCAAACTCTAATACCGTTGTCTCCGGTGCTTTTTCGCGAATATTAATAGCTGAAGTTGATCCTTTAACAGCCAACACTTTAGTACCTTTCTTCAAATCATCAACGCTTTTAATTTTACTGCCTTTTTTCACAAGAAGAGACTGGCCAGCTTGAAAATACACGTCCGTAAAATCCACTTCTTTTTTACGCTCATCTGTGATGGTCATTGTTGCAACAACAGCGTCAATATCTCCTTTTTGAAGAAGAGGAACCCTTGTTTTGGACGTAACTTCTTTAAATTCTACCTTGTTTTCATCTCCTAAAATCTCTTTAGCCAGCTGCTTAGAAATATCAACATCAAAACCTTCTACTTCACCCGTCTTTGGATTCTTTAAGCCAAACAAACGCGTATCATTTTTAACTCCAATAACAATTTTCCCTCTGTCTTTGATTTCAGTGAGCGCATCTTTTTTAGCTGATGATCCACTCGTTTCTTCACTTTTCCCTCCACAAGCCGCTAACATCATAGCCGCTGCTAATGAAAGCACAGCTGCCTTTAAAAACGTTTTTGATTTCTTCATATTACTCCCCCTATTAAACAATTAATGATTTAAAATACGGCTAAGAAATAAACGTGCCCTTTCTTCTTGCGGGTTTTCATAAAACTCAGCCGGAGTTGCCTCTTCTAAGATTTTTCCTTGATCCATAAATACAATGCGGTCTGCTACTTCTTTAGCAAACCCCATTTCATGAGTTACAACTACCATCGTCATTCCTTCTTTAGCCAATGTTTTCATGACATCCAGCACTTCTCCAATCATTTCTGGATCAAGAGCAGAGGTAGGCTCATCAAAAAGCATAATCTCTGGTTTCATTGCAAGTCCCCTCGCAATGGCTACACGCTGCTGCTGGCCACCTGAAAGCTGGGATGGGTAGGCGTTGGCTTTTTCACCGATTCCTACTTTATCCAAATAGTATAGAGCTGTTTTCTTAGCTTCTTCTGACGACTGTCCCAGTACTTTCATAGGCGCTAAGGTGATATTTTCTAAAACCGTTTTGTGCGGATATAAATAAAAATGCTGAAAAACCATACCTATATTGCGGCGCAGTTTGTTAATATTTGTTTTTTTATCTGCAACCAATATATTATTTACCGTCAATTGTCCGTTAGATATTGTTTCTAAATAATTTATGCATCGCAGCATCGTGCTTTTACCCGAACCCGAAGGTCCAATTACGACGACAACTTCACCTTTTTTAATCGTTAAATTGATATCTTTTAATACGTGAAAATCACCGTAATATTTGTTCACTCCGTCAAAAACAATCATTTTCCTCCTCCTAATCTACGAACAATGATAAATATTTAAATTTTTAAAATATTTAAAATATGTTAAAAATTATATTCTTACCCTTAAAGCAAAGTCAACAGTTGACAAATTATCTCTTTTTTGTAATCAAAATGAACTATCTTCAAATAAAATATGCTAGAAAAATAAAAGGTTTTGTTGGCATTTGCCGATATGTAAGCATACGTTCGCTAGGCTGAAGGTACTTGTATAAGCTTAATCAATAGATTATATTAGTTAACGCATATCTTTATACGAATTGTCTTTCATTTTTCTAGGGCAGTTCTCTCTAATCAGCCCTTTTTCTAATTATCCGTCTATCACTTTATTATATTAATATATATAATTCTCTTAGCAGTAAATTAATAAAAAAAGTAAATACAAGCTTCCATTCATGTTAGAGGTTCTGACATAAATATAGTGAAATTATATTATTTCTCTAAAAAACACACGCTTTATTAGCGTGTGTGGCCTTTTATATTTTCCGGACTCATTTGAAAATGCGGATAGTCTTTAAAACCTTGCCAATCTCCTCCCCATTCAAACCCTAAACTTTTTGCGATATCTACAACCTCCATCCAATCAGACCGATTATTGTTATTACCGTCATATTTCATGTCCCAAATAACTTCTCCGTCTTTTAACCCAATAGCAAAATCAATAGCTAGTCCATAGTTATGATAAGACTGGCCGCCCTTTGAATAGGTAACAATGTTGCCTTCTTCCGTCCTGCCTTTTGCATAAAGCCTATCTTGTTCTTCTTTTGAACGGAAACCTTCCGTAATGACAATCGAGATTCCTTGGTCGTTTGCTTGTTGAACAAGTTTATTTTTCTTTTCTTCTACGACAGGATGCAACTCAGCTGCTCCTGAAAAATCTTTTAACGTTGGACCTGGCTTTAACTCATCGCGAAACAAAAATAACAGGCTTACCGCTATCACAACTATCAAAGCTATTGCCAATTTTTTAAGAACGTTCATCTATATAAAGTCTCCATTCTTTTTTGCTGTTACTTAGATAAAATCATATCGAATTTCATTTTGTTATCCAATAAAAGAGCTGTAGTGTTCAACAAACGTCTATATTTTTTCGTTTTTTATCTATTTTCACCATTTTTTCACTATTGGTGGTTACATTAACAATTGTGGACAGCTCTGTACCACACCCCTATAACTTTTAAGGAGTGACAACAGCATGAAAAAGAAACTATTCGGTTATATCATGGCAAGCGGTTTAACACTAGGAGTTATGGCCGCTGCAAACTCCACGGCATTTGCAGCAAGCAAAGATGAAACAAGCTCTTCAACGGTTGTAGAGCGAACAAATGGCAATACAACAACTACGAGTGATGCAACACAACAAAAAGTTGATGATATTATGAAAAAAGCACAGGAAAAATTACAGAAACTCGGCGTAAGCTTACCTCAGCATCATAAAGAAGGCCCCTTTAGCAATTTAGATGCTGGTACAAAGGCAAAAGCGAAAGCTATTATGGATCAGCTTCGCGACGGCACCCTGACTAAGGAACAAGCTGAAGCCAAATTAAAAGAACTTGGCGTAGACTTTCCTGAACATAAAGGCGGTCCTTTTAGCAATCTAGATGCAGCCATTAAGAAAAAAGCCAAAGCTATTATGGACCAGCTTCGCGACGGCACCCTGACTAAGGAACAAGCTGAAGCCAAATTAAAAGAACTTGGCGTAGACTTCCCTGAACATAAAGGTGGTCCTTTTAGCAATCTAGATGCAGCCACTAAGAAAAAAGCCAAAGCTATTATGGATCAGCTTCGCGATGGCACGCTGACTAAGGAACAAGCTGAAGCCAAATTAAAAGAACTTGGCGTAGATCTTCCTGCTAAAAAGAAAGATTTTCTAAATGGTTTAGATGCTGAAACAAAAGCTAAGGCCGAAACCATTTTAGAAAATGCAAAAAAAGAAATTCAAAAACTCGGTGTCACAATGCCGTTTGAAAAGAACGAGCACAAAGCTCAATAACTAAAAAAAGCTACTTGGCTGTTGAGAGCCAAGTAGCTTTTTTATGATGCAGTTTTCCGTTTCACTAATGCCATATATACACCTAATGCTAATAAATCACAGACCATAATCACAATGCCCATCGGCAGAGCATTTTGCCCTCCTCCAAGTCCCACAAGAGGAGCTACGGCTGCTCCGAGCAAGAACGGCAGCAATCCTAGAAGCGCTGAAGCACTCCCTGCATTAGAAGCTTGATTTTGCATAGCAAGTGAAAAAACGGTTGTGTTCACAATTCCTACGCTTGATACAACAAAGAAAAGCAAGATGCAGACCAAAATAACGGATGTGTGAGTAGCAATTACAGCCACTAAAAGCACGCTTCCAACGGCTGCTTGAAGCAATCCATACATGAGAAGAGTAGCTTCTTTTACTTTACCAGCTAAACGTCCTGTCACTTGAGTAGCTATAATGAGACCAAAACCGTTAATAGCAAAAACAAAACTGAACATCTGCGGAGACAGTCCATAAACGTCTTGAAGAACAAATGTAGAGCCTGAAATATAAGCAAACATAGCGCTCATAATAAAACCTTGCGCCAGCGCATATCCCACGAAGACACTATCTTTTAGCAATACGCTAAATGTACGCAGTACTTCTGTTAATCCACCTTCTTTACGGCGTTCAGCCGGCAGCGTTTCTTTCAAGCCAAATAAAACGGCAAAAAACATTAGTGCACCAATTACGGCTAACACACCAAATACTCCGCGCCACGACATAACCGTCAGCAGCTGTCCACCGGCAACCGGAGCCAAAATGGGAGCTAAACCATTTACGAGCATGAGCATGGAGAAAAACTTTGTTAAATCCGAACCTGAAAACAAGTCTCGCACGCTTGCTCTTGAAATAACCATTCCTGCTGCTCCCGCCATGCCTTGAATAAATCGTAAAACGATAAAAATCCAAATAGAAGGCGCAAACACGCATAAAACAGAGGCAACTGCATAGGTGATTAATGCTGCTACAAGTGGCTTTTTCCTTCCCCGGATATCACTGAATGGCCCCATTACCACTTGCCCAAATGCCAAGCCCAATAAGCAAGCTGTCAGACTGACCTGGGCTAAAGAAGCTGACGTATGCAGTTCTTTAGCAAGCGTCGGCAGCGCTGGCAAATACATGTCGATTGATAACGGTCCAAATGCGCTTAGTGAACCCAAAATTAAAATAAATAAAATGCGATTTCCTCGGCTTAAAGACATTCCTTGGGAAATACTTTGCTGATTCATCTATTGTTGTCTCTCCCTTCAGCAGTTTTACAATAGTCTCATCTTAAACCCTCCAGCAACTGGATAGTCAAGACGTAATTCGAATTTGAATTTCCGTCAGCCGCTCTTCTTCATGATGAGAAATAAATGAATCTACAATTCGCCGAATTAAAAAAGGCCCTTCTGCTTTGTATCCTTCGACTTTAATAAAGTTCAGTAACGTATCGTAATAGACTCCTGTGGTATCTCTCTTTTCTCTCATATAAATAGATGCGTAATCGCCTTCAGGTATTAACGTAACGAGTTCATGCTTAAAAGAAACATCGCTTTCGACCAATAAAAAAATGCCATCGTAATCTGTAAATTGTTGTTTTTTTGTGTTTTCTACAGATAGTATAAACCCTACTTTCCCAATCATAATCGGGGTAATATGACTGATTTTCTTTTTTAAATCACGCAGAACACTTTCAGTTCCGTCTAACGTACCTACCTCTGCTTTTACTTGCACAACTTCACGAGAAGGAAGGTGTTTGATGAACGGGGCTCCTATTTGGTTAATATGTCTCGTCTGTTCTAATTCCTTCATTCGAGTTGTTAACTGCGCATTCACTCTTTGAAGGTGACGAATTTTTTCTTTTGTTACCTTCTGATATTCCGCTAAGGTTTCAATAAATTCGTCCAAGCTGCTGTGCTCCATTTTTCTTTTAATTTCTTTTAACGGAACCCCCATCAGCTTTAAATAGACAATGATATCTAATTTCTTAAATTGTTCTAACGTATAATAACGATATCCAGTTTGCGGATCAACTTCATAAGGCTCAAACAGGCCAATTTCATCATAATAGCGAAGTGTTTTAATTGGAATATCGTGCAGTCTGGCCATTTGCCCAATCGTAAATTTGTTTTGCACTATAAGTTCACCTTCTTTATGTAAAGCTGCTTGCACTTAAAGCAAGCAACACCGTAATTCTCATCATTCATTTAGTTCTTGTACAAGCTCTTCCACAATAAGATGTGCAGGCAGTTCTTTTGCCAGCGTAAATCCAGTTCCTGCCCACAAAGAAGTGTACTCTGGATTATTCATTTGTGTAGCTTTTGTTCGAATAGGCTTTGTCATATAATGAATATGAGGGTAAGCGGATGGTGCTGATTTATCATAGGAAATAAAAAAAGCATTCACAAATCCTCTAGCACGTTTCCCTGTAAAAGCTCTTGTAACACCTGTTTCATTAAAACGCTTTTGAAGAATGCTTTCTTTATGAAGAGCACTCGCTCCGCTTTCTGGACAACAAATAAAAGCCGTACCTAACTGCGCAGCAGAAGCACCTTCCTGTAACACGCGTTTAATGTCAGACCCCGTCATCAAGCCTCCCGCAGCAATTAATGGCTTTTTAGTGATTAGACGGACTTCTTTTAGCAAATTTATAAGCGAAAAGTCCACCGAACTCTCTAAAAAAGTAGACCGATGGCCGCCGGCTTCAATTCCTTGCAAGCACAGCGCATCTGCTCCTGCTCTCAAAGCCACTTCGGCTTCTTGAGGTGTTGTAATCGTAACGAAAATATGACTTCCAATTCCCTTTAAGCTTGCTACGATCTCTCGATCCGGGCACCCAAATGTAAAGCTCACAGCAGGTACTCGATGTTTTTGAATGATGTCGAGCTTGGCACTCCATTCATCATCATCATTCTTTGGTATGCCAACTTGACACTCCAAATATCCAGCGGCTTTTGACAATTCTTTTTGATAACAATCAAGTGCATCAACTGCTACTTTTTCATTTGTCGGAACAAACAGATTTACTCCAAAAGGTTTTTTCGTAAGTGAGTGCATCTCTATAATTTCCTGCTCCAATTCACGCGCACTTTTATATCCAGCGGCTAAAAACCCTAGCCCTCCGCTATTAGATACAGCTGCAGCTAGTTTAGGCGTCGAAACTCCTCCTGCCATAGGAGCTTGTACAATTGGATACTCACATATATTTTCCACACTTATCACCTCAGCCCTTCATGCGTTCTCTCTTCATTCTACTACAACACCAGAAAAAAAAGCCCTCCAAAAGGGCTTTTCTTCCATATATAGATTATGCTCATTTCAAAAATTGGGATCATAAATGACGCTTAGGAATGCGGACTACCTGACTATTCCCTCAAAGGTTCACCTATGCGGATGGCACTAACCCCGAAAGGAGAGTGACAGCCGCTTAGGTTTAGAAAGCCAGACCTGATTGTTTTTGGATCAGGTCTGGCTTTCTACATCGATTACTTATAGTGGAGGAACTTTACGCATACAGCTTCTGGAACCGTAACGTTAGATTGAAGAAGCGTTAGCTTTCCATTTTCTTGGTCTCTTTCAAACAGCACCAAGTTTCCTGTCTCTTGATTAGACGCCACAATAAATTGTTCCGTTGGATCTAAAACAAAATCGCGCGGCCAGTCGCCTTCAGTGCCTGTCCATTCTACGAATGTTAACTGTCCAGAATCCTGGTCTACTTTGAATGTTGCAATCGAGTTATGTCCGCGGTTTCCTGCATAGACAAAGCGGCCGTCTGAAGAAATGTGGATCGCACTCCCTTGATTATTTTCTGTAAAATCAGCCGGAATTGCTAAAGTAGCTTGTTGTTGAGTAAAGCTTCCTGTGCTTTCGTCATACGTTAAAAATAAAACTTCGGAGCTGAATTCTGTCATTGCATACGCATAGCGGCCATTTGGATGGAACGTTAAATGTCTAGGGCCCGAACCAACAGATGTAGAAAGGCTGTTGACTTCCTTCAATTTATTCTCTTCCACTTCATATGTCACAATTTCATCAATACCTAGGTCTACAACCGCCACGTGTTTTTCTCCAGGAGTAAAATCGGCATAGTGTACGTGTGGTTTTCCTTGTTGTCCTTTTTTAAGGTCTGAATGAGGATGTTCCACTACGGATGCTACATATTCAATTTCTCCTGTTTCTTCATTAACAGAATACGTCTCAACGCTCCCTTTATGAAAATTAGCAGATAAAACAAGCGTATTATCTTCATTCACTGAAACGTAGCAAGGAGGCGCGCCGTCTAGCAGCTGTTTGTTTACAAATTTCAATTGCCCTGTGTTTGGATCAATCTTAAAAGCAGCTACGCCGCCTTTTTCTCCTTCTTTAATAACTGTATAAAGATGTTCATTGTCTTTGCTCGCATTTAAGTATGTAGGATTTTCAATTTTAGCCACGGCTTTTACTTCTACAATTTTTTTAGCCTTTGTATCTAACGTAAATGTATAGACACCTTCACTGCCTGCTTTTGTATATGTACCTGCAAATCCAATAAATTTTCCATGTTCACTCATTTTCCTATACCCCTCCTAAAGAATTGTTTTGTTTCATTTATTTTACTATATCATACCGCATTTGTTATAGAGAATGCTCCAATTCAACGTTCATTTATCAGTTTTCCCTACATGCCTAGCGTCAAACCCTTCCTTTTTAAGCCTGCATCTTGCATTTTCCTACCATTGGGCGTTATGATTAAGGATGATTTTATATCGCCCAATAGCAGACGGTTCCTGTATTTCTTAGATTTTTAAATAAAGAAAAATGAACTGATGAATAGTCGACTTCCATCGCTATAACCGCTGCTCAACTTTTTTCGTAAAGTTACATCAAAAAAGGAGTGAACAACAATGATCACATTAAAAAGTGAACGCGAAATTAATTTAATGCACGAAGCAGGTAAATTATTAGCTTCTTGTCATAAAGAAATCGCTAAAATGATCAAACCAGGCATAACAACAATGCAAATTGATAAATTTGTTGAAGAGTACTTAGCAAAGCACGGAGCAACGCCGGAACAAAAAGGATACAAAGGATATCAATATGCAACGTGCGCTTCTTTGAATGATGAAATTTGCCACGGTTTTCCAACAACTAAACCGTTAAAAGACGGGGATATCGTAACCATTGATATGGTTGTAAATTTAAACGGAGGCTTAGCAGATTCGGCATGGACTCACACCGTTGGAGACATTTCAGACGAAGCACAGCGTCTAGTAGATGTTACATACGAAGCGCTTTTAAAAGGAATCGAGCAAGCACAGCCAGGAAACCGTACAGGTGACATCGGCCACGCTATTCAAAGCTATGTAGAAGGCGAAAAATTCTCTGTCGTACGTGACTTCACAGGACATGGAATTGGAAATACCATGCACGAAGCGCCTACAATTCTTCACTACGGAAAAGCTGGCAAAGGTACACGTTTAAAAGAAGGTATGGTTATTACAATTGAGCCAATGGTAAACGCTGGTACATGGCATTCTAAAATGGATAAAAACGGTTGGACTGCTCGTACAACAGACGGTAAATTATCCGCTCAATTTGAACATACGCTTGCGATTACGAAAAACGGTCCTCTTATTTTAACAGCACATTAAAAAACAGCCCTTTTGAGGCTGTTTTCTTAATGTAAAGGAAATTTAATAACAAAAACTGTGCCGCGGGAAGAAGTAGATAATAATTTAATCTGTCCTCCGTGGCTTTCTAGAATGCGCTGAGCAATGGGCAGACCAAGACCTGTGCCACTATCTTTTGACGTGGAAAACGGCTGGTACAGCGACTGCTGCATATGAACTGGAATACCTTTTCCAGTATCTTCAATGTATAGACAGTAGCTATCTTCATGAACCTGCGAGTAGATTGTAATAACTCCCTCTCCATCCATGGCTTCCATACTGTTTCGAATTAAATTATGAAGAACTTGTTTGATTTGTTTTTCATCTACCTTTAATACATGCGGCTGCAATTTCACATCGAAAATAAGCTTATCTTTTTCTGTAAATTTGCTTGAGTGAGTAATCAAAGGCAATAACTCATTAATAATATCCTGCATGCTGACTTTTTTCATCACCGGAGTCCCAGGCTTTGATAACAACAGCATTTCTTCAATGATGTAATTAATCCTCTCTAGTTCTTTCATAAGCAGAGGCAGGTAAAAACGCTTTTTCTCCTCATCAGAAAGAGACTGATTCATAAGAGATATAAATCCATGAATCACGGCAAGAGGATTACGAATCTCATGAGCAGCTCCGGCTGCCACTTCTCCAACCAAGGCAAGTTTCTCAGACTGATGCATTCGCTTTTCTAATTCTTCGGTATCCGATATATCAATGAAATAAAAAATCCTTCCAATGCTTTCGTTCTTCTCATTAAACAGCTGCGTTTGAGAGGCTAAAAAGCAATAGCACGTCTCTTTCGTTCCAAATAATACTTTTTTATTTTCGTGAATTTCTCCCGAATTCAACATGCTCCAAAATTCAGTATTATATTCAGGACATTCCTTCATATACCGGCAAATATCCTTTTCATCGAGATCTAAAAACTGTTTTGCTGAGGTATTAGCAAATATACTATTTGTCTCATCTTCTATTGTGATAATTCCAACAGGCAGTGAATTTAAGATCTGCTGGCGATATGCTTTATCTTTAATGATTTTCCAAAATGAATCTTCTAAACTAACCGACATTTGATTGATAGAAGCCGAAAGCTGCTTCAGCTCGATTTGCTTTGTGTCTTGAAGAACAAGACCGTATTCTCCGTCTGCAATGTCATTCACTTTTTCAATCATTTGTTCAATTGGTTTCGTAAGGCTTGCACTCATACGATAAGAAACATAAAGAGAAGCCACAATAGCACTTACTGTTAAAATTAATAGTAAAATCAAGGAATCTTTAATAATGACAGACAGTGTATCTGATAGTGTATCAAGTGAATCAACCGTCTCTTCTTTTGAACTATTAATATCTTTTTTTATCTGATGCAGATCCGGCAAATAATTTCTCTTAAGATACTCTTTTGCTCCCTCTATATCTCCGTACTTCAGCAGTCCCTGCACGTTATTAGAAATCTTAAAATCCAGCAGCTCAATTTTTTCCTTTAGTGGAATCAACGATTTTGGCACAGGCTGCTTATATCTTTCATTATTTTCGATAACTCGTGTATCATATGATTGATATTCTTCTATCAAAGAGACAGTGGGGTTCTTTAGATTATTTTTCACAATGTATTCTTTTATGTTCAGCTGCTCTTCCCAATAAGAAAGCCACACCATTTGAGGAACATCTTCATCTTTAATTTCGTTGCTTACATGATTCAATTTATCAATGGCATGCACTAAAACTAAAGAGAACCCGCTTAACATGAATGTAATCAAAAGAAGAATCGTTAATATTTGGCTACGGAATGACATGTTGCGAAATAATTGATTCATAATCATCTCTTTCTTTTTCATAGTTACTTCGGCTGTGTAGACATTCTAACTTTCGAATATAAAATTTGTTTTTCTTGTTTACTGTACATCGGTCCAAAAGGCGCTAGTTTATAAACACCGTCCCTGGCGTCAAGTTTGACTTCTCCAGATGGAAGACCTTTTTTACTAAAATAGTTCTTCATAATCACGTTGTAAGCTTGAGGAACATCATTTATCACACTTGTTAAAATAACAGACCTACCCATGTACGCCTGATCATCTAAATATCCTATTACGTACATTCCTTGTGTTTTCGCTTCTTGAATAACTTCTTGATTATACGAATTTCCTTTAGCATAGACGATATCGACACCTTGAGCTTTTAACTCGCGGAGCAGCTTTACTGCTTTTGCTCCATCGTCTCGGCTGTTTACAACTCGATAATAAAAAGCAATCGATGAATCATACGCTTTGATTCCTTGTTCGAATCCTGGATTTTTTTCTTTTGCAAATGTATCGAGTAATCCAATTTTTTTCGTTTTTGTCTTCATGGCAGCTGCCGTGCCTGCCAGGTGTTCTATTTTTGTTTGATCAAATGTATATACAGTTTGGTTTTTATACATTGAAGTACCGTGAATGGTGACGAAATGAACATGAGGATACTTAGGAGCTAGTTCTGTAAAAACGGTAGAAAATTCTCTTCCATGTCCAATTACGACTTTTGTTCCATTTTGAATAACTTTTTCAGCAGCTTCCTTCATTTTTTGGTTCGTATTTACTTCGCTAATAACTTGAGCCGAAACGGGGTACTTCTGCTCGATGTTGATTTTTCCTTTATAAGCTAGACTGCCCCAGCTTTGATCTGTCAGTACATCAGAGGTGAGAATTGCAACGCTTGTGTTTTCTACTTTTTTTGTCGTTTGCTGACTTATAATCCCTTGTGTTTTCGAAACAATAATAATTAAAAACGAAGCGACAACAATCAGGGCAAGCAATAAAATCAGCCTTAACTGTCTTGATCGTTGCATAGACCTTCTCCTTTTTGTTTAGCATACTTTCATTATATAAAAAAAGCATCTAAAAAGACTACATCTTTAACGAAATTCCAACTTTTTTCGACATTTCTTTCATATCTTACCTTTTTTAACACTTTCACTCCAAAAGAAAAAGCAGAAAACATCTGTTTTCTGCTTCGGCCTTCAATCTTCATCTTTTACGTCCATATCTTCAGGGATTGGCTCATTTAGGTATTCTTCAATTTGTTTTTTATACTTTTCCATTTGCTCTAAATGAGTGTTAAACTGCTCTTTATTTAATAAGTAGTTTTCACCATCAAATATAGCCCTTACTTTTCCTTCTTGAATCAATTTCTGTACATATTCTTCAGGGAAAGATAGATACTCTGCTGCTTCTTTTATCGTTAAATACATCCTGCTCCACCTTTTAGACGTTATAGTGTACTTCTTCTGTAGCTTTAACCATTAACTCATACTGACGCAAGCGAAGCTGGAATAATGTTAACGGATCATAGTAAGCTTCAGGATTGGCTTTCATATGACTTAATACGTCTTGATTTTCATTAATATGCGCCTGTGTTTCTTCAATCGTTTCTTTTAGAACCTCTTTTGGCTTTTCAAAGAATAGTTCAATATCAACTTCTAAATTTTTCTCAAATAAATTAAATTGCATAAAAAACTTTGCCAGCATAGATTCTGTGATATCTTGATAGTCTTGACTTTCAATGTACTTTTTATATTGATTATAAAGCAGCGTTTGATTTTGAAGAATGGAAGAAAACAGTTTTCCTGCTCCTTTTAACAAAAGCTGCGTTGGATTAACGCGAAGTAAAATATTTTCTTCATCCAGCTGAACCCGATTAGCCATACGATTAACGTCGCGGCGCCAGTCGTCCAGCACTTTAAAATCGCAGGCTAACGTTAATTTTTGCTCATTGTACATCTTATTTAATGACTCTGCTACTTCTTCAATATCTACTTGACTCGCAATCAGCTCTTCATTTGATGTAGCAATCCAGTCCTTTAAAGAAATGCGGAACTTAGGTAGAACATCTTGCTGCAAGTGCTCTTCCACGCGCATGTTCATTTGTTTATTCAGCTCAATATGAACCGTACTAAAATCACTGTCTTCCTTCACTAATTCTGAAGACTTTTTGAGTAAACGAGGAATTTTATTTTTTAGCTTTTTGCTGATATCCTCTTTGATGCCGTGATAAGCCGAAACAATACTACTTGCTTTTTCTTGTTCTAAGTCATCCACTCGATGCAAGAAGCCATTTAATCGCACAAGCATATCTTCGTTCCATTTAATACTTTCAATCAAATGATTTTCTGTGTGATTTCTCTTCTCCACTAAGCCCTTTAGCATGCTTTGAATAAAGAACAGCAGTCTGCGCGCACGCTCTTCTACTCCAACGTCGTTTGGATCGTAATAGAAATTAGCTTTAATAAACTGAGCCAAGTCTCCGTGGTGCTGACTCGATACGTAGTGAGGCGTATAGGCTAATACATGCGCCTGTGGGAAATCAGCGCCAATGCTTGCCTCAAATTCTTTTGTAATTCGCTCAATCGTTGCTTGATTATAAAGACTGTCCATATTGTTGATGACAAAATGAACTGGCGTATTTGGCGCATATTCTTTAATCTCCAGCAATAATTCTCTTTCTTCATCAAGCAGCGATTCTTTTGCATCAAGCACAAACAGTAAACCATCTGCTAAAGGAGCATATTTAAATGCATCCTGCTCACGCGCCTCTTGTTCTGTAAAGCTTGGCGTAACAATGCATGAACAATTATGCTTATCAAGGAACGCAAAAGGTTTTTTCACTTCTACAAGCGCCTGGTGAGAAGATTGCTCCGCTCCGTCAATCGTTTCCATCGGAATGATTTCTTGATCAGCGATTTGCTGGATAGATTCTTCTTCATCATGAATGAACACAAAGGTTGTTTCATGATTTTGCGGTACCTTTTCTTCTGTAATCGATCCCACAAATGAAGACGTTGCAGCATTTGTTCCTGTAATTAATAAGTGTGTCGTATGAGCATCTAATAAAAAGTCTACCCACCATTTAAAGGTGTGCCCCACTTCTAAACCATTTTCATTAGCCCATTTAATAATGCCATGGCAAAGTTTGTAGTGATATTCAAGACCATCAATGTCGTTACGCGCCTCAAAAATTAATCTGCCTGCATTTTCGATTGTAATGGTATCAATAGTTGACGGAAACTTTTCATTCCATGAAAGCACGGCCGCAGACGGAAATAACGCACGTGACTTATTAGTAATTTTAAGCCAGTTTGTTAATACGTTCGGAATGACTTCATGCAATTCCTTTACAGAATGATCACTTTCCATTAAGTCAGTGTACGTCTCTTGATAAAGAGTTGAAATCTCTTGCCAATAATCATAGAGACCCACTTCAATATTCAAGAAAATATCATTGATGGTTTTAATCCAAGCAAGATAAGGAGGCTGACTCTTATATTGTTTCCATAAAGCTGAGACAAGCTGTTTGAAATATACTTGGTCCACTTTGTAAAATGAAATCATCACTTGATAAAAATAGTTAGGGATAAAGTTTGCTGTATATCCTTTATCTACGTAAGTCTTTAATACCGCAAACCAATTCAGCGATTCTGTTCGAATACACTCATCTACTGCAAGCTCCACTGCGCTATTAAAATCTTCTTGCTCTTCATAAAATCTTCGCGCAATCGCCGTGACGTTTGGATAATCCGGCTGAGAAGCAACCAGCTCGTTAATAACTTCATAAGCTCGTTCAATATTGTTATGGTCCGTATAAAGCGAAAACAGCTTTAGCGCTATTTCAGCTTTTAATACTTTTGAATCCGTTTCGATGGATAGGTAAAGCTCTTCAGCGAGCGTAGACAACCCCAATTCATAATGTGCGTCGGCTGTATTTTTCTTCGCCCACAGCTTAAACTCGCCATTTACATTCTCCCACTTAAAAATCGCGGATTCAAAATCTTGATTGTGGAAGTACACTTCTCCCTGAGCTAAGCGAATGAGCGATAAGTCGTACCACTCTTTTTGCTGCTCTTCGTAATAAGCTTGTCCAAGGACTTTTACAGGCGGCTGATTTTCATTTTCTTGCATAAACGTTTCGTAATATTTCTTTTTCGTTAACTGATATTCTACCGTCATATAGTCTCTCCTTTTTGATGTCAATATTTTATGTACTCTATCAAATTCCCTTTTTTATACTTTTCATACACGATATTTTCTTACTCATATTTTACGCAAAAAAAGCCTCAAGAACTACTCTTAAGGCTTTTTTTATAACTTTTATACTATAAAAATGGCTATTTATCATAAATCGGCGCTGAAATAACAAATATATTAATAGGCATCCCGTCGAAACAGCCCCATTACTTCTACCGTTTCCGTAATATTTACGAAAGCTTCAGGATCCACAGATTGAATTAACTGCTTGAGGTTTGCAAGCTCATAGCGTGAAATCACCGTCATTAATATTTTACGGTCTTCTCTTGAATAAGCTCCTTCACCGTTCATTAACGTCACACCGCGCACCAAATTCGTAAGAAGCTGCTGCTTCATTTCTTCGCCTTTTCTCGTAATAATGGTTAACGTGAGCTTAATGTGGCGAGTATGAATCGCATCCACTACTTTTCCTGTGACGAAAATCGAAAGCATCGTATATAAAGCCGCGTCCCAATTCACAAAGAAACCTGAAACAAATACGACCACGGCATTCATCGCTGATAATATAGCGCCAAGCGGAAATTCTTTTTTATGCGTAAGAAGCATCGCAATAATATCAAATCCACCTGTTGAGGCTGACTGACGAAAAACAAACCCTACGCCAATTCCAGTTAAAACTCCTCCAAAAACAGCTGACAGAATAGGATCTGTACTAACAGCTCTCAAGGGAATCACGTATAAAGCAATTGATAAAGCCACAACGGACAGCAGCGTATGTAAAACAAACCGCTTTCCTAACTTCATAAAACCAATAATTAAAAGGGGTAAATTCAACAAAAAATTCATTGTTCCCGTGCTTGCAGGCGTTAAAATTCCTATAATCATAGCAATACCGCTAATGCCGCTGCTTAGCACTTTATGGGGGATTAAAAACCAATTGTATGCAAATCCAATTAACACAGAACCCGCTATAATAGCAATTGCTCTATACATGATGTCCCTTCACCTCTTACCACAAATATAATGTTTTCATTTATTGCTTCTTTATTATAATTCCTAAAATATTGAAAACCTTAAAAAAAGTATATTCAGAAATTTGCTGTGTTGGTGGGGTGGACAAACGGCAAAATAAAACGGACATACAAGCGGATAATGCTTTTATATCAAGCTTTTGCTGCTTTTGTTATAGAAATGCTACCTTTACCTTTTCCGTACTTATTTAACCTAAAAGAGGTTGAGACATCATAATGAAATGAATGTATTTTAAAGGCGAACAACTAGTATAGATGAGCTTGTATGGAACCGCAGTTGATTTCCGTGCAAGACTTCGCTTTCCGCGGGCGGCCGCTGAGCCTCCTCGTCGCTTGCGCTCCTGCGGGGTCTCACCTATTCCGCTTTTCCCGCAGGAGTCTTCGTCTTGCCCTCCAATCAACTGCTAAAAGGAACGAAACAGACGACACTTATTTGCCCTAACAAAAAAATAAACCACGAATCAAACATGTTAATTAATGGTTCGTTTTTTACTTGGGTTAAAATACTTTTGTCCCAGCCTCTTGGTGGAAAGTTATTTTAATTTTATTCTTCTTCATATAGACCATTAATAAATTCTTCAAATGAATGGGCGACGAAAAAAATACTGCTTTCAGGATTCTCATATGCTAGTTCATGATTTATAAAAACGATAAGAGGCCGCTGAGAGTTAGAACGGTAGTCAAAACATACATGGTTATCCGCTATGTCATCTCCAAATGGGTAAATACCATCAACTAGCTGGCATTTAAGATCATGGTACACGTTTAAAATGTAATCCTTTTTCTCCTGATTAAAACTTAGTAATTGGTAAAAAGAACATTCTCTCTTTCCAACATTAAATCCATCAGCTGAAGGTTCTCCACCATGATACTTTGTTACACATTCCATAAAGTAAATTGGAAATAATACATCCCATGCTTTTTCTACATCTAAAATGGTTTCTAAACTTACCTCTTTTTCATCCGTTTCCCACGTAATCAATTTGCTTCATCCATTTTGCCTTATGTATATTTAGGAATCTTTTTACTCCCATTTATAATTGCTTTTATTTGTTTCTCTATAAATCTTTTAGTATATTCCGTACTGTATTAAAAATAAAAGCCAATATAAAATACCACTACCATTCCTAATGATAGTGGTGTTTTAAACAATTTTCTTATTTTAATGTAAGCACCGCCACATTCTCCACATGGGTCGTATGCGGGAACATATCAACAGGCTGAACTTCAACCGTCTCATAGCCGCCTTTTTCTAGAATAGCTAGATCACGCGCAAGAGTTGCTGGTCCGCATGAAACATAGACAACTTTTTTCGGCTTCATCTCGATGATGGTATTTAAAAGGGCTTCGTCGCATCCTTTTCGCGGTGGATCTACGACGATGACGTCCGCTTTGATGCCTTGTTTGTACCAGTTTGGAATGACGACCTCTGCTTCGCCTACTTCGAATTCAGCGTTGTGAATACCGTTTAGCTCAGCGTTGCGCTTTGCATCTTCAATCGCTTCAGGCACGATTTCAACGCCATATACTTTTTTCGCTTTTTGAGCGAGAAATAACGAGATTGTTCCGATTCCACAGTAGGCGTCAATGACCGTTTCTTCTCCTGTTAAATCTGCATACTCGAGCGCTTTGTCGTAAAGCACTTTCGTTTGCTCAGGGTTTACTTGGTAGAATGATTTTGCTGAAATGGCAAATTTAACGTCGCCGATATAGTCGTAAATATATTCTTCTCCCCAAAGTACGTTCGTTTGGTTCCCTAAAATGACGTTCGTGCGCTTGCTGTTGACGTTTTGAACAATTGATTTCACGTTCGGCACGGCTTCGATAATGTCTTCTATAATACGCTTTTTGTTTGGCAACTCAGCTGTACGAGTCACAATTACAACCATAATTTCACCCGTTACAAGTCCGTAGCGCGCCATGATATGACGAAGCGAGCCTTTATGCTTTTGTTCTTGGTAAGCAGAAACCCCATGCTTTTCACAGATTGATTTGACAGCTTGAACAACATCATCATTTGCCTGCTGCTGAATCAAACAGGCATCCATGTTAATGATATCGTGGCTTCGCTGCTGATAAAACCCAGCGACCAAACCGCCTTCTCGCTCTGCTACGGGAACTTGAGCTTTGTTTCGATAGCGCCAAGGATCGTTCATTCCTAGCGTCGAATGTACCGGAACGTCAGGTAAATGGCCAATTCGCGCCATGACGTCTTTTACTTGCTTTTGTTTAAATTGCAGCTGTCCTTCATAGCTTACATGCTGCAGCTGACAGCCTCCGCACTGCTTGTATACCGGACAGGGTGCTTCAACACGCTGCTCACTAATTGTATGGTGCTTGATAAGCTTGCCAAACGCATAGCCTTTTTTTACTTTAATGACTTTTACTTGGCCGCTTTCGCCGGGCAGCGCATTTTGAACGAAAATAGGAAATCCGTTCACTTTCGCTACACCCGCTCCGTCATGCGTTAAATCTTCAAACGCAACATCTATATATTCATTTTTTTCTACAGGTGGTTTTAATTTTTCCATTTATCGTTACATCCTTTTAGTCATTTGAAAATGCTGAACTGATTGTACCATAAGAGCGAAAGCCAAACAAAGGAAAGCATGAAAAAAGATCGCAATTAGGCGATCTCATTTTTTTCCATCAATTCAGCTGTTGCTTTTGGAACAAAGATTTCTACATGGCGATATAAGTTTACAAATTCCCCAGGCAATAACCCACCGTACTCGCCATCTAGATTTAGCTGCATTTTATCATTCGTATGAATTTTAACACGGTTCGCTTTTGTATAAATAATATGAGGATCATTGATATGTTCTCCTCGCAGCGCAAGTGTCGCAATTCGAATAAACTCAGCTAAATTTGCTTTCTTTAAAATAATTAAATCAAACATGCCGTCATCTAAAGAAGAGTCTGGTGCCAGCTTTTCAAAACCGCCGACTGAGTTCGTTAAGGAAACGAGGAAGAACATAATCTCGCCGCCAAAGAATTTTCCGTCATACTCAATTTCAACGGATGTTGGTTTAATAGAAGGAAGCATTTCCATGCCTTTTAAATAGTAAGCTAGCTGTCCAAGCATTGTTTTTAACTTGCTTGGCACTTCATACGTTAATTCAGTTAAACGGCCGCCTCCGGCGATATTTACAAAGTAATGCGTTTCTCCGTCGTTTGTTACACAGCCTAAATCAATTGGCTTCGTTACACCTTCTACAATAACATCAACAGCGCCTTCAATTGTACGCGGGACATTAATGGCACGAGCAAAGTCATTGGTTGTTCCAACAGGAATAATACCTAGCTGCGGACGATAGTCTTGTCCGGCAATACCGTTTACGACTTCATTGATGGTACCGTCTCCACCGGCTGCAATTACAACATCAAAGCGGCGCTCTACTGCTACTTTGGCAGCTTCTGTTGCATCGCCAGCGCAAGTTGTAGCATGACAAGATGTTTCGTAGCCTGCTTGCTCTAGCTTTTGCAAAACTTCCGGTAAGTTTTTCTTAAAAATTTCACGGCCCGATGTCGGGTTATAAATAATTCTCGCTCTTTTCATATTCATCATCCTAATAATGATAATTTGTCACAAATCTTTGCCTACTTTTATCAGTGAAAGAATGCCCCCTCACATTACATCATCAACAAGAGGGGGCATGAACAAACATATTATAAAGAAATTAACCTTGATATACAATATTCACGTTTCGGTTTTTATTCATACCTTCAGCGCGATCGCCCTTACTCATAATAAATGTGAGATGGATACCCACCTCACATTTAGTTATCAAATTTAGCGTTTATTAATTTCTTCTAAAAGAATTTTATTAACCATCGGTGGGTTCGCTTGACCTTTTGAAGCTTTCATAATTTGACCAACTAAGAAGCCGATTGCACGATCCTTACCGTTTTTGAAATCTTCAATAGATTGAGGGTTTGCATCTAATGCATCTGTTACGAATTTACGTAAAGTTGCATCATCAGAAATTTGTACAAGACCTTTTTCTTTTACAATTTTCTTTGCATCTCCGCCATTTTCAATTAATTCTTTGAATACTTTTTTCGCAATTTTAGACGAAATTGTACCTTCTTGAATTAATTGAATCATACCAGCTAGACCTTCAGGTGTTAATGCTACATCTGAAAGTTCTTTTTGATTTGAGTTTAAGTAAGCAGAAACTTCACCCATTAACCAGTTAGAAGATAGCTTAGCATCTCCGCCTGCAGCAAGTGTTGCTTCAAAGAAATCAGACATTTCTTTTGTTAGCGTTAATACCATTGCATCATAAGCAGGTAAGCCAAGCTCTTCTACATAGCGCTTTTTACGAGCATCTGGAAGTTCAGGAATCGAAGCACGAACGCGTTCTTTCCACTCTTCGTCGATGTGTAATTCTAATAAGTCAGGCTCTGGGAAGTAGCGGTAGTCGTCAGATCCTTCTTTTACACGCATCAGAATTGTTTCACCCGTAGACTCATCAAAACGGCGTGTTTCCTGCTCGATTAGGCCACCAGACAATAACACTTTTTCTTGACGAATTTCTTCGTGTTCAAGACCGCGGCGCACATAGTTAAATGAGTTTAAGTTCTTTAGCTCAGCTTTTGTACCAAACTCTTCTTGTCCAACTGGACGTAAAGAAATATTGGCATCACAGCGAAGTGAACCTTCTTCCATTTTACAGTCAGATACGCCTGTATATTGAATGATTGATTTTAGTTTTTCTAAATAAGCATATGCTTCTTCAGGAGAACGCATATCTGCTTCCGATACAATCTCAATTAGAGGTGTACCTTGACGGTTGAAGTCTACTAGTGAATAGCCATCGCCTGTATGCGTTAACTTACCAGCATCTTCTTCTAAATGAAGTCGGTTGATACGAATGCGCTTCGTTTCACCTTTAACTTCTACTTCAATCCAACCGTTCTCGCCAATTGGTTTATCAAATTGAGAGATTTGATAAGCTTTTGGGTTATCCGGATAGAAATAGTTTTTACGATCAAACTTTGTATCTGTTGCGATTTCACAGTTTAGCGCAAGCGCCGCTTTCATTGCAAAATCAACTGCTTCTTTGTTTAACACAGGTAGTACGCCAGGATAACCTAAGTCGATTACACTTGTGTTAGCATTTGGAGCCGCACCAAATGCGTTTGGACTTGCTGAGAAAATTTTAGATTTTGTCTTAAGCTCAACGTGTACTTCAAGACCAATAATCGTTTCAAAGTTCATCTTTATCTCACCCCTTACAGTGCTGGTTTCGCTTTATGATGCTCAGTTGCTTGTTCGAATGCATGAGCAACACGATAGATTGTGCTTTCGTCGAAATGCTTACCGATAATTTGTAACCCTAATGGCAATCCATTTGATAAGCCGCAAGGCACAGAAATACCAGGTACTCCAGCAAGGTTTACTGGGATTGTTAAAATATCGTTTGCATACATTGTTAATGGATCATCTGTTTTCTCACCAATTTTGAATGATGGAGTTGGTGTAGTTGGTCCAATGATAACGTCATAGTTTTCAAATACAGACTCAAAGTCTTGCTTAATTAACGTACGTACTTGCTGTGCTTTTTTGTAGTAAGCATCATAATAACCAGAGCTTAACGCAAATGTCCCAAGCATGATACGGCGTTTTACTTCGTTTCCAAAGCCTTCGCTTCGAGACTGCTTGTACATTTCGATTAAGTTCTCAGCATTATCTGTACGGTATCCGTAGCGAACGCCGTCAAAACGAGATAAGTTAGCAGACGCTTCAGAAGAAGATAATAGATAATACGTAGCTAATGCGTATTTAGAGTGTGGAAGCGATACTTCTTCCCAAGTTGCGCCTAGTCCTTCTAACACTTTTAGTGCATCTAAAACAGACTGGCGAGCTTCTTCGCCCACACCTTCGCCTAAGTATTCTTTTGGAACAGCAATTTTAAGGCCTTTTACGTCACCTGTTAAAGCAGATACATAATCCGGTACATCAACATTAGCAGAAGTAGAATCCATTGGGTCTACGCCTGAAATTGCTTGAAGTAAGTATGCATTATCTTCAACAGAATTTGTGATTGGTCCGATTTGATCTAAAGAAGATGCGAATGCCACTAATCCGTAACGAGATACGCGACCATACGTTGGTTTTAATCCAACAACACCGCAATAAGCAGCTGGCTGACGAATTGAACCACCTGTATCAGAACCTAAAGAGAACGGAACTTCTCCTGCTGCTACAGCTGCAGCTGAACCACCGCTAGATCCACCCGGTACGTAATCTAAATTCCATGGGTTGCGCGTTAACTGAAGACCTGAGTTTTCAGTTGAAGAACCCATTGCGAATTCATCCATATTTAATTTACCGATTGTTACTGCTTCAGCTGCCTGCAGTTTTTGAACAACTGTTGCATCATAAATCGGATCAAAGTTTGCTAGAATTTTACTAGAGCAAGTTGTACGTAAATCTTTTGTGACAATATTATCTTTTACACCGATCGGCATACCAAATAATAGGCCAAATTCATCTTTTGTTTGTAATGCTTCATCTAGCTCTTTTGCATAAGCACGAGCGTTGTCTTCATTAAGCGCTAAGAACGCACCTACTTTATCATCTACTTCATTAATACGTTTGTATGATTCGTCTACTAAATCTTGTACACGTACTTCTTTCTTGTGTAAAAGGCTATGTAGTTCTGAAAGTTTACGATCGAATAAAGACATCGTAAAGCCTCCTTCCTTATTCTAAAATAGTTGGTACTCGAATGTAGCCATCCTTGTGGTCTGGCGCGTTTTTTACTACGTCTTCAATTGGTAAGCCTTTAGCTGGCTTATCTTCACGCATCACGTTTTTCATATCCAATACGTGAGAAGTTGGTTTTACATTTGTAGTATCTAGCTCATCTAATTGTTCTGCATATGTAATAATAGCATCTAATTGTTTTGTAAATAGTTCTGCTTCGTCATCCGTCACCGCAAGTCTCGCTAAGTTTGCAACGTGTTTTACTTGATCAACAGAAATTCTTGACATGTTCCTTCACCTCCGAATATTCGTCCCACTACAATATACTGATAATACCAAACTTCACTAGCAACAGGCAACATTTCTGAGACTAGTTCCTAAAATATTAAAAACCCCGCCAGACAAGACAGGGCTTACATTTATCACTTCTATTTTATACCAAATCTATTTCATTCAAACAACATTCCATACTTTTCCTTTGTCATAAAATATTTCTCTCTTGCATAGGTATAAAATAACCTTCTTTTTAGAAAAGATAGATAGAAAGAGAAACATGCTTTAGAAGAACACACCACCATGTTTTAATTTCACTAGTCTTTGGGAAAGTAAAGAAAACGAATAACTACTTTACCGTAAAAGAGGTGCTATAAAAATTGAATAAAATACTTATACAGTCAGTCATCCACCAGCGCCCTGTGTATCAGCAAAGCGGAAGATGGTTTGTATTAGATGAAGAATTCAAGTGGGATTTGTCCACCTTGCAAAAAGATGTTTTTGCTTGTTTAAATAAAGCCTTTCATATTCCTATCATTTTTTGTGATTCATGTGAAGCCAATAAAATTGTCTCCGCTCTTGGAGAAGAAGAAGCAGAATACCTGCAGTTTGCCTCAGGTGTTTACTGGCGAGAAGTCGGCATTATATTTATTTTTAAATTTGATGACTACCTTCCGCTTGTTGAAACCATCTTTCACGAGCTGCGTCACTATATTCAAGATCACATCCCTTATTATCAGAAAGAATTTGAGCTGGATAAAAAGCGCCCGTATGAAGAGCGGACAACCGAACAAGATGCATTTGCATTTGCTGCTTATTATCTTGCTAAGTTTACGAGACAAAATTCTCACGCCATTTCTTCATAGGAGGCAATTTCATAGAATTAAAAAAAGACACTGCTTGAGCAGTGTCTTTTTTTGCTTACTCTTCGTAAATATGAACGAACGGCTTGTCTTCATCTGCTTTTCTAACAATAAGAGCTTCCGGTCCGCTTACTGAGTTAATAGAGATACTCGTTTCCATATATGAAGGGAAATGATCAAGCATTAAACCAGCAACGTACTGAGTAAATCCTACAATTTCACCTTTTCCATAAAATTGTACGGGAATATCAATCGTCATTTTTTGAAGCTGTCCATCTTTGTAATACCCTTTCCCTACTACGCTTGTAAAGTTTGGGAAGTAGTCTTCGATTTGCGCTTTAAACTCATCAAACTTCATCGCATCATCTCGGTGATCTTTTGTTGCATCTGATGATGGGAATAAATAATATTGCTCGTCTAAATTATCCCAGCTGCCAACGGCCGTATCATTTGAACCTGCATTTCCGACAGCTATAAAGTTACCCGGTGTTAAAGAGGACTTAGCACTTTGTTTGAATAATGCTACTCGAACTGGCACATTTTCTAAGCCTTTGATGTTGCGCATACGCTTAACAATTTCATCTGCCATTTGCTTTCCTTGCGCTTCAATCTCTTTATTTGTAAGCTTCACTTCACGTGCATAACCATTTTCTTCTGTATAATAATGAACAGAATTCATCGCTAAGCCGATTGTGACGCCTCCAAGTTTTACCTTGTCGTCTCCGTCTTGAATAAGGTAGTCTTGTTCAGTAATGTTCGCTAAGTACATTGGACTTGTTTCGTTACGAGTTTTCAAATCGCCTTTTTCTGTATCAATTGGGTTTAACCCATTGTTTTTAAGCTTCTTTTTCGCCGTATCATCTTTTGTTTTGCTTTGAAGATCTTTAAACTGTTTATCACTCAGCTTACGGCTTAACCATGAGCGAATAGTATCTTTATCAAGGTACTGGCCTTCTTGATACACATATTTTTTCGGAGAATAGCTATCTGTCGATAAGCGCATTAAGCCTGTTTCAAATTCTTGCGCATCCAAGCGGTTATTTAAGTTTGCTGCTACTAAGCCTCTTGCCACTCCCGCTTTAAATGGAAGAATTGTTCGGTAATAATCGTCTGAAATACTATACTTCGGAATAACTGCTTTTTCTTTCTTGTTGTTGGTTTGTTGAACAGTCTCTTTATCGTCCGAAAGGTTCGGTGCACACGCTGAAGTTACAAGCATGACCGCAAGAGAAAGTAACAATATCTTTTTCAACTACACACACCTCTTATTTATTTAATTCCGTAAGTAGCCTTGCTTCATCCCATACTTCAATTTCAAGCTCGTTAGCTTTTGTCAGTTTGGAACCAGCCTCTTCCCCTGCCACAACAAGGTCTGTCTTTTTACTTACGCTTCCTGTGACTTTACCGCCAAGTGCTTCAATTTGTGCTTTTGCCTCATTGCGAGATAGCTGTTCAAGCTTACCTGTTAATACAACGGTTTTACCAGCAAAAACAGAATCTACATTTTCTACACTTACAAGCTTGGGTCCTTTGTATGTAAGGTTTACTCCATACTCTTTTAATTCATGTATAAGTTCTTGAACCTCTTCTTGTGTAAAGTAAGCGACAATAGCATCAGCCATTTTGGCACCAATTTCATTAATTGCCACTAATTCATCATACGTTGCTTTTGTTAACTTGTCTATGGTTTCAAAGTGCTGAGCTAACGTCTTTGCAGCTTTTGCTCCAACGTGGCGAATGCCCAAACCAAAAAGCAAACGCTCAAGTGAATTTTCTTTAGAAGCTTCGATGGCCGCAATCAAATTATCAGCAGATTTCTCACCCATGCGCTCAAGCTCGATTAACTGCTGTTTTGTCAGCGTATAAATATCTGCTACATCTTTAATTAACTGTTCACGAAATAATTGTGATATAACTTTTTCACCAAGTCCATCAATGTTCATCGCATTGCGGGACACGAAATGAATAAGTCCTTCACGAATTTGAGCAGGACAGCTTGGATTAATGCAGCGAAGCGCAACTTCTCCTTCTAAACGTACCAGTTCACTTTCACATTCAGGGCAGTGAGTAGGCATCGTAAACTCTTGCTCTTCTCCCGTTCGCTTCTCTTCAATCACATTCACTACTTCAGGAATAATATCTCCTGCTTTTTTCACCACGACATAATCTCCGATGCGAATGTCCTTTTCACGAATCAAATCTTCATTGTGAAGAGACGCACGCTGTACCGTCGTACCTGCTACTTGAACCGGCTCCAAAATAGCTGTTGGCGTAATGACACCTGTCCGGCCTACCGTCAGCTCAATATTTACAAGCTTGGTTACAACTTCTTCAGCAGGAAACTTATAAGCAATAGCCCAGCGTGGACTCTTGGCCGTTGTTCCAAGCTCAGCCTGCTGATCAAATGAATCTACTTTTACAACAATGCCATCAATATCATAAGATAGTTCTGGACGTTTCGTTTGCCAGCTTTCGATATAAGCAATCACATCATCAATGGTTTCACACGTCTGTCTTTCTTTATTTGTTTTAAAGCCAAGATCATCGAGTAAATTCAAACTTTCGCTGTGAGAGTCGATTTCTAATTCTCCTGTATCAGTCATGGCATAGACAAAGATATCTAAATTACGTTTTGCCGCAATTTTAGGATCTAGCTGACGCAGTGAGCCAGCAGCTGCGTTACGGGGGTTAGCAAACGGAACTTCATCTCTTTCCATTTTTGCTTCATTAAGTGCTTCGAATGATTTCCTCGGCATAAATGCTTCTCCGCGAACTTCCATTGATAACGGTTCTTTAATTCGCAGTGGAATCGAGCGAATTGTTTTTAAGTTTTCAGTAATATTTTCACCAGTCGTACCATCTCCGCGCGTAGCACCCAGCACTAAGTATCCATCTTCATAGCGAAGAGATACAGCAAGGCCGTCAATTTTAAGTTCGCATACATAAGAAAACTCGTCTTCAACGGCTTGGCGCACTCGGCGATCAAAATCTCGAAGGTCTTCTTCATTAAATGCATTTCCTAAACTTAGCATAGACGTTTGATGCTGAACCTTCTCAAACGCATCGAGCACTTGGCCGCCGATGCGCTGAGTAGGTGAGTCAGCTGTTTTTAATTCTGGAAACGATTCTTCTATTTCAATTAACTCATTCATTAATTTATCGTATTCTGCATCTGGAACAGATGGCTGATCTAACACATAATATTCATAACCATATTGATTTAATAAGTCACGTAATTCTTGAACGCGTGATTTTGCTGTCTCAAACTCCATATTCTAGCTCCTTTTCACGATTACACTTTCGTAACCGGGGCAAATTTAGCAAGCAGTCTTTTTACACCTGTAGGACTAGGAAAAGCAATGTCTAATTCTTTTGAGTCTCCTTCTCCTTTTACACTTACAACTGTACCAATTCCCCATTTTTTATGCTCGGCCTTATCTCCAACGCTCCATCCAATCGATTCACTGCCCGTTGATACAAGCTTCGTTTTTGCCACGGCCGCTTGTCGGCGCGCTGCAAACGGCGAAGCTGAAGCCCCTGAACGACCAGCAGCAGGCTTGCGCATCGTTTCATTTAAAGATTCCACAAGCTCGCTTGGGATTTCTCCAATGAAGCGCGATTTTGGATTGACGTTTGTTTTACCAAATAGTGTACGCATTTGAGCATTTAATAAATACAATTCTTGTTCAGCACGTGTAATCCCTACGTAGGCTAAGCGTCGTTCTTCTTCCATTTCATTATCTTCGAATAACGATCGGCTATGAGGGAATACGCCTTCTTCCATACCCATTAGGAAAACAACCGGGAACTCTAGACCTTTTGCTGAGTGAAGCGTCATCAGAATCACTTGTTCGTTCTCTTCTTCTTCCTCGTCGTCAAGCTTATCGATATCAGCAACAAGCGCTAAATCGGTTAAAAATGCTACTAAGCTCTTATCTTCACTTGCTTCTTCAAACGTTTTTGTAACAGATAAAAACTCATCAATATTCTCTAAGCGACTTTGTGCTTCAATTGTTTTTTCTACTTTAAGCGCTTCACGGTACCCTGTTCTTTCTAATACTTGTTCCACAAGCTCTGTTACAGACATATAGTCTTGCATTTGAGCTAAGTTTGAAATCATGGATTGGAAATCACGAAGTGCTTTTGTTGCTTTACCCGTTAACCCCATCAATTCTACTTCATCAAGCGCTTTGAAAATAGAAATGTCATGAACGTTTCCGTAATTGGCTACTTTATCGACTGAAGTAGCTCCAACTCCGCGTTTTGGAACGTTCACAATACGAGCTAAGCTAATGTCATCATCTTGGTTGGCAATTAAGCGCAAGTACGCAAGCAAATCTTTAATCTCTTTGCGGTCGTAGAACTTAATCCCGCCGACAATTGTATAGTTAATATTGGATTTTAGCAGTACTTCCTCCATTACACGCGACTGTGCATTTGTACGATACAAAATGGCAAAATCGCTATATTTACGTTTGCCGCTGTCTACTGCTTCTTTGATTTTACGTGCTACAAACTGTGCCTCATCATGCTCACTCATTGCTTGGTAATGATAAAGCTTCTGGCCTTCATCGTTTTCCGTCCATAAGTTTTTCACTTTACGATTCATATTGTTTGCAATGACGCCGTTTGCCGCAGCCAAAATCGTTTTCGTTGAACGATAATTTTGTTCAAGCAAAATGGTTTTGGCTTTTGGGTAATCTTTTTCAAATGACAAGATATTTGTAATATCAGCCCCGCGCCAGCGGTAAATAGACTGATCTGAATCCCCTACTACGCATACATTTTCAAATCGTGCGGCTAGCAAGCGAACCAGCATATATTGTGCATGGTTTGTATCTTGATACTCGTCCACATGAATATATTGAAACTTGCGCTGATAGTACGTTAACACTTCAGGAACTCGTTTAAATAACTGAATCGTTGTCATAATCAAATCATCAAAATCGAGCGCTTGGTTTTTCTTTAAACGCTTTTCATACTCTTTATAGACTTTACTTACAACTTCTTCATATGGTCCTGCTGCTGTTTTATCAAATTCTTCCGCTACTTTCAGTTCATTTTTAGCTGAACTAATGCTTCCTAATAGCGAGCGCGGATCGAATTTTTTTGGGTCGATGTTTTGATCTTTTAAAATGTTTTTAATAACGGACAGCTGATCCGTTGAATCTAAAATCGTAAAGTTGCGATTAAAGCCAATACGATCAATATCTCTTCGTAAAATACGTACGCACATCGAGTGGAACGTTGAAATCCAGATATCTTCTGCCACTCCGCCAACGATACTTGCCACACGCTCTCTCATTTCACGAGCTGCTTTGTTTGTAAAGGTAATAGCTAAAATATTCCAAGGTGCAACTTCTTTTTCCGCCATTAAAAACGCAATTCGATGCGTTAATACGCGTGTTTTCCCACTTCCTGCACCGGCCATAAGTAATAATGGTCCGTCTGTTGTTTTAACTGCCTCTTGCTGCTGAGGGTTTAATCCTGTTAATAATTTTTCACTTAAAAAATTCACGTTTTCACCGCCTATATCGAACATATATTCTCTATTCTACTTTATTTATTTTTCACTGTGCAATATTCTTTTTTACCGCTTTTACCGTTTTTAATGCTTCCGATAAATTTGTATAAATAACATTTCCTACAATAACTGTATCAGCTAGCTCTCCCATCTCACTTGCTTGCTCTTTTGTCTCAATACCGCCGCCGTAAAATAACTTCGTCTCATTTAGCGAATTTTTCACTTCTGCCACTAATGCAGGGTCTCCATATGTTCCACTGTATTCTAGATAGAAAACGGGCAAATGAAACATGCGTTCAGCCATGCGAGCATACGCTACAACATCTTCTGCATCCAAATCGGTTTTCGCTTCCGTTAGCGCAGCTACTTTTGCTTCGGGGTTAAGTACGCAGTATCCTTCTACAAAAATTTCATCCCAGTCCATGATTTCACCGTATTCCTTCATCGCCGCATGATGTAAGTCAACAATCCACTTTGGATCCTTGCTGTTTAAAACGGTCGGAATGAAATAAGAATCAAAACCAGGCGTTACAGAGTCAATTGTTGATACTTCTAGCGCACACGGCACCGTGTAGCGGCGAATACGCATTAACAGCTGCAGCACATTGTCTAAAGTTACTCCGTCTGATCCTCCAACAAGAACCGCATCCGTGCCGGATTCGCAAATTTTTTCTAAATCTGCATCTGAAATTTCTTTATTAGGGTCTAATTTAAAGACATGTCTCCACTCTTTAATATCATACATATAGGTTCCTCCATTTCTTTACACTTAAAAGTTCGCGCTCGTCCATTTGTTCATTATAACAAAACTAAGAGGGTGAAATGAAAGGAAAACCGAACTTTTCATCACGTTTTTTGTTTTCAAAAAATATGGATAAAAGATATGGTTTTATCCTCAAATTCCGGAAGAAAACATCACAAAAAAAGCCCATTTTGCACAAGGTTATTGTTTCTCTGCATAGGATATGCTAATATATAGCTACTAAAATTCATATGATATACGCTGAAGGATCAATAGTACTTAAATCCTCTTCACAAAGCGAACTAGGGACGGTGGGAGCCTAGAGAATGGTTTAAGGAAAAGGCAATCTGGAGTATATACAGACGAAGGTGGATACATTTTGTATCAACCAGGGTGGAACCGCGGGAAAAACTCTCGTCCCTGGGCATATTGTTGATATGCCCAGGGACGAGAGTTTTTTTGTACCCGCTCTTTTTGTTTCGCTTGAATTACTACCATTTACAGGAGGAATTAGAATGTCAAAAACAATGGATCAAATCGTATCTCACGCCAAACATCGCGGCTTTGTATTTCAAGGTTCTGAAATTTACGGCGGTCTTGCAAATACATGGGATTACGGCCCGCTTGGCGTAGAATTAAAAAACAATATTAAAAAAGCATGGTGGAAAAAATTCATTCAAGAATCTCCATACAACGTTGGTTTAGACGCTGCGATTTTAATGAATCCAAAAACATGGGAAGCTTCTGGTCACTTAGGAAACTTTAATGACCCAATGATCGACTGTAAGGATTGTAAAGCTCGTCACCGTGCTGATAAATTAATTGAAGAAAAGCTTCAAGAAAAAGGCATTGAAATGATCGTAGACGGCCTTTCATTTGATGCAATGGCTGACTTAATTAAAGAACATGAAATTACATGTCCTGAGTGTGGTTCAGCTAACTTCACTGAAATTCGTCAATTTAACTTAATGTTCAAAACGCACCAAGGTGTAACTGAAACATCAACAAATGAAATTTACCTTCGTCCTGAAACAGCTCAAGGTATTTTCGTAAACTTTAAAAACGTTCAGCGCTCAATGCGTAAAAAGCTTCCATTCGGTATCGGCCAAGTGGGTAAAAGCTTCCGTAACGAAATTACACCTGGTAACTTCACATTCCGTACACGTGAATTTGAACAAATGGAGCTTGAATTCTTCTGTAAACCAGGCACTGAATTAGAATGGTTTAACTACTGGAAAGAAACATGTAACAAATGGCTTCTTTCTCTTGGCATGAAAGAAGAAAACGTTCGTCTTCGCGACCATGATGATGATGAACTTTCTCACTACAGTAATGCAACAACAGACTTTGAATACAAATTCCCATTCGGCTGGGGCGAACTATGGGGCGTAGCTTCTCGTACAGACTATGACTTAAAGCAGCATATGGAACACTCTGGAGAAGACTTCCAATATGTTGATCAAGAAACAAACGAACGCTATGTACCTTACTGCATCGAGCCTTCTTTAGGTGCTGACCGTGTAACACTAGCTTATATGATTGATGCATATGAAGAAGAAACGTTAGAAGACGGCTCATCTCGTACAGTAATGCAGCTTCACCCTGCTTTAGCACCATTTAAAGCTGCTGTATTGCCACTTTCTAAAAAGCTTTCTAACGAAGCGCGCGCTGTCTTTGAAGATTTAGCAAAACACTTTATGATTGACTACGATGATGCTGGTTCAATCGGTAAACGTTACCGTCGCCATGATGAAATCGGTACGCCTTTCTGTATTACATTCGACTTCGATTCATTAGAAGACAATCAAGTAACAATTCGTAACCGCGACACAATGGAACAAAAACGTGTAGCAATTAGCGACCTGAAAAATATCATTGAAGAAGCAACTCAATTTTAATTAAAAAAATAAGCGTATGGCTGCTTCAGCCATACGCTTTACTTTTGATTTGAATCTTCTTGAAGGCGTTCTAACACCATTTGATACGCATCGCTTCCATAATTCAAGCAGCGTTTAACACGGGAAATAGTCGCTGTGCTTGCTCCAGTTTCCGTCTCAATTTTATGGTACGTGTTGCCTTCTCTTAGCATTCTTGCTACTTCTAAGCGCTGTGCTAATGATTGAATTTCATTAACTGTACATAGGTCATCAAAAAATTGATAGCATTCTTCAATGTTTTCTAATGATAAAATCGCTTGAAATAGCTGATCTAATTCTTTTCCTCGTAGTTTGTTGATTTGCATCGTATCGAACTCCTTTATCATTGGCTTTCTTTACTAGTTGTTTCTATCTATAAAATACAGTTTCTATATTTATTTGCACATACATTCATTCTGTATGAAGACAGCCAATTTCATACAAATTTCAAATTCCTTTGATACTTTTATATTTTAACGCATTATAGACGGAAAAAGTACTTTTTTATTCATAACGTCATAAATTCCTACTGGCGTGATACGAATATAAGGCAAATGTGTAGACGAAAAGAACAGCAGTGAATAGACAGGATCATCGTGTTTGTATCCTCGCTCACCCAGCACTTTCTTGAGTTCCACCTCTCGTTTACTTAGCTCTTCCATCGGCAGATTCGACATGACTCCTTTTAACGGAAGATCCAGTTCATATACTACTTTCTCACCTTCTGTAATAACAATACCGCCGCCAATTTCTTTCATACGTTTGAATGCACACATCATATCTTTTTTCGATTTTCCAATTAAAATAAAATCACCTGTATTTGAAAACGAACTCGCCATTCCCGATACATTTGTCGCAAATCCTTTTAACAGCGTATTGATGCGCCACTTGCCTTCTCGGTCCACCAGCACTAAAAAGCTTTCATCATGATCAGAGGCTAATACATCTCCGCTCACATTTAAGTGAATTGAATACGGCTCCATAATAACAGCATTTTTCATTTTCACGCCTACTGGCATTGAAAATTGAAAATCGTCCATCGTTAAATCAAAGTCTAACTTTAACGGTGAAAAACCAAACTTTCCCCAAGGAAATTCTACCGAGGCTAATGCTTGTTCTTTGCCTTCTTTTTTCATCCACTTTCCTTTTGCTAAGACAGATACCGGAGTAGGCCGCATAGGATCTTCTAAAATATTAATATTAGCCACACAGCCTGTTGCTACATGCCCGTGCAAATGTTCCATGTTGTAATAGCGGGCAATATTTACAGACACCATATTATAAGCATCTAACACGGGAACTCCTTCTGAAATAGCTAATGTAATTAACATATCTGACACGCCGTTTTGGTAAAAAGAAGGCGGAGAACCGTCTGTATTCATCGTGATATGGTCAAAATAATCTACCTGCAGCTCTTTTAACTCCTGCAGCAGTTTTGGCAAATCTGGCCGAATGGAAGAGTGGCGCAAAGCAACGTCATAGCCTTGCGTTAACCGAGCAACAACATCTTCCCCTGTCATAGACTCATGATCGCTGTCTGCCCCGAGCAATTTCATTTTTGCTAAGGTAAATGCTGACGCCCCCGGGAAATGTCCTTCAATATGCTTCCTCATCCGCTTTGTCTCTTGAACCCAGTGAAGCATTAAATCATCTCCGTCTAAAAGCTTCGGCCAACTTGTCAGTTCGCCTCCTTGTAAGACAGCTTCATTTTGTAGCCAAGAAGTAATGTTTGTATGTGAGAAGATATCAGCCTCTTCATCAATTTCTGTCTGCGAATCAAATCTGCACCACCAATACAGTGACTGTGGTAACGTTTTCATTTCTTCAATCAATGAAAATGCCGTTTTTTGTTCAAGCTGTAAAGCGAGAATTAAATTATCATTAAATAAAGTGGTTGTTCCGTGCTTGGCTGCATATTGGGAAAAAGTCTGGGGATTATATAACTGAAACGGGTGAACATGCGGCTCAATATACCCAGGAACCACATATTTCTCACTGCAGTCTATAATCTCTGTAGAAGCGTCTGTGTGCTTAGGCATCTCTGAGCCAACGTATACAATACGATCTTGGTAAACCCAAATATGTGCTTTTTTCCACTGCTTCATTCGAGCGTTCAAATATGTTGCATCTTTTAAGACAATAGTTGGTGCTTTTTGACCGTTTAATACTAAAAGCTGCTGTCTAATATGTTTGCTTTTCCAGCGGTATCTCTGTTCCGGCATGCTAAATTCCCCCTAATTTACTATGTATTTTTATCGTAACACATCCGTGATGTAAACGCATTCAGAAACTGTTATTAATTTTATGAATAAAGGTGATAAAACATGAAACCAAATATCGGTATTGTTAACGCATTAATTCGACTTACACTGGGCTTTACCCTTCTTTCTTGGACAACATCTCGTTTATCTCGCAGACCGTACAAAGATTCATACATCTTCTTAGGGTTAATGGGAGCTTTAAAAGTTGCAGAAGGCATCACGCGTTTTTGCCCCCTTACGTACGCATATGATTCGTGTCAAAAACACGATGAACATGAACACCATCCAAATGGAAACGAAGAAACGTATAATCCTTCATAAGGTAAAAAGGAGAGCCGGAGCTCTCCTTTTTTATTTTAAAGCTGCTTTTGCTAATGCACGATGGCCGATGTCTTTGCGATAGAAAAAGCCTTTTTCTACATCGATATGAGCCATTTGTTTGTATACTTCTTGCTGCGCTTCTTGAAGAGTTGCTCCTTTGGCACCTACTAATAGAACGCGGCCGCCGTTCGAAACGTATGTGTCGTTTTCTAAAGCCGTACCAGCGTGGAAAACAAGCGCGTCTTCACTGATCGCATCCAATCCGTTAATTGGCGCACCCTTTTGATAATCTTCTGGGTAACCCGCTGCGGCTAATACAATTCCAATAGCTGCTTCGTTATCCCATTCAATTTCTACTTTTTCTTCTTTCAAAATGCGAAGAAGCACATCGACTAAATCGCTTTTCATACGGGGCAGTACAACCTGTGTTTCAGGATCTCCAAAACGCGCATTAAATTCAATCACTTTTGGTCCTTTTTGTGTTTGAATCAGACCAGCATATAGAATTCCCGTATACTCACAGCCTTCTTCAGCTAATCCTTTAGCCATTGGAAGTAAGATGTTTTCTACAGCCTCTTGTACTTCTGCATCACTGATTTGCGGAACAGGAGAGTAAGCTCCCATGCCTCCTGTGTTCGGACCTTGATCGCCGTCAAAAGCACGCTTATGATCTTGTGCAATTACCATTGGATACACATTTGTCCCGCGTACGAATGCCATTAATGAAAATTCTTCACCATCCAAAAATTCTTCTACAACTACTTTGGCACTTGCTTCTTTAAATTTTTGGTCAACTAGAAAATCACGTAATGTATCTACAGCTTCTTCTACTGTTAAAGCAACAGTTACACCTTTACCAGCTGCTAAGCCGTCTGCTTTAATAACAATTGGAGCGCCTTGCTTTTCCACATATGCTTTTGCTTCCTCGTAAGACGTAAATGTTTCATACGCTGCGGTTGGAATATCATACTTTTTCATGAGCTCTTTTGCAAAGCTTTTGCTTCCTTCAATCATCGCTGCTTGTTTGCGCGGTCCAAAGACCGGAAGACCTTCTTGTTCGAATCGATCAACAATGCCTTCAATTAGCGGATTTTCTGGTCCAACAATTGTTAATCCAATCTTATTTTCTTTTGCAAACTGCACAAGCTCTTCTTGGCTACTTTCATCGATTGGTACAATCGTTGCCACATCTCTCATGCCTGGGTTTCCTGGTGCTACAAACACTTCGTTAACAAGTGGACTTTTTGAAGCTTTCCATGCAATTGTATGCTCTCTTCCGCCTTTTCCAATAACTAAAACATTCACGTTCTTCACCTCATTAATGTTTAAAATGTCTTACGCCTGTAAATACCATTGCAATGCCGTATTCATCTGCTTTTGCAATTGACTCTTCATCACGAATTGATCCGCCTGGCTGAATAATAGCTGTGATTCCTGCTTTAGCTGCTGCTTCTACTGTATCGCCCATTGGGAAGAAAGCATCTGAACCTAAAGCTGAACCTTGTGCTTTTTCACCAGCTTGTTCAATTGCAATTTTTGCAGCGCCTACGCGATTCATTTGACCAGCCCCTACGCCAATTGTCATGTCATCTTTTGCAAGTACAATAGCATTAGACTTAACATTTTTAACAACTTTCCATGCTAATTTTAAATCTGCCCACTCTTTTTCTGTTGGCTCACGTTTCGTTGGAACAGTAATCGTTGCATCATCAAATCCGAATACGTCTTCATCCTGAACAAGCACGCCGCCTTTTACAGACGTTAAGAAAGCTTCTTTTTCTGCTTTTTCATCAAGCTCTATCGTTAGTAAACGAAGGTTTTTCTTAGCTGTTAATACATCTAATGCTTCTTGATCGAACGCAGGAGCAATGATGATTTCTAAGAAAATTTCTTTTAACTGAATAGCCGTTTCACGGTCGATAGGACGGTTAGCTGCTACGATGCCGCCAAAGATAGATGTAGGATCCGCTTCATATGCTTTTTGATAAGCTTGAGCAATTGTTTCACCCACACCTACACCGCAAGGATTCATATGTTTGATCGCTACGATAGCCGGCTCTTTGAATTCTTTTACGATTTGAAGAGCTGCGTTTGCATCGTTGATATTATTGTATGATAACTCTTTTCCATGCAGCTGCGTAGCTGTTGCAATAGAACCTTTTTGTGTTAACGGCTTTTTATAAAAAGAAGCTTGTTGGTGAGGGTTTTCTCCGTATCGTAAGCCTTGAACGCGCTCATACGTTACTGTTAATTTCTCAGGAGTTGTTTCACCTGTAATGTTTGTTAAGTATTCAGCGATTAATGCATCATAAGCTGCCGTATGACGGAATACTTTTGCTGCTAATCGTTGGTTGGTTTCAAATGAAACATTGCCATCTGCTTTTAACTCTTCTACTACGGTTGCGTAATCGCTTGGATCTACTACAACTGAGACAGAACGATAATTTTTCGCAGCTGAACGAAGCATTGTAGGTCCACCGATGTCAATATTCTCAATCGCTTCAGCAAGCGTTACATCCTCTTTTTCAATTGTCTTTTTAAATGGGTATAAGTTTACAACTACAAAGTCGATTGGCGAGATATTATGCTCTTTCATTTGAGCTTGATGCTCTTCATTATCGCGTAACGCTAATAAAGCACCGTGAACGTTAGGATGCAATGTTTTTAAACGGCCGTCTAAAATTTCTGGGAAACCAGTTACTTCAGAAATTCCGATAACGTCAATGCCGTTTTCTTCTAGGGTACGCTTTGTACCGCCAGTTGAAATAATTTCTACTCCTAAGTCCTTTAATTCTTGTGCAAATGAAACAATACCTTCTTTATCAGATACGCTAATAAGCGCGCGTTTTGCTGTCATTTTGTAAACTCCTCCTGATCCGATCTCTCATTTAAAATCTTTCTTTCACTACTACTCTACCATAGTAAAGGATTAAAACTTTTTTGACAAGGTTACATCCTATTTATTTAACTGCGGCTTGTTCAAATAATTCATTCAGTACCGCGGGATAAAATTGATGTTCAATTTCATGAATACGGGCCTCAACTGTTTCTCTTGTATCGCCTTTTTCAATGCGAATAGCCTGCTGGTCAATAATTGGTCCTGTATCCATGCCTTCATCTACAAAATGCACGGTAATTCCAATCACTTTTACTCCTGCATCAAAAGCTTGACCAATAGCATCAATCCCAGGAAATGCAGGTAAAAGCGAAGGGTGAATATTAACAATACGATTTTTGTATGGCTTAAGCAACGTCGAACCAACTAATCGCATATATCCTGCTAAAACAAGAAATTCTACTTTAGCTGATGTAAGCTCTGCAAGAATTGCTGCTTCATACGCTTCTTTATTTTCATAGTTTTTAGGCGAACAAACAAAGCATGGTATTCCACATGCTTTTGCTCGTTCAATTACGTATGCATCCGGTTTATTACAAACAACAAGCGCAATATTTGCTTTTAATCGACCTGACTGAGTTGCTTCGTAGATGGATTGAAAGTTACTGCCGTTTCCAGAAGCAAACACTGCAATATTTATCATGCAAACGTCCCTCCAGCAAATTCAACACCTGTTCCTTCTTTGACACGTCCGATAACAAATGCTTTTTCGCCTTCGTTTTCAATTGCTTCAATGACTTTATTCATATCTTCAGGTTCAACAGCTAAAACAAATCCGATTCCCATGTTGAATACTTCAAACATTTCTTTACGATCTAGCTTGCCTTGCTCTTCAAGGAAATCAAACACGTATGGGATTGGCCAAGAACCGTAATCGATTTCGACACCTAAACCTTCAGGAAGCATACGAGGGATATTTTCAACAAATCCGCCTCCAGTAATATGAGCCATACCTGCCACCTTAGCTGCATGTAATGCTTTTAGGACCGGCTTCACGTATATTTTTGTTGGCGTTAATAACTCAACTCCGAGCTTTTCATTAAAACCAGCGTAAGTTTCGTGAAGATTTAATCCTTGATCATCAACAATTTTACGTACAAGAGAGTAGCCGTTGCTGTGAATACCGCTAGATGAGATACCGATCAACAGCTGTCCAGCTTTAATCTCATCTCCAGTAATAATTTCTGACTTTTCTACCGCTCCTACTGTAAACCCTGCAAGATCATATTCATCTTCTTCGTATAAACCTGGCATTTCAGCTGTTTCTCCGCCAATTAACGCACAGTTGGACTGTTCACAGCCGTCTGCAATTCCTTTTACAATCGATTCAATTTTTTCAGGAACTGCTTTCCCGCAAGCAATATAATCTAAGAAGTAGAGAGGCTCTGCTCCTTGTGCTAAAACGTCGTTTACACACATGGCCACTGCATCCACACCGATTGTGTCATGCTTATCCATTTGAAAAGCAAGTTTCAATTTTGTTCCTACTCCATCTGTACCAGAAACAAGAACAGGCTCTTTTAAATTCAATGTAGATAAATCAAACATTCCGCCAAAGCCGCCGACTGTTCCCATAATACCTGCACGAGCAGTGCGTTCTACGTGCTTTTTAATACGTGAAACAGCTTCATATCCTGCTTCTAAGTCAACTCCAGCTTGTTTATATGAATATGACATGTTGTCACTCCTTTTTTACGTTAAAACTAACAAGTTACCTTTTCATGAGGGTGTACAGTATCTGGATAAATTTCAGTTGGATACTTTCCAGTGAAACATGCCATACACTGTCCGCCGTTGCCTTCATACTGTCTGCCGATTGCATCTACTAACCCTTCGTTGCTTAAGAAAACAAGTGAATCTGCTTCAATTAATTCACGAATTTCTTCAACAGAGCGCGTAGCAGCAATTAGCTCAGAGGATGACGACGTGTCAATTCCATAGAAACATGGATTTTTGATAGGTGGTGAACTGATGCGTACATGTACTTCAGTTGCTCCTGCTTCTCGAAGCATACGAACAATGCGTCGGCTTGTTGTGCCGCGAACGATAGAATCATCTACCATAACAACACGCTTACCCTCTACAATTTTACGTACGGGAGACAGCTTCATTTTTACACCTTGTTCACGCAGTTCTTGTGAAGGCTGAATGAATGTACGGCCTACGTATCGATTCTTAATTAAACCTAATTCGTATGGAATCCCGGACTGTTCTGCAAAGCCGATTGCTGCTGAAATACTTGAATCCGGAACGCCTGTTACAACGTCTGCTTCAATTGGTGACTCAACTGCAAGTTGTTTCCCAAGGTTTTTACGAGCAGAGTGAACATTGATTCCATCAATATTACTATCTGGTCTTGAGAAATAAATATATTCCATACTGCAAATAGCACGGTTTACGTTTAATGTGAATCGCTCTGATTGAATACCTTCATCATTAATAATAAGTAACTCACCAGGCTCTACATCACGCTCATGAACCGCTCCAACAATATCAAACGCACATGTTTCAGAAGCTACTACATAGGCATCACCTAATCGTCCAATTGATAATGGACGCAGTCCGTGAGGATCAAGTGCAACCATCATCGTATCTTCCGTTAAAATAACGAATGCGTATGCGCCTTTAACCATGGATAAAGCATTTTTCACTTTATCTTTCATATCTTCATAGCCGCTTCGTTTAATTAAATGAGCAAGTACTTCTGTATCAGATGTTGATTGGAAAATACTCCCTTGGTTTTCCAGCTGATGCTTTAATGCATTTGCATTAACCAAGTTTCCATTATGAGCTAACGCAAGGCTTCCGCTATGAGAGCGGAAGTGAAGGGGTTGAACATTTTCAAACCCTCCGCCTCCAGCTGTTGCATAACGAACGTGTCCAATTGCTGCTTTACCGTTTAGTTGCTCTAACTCTCCGTGGCCAAATACTTCGTTAACAAGACCGACGCCTTTCATCACTGTCACTTTTTCTCCGTCTGTTACAGCAATACCAGCGCCTTCTTGTCCGCGGTGTTGCAAGCTATGCAAACCGTAATAAGCAATCTGGCTTGCATTTTCATGTCCCCATACACCGAATACGCCACATTCTTCGTTTAAGCCTTTGATTTCAGCAAGCATGGAAGCGCTCCTTTCCAAGCAGTAGTTAATTCTTCAACTGATAATTGAACAAGAACATTTTCTTGATGTTTAACAGTTAATGTTGCGTCTTCTGTTACGCGTCCTACTAATGTTGCATCTTGTACAAGCATTTCGAATTTTTCTTTATTCTCTGGTGAAACCGTTACGACAAAGCGTGATTGTGTTTCACTGAATAGCTCTGCTGTTGCTTCACCGTCTACCGTTACGTTTACGCCTAACCCGCTGCCGTTCATCACTTTTTCAGCTAGGGCTACCGCGAATCCTCCTTCTGCAATATCGTGAGCAGATTGAACTGCACCTTCACGAATTGCTTGAAGAAGCTGATCTTGACGTGTTTTTTCAACCGCTAAATCTAATTTAGGTGACTGGCCGAATACCGTACCGTTTTCTAATACTTTTTGAAGCTCAGTACCTGCGAATTCTGCTTCAGCTTTACCAATAACATAGATTAAGTCATCTTTTTGCTTCGCATATTGAGTTGTAATATGGTCGATATCGTCGATTAGACCAACCATTCCAATAACAGGAGTTGGGTAAATTGCTTCACCTTTTGTCTCATTGTACAGAGATACGTTACCGCCGATAACCGGAGTCGATAGCTCACGGCAAGCGTCGCTCATACCGTCTGTTGCTTTTTCAATTTGCCAGAAGATTTCTGGCTTTTCAGGGTTGCCGAAGTTTAAGCAGTCTGTAATCGCAAGAGGCTGTGCACCTGAACATACAAGGTTACGAGCAGCTTCTGCCACTGCGATACGGCCGCCTACTTCCGGGTCTAGGTATAAATAGCGAGAGTTACAGTCTGTTGTCATCGCTAATGCTTTATTTGTATCACGTACACGAACAACCGCCGCGTCAGATCCAGGAGATACAACTGTGTTTGTACGTACTTGGTAGTCATATTGGTTGTAAACCCACTCTTTGTTTGCAATCGTAGGCTGTTTTAAAAGCGTTACTAACATATCACTGTGATTTTCAACAGTAGGAGCGTATGCTGACTGCTCTTGGAACTCACGATAGTATGCTGGTTCTTGAGATGGTTTGTGGTATACCGGTGCATCTTCTGCTAATGCATCTACAGGAACATCTGCTACTACTTCTCCGTTATGAGTTAAACGAAGGCGCTTATCGTCGGTTACGTGACCGACTGAAACAGCTTCTAATCCGTATTTTTCAACGATTTCGACGATTTCATTTTCACGGCCTTTTTCAACAACGATGAGCATGCGCTCTTGAGATTCTGAAAGCATCATTTCATATGGTGTCATACCCGTTTCACGCTGAGGTACAAGATCAAGGTTCATTTCAATACCAGAACCTGCTTTACTTGCCATCTCTGCCGAAGAACTTGTTAAGCCCGCAGCACCCATATCTTGAATACCTACTAAAGCGTCACACTTGATAAGCTCTAAGCAAGCTTCAAGAAGAAGTTTTTCCATAAATGGATCTCCTACTTGTACAGCAGGACGTTTTTCATCTGACTGATCAGATAGCTCTTCAGAAGCAAATGTAGCGCCGTGGATACCGTCGCGTCCCGTTTTTGCTCCTACGTACATAACCGTGTTGCCAACGCCTTTAGCTTGACCTTTTTGAATATCTTCGTGGTTAATTAAACCAACACACATAGCGTTAACAAGCGGATTTCCTTCATATGAAGCTTCAAACTGAATTTCTCCACCTACTGTTGGGATTCCTACACAGTTACCGTAACCTGCGATTCCCGCTACTACTTCCTCAAACAAATGACGAACCTTTGGAGATGTTAATTCACCAAAACGTAAAGAGTTTAAAAGTGCAATCGGTCTTGCTCCCATTGAAAAGACGTCACGAATGATGCCACCTACACCAGTTGCTGCTCCTTGATAAGGTTCAATCGCTGATGGATGGTTATGACTTTCGATTTTAAATACAACGGCTTGGTTATCACCAATATCAACGATACCAGCTCCTTCACCAGGACCTTGTAATACTTTTTCACCCGTGATAGGGAATTTTTTCAGTACAGGCTTAGAGTTTTTATAGCTACAGTGCTCTGACCACATAACAGAGAATAAGCCTGTTTCTGTATAGTTAGGAGTACGACCAAGCAGTTGCTCTACATTCGCAAACTCTTCGTCTGTTAATCCCATATCTCGATATAACTTTTGTTCTTTAATTTGCTCTACATTTGGTTCAAGAAGTAACGACATTTTGTTCCCTCCACTGCTTTACAATTGATTGAAATAATTTAAGTCCGTCCGCGCTTCCTAAAAGATCGCTTACCGCTCTTTCTGGGTGAGGCATCATTCCTAATACGTTGCCTGTTTCGTTCGTAATCCCTGCAATATCTTGAAGACTTCCGTTTGGATTATCACCTGCGTATTGGAAAAGAATCTGGTTGTTTTCAATCAATTTTTGTAACGTATGTTCATCACAATAGTAGTTGCCTTCACCGTGTGCCACTGGAATAGCAATTACTTCATCTTTGCCATAAGCATTTGTAAACATTGTTTCGTTATTAGCTACTTTCAAATTCACTGTTTTACAGATGAATTTTAAGTTTTCATTACGGCGCATAGCACCTGGCAGTAATCCTGCTTCTAATAAAATTTGGAATCCATTACATACACCTAGTACTGGCTTTCCTTGGCTTGCTGCTTTTTTTACAGCATCCATTACATTTGAGAAGCGAGCGATAGCACCTGAACGAAGGTAATCTCCATATGAGAAACCACCTGGAAGCAAGATACCATCATATTGATCTAATGATTCTGTATCGTGCCAAACGTAATCTACTTCTTCACCAAGCTCATCTTTGATAGCATGATACATATCTACGTCACAGTTTGATCCTGGAAAAACAATTACAGCAAATTTCACTGTACGACAACCTCCTCAACCTCGTAACGGTAATCTTCAATTACTGTATTAACTAAAAGCTTTTCACACATTTCTTTTACGCGTTCATCTAATGAATCTGTGCTGTCGATTGTTAGCTCTAAAAATTTACCGATGCGTACTTCTTGAACTTCTTCATAAGACATACGGTGCAATGAATTTTTAACGGCTACTCCTTGAGGGTCTAATACACTTTCTCTTAATGTGACAAATACTTTTACTTTATACATGGTTGGGTTATCCTCCGATTCGCTGTAAGATTTTTTCGTATGCTTCTGTTAAACCGCCTAAGTCTCTGCGGAATACATCTTTATCTAATTTTTCGTTCGTATGAACATCCCAGAAGCGGCAAGTGTCAGGTGAAATTTCATCCGCTAAAATAATGTCGCCTTGAGAAGTACGGCCGAATTCTAATTTAAAATCCACTAAGAAAATGTCTTTATCTTTGAAAAATTTCGATAATACTTCGTTGATTTGAAGTGCTTGTGCCTTTAAACTATCAATCTCTTCTTGAGTTGCAGCCTTAAGGAAAATCGCATGTTCTGCAAGAATTAATGGATCACCAAGCGCATCATCTTTGTAGTAAAGTTCAACGATTGGCTGTTCAAAACGAATACCTTCTTCTACGCCAATTCGCTTCGCAAGGCTTCCTGCTGTAGCATTTCGTACAACGACTTCAAGCGGAACAATTTCTACTTTCTTAACCGCCTGTTCATGATCTGAAAGCTGCTTCACAAAGTGAGTTGTAATCCCTTGCTCATGTAACATTGAAAATAGTAAACTACTAATTTGATTGTTCAGCTGTGCTTTTCCGCTAATCTCTGCTTTTTTCTGACCGTTGAATGCTGTAGCTTCATTTTTATAAGCAACCCACAGTACATCTTGCTCATCAGTAGCGTAAATTTTTTTCGCTTTTCCTTCATAAAGTAACTCTTGCTTTTCCATGCTGTCACCTCTACATACAGAATATTCAGATACACTTTCTTAGATAAAGGCAAGGACGTGCCTTGCCTTTTTTATTAAAGACCTAAACGTTCAAAAATCATATCTACATTTTTTAAATGGTGCTTATGATCGAAGCAATCTTCAATCTCTTCTGGCGATAAGTGGCGAGTAATGCGCTCTTCGCCTTCAATTAAAGAACGGAAAGGAACTTGCGTTTCCCATGCTTCCATTGCTTTTGGCTGTACTAAGTCGTATGCTTCTTCACGTACCATACCTTTGTTAATTAATGTTAAAAGTACACGCTGTGAGTAAATTAGCCCTAGTGTACGATCCATGTTGCGCTTCATGTTGTCAGGGAATACTGTTAAGTTTTTAACAATATTTGCAAAACGATTTAACATGTAATTCAAAGCAATCGTTGCATCAGGTAAGATGACACGCTCTGCCGATGAATGAGAGATGTCACGCTCATGCCAAAGCGGTACATTATCATAAGCTGTAACCATATAGCCGCGAATTAAGCGAGCAAGTCCCGTTACGTTCTCAGAACCGATTGGATTACGTTTATGAGGCATTGCAGATGAGCCTTTTTGACCTTTTGCAAAATATTCTTCAACCTCACGTGTTTCACTTTTTTGAAGACCGCGAACTTCTACTGCAAATTTCTCAATAGATGTCGCAATTAACGCTAGTACTGACATATAGTGTGCATGACGGTCACGCTGTAATGTTTGCGTAGAGATTGGTGCTGGTGAAATTCCTAACTTCTCACATACGTATTTTTCAACGAAAGGATCGATGTTAGCGAACGTTCCAACTGCTCCTGACATTTTACCAAATTCCACTTCAGCTGTAGCACGTTTTAAACGCTCTAGGTTACGCTTCATTTCTTCATACCATAATCCCATTTTCAAACCAAATGTCGTTGGCTCAGCGTGTACACCGTGTGTACGTCCCATCATAACCGTATATTTATGTTCTTGAGCTTTTTCCTTTAGTACTTCTACAAAGCGCTCTACGTCACTTAGCAAGATTTCATTAGCTTGCTTTAATAAATAAGATAGAGCTGTATCAACTACGTCAGTTGAAGTCAAACCGTAGTGTACCCACTTGCGCTCTTCACCAAGCGTTTCAGATACTGCACGAGTGAAAGCTACTACGTCATGACGCGTTTCTAGTTCAATTTCATTGATGCGGTTAATATCAAAAGATGCATTTTGACGAATTAACTTCACATCTTCTTTCGGAATATGTCCTAATTCTGACCATGCTTCGCAAGCTAGAATTTCAACTTCTAACCAAGCTTTAAATTTATTTTCTTCTGTCCAAATAGCTGCCATTTCTGGTCTTGTATAACGTTCAATCATGTTGTTACTTCCTCCGTTCTTTCCCAAATTCCTAGAGATTCGGCTTTTTCTATCGCCTCATCTATCTTATCAGCTAATACCGTGATATGTCCCATTTTTCTCTTCTCTTTTGCAACTTTTTTTCCGTACAAATGTAAGTGCATATCATCTAAACATTCGATTTTTGCCATTGTGTTCTCAATATGTTCCCCTAATAGGTTAACCATCACAGCAGGTTTTAATAAAGTCGGCTGTGCTAGGGTCCAGTTACAAATGGCTCTTACATGCTGCTGAAATTGAGAAAGATCACAAGCATTGATTGAATAATGACCTGAGTTATGAGGTCTAGGTGCCATTTCATTTATATAAAGCTGACCTTCTTCAGTTAGGAACATCTCAACTGCTAATGTACCAACTAAATCTAATCCTTTTGCTATTTCTTGCGCATATTGAAGAGCTTTCGCTTCTTGATCTGCTGTAATACGTGCCGGAACAATCGTTTGGTGCAAAATATGATGCTTATGAATGTTCTCAGCTACTGGTAAACATACCGTTTCGCCTTTTGCATTTCGGTGTACAATAACTGATACTTCTTTATCTAAGTTCATCCACTGTTCTACAATGCATTCCGACTGTGCTAATAGCTCAGCTGCTTCACGAATATTATTCTCATTTTTCACTAGAACTTGCCCTTTACCGTCATATCCGCCTCGGCAAGTTTTTACGACACATGGATAACCAATTGTTTCGACAGCTTTTAAAAGTTCTTCTTCAGTCGTAACGATTGCGTAATCAGGAACGTCTAGATTAAGCTTTGTAATCATTTCTTTTTCTAAACGACGATTTTGTGTAACGGCTAGTAAATGACTGCCTTGTGGCACGTAGCATTTTGTTTCTAGCCATTTCATCATCTCAACATCAACGTTTTCAAATTCATAGGTGATGACATCTGACACTTCAGCAAGCTGTTCAACCGCTTTTCTATCATCATAGTTGCCAATGACTTTAATATCTGCTACTTGACCGCAAGGAGAATCTTCTGTTGGTTCAAGCACTGCAATGTAATAACCCATTTCTTTAGCAGATAGTGCAATCATTCTTCCTAGCTGTCCACCGCCTACGATTCCAATTGTTTTACCAGGAGGTATAAGTAAATTAGACAAGTTGATCACTACTTTCTAACACAGATGATTTAATAGACTCTCTACGATTTTCAAGTTGATCACTTAACGTTGGATCCTGTGTTGCTAAGATTTGTGCTGCTAGCAGGCCAGCGTTCGTAGAACCAGCTTTCCCAATAGCTACTGTAGCTACCGGTACGCCGCCTGGCATTTGAACAATCGATAAAAGTGAATCTAAACCGTTTAAGTTACTTGATTTAACGGGTACTCCTATTACAGGTAAAATTGTTTTTGCGGCAATCATACCAGGTAAGTGCGCAGCACCCCCAGCGCCAGCAATAATAACTTTAATCCCTCGTTCTTTCGCTGTTTCAGCATATTCAAACATATAATCCGGCGTTCGATGTGCTGATACAACTTTCTTTTCATATTGAATATTTAATTCATCTAAAATGTCACACGCATATTTCATAGTGCTCCAGTCTGACTGACTGCCCATTACAACAGCAACTTTTACATTCATGAATAAAAGCTCCTTTTTCACGTTATAAAAAAACCTAGGGTAAGTTATGGCTCACTAAAGGAAAGCCACAACTACCCTAGGTTTCATGTATCAACATTCCTTTTGAAAAGGAATCATGTTTACCTATTTAGTAATTGTACTCTCCTCATAGTCCAATGATTTACGGTCATCGGGTAGAAACTCGTGGGCCATATTCCCACTATTATATGAGGTTTCGGATATCTCAATTGACAACTTAATAATAACAGCCAAACTAGAAAAAAGTCAACCTAAAAATCGAATGTTTACTATTTTTATCATTAAAATGTTCGTATTTAGAGACTTTTCCCTTCGAAAACAATCTGTTGCTTTACCGGAACATAGTCCTTTTTACCATTTATTTCTTTTTCTTCAAAAATAGGCTTTTCCATTCGTCGAACAGGCATATACCCATCTTTTTTCATCCGATCTAAACAACTTGCGATTGTTTCATTTTCTTGTAATTCATACAGTACTTTTTTTGATTTCTTACCCAAAATGCAGCCTCCAGTTCGAAAAAAGTTTCTTACAGCGTCAAAAAGAGCTTTTATAACAAAAATTAAATGAATCCACTATAGTGTAACATAATTTAAAAGTTAAATTCATGCTGTAATTTTTAGAAACAAAAAAGACTAGTCATTGAATGACTAGTCTTTTTATTGGCCTGGCAACGTCCTACTCTCACAGGGACAAAGTCCCAACTACCATTGGCGCTAAAGAGCTTAACTTCCGTGTTCGGTATGGGAACGGGTGTGACCTCTTCGCTATCGCCACCAGACAAGAGATTGTTCTCTCAAAACTAGATAACTGTTTGCTGAGTAAAGCTTATGCTTTTAAAAGTTTGGTTAAGTCCTCGATCGATTAGTATCAGTCAGCTACACATGTCGCCACGCTTCCACCTCTGACCTATCAACCTGATCATCTTTCAGGGATCTTACTAGCTTGCGCTATGGGAAATCTCATCTTGAGGGGGGCTTCATGCTTAGATGCTTTCAGCACTTATCCCGTCCACACATAGCTACCCAGCGATGCCTTTGGCAAGACAACTGGTACACCAGCGGTGTGTCCATCCCGGTCCTCTCGTACTAAGGACAGCTCCTCTCAAATTTCCTACGCCCACGACGGATAGGGACCGAACTGTCTCACGACGTTCTGAACCCAGCTCGCGTACCGCTTTAATGGGCGAACAGCCCAACCCTTGGGACCGACTACAGCCCCAGGATGCGATGAGCCGACATCGAGGTGCCAAACCTCCCCGTCGATGTGGACTCTTGGGGGAGATAAGCCTGTTATCCCCGGGGTAGCTTTTATCCGTTGAGCGATGGCCCTTCCATGCGGAACCACCGGATCACTAAGCCCGACTTTCGTCCCTGCTCGACTTGTAGGTCTCGCAGTCAAGCTCCCTTGTGCCTTTACACTCTACGAATGATTTCCAACCATTCTGAGGGAACCTTTGGGCGCCTCCGTTACATTTTAGGAGGCGACCGCCCCAGTCAAACTGCCCACCTGACACTGTCTCCCGGCCCGATCAGGGCCGCGGGTTAGAATTTCAATACAGCCAGGGTAGTATCCCACCGACGCCTCCACCGAAGCTAGCGCTCCGGCTTCTCAGGCTCCTACCTATCCTGTACAAGCTGTACCAAAATTCAATATCAGGCTACAGTAAAGCTCCACGGGGTCTTTCCGTCCTGTCGCGGGTAACCTGCATCTTCACAGGTACTATAATTTCACCGAGTCTCTCGTTGAGACAGTGCCCAGATCGTTACGCCTTTCGTGCGGGTCGGAACTTACCCGACAAGGAATTTCGCTACCTTAGGACCGTTATAGTTACGGCCGCCGTTTACTGGGGCTTCGATTCAGAGCTTCTCCCAAAGGATAACCCCTCCTCTTAACCTTCCAGCACCGGGCAGGCGTCAGCCCCTATACTTCGCCTTGCGGCTTCGCAGAGACCTGTGTTTTTGCTAAACAGTCGCCTGGGCCTATTCACTGCGGCTCTCTCGGGCTATACACCCTACCAGAGCACCCCTTCTCCCGAAGTTACGGGGTCATTTTGCCGAGTTCCTTAACGAGAGTTCTCTCGATCACCTTAGGATTCTCTCCTCGCCTACCTGTGTCGGTTTGCGGTACGGGCACCTCCCGCCTCGCTAGAGGCTTTTCTTGGCAGTGTGGAATCAGGAACTTCGGTACTATAGTTCCCTCGTCATCACAGCTCAGCTTTCATGATGAGCGGATTTGCCTACTCATCAGCCTAACTGCTTGAACGCGCATATCCAGCAGCGCGCTTACCCTATCCTACTGCGTCCCCCCATTACTCAAACGGCGGGGAGGTGGTACAGGAATATCAACCTGTTGGCCATCGCCTACGCTTTTCAGCCTCGGCTTAGGTCCCGACTAACCCTGAGCGGACGAGCCTTCCTCAGGAAACCTTAGGCATTCGGTGGACAAGATTCTCACTTGTCTTTCGCTACTCATACCGGCATTCTCACTTCTAAGCGCTCCACCAGTCCTTACGGTCTGACTTCGCTGCACTTAGAACGCTCTCCTACCACTGACATCAAAGATGTCAATCCACAGCTTCGGTGATACGTTTAGCCCCGGTACATTTTCGGCGCAGAGTCACTCGACCAGTGAGCTATTACGCACTCTTTAAATGGTGGCTGCTTCTAAGCCAACATCCTGGTTGTCTAAGCAACTCCACATCCTTTTCCACTTAACGTATACTTGGGGACCTTAGCTGGTGGTCTGGGCTGTTTCCCTTTTGACTACGGATCTTATCACTCGCAGTCTGACTCCCATGGATAAGTCTTTGGCATTCGGAGTTTGACTGAATTCGGTAACCCGTTGGGGGCCCCTAGTCCAATCAGTGCTCTACCTCCAAGACTCTCACAACATGAGGCTAGCCCTAAAGCTATTTCGGAGAGAACCAGCTATCTCCAGGTTCGATTGGAATTTCTCCGCTACCCACACCTCATCCCCGCACTTTTCAACGTGCGTGGGTTCGGGCCTCCATTCAGTGTTACCTGAACTTCACCCTGGACATGGGTAGATCACCTGGTTTCGGGTCTACAACCACATACTAAACGCCCTATTCAGACTCGCTTTCGCTACGGCTCCGCCTTATCAGCTTAACCTTGCATGGGATCGTAACTCGCCGGTTCATTCTACAAAAGGCACGCCATCACCCATTAACGGGCTCTGACTACTTGTAGGCACACGGTTTCAGGATCTCTTTCACTCCCCTTCCGGGGTGCTTTTCACCTTTCCCTCACGGTACTGGTTCACTATCGGTCACTAGGTAGTATTTAGCCTTGGGAGATGGTCCTCCCAGCTTCCGACGGAATTTCACGTGTTCCGCCGTACTCAGGATCCACTCAAGAGGGAACGAAGTTTCAACTACAGGGTTGTTACCTTCTTCGACGGACCTTTCCAGGTCGCTTCATTTACTTCGTTCCTTTGTAACTCCGTATAGAGTGTCCTACAACCCCAAGAGGCAAGCCTCTTGGTTTGGGCTAATTCCGTTTCGCTCGCCGCTACTCAGGAAATCGCATTTGCTTTCTCTTCCTCCGGGTACTTAGATGTTTCAGTTCCCCGGGTCTGCCTTCAATATCCTATGTATTCAGATAAAGATACTGTTCCATTACGAACAGTGGGTTTCCCCATTCGGAAATCTCCGGATCAAAGCTCACTTACAGCTCCCCGAAGCATATCGGTGTTAGTCCCGTCCTTCATCGGCTCCTAGTGCCAAGGCATTCACCGTGCGCCCTTTCTAACTTAACCATTAGCGAATAAATGGTACAACATAAAGTTGTGTTATTTATTGGTTTGATTAAAGAAAAGTTTCACTTTTCCTCAGCAATTACTGTTATCTAGTTTTCAAAGAACAATCGCAACCAAAATTCTTCTTATCTAATAAGAAGAAAGTAGTGTGCTTTCTATAATTGAGAGATTGAACTCTCAAAACTGAACAAAGTGTCAAAACGTACGTCATGTAAAAATCCTTAGAAAGGAGGTGATCCAGCCGCACCTTCCGATACGGCTACCTTGTTACGACTTCACCCCAATCATCTGTCCCACCTTAGGCGGCTAGCTCCTTACGGTTACTCCACCGACTTCGGGTGTTACAAACTCTCGTGGTGTGACGGGCGGTGTGTACAAGGCCCGGGAACGTATTCACCGCGGCATGCTGATCCGCGATTACTAGCGATTCCAGCTTCATGTAGGCGAGTTGCAGCCTACAATCCGAACTGAGAATGGTTTTATGGGATTGGCTTGACCTCGCGGTCTTGCAGCCCTTTGTACCATCCATTGTAGCACGTGTGTAGCCCAGGTCATAAGGGGCATGATGATTTGACGTCATCCCCACCTTCCTCCGGTTTGTCACCGGCAGTCACCTTAGAGTGCCCAACTAAATGCTGGCAACTAAGATCAAGGGTTGCGCTCGTTGCGGGACTTAACCCAACATCTCACGACACGAGCTGACGACAACCATGCACCACCTGTCACTCTGTCCCCCGAAGGGGAACGCTCTATCTCTAGAGTTGTCAGAGGATGTCAAGACCTGGTAAGGTTCTTCGCGTTGCTTCGAATTAAACCACATGCTCCACCGCTTGTGCGGGCCCCCGTCAATTCCTTTGAGTTTCAGTCTTGCGACCGTACTCCCCAGGCGGAGTGCTTAATGCGTTAGCTGCAGCACTAAAGGGCGGAAACCCTCTAACACTTAGCACTCATCGTTTACGGCGTGGACTACCAGGGTATCTAATCCTGTTTGCTCCCCACGCTTTCGCGCCTCAGCGTCAGTTACAGACCAAAAAGCCGCCTTCGCCACTGGTGTTCCTCCACATCTCTACGCATTTCACCGCTACACGTGGAATTCCGCTTTTCTCTTCTGCACTCAAGTTCCCCAGTTTCCAATGACCCTCCACGGTTGAGCCGTGGGCTTTCACATCAGACTTAAGAAACCGCCTGCGCGCGCTTTACGCCCAATAATTCCGGATAACGCTTGCCACCTACGTATTACCGCGGCTGCTGGCACGTAGTTAGCCGTGGCTTTCTGGTTAGGTACCGTCAAGGTACGAGCAGTTACTCTCGTACTTGTTCTTCCCTAACAACAGAGTTTTACGACCCGAAAGCCTTCATCACTCACGCGGCGTTGCTCCGTCAGACTTTCGTCCATTGCGGAAGATTCCCTACTGCTGCCTCCCGTAGGAGTCTGGGCCGTGTCTCAGTCCCAGTGTGGCCGATCACCCTCTCAGGTCGGCTATGCATCGTTGCCTTGGTGAGCCGTTACCTCACCAACTAGCTAATGCACCGCGGGCCCATCTGTAAGTGATAGCCGAAACCATCTTTCAATCATCTCCCATGAAGGAGAAGATCCTATCCGGTATTAGCTTCGGTTTCCCGAAGTTATCCCAGTCTTACAGGCAGGTTGCCCACGTGTTACTCACCCGTCCGCCGCTAACGTCATAGAAGCAAGCTTCTAATCAGTTCGCTCGACTTGCATGTATTAGGCACGCCGCCAGCGTTCATCCTGAGCCAGGATCAAACTCTCCGAAGAAATGTTTGACTTGCTCATTTAAAAAATAAAAATTAACGTTGACGTTTGTCGCTTTGTTCAGTTTTCAAAGTTCAACCGCCGCTCTTAAGCGACTTTACTATCTTATCAAGTTATCAACGTAATGTCAACAACTTTTTTAAAAGATTTTTTAAAAGAAAAGAGAGATCTTTTCCAGTCTGGCAACGTCCTACTCTCACAGGGACAAAGTCCCAACTACCATTGGCGCTAAAGAGCTTAACTTCCGTGTTCGGTATGGGAACGGGTGTGACCTCTTCGCTATCGCCACCAGACAAGAGATTGTTCTCTCAAAACTAGATAACTGTTTGCTGAGTAAAGCTTATGCTTTTAAAAGTTTGGTTAAGTCCTCGATCGATTAGTATCAGTCAGCTACACATGTCGCCACGCTTCCACCTCTGACCTATCAACCTGATCATCTTTCAGGGATCTTACTAGCTTGCGCTATGGGAAATCTCATCTTGAGGGGGGCTTCATGCTTAGATGCTTTCAGCACTTATCCCGTCCACACATAGCTACCCAGCGATGCCTTTGGCAAGACAACTGGTACACCAGCGGTGTGTCCATCCCGGTCCTCTCGTACTAAGGACAGCTCCTCTCAAATTTCCTACGCCCACGACGGATAGGGACCGAACTGTCTCACGACGTTCTGAACCCAGCTCGCGTACCGCTTTAATGGGCGAACAGCCCAACCCTTGGGACCGACTACAGCCCCAGGATGCGATGAGCCGACATCGAGGTGCCAAACCTCCCCGTCGATGTGGACTCTTGGGGGAGATAAGCCTGTTATCCCCGGGGTAGCTTTTATCCGTTGAGCGATGGCCCTTCCATGCGGAACCACCGGATCACTAAGCCCGACTTTCGTCCCTGCTCGACTTGTAGGTCTCGCAGTCAAGCTCCCTTGTGCCTTTACACTCTACGAATGATTTCCAACCATTCTGAGGGAACCTTTGGGCGCCTCCGTTACATTTTAGGAGGCGACCGCCCCAGTCAAACTGCCCACCTGACACTGTCTCCCGGCCCGATCAGGGCCGCGGGTTAGAATTTCAATACAGCCAGGGTAGTATCCCACCGACGCCTCCACCGAAGCTAGCGCTCCGGCTTCTCAGGCTCCTACCTATCCTGTACAAGCTGTACCAAAATTCAATATCAGGCTACAGTAAAGCTCCACGGGGTCTTTCCGTCCTGTCGCGGGTAACCTGCATCTTCACAGGTACTATAATTTCACCGAGTCTCTCGTTGAGACAGTGCCCAGATCGTTACGCCTTTCGTGCGGGTCGGAACTTACCCGACAAGGAATTTCGCTACCTTAGGACCGTTATAGTTACGGCCGCCGTTTACTGGGGCTTCGATTCAGAGCTTCTCCCAAAGGATAACCCCTCCTCTTAACCTTCCAGCACCGGGCAGGCGTCAGCCCCTATACTTCGCCTTGCGGCTTCGCAGAGACCTGTGTTTTTGCTAAACAGTCGCCTGGGCCTATTCACTGCGGCTCTCTCGGGCTATACACCCTACCAGAGCACCCCTTCTCCCGAAGTTACGGGGTCATTTTGCCGAGTTCCTTAACGAGAGTTCTCTCGATCACCTTAGGATTCTCTCCTCGCCTACCTGTGTCGGTTTGCGGTACGGGCACCTCCCGCCTCGCTAGAGGCTTTTCTTGGCAGTGTGGAATCAGGAACTTCGGTACTATAGTTCCCTCGTCATCACAGCTCAGCTTTCATGATGAGCGGATTTGCCTACTCATCAGCCTAACTGCTTGAACGCGCATATCCAGCAGCGCGCTTACCCTATCCTACTGCGTCCCCCCATTACTCAAACGGCGGGGAGGTGGTACAGGAATATCAACCTGTTGGCCATCGCCTACGCTTTTCAGCCTCGGCTTAGGTCCCGACTAACCCTGAGCGGACGAGCCTTCCTCAGGAAACCTTAGGCATTCGGTGGACAAGATTCTCACTTGTCTTTCGCTACTCATACCGGCATTCTCACTTCTAAGCGCTCCACCAGTCCTTACGGTCTGACTTCGCTGCACTTAGAACGCTCTCCTACCACTGACATCAAAGATGTCAATCCACAGCTTCGGTGATACGTTTAGCCCCGGTACATTTTCGGCGCAGAGTCACTCGACCAGTGAGCTATTACGCACTCTTTAAATGGTGGCTGCTTCTAAGCCAACATCCTGGTTGTCTAAGCAACTCCACATCCTTTTCCACTTAACGTATACTTGGGGACCTTAGCTGGTGGTCTGGGCTGTTTCCCTTTTGACTACGGATCTTATCACTCGCAGTCTGACTCCCATGGATAAGTCTTTGGCATTCGGAGTTTGACTGAATTCGGTAACCCGTTGGGGGCCCCTAGTCCAATCAGTGCTCTACCTCCAAGACTCTCACAACATGAGGCTAGCCCTAA
>NZ_JBSGKN010000001.1:4405000-4485000 GCF_058323215.1 Priestia sp. USM5
GTTGGGGGCCCCTAGTCCAATCAGTGCTCTACCTCCAAGACTCTCACAACATGAGGCTAGCCCTAAAGCTATTTCGGAGAGAACCAGCTATCTCCAGGTTCGATTGGAATTTCTCCGCTACCCACACCTCATCCCCGCACTTTTCAACGTGCGTGGGTTCGGGCCTCCATTCAGTGTTACCTGAACTTCACCCTGGACATGGGTAGATCACCTGGTTTCGGGTCTACAACCACATACTAAACGCCCTATTCAGACTCGCTTTCGCTACGGCTCCGCCTTATCAGCTTAACCTTGCATGGGATCGTAACTCGCCGGTTCATTCTACAAAAGGCACGCCATCACCCATTAACGGGCTCTGACTACTTGTAGGCACACGGTTTCAGGATCTCTTTCACTCCCCTTCCGGGGTGCTTTTCACCTTTCCCTCACGGTACTGGTTCACTATCGGTCACTAGGTAGTATTTAGCCTTGGGAGATGGTCCTCCCAGCTTCCGACGGAATTTCACGTGTTCCGCCGTACTCAGGATCCACTCAAGAGGGAACGAAGTTTCAACTACAGGGTTGTTACCTTCTTCGACGGACCTTTCCAGGTCGCTTCATTTACTTCGTTCCTTTGTAACTCCGTATAGAGTGTCCTACAACCCCAAGAGGCAAGCCTCTTGGTTTGGGCTAATTCCGTTTCGCTCGCCGCTACTCAGGAAATCGCATTTGCTTTCTCTTCCTCCGGGTACTTAGATGTTTCAGTTCCCCGGGTCTGCCTTCAATATCCTATGTATTCAGATAAAGATACTGTTCCATTACGAACAGTGGGTTTCCCCATTCGGAAATCTCCGGATCAAAGCTCACTTACAGCTCCCCGAAGCATATCGGTGTTAGTCCCGTCCTTCATCGGCTCCTAGTGCCAAGGCATTCACCGTGCGCCCTTTCTAACTTAACCATTAGCGAATAAATGGTACAACATAAAGTTGTGTTATTTATTGGTTTGATTAAAGAAAAGTTTCACTTTTCCTCAGCAATTACTGTTATCTAGTTTTCAAAGAACAATCGCAACCAAAATTCTTCTTATCTAATAAGAAGAAAGTAGTATGCTTTCTATAATTGAGAGATTGAACTCTCAAAACTGAACAAAGTGTCAAAACGTACGTCATGTAAAAATCCTTAGAAAGGAGGTGATCCAGCCGCACCTTCCGATACGGCTACCTTGTTACGACTTCACCCCAATCATCTGTCCCACCTTAGGCGGCTAGCTCCTTACGGTTACTCCACCGACTTCGGGTGTTACAAACTCTCGTGGTGTGACGGGCGGTGTGTACAAGGCCCGGGAACGTATTCACCGCGGCATGCTGATCCGCGATTACTAGCGATTCCAGCTTCATGTAGGCGAGTTGCAGCCTACAATCCGAACTGAGAATGGTTTTATGGGATTGGCTTGACCTCGCGGTCTTGCAGCCCTTTGTACCATCCATTGTAGCACGTGTGTAGCCCAGGTCATAAGGGGCATGATGATTTGACGTCATCCCCACCTTCCTCCGGTTTGTCACCGGCAGTCACCTTAGAGTGCCCAACTAAATGCTGGCAACTAAGATCAAGGGTTGCGCTCGTTGCGGGACTTAACCCAACATCTCACGACACGAGCTGACGACAACCATGCACCACCTGTCACTCTGTCCCCCGAAGGGGAACGCTCTATCTCTAGAGTTGTCAGAGGATGTCAAGACCTGGTAAGGTTCTTCGCGTTGCTTCGAATTAAACCACATGCTCCACCGCTTGTGCGGGCCCCCGTCAATTCCTTTGAGTTTCAGTCTTGCGACCGTACTCCCCAGGCGGAGTGCTTAATGCGTTAGCTGCAGCACTAAAGGGCGGAAACCCTCTAACACTTAGCACTCATCGTTTACGGCGTGGACTACCAGGGTATCTAATCCTGTTTGCTCCCCACGCTTTCGCGCCTCAGCGTCAGTTACAGACCAAAAAGCCGCCTTCGCCACTGGTGTTCCTCCACATCTCTACGCATTTCACCGCTACACGTGGAATTCCGCTTTTCTCTTCTGCACTCAAGTTCCCCAGTTTCCAATGACCCTCCACGGTTGAGCCGTGGGCTTTCACATCAGACTTAAGAAACCGCCTGCGCGCGCTTTACGCCCAATAATTCCGGATAACGCTTGCCACCTACGTATTACCGCGGCTGCTGGCACGTAGTTAGCCGTGGCTTTCTGGTTAGGTACCGTCAAGGTACGAGCAGTTACTCTCGTACTTGTTCTTCCCTAACAACAGAGTTTTACGACCCGAAAGCCTTCATCACTCACGCGGCGTTGCTCCGTCAGACTTTCGTCCATTGCGGAAGATTCCCTACTGCTGCCTCCCGTAGGAGTCTGGGCCGTGTCTCAGTCCCAGTGTGGCCGATCACCCTCTCAGGTCGGCTATGCATCGTTGCCTTGGTGAGCCGTTACCTCACCAACTAGCTAATGCACCGCGGGCCCATCTGTAAGTGATAGCCGAAACCATCTTTCAATCATCTCCCATGAAGGAGAAGATCCTATCCGGTATTAGCTTCGGTTTCCCGAAGTTATCCCAGTCTTACAGGCAGGTTGCCCACGTGTTACTCACCCGTCCGCCGCTAACGTCATAGAAGCAAGCTTCTAATCAGTTCGCTCGACTTGCATGTATTAGGCACGCCGCCAGCGTTCATCCTGAGCCAGGATCAAACTCTCCGAAGAAATGTTTGACTTGCTCATTTAAAAAATAAAAATTAACGTTGACGTTTGTCGCTTTGTTCAGTTTTCAAAGTTCAACCGTTGCTCTGAAGCAACTTTATTAGTATAACATTCTATTATTTTGATGTCAACATCTTTTTTAAGATGTTTCTCTCAACTACGCTGTTCATCAGCGACATTTAATAATTTACCATATATAATATATAGAGTCAATCGTTTTTCTAAAAAACTTTATAAATAAAAAAGTTAATGAAGTAAACCTTCAGTAAAGTAACCAATTAACCTCTATTACAATAGCAATCTAGCCGCTATGCAGTTTTCTTATCTTACCATAAAAAAAAAGCCCAGTCATTAAACTGAGCTTTTTTATTTAAACTATTCTGCTAAGAACGCGAAATAGAGTATGAAGATGATACAGAGAGCATACATAATGGGATGCACTTCTTTTCCACGCTTGCTGCATAACATTGTAATAGGATAAAAGATAAAGCCAACCGCAATGCCTGTTGCAATACTGTACGTTAATGGCATCATGATCACCGTGAAAAATGCCGGAACTGCCACTTCGAACTCTTTCCAATTGATTTCTCCTAAGTTTGACACCATCAGAGCTCCTACCGTAATTAAAGCTGGCGCAGTAACAGCTGGTGTTACGACCGCTAACAACGGAGAAAAGAACAGTGCAACTAAGAAAAACGCCGCCGTTACAATTGCAGTAAATCCTGAACGTCCGCCCGCTGCTACTCCAGCCGTAGACTCTACGTAAGCTGTTGTTGATGAGGTACCAAGAACAGCACCAACTACAATCGCACTAGAATCTGCCAATAACGCTCTGCCCGCTCGCGGAAGCTTATTATCTTTCATAAGCCCAGCTTGACTCGCTACAGCAACCATCGTACCTGCTGTATCGAAGAAATCAACGAATAAGAAAGTTAAAATGACGACTAGCATCTTTACAGTAAAGATATCACCGATATTTTGGAAAGCTGCCCCAAACGTCGGGTCAAGACTAGGAACCGATGAAACCACTGCTTTAGGTGTATCAATTAACCCAAAAGCCATACCTGCTACAGCCGTTACAATCATACCGATAAATACAGCTGCATTTACTCGAAGCACCATTAATACAATAGTAATGACAATACCAAAAACCGCAAGTAATGTTGTTGGGTTCGTCAAATCACCCAGTCCAACGAATGTGGCATCATCTTTGACGATGATTCCCGCACCTTTCATACCAATAAAACTAATAAATAAACCAATACCTGCTCCAACAGCCATTTTTAATTCAATAGGAATAGAATTAATAATTTTTTCTCGCAGGCTTGTTAATGTTAAAAGAATAAAAATAACACCTGATATCATAACACCCGTTAAAGCCGTCTGCCATGGAATTCCCATCGTCAGAACAACTGTATAAGCAAAAAATGCGTTTAATCCCATACCTGGAGCTAATGAAATTGGATATCTACCAAGCACTCCCATAACAATTGATCCCAAAGCTGCCGCTAAAGCAGTAGCTGTAAATACAGCCCCTTGGTCCATTCTCATACTGTCAGGTAGATCCTTTACATCACTTAGTGATAGCACAGATGGATTAACAAATAAAATGTAAGCCATAGATAGAAAAGTTGTAAGGCCAGCTATAAACTCTTTTCGGTAGCTAGTACCCAGCTCTTCAAAACGAAAATACTTCTTCACGTTTTTTCCTCCCTTTATAGAAGCCGCATGCACTTAGGCAAGCCATAAAAAATGCCTCTACACTATGGCGCGTAAAGGCATAAAATCGACTAAAAGAGAAATGTATGAGCAAAAAACAAAAGATTTTTATACATACATGTATTACTTTCTCGTAGTCAAGCCATTTACGGTAGCTCGGTAGAAACTTTTGGGCCTTATCCCCAAGATTATACGACATTAAAGCTATATCTCGCTGTTTTATGTTACTATCCTACCATTAACTTTTTAAAAAAGTCAACAAAAAACGAACATTCTTATAAAAGAATGTTCGTTTGTTCGGTTTTCTTACATATTATTCCCATTCAATTGTTGCAGGTGGCTTACTTGTAATATCATACACTACGCGGTTAATATGCTTAACTTCGTTTACAATGCGCGTTGAGATAACTTCAAGCACATCCCAAGGAATACGCGCCCAGTCAGAAGTCATACCATCAATCGATGTAACAGCACGAATACCGATTGTGTAATCATACGTACGAGCATCTCCCATTACACCTACACTGCGGATGTCAGGAAGAACCGTAAAGTATTGCCAGATATCGCGCTCTAAGTCTGCTTTTGCAATCTCTTCACGTAAAATAGCATCCGACTCACGTACAATTTCTAACTTCTCTTCCGTAATTGCACCAAGTACACGAATACCTAGACCTGGTCCTGGGAAAGGCTGACGCCAAACGATGTTATCAGGAATACCTAATTCAGAACCTAATGCGCGTACTTCATCTTTGAATAGCGTGTTTAACGGTTCGATTAGTTTGAACTGCATATCTTCCGGTAATCCACCTACATTGTGGTGAGATTTAATCGTTTGAGCTGTAGCTGTCCCACTCTCGATAATATCTGTGTATAGCGTACCTTGAGCTAGGAAATCAAACCCTTTTAATTTAGCAGCTTCGTCATCGAATACATAAATAAATTCATTACCGATGATTTTACGCTTTTGTTCAGGATCTGATACACCGCTTAATTTTTCTAAGAAGCGATCTTTTGCATCGATTTTAATTACGTTCATATTAAAGCCTTCGCTAAATGTTTCCATTACGCTTTCAGCTTCACCTTTACGTAATAAACCGTGATCTACGAACATACATGTTAACTGATCACCAATTGCTTTGTGAATTAATACAGCTACTACCGAAGAGTCTACTCCGCCGCTAAGTGCGCAAAGTACTTTTCTATCTCCAACTGTTTCACGGATTTTATCCATTTCAACTTCAATGAAGTTCTCAATTGACCAGTTTGCTTCAGCATGACATACTTCAAACACGAAGTTCTTTAAGATATGGTTACCGTGCACTGAATGGCGAACTTCTGGATGGAACTGCACTCCGTACATATTCTTTTCTTTGTTACTCATTGCGGCAATTGGACAAGATGGGCTAGTTGCGTCCACTTCAAAACCAGCTGGTGTTTCTACAACTAAATCACCGTGACTCATCCAAACAACTTGTTCTTTTGGCAACTCATGGTACATTAATGAATCGTTTTGTACGTTAATCGCTGCTTTACCATATTCACGATGGCTAGCACCTTCTACCTTCCCGCCAAAATGATGAGTCATTAATTGCATTCCATAACAAATACCTAAAACAGGAATACCTAATTCAAAAATGTTTTCATCGCAGTGAAATGCGTTTTCACCGTACACACTGTTTGGGCCTCCAGAGAAAATAATTCCCTTTGGATTTAATGCTTTAATCTCTTCTGCTGTAATTGTGTGCGGATGCAATTCACTATATACTCCGAACTCGCGAATGCGACGCGTAATCAGTTGGTTATATTGACTACCAAAATCTAATACAACAATCATGCCTTCCATCTTGTTCACCTCTCCGAATGTGTAAATAATCACTTGTTATTATGCCCTAAAATATAAAAAAAACTAGACTTCTCCCTCAAAAAACAAAGGCAGAAGTCTAGTTGAGCACGACGTTTATCGTCAAATAGACTGTTCTGCCTTCATAGTCAGATCGTTTAAGGTGACCCGGTAGAGACTCTCGAACCATATTATCGAGGATATATGAAGGTATACGAAACATTTATAGTAAGTTCGAGAATATTCTATCAATCCGCGAAACAATGGTCAAGAACTCGTTTTTTTGATTAAATTTTCCCACAATTCAATCGACTCTTTCCATTCTTTTATGGAATCTGCATTTCGATATAAAACCCGCTCGTATTTTTCCGTTAATTTTAGCATATTTACCGTATTTAATTTTTCGTCTACTTCTCCTGCAAAGTCGCGCAGCGTTTGATTTTCTTGCCGTTTTAGTCCATTTGCAGCGAGTCTTTTAAGTAAAAAAGCATACGCTGATTCAAAGGTTTCCACACTCTCTTTCTTTTTATAAAAAGAGATATAAAAAGGTAAAAACCATTTAAATCGATTGAGATATATTACTATTAACATAACTACAATCAGTCCGTAGAAAAGCACTTTCCATTTCATAGACAACTTAGCATTTTGAAGAGAAGCTGTTTTTTCTTTCTCTCTTTTTTCTTGTGCCGGAAGCTCTTTCTTCTTAGGCTGCTCCTTGACTTGCGTTTCTTGTTTCTCTTCTTCCCTTTGACTATTTTCACTAGAGTTGTTAGGTTGGCTATCTACAAAATCATAAGGATTAGAAAAACTTTTTGTTGGTTCAAAAGGTACCCAGCCCGCTCCTGGAAAATAGACTTCGACCCAAGAATGAGCATTATTTTGTGTAATTTCATAGGTTGTCCACTTACTACTTCCTGAAATAACGGTGGCATCACCTTCTGTATAGCCCTTTACCCACCGAGCAGGAATATCTAATGAACGAAGCAACACGACCATAGAAGTAGAGAAGTTATCACAGTATCCTCTTTTTGTATCAAATAAAAATTGATCCACATAATCTTTATTCTTCGTAGGAATTGGAACATTTTCAGTATCATATACATATGGATTGGATCGGAAGTATTCTTCAACGGCTTTCGCTTTTTCATAGCGATTGTTTTTATTTTTTGTTATCGTACGAGCTAAATCCTTTACTCGTTTTGGCAAATTAGCAGGAAGCTGTGTATACCTTGCTATAAATTCATTATTATTCTCTAGACTCTCTGACTTTTTCTCCTCTGCTTGCTGAAGAAGCCCGGTATCAAACACAGGATATTTATACGTTAGCTCATACGATTGAACAGTAACAAGTTTGTCATTTTGATAAGGATATAATTTTTCATTTGTCGGTGTAACATCGGTTTGAATGCCATTTTTTAAGGTTAGAGACAGCAGTTGAGGAACATGCATAAGATGAACAGAAGGCTGCGAATAGGTAACTTCTGCTTTTCTTACTTCTCCTGCAACACTTGAATCATATTGAGGGAGTAAGTTTTCATTTCCTTTGAAAGGCACTTTTTCTTCCTCTTTAGACAGCTCCCAGCCCTTACCTGTATACACATCCTTCGTTTCAATACGCCAATAGTGCTCATCCTCTACTTTAGCTGTAAACACAACCGTATCATCATTGACAAAGGATCCCCCCAATTTAGAATCGTCCATATCATAGCCAATTCGTTGACCGCTTGCAGATTCTCCCTGTCCTTGATTTGTTGTGTGAGCTGCAATAAAAGGGACCGGATCTGGCCACTGCGGACCTGGTTTAGGGGCGAGATAAGCCAGCACAATGACAATGGCTAAAAAACTGCCTAGAAAAAGAAACGATCGTTTTCTATTTTCTAAACGCTCGGTGCTAGCACCTTTTATACGTTCAGGATTGATGCGAAGCATGGCTACTAATAAAAATCCGATAATCGTCACGCGAATAATAGCAGCTCCGGCATCGTAAGTAGAAAAGGTATCCAATACGGTAATATACAAAATGGTTAAGAAGAAAAAGAAGAAAATTCTTTTTTGATAAAAGATCCAGTATCGAATTAAATAAGCCATAATCCAAAGCAGGATAAAAAATAAAGTGGTCCTCATTTCAAAGGATAAATTCGCTATATTCCACTCCATGATACTTTGTACATCTGACTGAAGAATTTCCAAAAGTCTTGGAAGCCATTCTGAAGAAAAGAAGGCACCTTGGAAATAGAGATTGTGAAGTGAAAACAAAATAAACAACATGCTCCCTAACGTCATCACAATAAACGGCAATCGAAACGTTAAGCTCAAAAAACAGTAAGCGACAAACAGGATAAAGTATTGAATTTGATTCGTATCAGTGACTTCATTTAAAGGGAGAAGCCATTCCACTAATAAAAAGAAAGCTCCCGCGTATAATAAGACGTTTTTTACATACCAAGCTGATTTATTCACTTATTTCCGCCCTCACTTCTTTTAGTGATAGAGGAAGATCAATATGAACGACTTCAATCGTTAAAGCAGAAGATTGTATGCCATTGACAATAACTGTCTCTTCGTCACTAAGCCCCGCTCCTTCATTTTTAACGACAATGAGTGAAGCCTTAGCATGAGGGCTCAGCTTGGATTGAATCTGGCCAATAAGAGTCCCTGTAACCTGACTGACAATTACCATAAAAGAATGCTGCTTTTGAATAGCAATATTCTGAAATTCTGTTTCGAATGCTCGATTGCTAATAGGCTGTGCACGTGCTAAGTGATGCAACAGGTTATCAGCCTCCCTTTGTTCAGAGGTTTTCTGCGAAAAAAGGGCATCTCCAGCTAAAAGAAAATCGACTTTTTTACGCTTGGTTTCTTCATGAATGAGCATGGATGCCAGAAAGCTCATTCGCTCTTCAAAGTATAGAGGGCTCATAACATCTGCAATGATAATTATACTCCGTTCATGATAATGACCAAACTCTTTAGAAATCAACGTAGCTTTACGAGCGGTCGCCTTCCAATCGATAGACCCTAATCGGTCACCCGGCTGGTATTCTCTAATGCCTGTCACTAACGTAGTAGATTGATTCCCCGTCGAAACTTCATTTTTTCCTTCTTCTATTCCCGCTAAAAGAAACGGGATATCTATCTCATGGATTTGAGGATACACGACAAACCGCTGCTGCAGTAGAAAATATGCCTTCTTTTTTACGATGCCTAATAAATCACTCAGTTCAATCGAAATCGTAAAAAATTCATATTCTCCTCTTTCTACAAACGATCTTTCATACGGGATAACAGCGTTTCGTTGAAAAAGCGGATAAATTGTTCTTTCTTCTTGATCTAAAAGGTTACTCTCCTCTTTCACGGCTGCCATATAAACAGGAAAAGCCGAGGAGCGTGTAATGTGAATGTCATACGAAAGATGATCTCCAGCGAATCGAGGCTGTAGCTTCACGTCACGAGCAACATTCCACTTCTTCAACGGATAGAGCAACACGGCTACCCCATATAATCCAAAAGGTAAGAAGCTATAAAATAAAAACCAGCTGACAAAGCCTCCTTGAAACATGGCGTAAGAAAACGTAGCGGTAAAGATGCAGAATAAAACGAACCAGTCTCTACCTTTGTTCCATATCACTTTTATATACTGTTTCATAAATTATCCTCTTACCTTTTAACAGGTACTTTCGTATCAGCCATAATTTGCTTCATCACATCACTCGCTATTAAACCGCTGTACTGAGTATCAGGTCTTAGCGTTAATCGATGTGCACACACATACGAAGCAAGCTCTTGAACATCATCAGGAAGACAGTAATCTCTTCCCTTTACTAACGCATATGCTTGAATAGCCTTCATAAAGGAAACCGTGCCACGAGGACTAATACCTAATGAAACATGTGGATGAGAGCGAGTTTTGCGAATAATTTCAATGATATAGTTCTTGATCGTATCATCTACATAAATACTGCTTACAGCTTTTTGAGCCTGTACTAATTCTGGAACGCTCATAACAGGTTTGACATCTTCAAGATTAACTTGAGTCGATACGCCATTTAAAATTTGAAGCTCCTCTTCTTGCGTAGGATACCCCATGCTTAGTTTGAATAAAAAACGATCCAGCTGCGCTTCCGGCAAATGATAGGTCCCATCAAAATCAACGGGATTTTGAGTAGCCATCACAAAAAAAGGCGCCGGAATTTCCCGGGTGATACCATCGGTTGTTACATGATGCTCAGCCATTGCTTCTAAAAGCGCCGATTGTGTTTTAGGAGAAGTCCTGTTAATCTCATCAGCGAGTACTATGTGGCTCATGATAGGACCTGGACGAAAATGAAATTCCATGTCTTTTGGACTGTAAATAGAAACACCTGTTACGTCGGACGGCAGCAAATCAGGCGTGAATTGAATTCGTTTAAATTCCGCATCAATTGATTTGGCCAGTGCCTTCACTAGCATCGTTTTTCCTACACCCGGTACATCTTCAAGCAAAATATGGCCCTCGGCAAGCAAAGCAACCAAACTCAACGTAGATACGTGACGTTTTCCAATCACAATTTGATCAATGTTTTCTAATACTTGGTTTAATTTATTATTAATATGATCCAGCTGAATCAACGACGCTCCCCCTTAAAACTCAGTTAAGCCTTGAGTTTAGTAAGTTTTCCAATAAACATAGTACTATCTTAACAAATTTTAAAAAAATCTGAAAATATTAACGCACACAAAAAAGCGACCAAGTGAGTACTTGGTCGCTTTTTTAGGTAGGGCAGTGATTACATCATGCCGCCCATTCCACCCATGCCGCCCATGTCAGGCATTGCAGGAGCTCCGCCTTCTTCTGGCTTGTCAGCAACAACTGCTTCAGTTGTTAAGAACATAGCCGCTACAGAAGAAGCATTTTGAAGAGCTGAACGCGTTACTTTTGTTGGGTCAACGATACCAGTGTCTAGCATATTTACCCACTCGCCAGTTGCAGCGTTGAATCCAGTTCCAACTGCTTCGCCTTTTAGACGCTCAACGATTACTGATCCTTCTAAACCAGCGTTGTGAGCGATTTGACGTACAGGCTCTTCAATCGCACGCAATACGATGTTGATACCTGTAGCAGTGTCACCGTCAGCTTCGATGCTTGCTACTTTATTATAGATATTTACTAATGCAGTACCACCACCAGCTACGATACCTTCTTCAACCGCAGCACGCGTAGAGTTTAATGCATCTTCAATACGTAATTTACGTTCTTTTAACTCAGTTTCAGTTGCCGCACCAACTTTGATTACAGCTACGCCACCAGCAAGTTTTGCTAAACGCTCTTGTAATTTTTCACGGTCAAACTCTGAAGTTGTTTCTTCAAGCTGAGCTTTGATTTGGTTTACACGTGCTAGGATATCTTCTGCGTTTCCTGCACCGTTTACAACTGTTGTATTTTCTTTTGTTACAACAATTTTAGAAGCGCGACCTAATTGATCGATGCCTGCTGTTTTTAAGTCAAGACCAAGCTCTTCAGTGATTACTTCTCCGCCTGTTAGGATCGCAACGTCTTGTAGCATTGCTTTACGACGATCACCAAAACCAGGAGCTTTAACAGCTACAGCTGTAAATGTACCACGAAGTTTGTTCACAACTAATGTTGCTAAAGCTTCGCCTTCTACGTCTTCAGCGATGATTAATAGCGGCTTGCCTTGTTGAACAACTTGCTCTAATACCGGTAAGATTTCTTGAATGTTACCGATTTTTTTGTCTGTGATTAAGATGTACGGGTCATCTAATACAGCTTCCATTTTATCTGAATCAGTTACCATGTAAGGAGATGCATATCCACGGTCAAACTGCATACCTTCTACCACTTCTAATTCAGTTGTGAAACCTTTTGATTCTTCAAGTGTGATAACGCCGTCGTTACCAACGCGCTCCATTGCTTCAGCAATTAATTGACCTACTTCTTCGTCAGCTGCTGAGATAGCCGCTACTTGAGCAATTGAATCTTTACCTTGAATTGGTTTAGAGATTGCTTTTAGTTCTTCAACCGCTACAGCTACTGCTTTTTCCATACCTTTACGGATACCCATTGGGTTAGCACCAGCCGTTACGTTTTTAAGACCTTCTCTGATCATTGCTTGCGCTAAAACTGTTGCAGTAGTTGTACCGTCACCAGCAACGTCGTTTGTTTTGCTAGCAACTTCGGCTACTAATTTAGCACCCATATTTTCAAATGCGTCTTCTAATTCGATTTCTTTTGCAATTGTTACACCGTCATTTGTAATAAGCGGTGAACCGAATTTCTTTTCCAATACAACGTTACGACCTTTTGGTCCAAGCGTTACTTTTACAGCATTTGCTAATGTATCTACACCACGTAGCATTGCGCGACGTGCTTCTTCGCTAAATTTAATGTCTTTTGCCATATTCTTTGACCTCCTCAAGATGTTCTTAATAATCTATTTTTTACGTATGATAAGTTTGTGGTTAAAATTAGCCGATTACAGCTAAAATATCGCTTTCGCGTAAAATTAAGTATTCAGTACCTTCGTATTTTACTTCAGTACCCGCATATTTTGAGAAGATGATACGATCGCCCGCAGCTACTTCTAAAGCTACACGCTCACCGCTTTCTAATACTCGGCCTGTACCTACAGCAACAATTTTACCCTCTTGTGGCTTTTCTTTTGCACTGTCCGGTAACACGATACCGCTTGCTGTTTTTTCCTCAGATTTTACAAGTTCAATCACTACGCGATCACCTAATGGCTTTAACAAGTGAAACAACCTCCTCAAATAATATGTTTGCATTTTTATTAGCACTCAACCTCAACGAGTGCTAACACAATTATTATATTAAAACAAAGTGGGTTTTTTTTGCAAGTATTAAACAAAAAAAATTTAAAATTTACGACAACTACATATAATAGTCTTAGATTTCGACGATTTTGAGAAATAAAGCATTCTTTTCTCTGTTCAATAATATGTATGTTACAATACGAGCAAGAAGAAATTACTAACTTTACAGTACTTCTTCGACATATATACATAAAAACCTTTTAAAGGAGTATAGAAGATTGGAAAAACGTTATTGGTATGTTATCCTCACTTACATCCTTATGCAGTTTTCAGGAGTTGTTGGTATACCGCTGTTAAAATTAACAGGAATATTTGATGACTATCCAGTTCGAACAGCGAATGTCATGCTTTTGACTTATTGGACTATCATTAGCTTTATCCTTGGTTTACTTATTGTCTTACTGCTGCTGCGCCGTGACATGTCCATGCGTATAGAACATGCTGGAAAAACGATTGCTGTTGTCTGGTCAGTCCTTGGGGTGTTTCTCGCTATGGCTGGTCAAGCTGTAGCAGGTATGATTGAGCACGCTCTTGGCATTACCCAAGTATCTGAAAACACACAAAATATTGTTAATCTTGTTAAAGCAACGCCGTTCCTTATTGTCGTTACGTCTGTTATTGGACCAATACTAGAAGAGATTATTTTCCGAAAGATTATTTTTGGTTCTCTTCACAAACGATACAATTTCTTTATCTCTGCATTTATTAGTTCCCTTATTTTCGCTGCGGTACACTGGGATTTTAAACATTTACTTGTGTATACAGCTATGGGATTTGTATTTGCATTCCTTTATGCAAGGACGAGACTAATTGTTGTACCTATTATTGCTCATGTTTTGATGAATACAATCGTTATTTTATCTCAAACTATTTTTGCAGATAAAATTATAGAAATGCAAAAACAAGCAGAACAAATGCAGTTCATTTTTGGAGGCATGTTTTTATGAAGAATATCCCTTTAACACGAGGGTTTATTTATATTATTATGGGGATTTTATTCACCTACTTGGCAATTCAAAATGCCCAGGAAACCGTCTGGAATTTCCCCACAATCTTATTTGCACTCGTAGCCGCATTCGATTTCAGGTTTGCGGTTCGCATCTTTATCTTGCACTACAAAATTAAAAAATTGCAGCAGCAATATAAAAATCAAGATGATTCATCCAAATAAAAAAACCACTGTTTCAGTGGTTTTTTTTACATACTAACATCTTCTCTTTCTTGCTCTGCCCTTGCCTTTAACACTTTGCGATACGAAATGCGGGAAATAATGATGCTGATTTCATACAAAATTAAGAGCGGCACTGTCACCATCATGTGCGAGAGCAATTCCGGTGGTGTAATAAGTGCGGCAATAACTAGCAGTACGAAATAGGCATATTTTCGAATTTGAGATAAAAACATAGGCGTTATAATTCCTAAACGCGTCAAAAACATAACGACGACAGGAAGCTGAAACAACAGGCCAAAAGGCAGTGTGAGCTGCATTAAAAAAGAAAAGTATTCATTAATGCCAATCACTTGGTTTACATTCAGCTCATCAGAAACGCGCGTCATAAAATCAACGACAAATGGAAACAACACAAAATAAGAAAAAGAGACACCGCCGATAAAGAGAAAAATGGAAACAGGAATATATCCAAGCGTTACCTTACGCTCTTTTTCATATAAACCAGGACTAATAAATGCCCAAAGTTGATACAGTGCAACAGGAGCTGCAAGTACACAGCCGATAATAACAGCAAATTGCATATAAATCTTAACTGGATCTGTTAACCGAAATGCATTCATCGTTAAATTCTTTGCCTCATCAGCATGCTGTAAATAGACAATAACCTTATCCGCTATAAAAAAGCCGCCAATTGTGGCAATCACAAAGAAAAATAAAACAATTAAAATGCGTTTTCGCAGCTCTCCTATATGATCATATATTGACATTTCTTGTTCGGTCATACTATGATCACCCTTTTACTCTTTGTCATCTACTTGACGCTGTTTATCTTTTTCACGATCTTCTGATGCACCGCTAGCGGCATGCTTAAACTCTCTAAGCGTTTGGCCCACTGATCTTCCTAGCTCCGGTAACCGTTTCGGTCCAAAAATAAGCAGTGCTACAATCGCAATAATAATCCAACTGCCTGCTCCAATCCCCATATTCCCACTCTCCTTATTAATTTAGACTTAAGGAAATCGTAACACAGTCCACCTTATTCAACAGGATAATTTTTCAAAAAATAGACAAGCGACTGTAATTCTACAGCAAGATCAATATGATGCAGTCGAATCTCATCCGGTACGTTTAAGCGTGCAGGAGTGAAGTTTAGAATCCCTTTAATTCCGCAATTCACTAAACGATCGGTAATTTGCTGAGCAACAGTTGCAGGAACGGTTAAAATCGCTACTGAGATGTCATCACTCATATAATCTTCCAATTGGTCAAGGTGATAAACCGGCACGTCGCCTACTTTCGTACCGACTTTATCTTCTATCACATCAAAAGCGCACTCAATTTTGGTGTTATTATTTTTAATAAAATTATAATTTAAAAAGGCCGTTCCTAGATTCCCTACGCCAATCAGTGCTACTTTCGTTACTTCATCTTGGTCTAACGTTTTACGGAAAAATGTAAGTAAATAATTCACATTGTAGCCGTATCCCTTTTTTCCTAATGCTCCAAAGTAAGAAAAGTCCCGACGAATAGTAGCAGAATCCACTTTCACTGCCTCACTTAACTCCGCTGACGACACACGCTGTTTACCAGAAGCATGCAAGTTTTTCAAAAAACGATAATAAAGCGGCAATCGTTTAGCCGTTGCTTGTGGTATTTTTAATTGTTCAGTGTTCACGTTGTACCCCCTCAGTTCATGTATGTCATTACTAACATTTTCAAGTCATATTGCATTACCTTTCACAAAGCATCAACCGCTTTGAGGTAGCGCTTCCAATTCTCTCTCTTTTCTCTTGTTTTATATATACTCCGCTTCACACCCCGAAGGCTTTTGTCTATCCAGCACTACTTAAAGTCGGTAGCTAGAACGAAGTAATTAGCCCTTCAAAGGATTCGTTTGTTAGTCATGACGGGTTTTCTACATCCATCATATATAAGTTCAGAGATGCACTTATCTCTTATTTTAACATAGTATCCTGTATAAAATGTGCAGGTAAAATCATTTTATTTCATGAATCAAAACATTCGCTTCATCATTTGTCCTTGTCCCTCTACAAATTACAAACGCTTGTAGGAAGAACTTGTAGTTGAAAATATGTTAAAATACACTATGGATATACTACTAGAGGTGAAAAAATGATTATTCTACAATTGAACGGTATTACAAAATACTATGGGGCAGAACCCATTTTATCGAATATAAAGTTAGAAGTACAATCAAAAGACCGCATTGCCCTAGTGGGACGAAACGGTGCTGGTAAATCAACTTTATTAAAAATTATTGCTGAGCAGCTTTCTTATGACAGCGGAGAGATTATCAAACCTAAAGGTGTTTCCATTGATTATATGGGACAAGATACAGTTCTTGAATCAACACTCTCCATATGGGAAGAAATGATGACTGTCTTTGCTCCGTTAAAGAAGATGGAAAAAGAATTACGTACGCTTGAAACGAAGATGGGCGATCCAGATATTTTTAATGATTCAGTTCAATACGAAAAACTAACCAAAGAGTACGATCAGCTTCAAGTAACGTTCAAAGATTTAGGCGGCTATCAATATGAAGCGGATACACGATCTATTCTTCACGGTTTCCGTTTTTCAAACTTTGACTACAGCACCCCTATTTCCTCCTTAAGCGGTGGACAAAAAACGCGCCTGGCTCTTGCAAAACTGCTTTTAACAAAGCCTGATTTGCTTATTCTGGATGAGCCTACCAACCACTTAGATATTGAAACTTTAGCATGGCTGGAACAGTTTCTGCAAGGGTATGAAGGAGCTATTTTAATCGTTTCACATGATCGTTACTTCCTTGATAAAGTCGTAAATCAAGTGTATGAAGTCGTACAAAAAACAACGGTGAAGTACACGGGCAACTACTCTAAATACCTTGTACAAAAAGCAGAGCGATATGAAAAAGAGTTGCGTCAGTACGAAAAGCAGCAAGATGAAGTCGCAAAGCTGAATGATTTTATTCAGCGAAACATCGCCCGCGCATCGACTACAAAACGTGCGCAAAGCAGACGTAAACAGCTCGATCGAATGGAGTTAATAAATCGACCTAACGAAGGCGAAAAATCAGCTAGTTTTTCGTTTGAAATTGAACGTCAAAGCGGAAATGAAGTCTTAAATCTGGAAGATGTGTCTATCGGATATGATGAACACAACTATGTCGTCCAAGAGGCAAACCTTCGCATTAAAAAAGGGGAAAGCCTTGCGTTGGTTGGTCCTAATGGCGTGGGGAAATCAACTTTATTAAAAGGCATTGTGGATAAACTCAGCTTCAAGACTGGGACCATTTCCTTTGGCTCAAATGTAATGGTTGGTTATTACGACCAAGAGCAAGCCAATTTAACGTCTAATAAAACCGTTTTAAATGAACTTTGGGATGACTACCCAGCCAAACCTGAAAAAGAAATCCGTACAGCGCTTGGAAATTTTCTGTTTTCAGGTGATGATGTACTGAAAATCGTTTCCACGCTCAGCGGTGGTGAAAAAGCACGTTTGGCTCTTGCGAAGCTTATGCTTCAAAAAGCTAACTTCTTAATTTTGGATGAACCTACTAACCATCTTGATTTAGATAGCAAACAAGTACTCGAGAATGCGTTAATTGATTACCCAGGGACTCTATTATTTGTTTCACATGACCGTTATTTTATTAATCGTATTGCCAATAAAATAGCAGAGCTATCTCCTGAAGGAGTAGAAGAATTTCTTGGAGATTATGACTATTATGTAGAAAAGAAAGCAGAAATAGAGGAAATCAAAGAATTAGAAAATATAAAAGCAAACGAAGAACGTACGGTAAAAGTAGATAAACAGTCCTATAAACAAGATAAAGAACAAAAGAAATTGATGAGACAGCGAACGCGCCGCATTGAAGAAATTGAAACTGAAGTAAACAAATTAGAAGCCGCCCAAGCGGCGAATGAAGAACTTCTTTGTGACCCTGAAATTTATCAAAATCACGAAGAAGTATCAAGATTAAACGGTGAAAATGAAAAAATTTCTTCACAGTTATCCACATTAATGGAAGAGTGGGAAGAATTACAGCTGCTTCTAGAAGAGTAGCCTATATTTTTGCGTATCTATTCATCCTATTTACTTGTTCATGCGCTTAAGAGCAAGCTTTATCCACTCTGTGAATAAATAGTGGATATCTGTCTGATTTTCATAATTAAAACTTGTTGATAACAGGTCCGTGTACTGAGTGCACGGACTTTTCCACATAATTATCCACAGTCAATTCTAAATTTATTGAATATTGTTGATAAATCATTTTTATCCACAAAAAAAGACGAATGAGAAATAAATCTCATTCGTCACTTACTCTTCCAAGTCCAAACCGGGGTTTGCATTTAATGACATATCTGAACGTTTTCCTTGAGCAAATCGTACGCTTGCTGCTGCTCCAATCATTGCGGCATTATCCGTACATAGAGATAGCGGCGGGATAATAAGCTCAATATTTGATAGGGGTTCAAATGCCTCTTCTAGCGCTGCTCTAAGCCCTTTATTAGCAGCAACTCCTCCTGCTAATAAAACTTGCTTAACGTTATATTCCTTTGCAGCTTTAATCGTTTTAGTTACTAACACATCAATGACACTCGCTTGAAAGCTAGCAGCAAGTGTTTGTGGAAGAATCTCTTCACCTTTTTGCTTCGCATTGTGGACAGTGTTAATAACTGCTGATTTTAATCCACTGAAACTAAAATCATAGGATCCTTCTTCTAGCCAAGCACGCGGCAAATCAATTAATGGCTCTCCTTCATGTGCAAGGCGGTCAATATGAGGTCCGCCTGGATATGGAAGGTTTAACGTGCGGGCTACTTTATCGTAGGCTTCTCCTGCTGCATCATCTCTTGTTTCACCGATCACTTTAAAATGACCGTGACTTTCCATGTATATAAGCTCCGTATGCCCGCCAGATACAACTAGCGATAAGAGCGGGAATTCTAGTTTTTTGATTAGCTGATTTGCGTAAATATGTCCTGCAATATGATGAACACCAATTAATGGCTTTTGATGTGCAAATGCTAGCGCTTTGGCTGCATTTACGCCAATAAGAAGTGCTCCCACAAGCCCTGGTCCTTCCGTTACAGCTATTGCATCTATATCTGCAAACGTCAAGTTCGCTTGATTTAAAGTTTCTTCAACTACTACTGTAATTTGTTCTACATGATGACGAGATGCAATTTCCGGTACGACACCGCCAAATCGTTTATGGCTTTCTATTTGAGAGGCCACCACATTGGCTACAATTTCATGACCGTTTCGAATCACAGCTGCTGCTGTCTCATCACAGCTTGTTTCTAATGCTAAAATTAATTGATTTTCATTCATAAATTCACCCACATAACTAATGCATCCTCATTGTTATCAGAATAATAATTCTTACGAATACCTCCAGGTTTAAAACCTAGCTTTTGATACAATGATTGTGCAATATGATTAGATACCCTAACTTCTAATGTCATTGACGTAGCACCTAGTTTTCGAAGAACGTCCATCACGTTGCGCAGCAGCAATTCACCGAGTCCCTTGCCTCGGTAGTCTGGCAATAGCGCAATGTTGGTTACATGTGCTTCGTCAATAACAATCCACGTTCCGCAATAACCAATAATATTTTCTCCTTCTTCCATCACAATGTAAGTTGAAAATTGATTATTGGTTAACTCATTTTGAAATGCTTCTGCACTCCAAGGTGTCGTAAAAGACTTCTCTTCGATTTTCACTACTTGATCAATATCTTTAACTTCCATTAAACGAAACTTAATTGTTAGTTTCATGTTATACCTTCTTTTATCCTTTTTGCTGTGAAGCAAGCCAGTTGGCTTCTGCTTCAGCTAAACGAATGTAGTTCGGAACAAAAGTATGCACAGACTGCGGCTCTTTCTTCATTCCTAAGAAAGCCAATTCACTTGGTCTTGGGTTAAACTGCTGAACATGGGCAAATACAGCTTGTTCACTCAACACTTCTTTTAACGCCTCTTCATGCATGGAAAGATCATTGCCTATGAATAAAATAGGTTTGTTGTATGACTTTAAATGTTCCGCCCAGTCCTTATTAATAACAAGTCGATCACTTTCAACTTCTACAAGACCTCGTTCGTTATTCCATTCATATAGTCCTGTATAAAGCTGCTGACGGCGCGCATCAAATAACGGAGCAATATATCCATCAAAATAACGACCGTTTGCTGCTAGTGCCTCAAGGCTAGATACACCTATTAAAGGAATATTTAAAGTCCAAGCAAGTGTCTTGGCAATGGTAACACCAATGCGTACACCGGTATAGGACCCGGGACCGTGTGCCACTACAATACGGTCTAGCTCGCTTGGCGCAATATCACAATCTTTTAACAAAGATTCCACAGCGTTCATCACACGAACAGAGTGATTCTTTTTTAGATTCGTAATAATTTCTCCAATTACTTTGTTTTCTTCAACGACAGCAACACCCATGACAAAATTGGATGTATCAATGGCTAACATTTTCATCTTTTAAAAAGCTCCTTACATATTTCAACGTACCGACTGCCTATCGCTTTTACAAGGATTTTACGAGTCGTTTCGTTTTCATGGTAAATATTGATTTGAATATATTCATTAGGAAGCTGCTCTTCAATCAGGTGAGCCCACTCCACGACCGTCACGCCATCTCCTTCAAAATACTCATCGAACCCTAGGTCTTCAAATTCATCCCCTAGACGGTACACATCCATATGGTAAAGAGGAAGGCGACCGCTTTTGTATTCTTTAATGATAGTAAATGTCGGGCTATTCACATTGCGTTCAATTCCTAAGCCTTTAGCTAAACTTTTTGTGAATGTTGTCTTTCCAGCTCCCAAATCACCTTCAAGCAGCAGCACGTCACCAGCTTCTAATAAAGTTGCTAGACGAGCAGCCAGCTGATTAGTTTCATCAGGAGACGTAGACATAAACGTAAATTCATTAATCTCTGTCATTCATTCAGAACCTCATTTCAATCTGTATATATATATTGTAAACGTTGTGGACTATACATATCCAGTAAGAAATCCAACAATCTTTAACATCGCAATTCTACAAAGAAATTTCTTTGTATATAAAAAATTCCTTAGGATTGCTCCTAAGGACGGTAAAGTTTTATATAAAAATGGTTCAAACAATAAAAAAGACGAAACACATTGTTTCGTTTCTAAAACATGGCGGTCCCGACGGGAATCGAACCCGCGATCTCCTGCGTGACAGGCAGGCATGTTAACCGCTACACCACGGGACCATGTTGGTTGCGGGGACAGGATTTGAACCTGCGACCTTCGGGTTATGAGCCCGACGAGCTACCGAACTGCTCCACCCCGCGATGATAAAAAAGCAAAATAAAAATGCCTAGCGATGTCCTACTCTCACAGGGACAAAGTCCCAACTACCATCGGCGCTAAAGAGCTTAACTTCCGTGTTCGGTATGGGAACGGGTGTGACCTCTTTGCCATTATCACTAGACATTTATATGAGATTATTCTCTCAAAACTAGGTAACAGTTTGCTGAGTAAAGCTTACGCTTTTAAAGTTTTGGTTAAGTCCTCGATCGATTAGTATCAGTCAGCTACACATGTCGCCACGCTTCCACCTCTGACCTATCAACCTGATCATCTTTCAGGGATCTTACTAGCTTGCGCTATGGGAAATCTCATCTTGAGGGGGGCTTCATGCTTAGATGCTTTCAGCACTTATCCCGTCCACACATAGCTACCCAGCGATGCCTTTGGCAAGACAACTGGTACACCAGCGGTGTGTCCATCCCGGTCCTCTCGTACTAAGGACAGCTCCTCTCAAATTTCCTACGCCCACGACGGATAGGGACCGAACTGTCTCACGACGTTCTGAACCCAGCTCGCGTACCGCTTTAATGGGCGAACAGCCCAACCCTTGGGACCGACTACAGCCCCAGGATGCGATGAGCCGACATCGAGGTGCCAAACCTCCCCGTCGATGTGGACTCTTGGGGGAGATAAGCCTGTTATCCCCGGGGTAGCTTTTATCCGTTGAGCGATGGCCCTTCCATGCGGAACCACCGGATCACTAAGCCCGACTTTCGTCCCTGCTCGACTTGTAGGTCTCGCAGTCAAGCTCCCTTGTGCCTTTACACTCTACGAATGATTTCCAACCATTCTGAGGGAACCTTTGGGCGCCTCCGTTACATTTTAGGAGGCGACCGCCCCAGTCAAACTGCCCACCTGACACTGTCTCCCGGCCCGATCAGGGCCGCGGGTTAGAATTTCAATACAGCCAGGGTAGTATCCCACCGACGCCTCCACCGAAGCTAGCGCTCCGGCTTCTCAGGCTCCTACCTATCCTGTACAAGCTGTACCAAAATTCAATATCAGGCTACAGTAAAGCTCCACGGGGTCTTTCCGTCCTGTCGCGGGTAACCTGCATCTTCACAGGTACTATAATTTCACCGAGTCTCTCGTTGAGACAGTGCCCAGATCGTTACGCCTTTCGTGCGGGTCGGAACTTACCCGACAAGGAATTTCGCTACCTTAGGACCGTTATAGTTACGGCCGCCGTTTACTGGGGCTTCGATTCAGAGCTTCTCCCAAAGGATAACCCCTCCTCTTAACCTTCCAGCACCGGGCAGGCGTCAGCCCCTATACTTCGCCTTGCGGCTTCGCAGAGACCTGTGTTTTTGCTAAACAGTCGCCTGGGCCTATTCACTGCGGCTCTCTCGGGCTATACACCCTACCAGAGCACCCCTTCTCCCGAAGTTACGGGGTCATTTTGCCGAGTTCCTTAACGAGAGTTCTCTCGATCACCTTAGGATTCTCTCCTCGCCTACCTGTGTCGGTTTGCGGTACGGGCACCTCCCGCCTCGCTAGAGGCTTTTCTTGGCAGTGTGGAATCAGGAACTTCGGTACTATAATTCCCTCGTCATCACAGCTCAGCTTTCATGATGAGCGGATTTGCCTACTCATCAGCCTAACTGCTTGAACGCGCATATCCAGCAGCGCGCTTACCCTATCCTACTGCGTCCCCCCATTACTCAAACGGCGGGGAGGTGGTACAGGAATATCAACCTGTTGGCCATCGCCTACGCTTTTCAGCCTCGGCTTAGGTCCCGACTAACCCTGAGCGGACGAGCCTTCCTCAGGAAACCTTAGGCATTCGGTGGACAAGATTCTCACTTGTCTTTCGCTACTCATACCGGCATTCTCACTTCTAAGCGCTCCACCAGTCCTTACGGTCTGACTTCGCTGCACTTAGAACGCTCTCCTACCACTGACATCAAAGATGTCAATCCACAGCTTCGGTGATACGTTTAGCCCCGGTACATTTTCGGCGCAGAGTCACTCGACCAGTGAGCTATTACGCACTCTTTAAATGGTGGCTGCTTCTAAGCCAACATCCTGGTTGTCTAAGCAACTCCACATCCTTTTCCACTTAACGTATACTTGGGGACCTTAGCTGGTGGTCTGGGCTGTTTCCCTTTTGACTACGGATCTTATCACTCGCAGTCTGACTCCCATGGATAAGTCTTTGGCATTCGGAGTTTGACTGAATTCGGTAACCCGTTGGGGGCCCCTAGTCCAATCAGTGCTCTACCTCCAAGACTCTCACAACATGAGGCTAGCCCTAAAGCTATTTCGGAGAGAACCAGCTATCTCCAGGTTCGATTGGAATTTCTCCGCTACCCACACCTCATCCCCGCACTTTTCAACGTGCGTGGGTTCGGGCCTCCATTCAGTGTTACCTGAACTTCACCCTGGACATGGGTAGATCACCTGGTTTCGGGTCTACAACCACATACTAAACGCCCTATTCAGACTCGCTTTCGCTACGGCTCCGCCTTATCAGCTTAACCTTGCATGGGATCGTAACTCGCCGGTTCATTCTACAAAAGGCACGCCATCACCCATTAACGGGCTCTGACTACTTGTAGGCACACGGTTTCAGGATCTCTTTCACTCCCCTTCCGGGGTGCTTTTCACCTTTCCCTCACGGTACTGGTTCACTATCGGTCACTAGGTAGTATTTAGCCTTGGGAGATGGTCCTCCCAGCTTCCGACGGAATTTCACGTGTTCCGCCGTACTCAGGATCCACTCAAGAGGGAACGAAGTTTCAACTACAGGGTTGTTACCTTCTTCGACGGACCTTTCCAGGTCGCTTCATTTACTTCGTTCCTTTGTAACTCCGTATAGAGTGTCCTACAACCCCAAGAGGCAAGCCTCTTGGTTTGGGCTAATTCCGTTTCGCTCGCCGCTACTCAGGAAATCGCATTTGCTTTCTCTTCCTCCGGGTACTTAGATGTTTCAGTTCCCCGGGTCTGCCTTCAATATCCTATGTATTCAGATAAAGATACTGTTCCATTACGAACAGTGGGTTTCCCCATTCGGAAATCTCCGGATCAAAGCTCACTTACAGCTCCCCGAAGCATATCGGTGTTAGTCCCGTCCTTCATCGGCTCCTAGTGCCAAGGCATTCACCGTGCGCCCTTTCTAACTTAACCATTAGCGAATAAATGGTACAACATAAAGTTGTGTTATTTATTGGTTTGATTAAAGAAAAGTTTCACTTTTCCTCAGCAATTACTGTTATCTAGTTTTCAAAGAACAATCGCAACCAAAATTCTTCTTATCTAATAAGAAGAAAGTAGTATGCTTTCTATAATTGAGAGATTGAACTCTCAAAACTGAACAAAGTGTCAAAACGTACGTCATGTAAAAATCCTTAGAAAGGAGGTGATCCAGCCGCACCTTCCGATACGGCTACCTTGTTACGACTTCACCCCAATCATCTGTCCCACCTTAGGCGGCTAGCTCCTTACGGTTACTCCACCGACTTCGGGTGTTACAAACTCTCGTGGTGTGACGGGCGGTGTGTACAAGGCCCGGGAACGTATTCACCGCGGCATGCTGATCCGCGATTACTAGCGATTCCAGCTTCATGTAGGCGAGTTGCAGCCTACAATCCGAACTGAGAATGGTTTTATGGGATTGGCTTGACCTCGCGGTCTTGCAGCCCTTTGTACCATCCATTGTAGCACGTGTGTAGCCCAGGTCATAAGGGGCATGATGATTTGACGTCATCCCCACCTTCCTCCGGTTTGTCACCGGCAGTCACCTTAGAGTGCCCAACTAAATGCTGGCAACTAAGATCAAGGGTTGCGCTCGTTGCGGGACTTAACCCAACATCTCACGACACGAGCTGACGACAACCATGCACCACCTGTCACTCTGTCCCCCGAAGGGGAACGCTCTATCTCTAGAGTTGTCAGAGGATGTCAAGACCTGGTAAGGTTCTTCGCGTTGCTTCGAATTAAACCACATGCTCCACCGCTTGTGCGGGCCCCCGTCAATTCCTTTGAGTTTCAGTCTTGCGACCGTACTCCCCAGGCGGAGTGCTTAATGCGTTAGCTGCAGCACTAAAGGGCGGAAACCCTCTAACACTTAGCACTCATCGTTTACGGCGTGGACTACCAGGGTATCTAATCCTGTTTGCTCCCCACGCTTTCGCGCCTCAGCGTCAGTTACAGACCAAAAAGCCGCCTTCGCCACTGGTGTTCCTCCACATCTCTACGCATTTCACCGCTACACGTGGAATTCCGCTTTTCTCTTCTGCACTCAAGTTCCCCAGTTTCCAATGACCCTCCACGGTTGAGCCGTGGGCTTTCACATCAGACTTAAGAAACCGCCTGCGCGCGCTTTACGCCCAATAATTCCGGATAACGCTTGCCACCTACGTATTACCGCGGCTGCTGGCACGTAGTTAGCCGTGGCTTTCTGGTTAGGTACCGTCAAGGTACGAGCAGTTACTCTCGTACTTGTTCTTCCCTAACAACAGAGTTTTACGACCCGAAAGCCTTCATCACTCACGCGGCGTTGCTCCGTCAGACTTTCGTCCATTGCGGAAGATTCCCTACTGCTGCCTCCCGTAGGAGTCTGGGCCGTGTCTCAGTCCCAGTGTGGCCGATCACCCTCTCAGGTCGGCTATGCATCGTTGCCTTGGTGAGCCGTTACCTCACCAACTAGCTAATGCACCGCGGGCCCATCTGTAAGTGATAGCCGAAACCATCTTTCAATCATCTCCCATGAAGGAGAAGATCCTATCCGGTATTAGCTTCGGTTTCCCGAAGTTATCCCAGTCTTACAGGCAGGTTGCCCACGTGTTACTCACCCGTCCGCCGCTAACGTCATAGAAGCAAGCTTCTAATCAGTTCGCTCGACTTGCATGTATTAGGCACGCCGCCAGCGTTCATCCTGAGCCAGGATCAAACTCTCCGAAGAAATGTTTGACTTGCTCATTTAAAAAATAAAAATTAACGTTGACGTTTGTCGCTTTGTTCAGTTTTCAAAGTTCAATATATTTGGAGCGGGTGATGAGAATCGAACTCACGACATCAGCTTGGAAGGCTGAGGTTTTACCACTAAACTACACCCGCAATATGGCGCGCCCGAGAGGAGTCGAACCCCTAACCTTTTGATCCGTAGTCAAACGCTCTATCCAATTGAGCTACGGGCGCTTCTTATGATGTTTACCGCCGTTGTTTTTGCGACTTTATTATAATATCATTTCTATTTTCTTATGTCAACACTTTTTTTAAAAGTTTTTTTGGTGCGGCCGAGAGGACTTGAACCTCCACGGGGTCGCCCCCACTAGGCCCTCAACCTAGCGCGTCTGCCATTCCGCCACGACCGCTAAATACATAAAATGAATAAGATGCGGGTGAAGGGACTTGAACCCCCACGTCGTAAAGACACTAGATCCTAAGTCTAGCGCGTCTGCCAATTCCGCCACACCCGCAAGAAATGAAAATGAGCCATGAAGGACTCGAACCTTCGACCCTCTGATTAAAAGTCAGATGCTCTACCAACTGAGCTAATGGCTCTTTATGGCTGGGCTAGCTGGATTCGAACCAACGCATGACGGAATCAAAATCCGTTGCCTTACCGCTTGGCGATAGCCCAATAATTTAAAATGGCGGTCCCGACGGGAATCGAACCCGCGATCTCCTGCGTGACAGGCAGGCATGTTAACCGCTACACCACGGGACCATCCAAAATTATGTATAAAACAGTCAAAATGGTGGAGGATGACGGGATCGAACCGCCGACCCCCTGCTTGTAAGGCAGGTGCTCTCCCAGCTGAGCTAATCCTCCACAGGATATGTAAATAAAAATCAATGGTGACCCGTACGGGATTCGAACCCGTGTTACCGCCGTGAAAGGGCGGTGTCTTAACCGCTTGACCAACGGGCCATTATAAAATGGCGGAGAAGGAGGGATTTGAACCCTCGCGCCGCTTACACGACCTACACCCTTAGCAGGGGCGCCTCTTCAGCCACTTGAGTACTTCTCCATATGGCTCCACAGGTAGGACTCGAACCTACGACCGATCGGTTAACAGCCGATAGCTCTACCACTGAGCTACTGTGGAATAATATTTATCAGACTTCTTACATTGTAATCGACATTATATGTAATGTCAATAAGTTTTTGTAATTTCTTTGCCGTTTATTTGAGACGGCTTTATTAATTTACCATAATGAATCTATTTTAGTCAAGCATCTTCTACATTTTTTTTAATTTACCTTTACACTTCCCACAAACATATTTAACTGTGTTCACTTTTCTTTTTCGAACATATTTTTGATCACACTGCATACATACATATATGTGCTCTTTTTTCTTTCCATCACTTTCTTTTTTCAATGCCTGACAAAATCGAGGTGCGTCTACTTCTTTCATTAACCTTTTAAAGTCTTGATCTCCATGCTTATACCCTTTCCCCTCAATATGCAAATGATAGTGACAGAGCTCATGTTTAATAATTTCTACTATTTCTTGTGTGCCATATTGTTCAAAGTATTTGTAGTTTACTTCTATATTAGATGTACGTAACAAATACCTTCCGCCTGTCGTACGTAACCGAGAATTAAAAGTGGCTTCATGACGAAATGGTTTGTGAAACAGCTTCAATGAAATTTCTTCTACAAGTATTTGTAAATCCTTATCATTCATCTTATATACTCCTCTACTGTATGAAATCACCTGACTAGCTCTTTGGGCATACACTTCATTACATACTCACTATTCACCTTATCATAAATGAAAAGGAGTGATTGTCCTTATGCCAATGTGGCTACAAAAACAAATGAGGCGCGCTTATTCTGAAAAAGACCGTGCACAAATAAAATTGCTCAACCAATGTTGGTTTTTTTATCAAAAAAATAATTCCGCTTCTTAAATCACTTCTTTTTACAAATAAAATTGCCTTTTCAGAAAATCTGAAAAGGCAATTTTATTATTGATGGGGCGGAATCATCGTCAGTGCAACTCTTCCTTTTTTCATATCTACGTCTTCTACCCACACATTCACCAAATCTCCTACTGAAACGACATCGAGGGGATGCTTAACGTACCGATTCGTTAATTTAGAAATATGGACTAGACCGTCTTGCTTAACTCCTATATCGATGAACGCTCCGAAGTCTACGACGTTTCGCACCGTTCCTTCAAGCTGAATACCTTTTGCTAGATCCTCTAGCTTCAAAATATCCTGACGGAGCAAAGGTTTTGGCAGTTCATCACGAGGATCTCTTTCCGGTCTTACGAGCGCTTCTATAATGTCTTTTAAAGTAAGCTCCCCTATACTTAGTTCTTCTGATATTTCGGGTAAAGAAATATGTTTTAATGCTTCTTTTACTTTCTCCGTTCCAAGTTCAGTCTCTTTCACTTCCGCTTTCTTTAAAAGCTTTTTAACGTCTCCATATGTTTCAGGATGGATACCCGTTCTGTCTAAAGGTTCTTCACCTTCTATAATACGTAAAAACCCAATACACTGCTCATATGTTTTAGCCCCTAGACGCGGAATTTTCTTCAACTGTTTTCGGTTAGAGAATTTTCCGTTTTCATCCCGATATTTTACAATGTTTTGAGCAACTGTCTTATTTAGACCAGCAACGTATTGTAGAAGCGAAGCAGAAGCCGTGTTTGCATTCACTCCTACTTGGTTTACTACTGTCTCTACAATAAAAGTCAGTGAATCATTTAATTGCTTTTGAGACACATCATGCTGATATTGCCCTACTCCTACCGACTTAGGATCGATTTTCACAAGCTCAGCCAGCGGATCTTGCAGCCTTCTGGCAATCGATACAGCGCTTCGCTCTTCTACTTGAAAATCAGGGAATTCTTCTCTAGCAACATCAGAAGCCGAATATACGCTTGCTCCCGCTTCATTCACAATCAAATAATAAACTGGGTTTTCAATTTCTTTAAGAACATCCGCTACAAATTGCTCCGTTTCGCGAGATGCCGTTCCATTTCCAATTGCCACTACTTCAATAGGGTATTCAGCGAACATTTTCTTTAATTTATTTTGTGCTTCAGCTGCTTTTCTCACAGGAGGATGTGGATAAATAACATCAATTTTTAATACCTTGCCTGTTTCATCTACTACAGCTAATTTGCAGCCTGTTCGAAAAGCTGGATCTACTCCTAATACCACTTTCCCTTTCAATGGAGGTTGGAGAAGAAGTTTTCGTAAGTTTTCAGAAAAGATGTGAATGGCTCTTTCTTCCGCTTTTTCTGATAGGTCTTTACGAATTTCGCGTTCAATAGATGGTTCTATTAAGCGTTTATAAGCATCTTCTATAGCTGAGATGATATAACCTTCAACTGAAGAATCCCTTTTCTTGATTACTTCTTTATGTAAATATGAAAGAATACGATCTGTAGGCGCATCAATACTCACTTTTAAAATACCGTCTTTTTCTCCTCTATTCATAGCTAAAATACGATGAGGAACGATTCGCTTTACCGCTTCTGTATATTCATAGTACATTTCATAGATATTTTTTTCATCTTTTTCCGGATCTTTGACTGAAGTAACAATTATGCCATCTTTTACAGTGGTCGTACGAATCCATTGACGGTAAGATGCTTCGTCAGAAATTTGTTCCGCTACAATGTCTAGGGCTCCCTGAATAGCTTCGTCAGAAGATTGAACTCCTGCTTCTTCATTTATGTATGTTTGCGCTTCAATGTTTACGTCAGAATTCGGGAAACTTAGTAGCCACTGTGCTAATGGTTCAAGACCTTTTTCTTTTGCTACAGTTGCTTTTGTACGTCGTTTTTGCTTAAAAGGGCGGTATAAATCTTCTACTTGCTGCAATTTCTTCGCTTGATGAATTTGAGCAGACAGTTCCTCAGTTAATTTCCCTTGCTCTTCAATTAATCGGTGAACTTCCTCTTTACGCTCCTCTAAATTCATTAAGTAGTTCCAGGAATCTAAAATATTCCGGATTTGGACTTCATCCAAAGCACCAGTTTGTTCTTTTCTATATCGAGCAATAAAGGGAACTGTATTACCATCTTCTACTAAAGCAATTACGTTTTGTACTTGCTTGTGTGAAATCTCTACCTCTTTACTTACACGTTGAACAATTTGATTATCTAATTTCGTTGCAACAGACACAGCTTATCCTCCTACCTAAATGAAACTTTGTCTCTATTGTAACAAAACTCACATGCAATAACACATGTGAGCTAAAAAGAAAGGCTATGCAGTTGGAAGATGACCAGCGATATACGTAATATCGTCATTATGAGATCGAATTGCTGCCTGTAGGCGTGTCGACAATTGATCGACATTCATCGAGTTAGCAAAAACAGATTTAATCTCTTTTAATTCTAAGCCATCTGTATGAATCAAAAATTTAGAACCGGAGTCATATGGGAAGGTTTGTGTGCGGAACTTTTGAATTTTCCCTGATAAAAAACCTTGAATTGGCAGAGGGTACGTTAATTTCCCCTCCGGAGAATACAGATAAAAGCGGATATTACCTACATTTGTGTAATGAAATTCGTTATGTTTTTTATCAATTTTCAAAATAGCTACTGCTGCGCCTCTTGTATGTCGAGTAGCCTTGTTGCACTTAGAAATGATCTCATCTACATCTAGATGATGATGAGCTTTCGCTACATCCGTAACAGCTACAGAAGCGGCTCTGGCTTGTTCACCGCTTCCTAATCCATCTGCCACTGCACATAGAAAATAATCATCCGTTTCTTTGACATAGTAACTATCTCCACAACACACGTTCCCTTGCTTTGGCTCTTGATATATATGAGTTTGAATCGACTTTGTATTCGGGTCTACTGTCATCACGACATATACTCCGAATCGTTAGAATCTGAGCGAGCTGCAGTCCTTAGCTTATCAAGAGCTCTTCTTTGCAGTCGAGATACATGCATTTGAGAAATCCCTAATTTCTCACCGGCATCTTTTTGACTCAGATTTTCAATAAATGTATAGCGAATTACTTCTTTTTCTCTATCGCTTAATACATGAAGAATCTTTTCTAACACTAAGCGCTGATCAGTTTTCTCATAACCCGACTCTTGTTCACCTACTAAATCAAGGATTGTAACAGTACTTCCATCAGAGTCTGCTTCAATAGAATGATCAACAGACAACGCTTGATAACTTTGCCCCATCTCCATCGTTTCTAAAATTTCTTCCTCTGTCACTCCGATATGATCAGCAATTTCTTTTACTTGAGGAGATCGCTGTAAACGGGTTGTTAGCTCTTCGACAGCTGCTTTAATTTTAGGACCTAATTCTTTGATGCGGCGCGGTACGTGAACACTCCACGTTTTATCGCGTAAAAATCGCTTAATCTCTCCAATGATTGTAGGAACAGCAAACGATTCAAAACTTCTTCCAAATGAAGCATCATACCTTCTAATAGCTCCTAACAGTCCTAGCATCCCTACCTGCACAATATCTTCATGTAAGCTTCTGCCTTTTGAATAACGACGTGCAATAGATTCAACAAGGTTCTTGTAATGTACTACTAGATCACTTTGTGCTTCTTCATCCTGCGTTTTTTGAAAGCGCTCAATTCGTTCCTGAACCTGTTCTTTAGTTAATTTCATAGGTTGAGACTGTGTTTTCATCACTCTCCACCTGCTCTCTTTGCACATACTTAGTCATCATTAGCGTTACACCTTTTGAATTGACCATTTTCACTTCGTCCATTAGTGTTTCAATTAAATATAAACCAAGTCCACCTTCAGGAAGAAATTCAACTTCTTTTGATGTTTCATAAGGTCCTATATGTTCCTTAAGCTCTTCAAAATTAAAGCTTTCGCCTTTATCGACCACCATGATTTCTAAACGGTCATCAAATAAACCAAAACCTACTCTCACTTCACCATTTTCTTCACTCTTGTAAGCATGCTGCACGGCATTTGTACATGCCTCACTCACAGCAATTTTCATATCTTCAATTTCATCATAAGAAAAACCCATCCGGTTCGCTACACCAGACAGCGTCAGTCGAATAATCGCTACATAGTCTGGCTTAGCAGGAATCTTCATCTCAACAAAGTCATAAGGCTGTTTCATTTTACGCCACCTTCTACTTGTGAATTCACGTTTAAAATGTCTGTGAGGCCCGTAATATCAAATAAGCGCTTGATGCGCTCTGATACACCAACAAATTTCAAAGAGCCGTTATTTTTCTTATTGGCTTTTAACAATGCAATAAATACACCTAGTCCTGTACTATCCATGTATGATACATCGGTTAAATCAACTATAATTTCTGGTTCGTTATGTTCAGTAATTTCCATGAACTTTTCTTTTAGCTTAGGTGCTGTATATGCGTCAATCTCTCCAGCCAGCTTAATACGATATGCTTGACCGTCCTTTTGTATATCTATTTTTAAATTCATCGTATTAGTAGACCCCCTCTAATTTTGTGCTATCTTTTCTGTACCCTTATTTAGAATACTTAAACTAAACTCTTCAAAATAATCAATGTAAAGTCATCCCTCAATTGAAAATGCTGTAATTTTTCCAGCTCTTTATATACAGATTCTACAATTTCTTGAGGAGACAAATGCATGTATTTTCGAATTAATTTTATGATGTCCAATCTTTCAATAAATCCTTCTTCAGTTCTGCATTCTGTTACGCCATCTGTTAACAGAACAATCATATCGCCTTTTGAAAGCTGCTGCTCGTACTGAAGATATTTCACATGGCGATCGACTCCTAGCACGAGTCCTTTTGCTTCCAAATCTTCAAATGAATCAGCTTTGGCATCATAATAAAAGCCTGGCTCATGCCCTGCAGATGCATAATCAAATAAGTTTGTCTCGGGATTATAACTTCCGTAGAACATCGTAATAAACATACTTGGATCTACGTTTCTCTCTACAATATTATTCAAGTTCTCCAATACGTAACTTGGATTTTTTCTTGAGTCCGGTAAGCTGTCCATTGCATACTTGATCATAGACATACACATTGCAGCTGGAATTCCTTTTCCGATCACATCGGCAATGGCAATACTTAACCCACCGTGCTCTTCTTCTACAAAGTGAAAATAATCTCCGTTCATCTGTTTAGCAGGTACGCTAATCGCGCCAATTTCTAAAGTTGAACTAGCCGGAACCTTTGTCCCTAACAGCGTCTGCTGGACGTTAGCGGCAACTTCGATTTCAGAACGAAGTTCCCGCTGCTTATTTTTTAATGTTTGATGCTCACGAAGAGCAAGGCCGTAGCTAATCATTACCTCAAGTAAAAAGTCCAGAGAATGCAGCACTTTTTCTGGAATATCAGAATAAATTTCTTCAATCACTTCTTTATGAATGCTCACAATATCTTCTGGCGATATTTCATTCTCTAAAGATTTTCTACTTAGTTTTTGTCCTTGGTACAAAATTTGTTCATTTTGTGTTTGGATATAGTTCCCCAAAATATCTTTGTATAAATCTCTCATCTCTTTATCAAAAGACATTATCTATTTCCTCCTACCGGAGCCACTTAACTGCTTTAATCTCAGTACCTTCTCCGACATTTGTTTCGATGTCAAACTCATCCATCAATCGTTTTACCCCAGGAAGCCCAGCTCCTAGTCCACCCGATGTTGAGTATCCATCTTCCATTACTTTGCGAACGTCGGGGATACCTGGCCCTTCATCTGTTGCTACGACAAGAAGACCGTTTTTTCCTCCACGATTTAATTTCTCAATATAGATTTGACCCTTACCCGCATATAGGTAAATATTACGAGCTAATTCAGAAATGGCGGTTGTAATACGAGCTTGGTCAACTGTTCCAAACCCTAGCTCTTTCGACACATTTCTACCTAATTGGCGTGCCGCTACGATGTCCCATTCTGTTACGATTTTTACGCTGGATTGGAATTCCATATACTAATCCCCCAATTCCGATTGGAGTTTCTCAAGACCTTTTTCTAAATCGAGTGCAGTAAGAACATCGTTTAGGCCAATCCCTAACTCAACAAGTGTAATAGCTACTGCAGGCTGGATACCTGTTAATACTACTCTGGCCCCCATCAAATTAGACATGCTAACCACGTCACCTAACACTTTTGCGATGAATGAATCGATCATATCAATTGAAGTTAAATCGATTACCACTCCTTTTGCTCCAGTTTGATGAATTTTACTTAGCAAATCTTCTTGGAATTGAATAGCCGTTTGATCATCCAGCTCCCATTGAATGGATACCAATAAGTAGTCGTACAATTTCAAAATGGGTATTCTCACGTTTATTCCTCCGATTCTATATCAACTATTTTCCGCTCAGTCATTTCTAACGCAAACTCTACACCTTTTTTTAATGAGTTTTTCGTAATAATTTCATTTAAGCTAATACCTAAGTTCACAATAGTCTGAGCAATTTCCGGACGAATTCCTACTAACAAACACTTGGCTCCAACCAAACGTACGGCTTCAGCAGCTTGAATGATATGATGGGCAACCATCGTATCCACTACTGGTACTCCGGTAATATCTATTAATACGACCTCTGATCGGTGCTTTACGACACCTTGCAGTAAGTTTTCCATAATTTTCTTTGCACGATCGGTGTCAATTGTTCCCACAAGCGGCATTACCGTAATTTTATCAAATACCGGTATTAATGGAGCAGACAATTCTTGAAGTGCAACTTTTTGCAACATAACTGTATTTTCCCACGAGTTGGAGTATTGTTCTACTATTTTGTTATAAATAGGGCTTAACCACTTGTCAAACCGATAGAATAATTCAGAATGAGTTTGATCAGCCTTTACATGTTCACTGTTTACATACCCTTCAACCACTACATGACCCAAGTTACGTACACCCTGTGTCAAATAAGCAAGAGGCCATCCTAAACTCACAACTCGTCCTACTACTTCCTCTAGTTCCTCTGCAAAATTTTCCTGATCACGGAATGCTTTTGCCAAAAGTAAATTTACAAAATCAGAGCTTACATTTACGTACACTTGCTCGGATACAATGTTTTTAATCCGCTCTGTTTCCACATCATTCATTAACACTAGCCATCGATCAAAAATTTCTGATTTATGATTTTGTATATAATTGAATAAATCTTGATTCATGAGGTCCTCCTTGTGAGTCAATACACTCATTTATATCTATATATATATTATCATTTTTAAAACGTTTCTTATTACAATATACGTTTACTGATTATTCCTAGTCAAATTAAAAAAGTTGCTCATAAAGGAGCAACTTAGCATAAATGGAAGTATAATTCTAAAAGTCGATAAGTCCTACACTGATTTGCAAGGCTTCATCCACTCTGTCCATCATTTCATCATCTAAATGGGTAATCTTGTCTGTTAGCCTCTGTTTATCAATAGTACGAATTTGTTCTAGTAAAATAACTGAATCTCGCTCAAATCCATAGCGCTTTGCATCAATTTCAACATGCGTAGGTAACTTTGCCTTTTGAATTTGAGCAGTGATCGCAGCTACAATAACAGTTGGGCTAAAACGATTGCCTATATCATTTTGAATGACAAGTACAGGGCGAACGCCTCCTTGTTCTGAGCCAACAACAGGAGATAGGTCAGCAAAATAAACGTCGCCACGTTTGACTACCAAGTCATTACCCCCCGCTTACTAAACGATCCACAGTATGATCAGCTTCATACTCTGCTAGAAAAGCCTCGGAAGCAATATTTAAGTTTATCTTTGCCATCTCCATATATCCACGTCTCATTGATTCGCGAATATGGCGTTTTTTTCGCTCACGAAGGTACAATTTTGTTGCTTGGTGAATAAAATCACTTCGGTTGCCATTTTCTTGTTTAACCATAAGATCGAGCTCCGATACTAAATTTTTCGGTAATCTTACTAGGATTTCTGTAGTTGCGCTCGCTTCAGACACAAACATACACCTCCAACATCAATACACACACCAATAGTCTCATCTTTCCTTATCATAACATTGATTAGCTTTAATGGAAAGTTAATTCTGTCAATTTCTACACTATTATCGTCAATTGATACCCTCTTTTATGCATGGAAGTTATTATTTTATTGTCTTTTGTTCGCAGGCTTTTTATGTTGACTCAGGAAGATGTATATTCAGCGCAAGATATAATTATTAACATGAATGTGCTGAGAATCTCTTGTATAAACCCTCGGAACCCTTGCTGCAATCATGCAAGGGATTTCATAATTAATTGTTTCAAGATGCTTTGCTACTTCATCAATTGTAATTTCAGCACCTTGTTGTTTTCCAATAAATGTTACTTTTGTACCCATTTTATACATTTTAGGCAATTTAATCATCAATTGATCCATGCATATCCTACCAACAATTGGCACTTTAACTCCATCTACTAACACTTCAAAATTACTTAATTTACGAATCCAGCCGTCTGCGTATCCTACTGGAATAGTAGCAATCCATTCATCTTCTTTAGCTTCATAAGTAGCTCCGTAACTGATATGACTCCCTTTTTTGACTTTTTTAACATGCACAATACGGCTGTGCAGCGAAAAAGCTTGTTTTAACGGAATTGGCAAGACTTCTTTTAATTCCTCTGAAGGACTCAAGCCATACATAGAGATACCTAAGCGTACGCCATTAAAGATATCGCTCGGACGACGAAGCAAAGCTGCGCTATTTGCACAGTGAATCATCGGAGGTGTAAAATTATGTTCTTTCACAATTCGAACCATTTCTTCAAAGAATGTGTATTGTTCTTCAAAATAAGACGAATTTAGCTCGTCTGCTGTTGCAAAGTGTGTAAACACTCCATCCAGCGCGAATCCTGAATGAGAAGTGATGATATTCATCGTTTCGTGTAATTCTTCTTTTGTTCTAATTCCTAAGCGACCCATGCCTGTATCTATTTTTAAATGCATATGCAACTGACTGTTTGCACCTAGAATGGACGCCGCTTCTTCAATCCAAGCTTTGCTATAAGCAGTGACCGTTACATCCCACTCCAATGCAGTTTGAATGTGTAAGGGAGGCACGGCTCCTAATACTAAAATGGATTCCTTTATTCCTTTTTTTCGAAGAGCAATAGCTTCATCCAAAAAAGCTACAGCTAGCATATCAGCGCCAGCTTGAAGCGCAATCTCTGCTACTTCTTTATCTCCATGCCCGTACGCATTCGCTTTTACTACGGCCATTAACGTTTTATGCCCCGGTATCAGTTCTCTTACATGATTCACATTTTGAAAAATGGCTTCTACATCAATTTCTGCCCATGTTTCTCTATAAAATGCATCCATTACTACGACACTTCCTTTTTTCAGAACCATTCTAAACGTACTTTCCTCTGTTAGTATAATACATCTATAGCCAAACTTCATCTCGATCTTTATTCAAATTAAGCAAGAACAAGCCTACATATATGCAGGCTTGTAAGCTTCTCTTATTTTCCCATCTGACTTTGCACAGATCTAGCAACTGTACTCAATTCATCTGGTGTCAGCTGATCAGAAGCCAGCATAAAGTCTACTCCATTATATGTCCAAGATAGACTTTTATCCGTTAAAGCTCCCACAGTAAAACCTAAATCAAATGGCTCTCCGGCAGTAACTGTAGATGTTGCTGTTTTAGCTACTTGCGCTTTTTCTTGTACAAGCGTAAACGGCTTTTCTCCTTTGTACATTAAAACGACTCTCTCACCATTTTCCGTCTCGATTTTCTTTTCCTTGGACAGCTTTGTACCTTTTGGAACGTCCTTAGGATAAAGAACGCTAAATGATTTGTGCTGAGCTAATGTCGGAATGTCAATCTTTGCACTTGTCATGTTTCTTTTTGTATCAAAAGCCCCTTTATCAAACTTAGAATCGAATTTCACCTTAGAGAAATCAACTTTTATTAACACTTTATTATCCGTATCCATAATTTTAACCGACACAGGCGCTAAGTCACTTTTGTTCAGCGTAATTTCTTGTTTAGGAAGCATTGTGCTATTTTGATAGTTCGTTTTTGTTTCAAAAATATAATGTTTATCCGTTGATTTAAAACTTGCCTTTTCATCCTTCACAATATCTTGGACAAGGGATTCATACAAATAAGCTTGACTGCTATTTTGCGGCCAGTCACTTTGAAAACGAAAGCTTTTATTTAAGGCAGGCGTTAAAACAAAAACCCCTTCATCATTACGCAAAATCATTTGGCTTTGATCTTTCTTTGTATTTTTCAAATTCACTCGATAGTACATAGGCTTACTATGCCAAATTTCTACATCGTATACTTGAGCATCTTTCCCTGTATTCAATGTCATCTTAGCATCTGATTTATACCCCGCCATTTCTTGTACCTTGGCATCCAATGCATCTGTTACATCCTGCTGACTTTTTTCACCGCATGCTGATAAGGCTAAGAGAAAAAAGGCGCAAACAAATAAGCCAATCCATTTTTTATGCATTTCCCCAACTCCTTTATTTCGTATATTCACAGCTAAACGGAGAAGCAAGAACATATCTTGTCTCCCCTATCCACACTATGAATATATGAACAAGAAATAGTGAATATGCAGACTAGCTTGACAAGCGTTCAATAATTACTTGAGCAATCGCATAGTGTGCACTGTGGGAAATAGATACGTGTACAGACGCTTCCAGTGGTTGTTTTGTAACAATGTGGGGTTTCCCTCTTTCATCATTCACGATTTCGATATCTTGGAAGCTGAAATCTTTTCCTATTCCTGTTCCAAGAGCTTTCGAATATGCTTCCTTCACAGCAAATCTTCCTGCTAAAAATTCGACCTTACGTCGGCTTGATAGCTTTTCATAGCGTTCTCTTTCATTTTTTGTTAAAATCCGAGTAATAAAAGCGCTTTGACGCTGCACCATTTTTTCAATCCGCTCTAACTCTGTAATATCAATTCCAGTTCCTATAATCATTTTCATTTAATCCTCTCTTACAGAATAGTATATAAAAATGCCTTTATAAAAAGGAGTGACAAATATGTTCGTACGCACAGAAAATGCAGCTGAATTTAAACGTTTTTATCCTGTTACCTTCACGCTTATCTGCATCCACATTGCGCTATGGTTACTTGCCGCTCTTCCCTCACACCTTGCAGAATCTTTTATACATCAGCTTATTGGTGTGAATAGTTTAATTTCCCAAGGAGACTACTGGCGGCTTTTCACACCTATCTTTTTACATCTAAGCTTTTCACATCTTCTTTTTAACTCATTTTCATTGTTCTTGTTAGGACCAGGCGCTGAGCGTATTCTTTCTTCTTATAAGTTTCTTCTATTCTACCTTACGTGTGGATTGCTTGGAAATATCGTTACATTTCTAATTCAATCTTCTTTTTACAGCCATGTGGGTGCATCCGGTGCCATTTTCGGACTGCTCGGATTTTACCTCTATCTTGTCATAAAACAAAAGCATATGCTTTCTAAAAGCAACCAGCAAATCATTGTCGTCTTTTTAATTATTGGATTACTTTCAGGTCTGCTAACGCCAGGAACCAACAATACAGCTCATTTCGCTGGAGGTATTGCTGGATTTCTTCTCGCTTTTCTTACGTTCAAACAGAAAAACAAGCCACAGATATGAGGCCTGCTTTAGGATTTAATATAAAAAGTGGATGAGTTAATAAATTCCACATCTTCATAAGTCTTCAAATCTCTTACTAACTGAAAGAGCGCTTCATCTTTTTTCTTAGCTTCAATCATGCAATCAATTTGCGGTATCGTTCCATTTACTTCTTTTAAAAAGCTGTAAAACCCATTAACATCGATATAATCTGCATGGGCTCTAAATTCTTTATCACTTTTAGGACTAGATATATGCATTTTTAGAGGAAGTGTTTCATGTTCCCATGTTCTAATGATACGGTCCCAATGCTCTTGCCATGAAGTTTCATCATTGTTCGCCTGATGATGATGAAGATCAAAAATGATTGGGACATTTAGTTTTTCACATAAATACAAGACGTCTTTTATATGAAAGGTTGTATCGTCGTTTTCCAACATAATCATTTGCTGAAGGGATTGAGGTACAAGCCCCCAATTATGAATAAACTGCTCCAGTGCTTTTTCTTTATCATTATAAGCTCCTCCAACATGTAGAACACAGCGATTTTGAAGCGGAATATCCATTCCTTTCAGCAACTTTTGATGCATGCGAAGAGTTTGGATAGAATGCTTAAAAACCTCTTTATCCGTTGAGTTTAAAACAACAAAATGATCCGGGTGAAAATCTACTCGCATTGGATGTTCCTTCAAAAATACAGAAATACGCTGAAGAGCATCTTTTAAAGGAGCTATGTAGTTCCACTCTTTTAGTGCCTCATGGTTAGCTAATGGAATTAACTTAGAACTGAATCGAAAAAACTCAATTTCACTCCACGCATTATGTTTTAATAACCGTAAGCAGTTTTCTAAGTTGGATATTGCAATACGTTCGAGCTTGCGAATGGCCGCTTCATGGTCTTTCACACGCTGAAATTGTGCAAAAGTCATTGTTTGAGAAGGAGAACTATTTTCCAAATGAACGCTCATCGCCACATAACCTAACCGAACAATGGTCGACATCAGTGAACACCCCATTTTATTTTACTCATAGTGTGCACCAATAAAATAGCAATTAACACATAAAAAAACGAGCCTGTTAAGGCTCGTTTTTATTTTACGCTTTGCTGCGAGAATCTTTACGATTACTGCTGCTATTGCGATTTCTATTATCACTGCCGTTGCTTCCACCGCGACGCTTGTCACCAAAACGCTTTGAGTTTCCACGACGATTTTGCTGTGAGTAGTTTTTAGAGTTAGAACGTGAACGACCTCCGCCATTTCCACGTTTGTTTTTATCACCTTTTGCAATTACCGGTGGTTCAGCAGTTAATTGAATTGGTGATTCATTTGGTTCTTTTGTAAATAATTTGATTGCCGCTGCCACTAATGAAACTGAATCGTGCTCTTCAAGTAACTCTTCTGCCAACTGTTTGTAGTAAGATAAGTTGCCTTGTGTCACAGATTCCGTTAATTTGTCAGCTGCAATACGCTGTTGACCTTCCATTGCTTCATCAAGCGTTGGAGCAGTCATACGCTCCATTTTACGTTTTGTTGTACGCTCAATATTGTGTAACTGTCCAGTTTCTCTTGGCGTTACAAATGTCATAGCAGCACCCATTTTACCAGCACGTCCTGTACGTCCGATACGGTGTACATAGCTCTCCGGATCTTGAGGGATATCAAAGTTGTATACATGAGTAACACCAGAAATATCAAGTCCGCGTGCAGCTACGTCTGTCGCAACTAATACATCAATAGAACCTTCTTTAAATTGACGTAGTACAGATAGACGTTTCGATTGTGTCAAGTCACCATGGATACCTTGTGCAGAATAACCACGCATATTTAATGCTTCTGATAACTCATCAACACGGCGCTTTGTACGACCAAAGATGATAGCTAATTCAGGTGATTGCATATCTAAAAGACGAGTAAGGATATCAAATTTACGCTTTTCTTGTACTTCTAAATAATACTGCGTAATGTTTGGCATCGTTACTTCTTTTGCTTTTACTTTTACCACTTTTGGTTCGTTCATGAATTTTTCAGCAATGCGACGGATTGGAGTAGGCATTGTTGCTGAGAATAAAAGTGTTTGGTGGTTCTCAGGTACGTTTGATAAGATTTTTTCAATGTCTTCGATGAATCCCATGTTTAACATTTCATCTGCTTCATCTAAAATAACTGTATGAACGTCTTGTAGACGAAGTGTACGACGATTAATATGATCTAGCATACGTCCTGGTGTCCCTACGATGATATGAGGGTGCTTTTTCAATGCACGAATTTGACGACTGATATCTTGACCACCATAAATTGATAGCACGCGTACGCGCTTTGTTTGACCAATTTTGTAAAGTTCTTCAGATACCTGTACAGCAAGTTCACGAGTAGGAGCAATAATTAACCCTTGAATTGCATCTACGTTTACATCAACTTTTTCAATAAGAGGAATACCAAATGCCGCTGTTTTCCCTGTTCCTGTTTGTGCTTGTCCGATCAAATCGTGACCTTCTAGTGCTAATGGGATAGTTTCTGATTGAATTGGTGTTGCTTCTTCAAAACCCATTTTACTCACAGCTTTGTTAAGCTGTTGACTTAATCCTAAATCTTGAAATAATGCCAAGTTTTTCAAACTCCTTTTATATTTAGACTATCTATATTTTACAAAAAAAAGCATTCTCCGAGGAAACGGAAAATGCTCTAAACGACTACTTCAATAAATTCAACGTTTAGAGTATAAGCGCCTCAAGACACTCAGACTACATCATAACACTATGGCTTTCCGTTTGCAATAGAGCTTACTTATACTCTTTTTAATATCACGGTAATTTATGCATCATTTTTGAGATAACTTCCTCAAGCTTCATCCCTCGAGATGCTTTCACTAAAACCACATCTTCTCTTGTTGTAATCGCTGTTAATTTTTCAACAAGCTCATCTTTCTCCTCAAAGTGTATTACCTTATCTTCTGCAAAATTATTTTTTGCTCCTTGCTCAATTTCAACAGATAAAGGACCGTATGTTAGAACATAATCAATTTTTTCTGCTTGAATAAACTCTCCCACTTCTTTGTGGAACTCTTTTTCCTGATCGCCTAATTCAAGCATATCCCCGAGAACAAGAATTTTTTGCTTATAGCCTTCTAAATCATGCATCAACGTGATAGCAGCTTTAACGGACGTTGGACTTGCGTTATATGCGTCGTTAATGAAGGTCAGGCCATCTGTTCGTTTTACAAGCTCCATACGCATATTTGTTAGCTTTAATTCTTTTAATCCCTTAGCGATTGTTTCGTTGTCTAGTCCAAAATAATGACCTACCGCAATAGCAGAAAGCGCATTGTGAACATTATGTTTACCTAATACCGGGATAAAGAATGAATATGTTGTTTCACGTGAAACAGTGAATGTTGTTCCTAACTCTTCGGCTGAAATAGCACTTGGATACAAATCGTTTTGTTCTGAGCTGCCAAATGTCACCGTTTCAAATGCTGGATTAACTACGCGCGACGTTAAAAGTGGCTCATCACCATTATAGACAAGCTGACCTGTTGGTGCTAAGCCGCTTGTAATTTCTAATTTTGCCTCCGCAATTCCATCACGACTTCCTAAGTCTTGAAGGTGCGATTCTCCGATATTTGTAATAATGGCCACATCAGGCTCCGCTAAATTAGAAAGAAACTCAATCTCTCCTCGGCTGCTCATGCCCATTTCTAAAACGGCAATATCATGAGTTTCATCTAAACGCAAAATAGTAAGCGGCATGCCAATATGATTATTAAAGTTTCCATCTGTTTTCAGAACACGGTAAGTTGTATCAAGCACAGCTTTCACCATGTCTTTTGCCGTTGTTTTTCCGTTACTTCCTGTAATGCCCACTACTTTAATATCTAACTCGTGACGATAGGATTTCGCTAATTGCTGAAGAGCTTCTAGCGTATCATCGACTAAAATAACGCTAATGTCTGTCGGTGGGTTTTCTTCATCTTTGTTCCACAGAGTAGCGACCGCTCCGTTTTCAATTGCTTTATCGACAAATACATGCCCGTTAAAACGTTCCCCTTTAATTGGGATATATAAATTGCCTTGCTGAATAGTTCTCGTATCAATTGAGACTCCCTCAATTACAGTTGCTTCGTTCCCGCTATGAAATACACTTCCTGGAATCATTGCAGCTAGCTGTTTAAGCGTACGTTTAATCATTGTTGGTTTGCTCCTCTCGATATAAAGTAAACTATGGATACTATTTAATTGAAACTAAACACAGAAACACTATTCATGATGAATAGTGTTGTGTGAGTTACATTGTGTGTTTAATTTGCTGCTTTTCAGTATGACGTTCAATTGCTAGTGATACAAGTTTTTCAATTAAATCTGGATATTCAACACCTGCGTGTTTCCACAATAACGGGAACATACTGAAAGGTGTAAAACCAGGCATCGTATTCACTTCATTAATAATGAATTTACCTTCTGATGTTAAGAAGAAATCTGCACGTACAAGGCCAGATCCATCAATTGCTTTAAATGCTTTGATTGCTAGTGCTGACATTTCTTGATGCTGTTCTTCTGTAATTTCAGCTGGAATAATAAGACCTGTATCGCCGTCTTCATATTTTGCTTTGTAATCGTAAAACGCTTTTTTAGGTAAGATTTCTCCAACTACTGAACAAGCTGCTTCATCATTCCCTAACACACCAATTTCAACTTCACGACCAACTGCTGCTGCTTCTACAATGATTTTTCGATCAAATAAGAAGGCTTCAACAAATGCCGCTTCTAACTCTTCGCGGTTATCACATTTGCTAATCCCAACACTTGAACCTAAGTTTGCTGGTTTAACAAAGCAAGGGTATCCAAGTGTTTCTACTTTTTCATACGCAGCCGTTCGATCTGCTTCCCACTCGCGGCGGATAAATGATACGTACTCCACTTGAGGCAGACCTGCCTGTGCAAACAGCTGCTTCATTACAACTTTATCCATACCAGCTGCTGAAGCTAATACGCCGTTTCCAACATAAGGAATATTCAATAATTCTAATAATCCTTGTACCGTACCATCTTCTCCATTTGGACCATGAAGAAGTGGGAAAATAACATCTAGTTGATCATCTGTTTTTGAATCTGTTAATGCAAACATTTCTGTATTCAATGAAACTGGTGAAATAGCTGTTCCGTTATCTTGAATTTCTAATTGAGCAACTGTTTCAAGCGGACCAGTCAGCTGTGTGCCGCGAATCCATTTTCCTGTTTCTGTAATGTAAATTGGATGCACTTCATATTTATCGTGATTAATTGCTTTTGAAACTGCTAGAGCTGTTTGTAAAGATACTTTATGTTCAGCGGATTTTCCTCCGTATAAAAGGCCAAGCTTAATTTTCACTGATGTTCCTCCTAACACATATTCATCTTTTCTATTTTATCATGCACGTTTAGATAGTAAACAGAAATATTAACTATTATTACGTATGTCAAAATAGCTAGGCTTGTGAAAGAAATTCCAGCTTCTCCTTTCATTATTTAAAATGACCTTTTCACTTGAATCATTTATTTTTGAAAAAACTTTTTTGATTTTAAATCTTTTTTAAAAGTTTATTTATAAAGTTTATTTATGCTAAAGATCACCATCAATAATCGAAACTATAGTTCTGGTATAAATCAGGAGGTTCAACAAATATGAGTAAAATGGGAAAAACGATGATTGCTGCATGCAGCGTAGCCATTGGAAGTATTTATGCAACTGGTTATATAAACACTCTATCTGACGCGCAAGCTGTTCAAGTCACACCGGCTCATCATCAGAAAAAAACGAGAGATCAGACAGACAATCAAACGATTGTTAATGATAACTGGGGAGAAGATATCGCTTCTTCTAATAAGCACCCTTCATCAGCGAGTACCGAAAGTTCTGCTCCTAAAACAAAATACAAAGATGGAACGTATTCTGGTCAAGGAAGCAACCGTATCGGAACTGTTTACGTATCTGTGACCATTAAAAACGACCGAATTGATACAGTTGAAATTACAGAAGCGGATACTCACTATTCTGAGAGTTACATTGAGGATCTTCCGTCTCAAGTCGTACAAAGACAAAGCTCAGATGTCGACGTCGTGAGCGGAGCAACGCTTAGCACAGAAGATTTTCAAAATGCCGTGGATGACGCCCTTCAGCAAGCAATGAATGCATAAAGGAGAAACGAATGATGTCCATAAAAACGTATAGCCGCTCTGTCTTATGTATGGGAACAACCGTGTCCATTCAAGTAATTGCTCCCCAATCGGAGGAAGCAAATGTCCTTCACCATATCTCAAAGGCATTTACTATTTTTAAGACCGTCGAAACGACATGCAGTCGATTTGATGCCAAAAGCGAAGTTATGAAGCTAATTAGACATATCAAAGAACCTGTTGCTGTTAGCCCCCTATTATTTGAAGCCCTTCATTTCGCTATCTTAGTAGCAGATGAAACGCATGGAATCTTTGACCCAACGGTAGGAAAACAATTAGAAAAACGTGGTTTTAACGAACATTATTTAGATGGAAAGCCCGTACAAGTGAACGAAGCAGTCGATTCTGGAAGTTATAAAGACATCGTATTGAATACACATAAAAAAACGGTTCTCTTACAAAAACCGATGATTATAGATCTTGGAGCGGTCGCCAAAGGATTAGCTATTGATTTGGCTGCCCACTCCCTTCCTTATCAGCATTTTATGATTAATGCCGGAGGAGACATCCTAGTTAAAGGACTCAATCAACACGGAGATTTGTGGAAAGTCGGGATTCAGCACCCTCAGATTCAAACGCAGTCATTACTGACCTTGCGTGTAACAGATACGGCTGTCTGCACATCAGGAAATTATGCTAGAAAAAATAAGACGCAACCATTCATGCATCATTTGGTTAATCCCTTATCTCCATCTACTAGAAGCAGTCTAATGAGTTGTACAGCTATTGCTCCTTCTGCCATGCTGGCCGATGCATTATCTACATCAGCTTTTATTTTAGGAGCGGAAAAAGGAGTAAATTTATTGAATGATGCCGACGTACGCGGCGTACTCTTCGATTCTAGTTTCACTCCTTTTTTCACATCAGATATGGAGGAATTAATGAATGATGACCACACGTTCTGAACGAAGAAGCGGTGTTAAATATATTAGTACACCCAAAGGTTATATTATTGTAGATGAAAACAAACCAAAAGAAATAAGTCGGTGGGGGCAGCTAGTTAAAACACCTAAAAGATACGTGATGGCTATGCTGCTGCTTTTAACCTTATTAGGTGAATTCAACTCTTCTGCCTTTCAAGGATTAGGACACCTACTACTCGCCGTATGCTCGGCGGCCGCCTTAGATTTAGGATTTTCTTTTGCTTATAAAAAGAAAATTCAGCTTCCTGACGGCGGAATTATTACTGGATTAATTATTGCCTTAGTGCTCAGCACCTCTACACCTGCTTGGGTCACATTTTGCACTGTAGCTGTTGCTATTTTATCGAAGCACTTAGTAAAAGTAAAAAAGAAGCCTATTTTTAACCCTGCCGCTTTTGGTCTTCTCTTTTCACTTATTGTCTTTTCAAGCGGCCAAAGCTGGTGGGGAAGCTTATCTTTACTACCCGTCTGGCTCATTGTATTCGTGTTTGTGACAGGGTACCTTGTGACGAGCAAAGTAAATAAATTCCCTCAAGTATTTGCGTTTTTAGGCGTGTATTTTGCTATTTTTACGATTATGTCATTAATAGGAGTAGGTGATGTAGCGGATGCTTTACGAGCTCCTTTTGTTAATTCCGCTTTATTTTTAGCCTTCTTTATGGTGACGGATCCGCCAACTTCTCCTGCGAAGTATAAAGACCAAATAAAATTTGGGATGCTTGCAGGGGCGATTAGTGCCGTAGATTACTTAGTTTTTGGCGGCCTTGCCTATTTATTAATCGGCCTGTTACTTGCTAATGCATGGAAAGCATGGAAGACTGCAAACAAAAAAGTGACAAAAAAAGCTGCCTAATGACAGGCAGCTTTTTTCATAGCGGAATTTTCACATAAAATTCCGTACCCACGTTTTTTTGACTAAAAACCTTAATTTCTCCGTCATGAGCTTGTACAATCCATTTGGCAATCGCGAGCCCTAAACCTGATCCTCCTTCGGCACGCGCCCGACTCTTATCACTTCGATAAAAGCGATCAAACACATACGGAAGATCTTTCGCTTCAATTCCAATGCCTGTGTCTTTGACAATTAGCGTCATAGAGTGATGATGTTTCTTTAGACTAATATGAATGCTTTCTCCAGGTGGGGTGTACTTAAAAGCGTTGTCTAACAAAATCATACATAGCTGATGAAGTCGTTCTTGATCTCCTCCGAACATTAACGATTCAATTTCCCTTGTGAAATGCAGCTCCTTTAGTTCAAATATAGGCTCAAACTGATTAGCTACTTTATCAACTAGCTCACCCATATTAAAGACCGTTTTGTTTAGCAGCTGTGCACTTGAATCAGATCTAGCGAGTGTTAGTAAGTTGCCCACCAGCTTCGTCATCCGCTTTACTTCGTTTAAGCTTTGATAAATGTTTTCGCTTTCTTGCTCAATCGTATGATTTGGTCGTCTAAACAATAGCTCGAGATGCGTTTGCATCACGGAAAGAGGCGTCCTTAACTCATGGGAAGCATCTGCAATAAATTCGACTTGTTTGTTCCAAGATTTTTGAATAGGTACAAGCGCTCGATTGGCTAAAAACAAGCCAGCTACAAGGGAAAGAAGCAGTCCAATAAAAGCTGAAATGACAAGAAGAAAAGCAAGGTGCTCTAAGGTTTGAGTTTCTGGATCTACGTTTAAGACAAGTTGAATTGTTGAAACGTCTTGATCTTTTATATATCCTTCATTTTTCACATTCATCACTCGATAAGCATGACCGTTTACCTCTTGCGACGTTTTGATTTTCCCTTCTGAGAGCGCAGGCTTAAAGTCGTCAATATCGTTTGTATATAACCCTTTTTTAGGTGTAATTTTGATTAATTTTTTATCACTGCTCCAAAGTAAAAACGCAACGCGACGTTCTGTTTCTCTCTCATTGTTTTCCTGAATTTCATGTAAATTTCTTTTTTTAACCTGCTCGCTCATCTCACTTAGCCGATTGTCCGGGTTTAAAAAAATAAGATGCTGCATGTAAAAATATAAAACCACACTAAAAATGCTCAAGATAACCATCAGCACCATTGTGTTAAATAACACAAGCCTGATTCTCGTCTTTTTAAACATGCTCTTCCCCTTTTAACATAAAGCCTACGCCTCTGACTGTACGTACATAATTGTCACAATTAAAAGGCTGAAGCTTCTTTCTTAAATGGTGAACATAAACATCAACTACGCCCACTCCTACATCGGATGTAAAACCCCATACCCGATTAAAAATTTGATCTCGAATAAGGATTTGTTCTTTATTTCGAATAAAATATTCCAAAAGCTGAAATTCTTTAATCGTTAACGTGAGGACACTTCCATTAATCACTACTTCATGATTGGCTTCTCGTATAGAAATGGGACCATATGAAATCATACCTTCTTCTGCCTGCAAGTCCCTAAGCATTACCCTTAACCTCGCAAAAAGTTCAGCCATGGCAAAAGGCTTAACCAAATAATCATCGGCTCCATAGTCGAGTCCTTTCACTCGATCTTCTACACTATCTTTTGCAGTAAGAAAAATAACTTTGGTCAACACCTTTTGTTTTCTTAGTTTTTTTAGTATGTCAAGCCCTGTCATACCCGGCAGCATAATATCTAAAATTAAGGCATCATAAATATTCTGCTCTGCTAAAAACAAACCTTCATCTCCATCAGACGCACAATCAACTTCATATCCTTCTTCTTTTAAGCCTTCTACGATACCGTGTAATAATGAAGCATCATCTTCTACCACAAGTACACGCATATCAAATTCCCCCTTTTGTGATTACCTAAATAATCATTATCTTAGCATGTCACTTTTAAAAATATTTTAAAACTAGCGCGTTATCATCTCTTATACTTTATAAAAAAAGTTATGCCTGCAAGCAGGCATAACTTTTAACTAAACGCTATTTATGATCAGGACGTCGGTAAATGAACACCGCTTCTTTTGGCAGTTTACCAAACAAAAAGCTAGCAAACGGTAAAAGACGATGACATCCCCAAATAATGAGGTAACAGCCCGCTAATGTCAAAATATAACGTGCCAAGATTTCCACGTGAAACATATAGTTGCCTTGTATTGGTACTGCTTTTGCCACAAAGTTTAAAACCATTGGATGAATCAAGTAAAATCCAAACGAGTACATGGCAATATTTTTAACGACCGTCACGGACTTCACAGAAAGCTTTTCAGCTAATATCTCTGCAATTCGGAAGAAGAAATAACTTCCCACGACCAAATAAAGCGTATTAACAGCCTCATACGTAAAGCCTGAAATGTGAATTGTCTTCATTGTGTATAAGTGATAATTTAACAGTGAAATAGCTATTCCCGATCCGAGCGTCACCAGAAATAATACAATATTTGAACGACTGTACTTTTTATCCACTTGTTCGCGATAATAAATACCAATCCAACCGCCGAGTAAAAACGTAGCCATTGTATTTAAAAATAAATTAAATGAAGTGATATGATACGTATTGTTAAGCATTAAATAACCAAGCTGAATGATAATACCAAACAGCCACATGTATTTTTTAAAAATGGTTACTTTTTGTGCTAGCCATACAAAAACCGGCAGCACGAGATACACTTGTACAATTAAAAAGATAAAATGAAGCTGATAGTAGGACTCTCCGCGTAAAATACGTTTCACAATATCAGCTGCATTTAATTCTGTTGCTCCCACATAGTACGAATAAAATTCATAAATAAGTGCCCAAATAACATAGGGAACTAAAATATATGTCACTCTTCGAGCATAATACGTTTTCCATAAAGTCTTTGTTAACGGCTTGTTAATGTAACTATAAAAGAAAACTAAACCTGTGATCACAATGAAGATCCCTGCTTCAATTCGAACAATTCGGTTAAGGAAATGATATTTCTGATAAGCTTCACTTGCAAATGGCAGTACCGTTGCATACGCTGCTGTTACATGTACGAGCACAACCATCATCATAGCGAATAATCGTAAAAAATAAATGGATTGAATATGCTGCTTTTGTTTTTGCTTCACTTTTTCTCTCCTATATAATGTGAAATATACATTCTAGATGAATAATAGAACATTCAATTTTTTCTTATCTTTCCCGTTTTACAAATAAAAAAGCTAATAACATAAAATAAATGTTATTAGCTTTACTCGTTTGTATTTTATCTTTCCTCTTGCTATCACGCAACTGAATTTACAAAAACAATAAAGAACTTGAGTATAAAGGCCTAACTAAGTACCTTTTATTTACGGTGCATTTTGAATTCTAAAAATAATTCATTGTAATAAGCAAGCATTCGTTTGCCTAAGTTATTATATACTTCAAGCTTATTGGTTAGTTCTTCATCCGGATAAAAACGTTCATCTTTCGCTACTTCTTTCGGCAAATAATCTAACGCTTTTTTATTAGGCGTAGAATACCCTACATATTCTGCATTTTGAGCAGCGTGTTTAGGATCTAGCATAAAATTCATGAATTTATGTGCACCTTCTACGTTTTTAGCCGTTTTTGGAATAACCATGTTATCGAACCATAAATTCGAACCTTCTTCTGGAACAACGTAATTCAGCTTATCGTTTTCACTCATAATTTCAGAAGCATCACCTGACCAAACAACGCCAACTGCCGCTTCTTCATTTGCTAGGAGCATCTTAATCTCGTCTCCTACAATGGCTTTTACGTTTGGTGTTAATGTATCAAGCTTTCTTTTTGCTTCTTGAAGATGAGCTTTATTCGTATCATTTAATGAATAATTTAAGCTGTTTAGCCCCATTCCCATCACTTCTCTAGCGCCATCTGCAAGTAAAATTTGATTTTTTAGCTTAGGATCCCATAAATCATTCCAACTCTTTATCTTCTTACCATGAATCATATCAGAGTTATAAACAATACCCACAGTTCCCCAAAAATAAGGAATAGAGTACTTATTGCCAGGATCAAAAGATAGGTCTAAAAAACGCGGATTAATGTATTTTAAATTAGGCAGCTTCGAATGATCAATTGGCAATAGTAAATTTTCTTCACGCATCTTGCTAATCGCGTATTCAGAAGGAACAGCAATATCAAATGTCGTACCGCCTTGTTCAATTTTTGTCATCATTGCTTCATTCGAATCAAAGGTCTGATAAATGACTTTAATTCCGGTTTCTTTTTCAAACTGATTCACTAAATCAGGATCAATATAATCTCCCCAATTATAGACGGTCAGCGTGTCTCCTCCAGAGTATCCTTCGGCATTGTTCAAATGATGAACCACATACATAAGAACGAAAGAAAGGATGACGATGAAGATAAACGGCTTTGCTAATTGCTTCATTTTCCAGTCGCCACCCCTTTCGCTTTATTGCTATATCGCTGACTGATAAAGTAATAACCAATTACAATCAGCACGGTAAACATGAAAATAAGAGTAGAAAGAGCATTGATTTTCAGCGAGACCCCTCTTCTTGCTAACGAGTAAATTTCTACTGAAAGCGTGGAAAAACCATTCCCGGTCACAAAGAACGTAACCGCAAAGTCATCCAAAGAGTAAGTTAAAGCCATAAAAAAGCCTGCAAAGATACCCGGACGAATAAATGGCAATACCACTTTCGAAAGTACTTCAAAGCGACTTGCTCCCAAATCACGGGCTGCATCGAGCAGTGTCGGACTCATTTCCTGCAGCTTAGGCAGAACCATGATGACCACAATCGGTACACTGAATGCAATATGCGCTAATAATACCGATATAAACCCAAGCTTTACACCGATAATGGTAAATAGAATTAAAAAAGATGCGCCAATAATAACATCTGGACTCACAATTAACACATTATTAAATGTTAACAGTGTATTTTGAACACGTCTACGCTTCACGTATACGATAGCAAGTGCTCCGATCACGCCAATAATCGTTGAAATAACCGAAGACAATAGAGCAATAATTAAGGTATTCAAGACAATAATGAGCAAACGTGTGTCTTGAAACACTTCTTTGTACCAATCTAACGTAAACCCTTCAAACTCTCGCATGTTTCCTCCGCTGTTAAAAGAGTAATACATTAAATAAAAAATGGGCGCGTATAAAATGAAAAAGACAAAAAATAAATAAAGGTGGCTGAACTTCCACTTTCTCTTCATTTTACACACCTCTCTTTCCAGTGCCTGTTATGAGCATCATAACGGCCATCGCAATAATTAAAAAGACAGCAATTGTGGCTCCCATGCCCCAATCCTGCGTCACTAAAAAATGTTGTTCAATCGCCGTTCCCAGTGTAATGACGCGGTTTCCAGCAATTAAACGCGTAATCATAAAGAGTGACAGTGCTGGAATAAAAACAGCCTGACAACCTGATTTAACCCCTTCTAGCGTTAGCGGAAATACCACGCGCTTAAATGTCACCCATGAAGATGCCCCCAAGTCTCGCGAAGCGTAGATAAGCGAGGGATTAAGTTCTTCTAAAGAGTTAAAGATCGGCAAAATCATAAAGGGGATAAAAATATACACTGATACAAATACAAAACTAAAGTCAGTAAATAAAATTTGATGAGTACCAAATCCCAGAAATTCAGTAAATTTATTAACCGTACCGTACGTGCCGAATATGCCTAAAAAAGCATAAGCTTTTAATAATAGGTTAATCCACGTCGGTAAAATAATCAGTAGAAGCCAAAGCTGCTTATGCTTAAGCTTCGTTAGTAAATAAGCTGTTGGATAAGAAAAAACCAAGGAAAATAACGTAATTAAAAAGGCATACCAAAATGAGCTCAGCGTCATCTGTAAATAAACAGGGGTAAAAAATTTCTTATAGTTTTCAAGCGTCAGCTCATTATCAATGCTGAAAAAAGAATAATAGACAACTAATACAATGGGAGCAACTACAAAAAGCAAAATCCATAACACATACGGGACTAAATAAATATTTCTTGATTTAGTTTGCATGGTAATCCTCTTCATAACCTTCGAGTCGCTTATCGAATTCTTCTTCCGTTTCATTAAATCGCATAACGTGAATAGCTTCAGGTTCAAAATATAAACCAATTTCTTCGCCAACCGTTGCCTTTTTTGTAGAGTGGACGAGCCACTCATTCCCTGCATGGTCATAGCCTAAAATTTCATAATGGACTCCTCTAAACAGCTGTGAATCTACACGAACCTGCAGCTTTCCTTGATCGGAGCTTGTAATGGCTAAATCTTCAGGGCGAATCACAATTTCAACCTGCTCATTTCGGTTTAACCCTTGATCGACACATTCAAATTGCTGGCCGCCAAACTCCACTAAAAAGTCAGCAATCATTTTACCTGGTACAATATTTGATTCACCAATAAAATCGGCAACAAAACGATTAATTGGCTCATCATAAATATCTGTAGGTTCCCCGCTCTGCTGAATTCTTCCTTTATTCAAAACAAAGATTTCATCGGACATCGCAAGCGCTTCTTCTTGATCGTGCGTAACAAAAATGAACGTAATACCTAGACGGCGCTGTAATTCTCTTAACTCGTATTGCATTTCCGTACGCAATTTTAGATCAAGAGCTGAAAGCGGCTCGTCCAGCAGAATGACTTCGGGCTGATTTACAATTGCTCGTGCAATGGCTACGCGCTGTCTTTGACCGCCCGACATTTCCTTTATTTCTCTCTTTTCATATCCTTCTAGGTTAACAAAGCGAAGGGCTTCTTTAACTTTTATCCCAATATCAGCATTTTTCATCTTCTTGATTCGAAGACCAAATGCTACATTTTCAAATACATTCAAATGCGGGAAAAGCGCGTAGTCTTGAAAAACCGTATTAACCTGACGTTTGTTAGCCGGGACATCATTAATTCTTTTTCCATTAAAATAAATCGTTCCGCTCGAGGCCTCCGTAAAGCCTGCAATTAATCGTAAAATCGTTGTCTTTCCACATCCCGATGGACCTAAAAGGGTATAAAACTTCCCTTTTTCAATTTCAAAGCTTACATGATCCAATACAACTGAATCATTATCATATTGCTTGGTCACATTTTCAAATTGAATAATTGTATTCGTAGATGTCATTTCACTTCACCTCTTTTGTTCTATAAATAAGACTCTGTCGCCACGATAATTAACTCTGTTATTCCGTCATGAGCATTTAAAATCTGATGTTCTTCAGAAGCTTGAAAATAGATGGTTTCCCCTTGTTTAGCCTCATATATTCTGCCTCCAAGCTTCACCTTCACACACCCGCGCAAAATGTAGCCAAACGTTTCTGAAAGAGAAGGTTCAAATCTCTTAAATGCACCTTTTTCATGAAGAATAAGACGAATTGGCTCCATTTCTTTTTCATTTGATTCATGTACAAGCCACTGAATATGGTAACCTTTTTCATCTTCGCAATAACTCGTGTAGTCTTCCTCTTTATATACAACCTTTTGAACATGCGTATCAATTTCGAAGAATTCTTTCGGTTCGCACCCCAGCACTTCCAAAATACTAAAAAATGTTTCTAAAGACGGCGAACTTAAATCGCGCTCTAGCTGCGAAATATAGCCTTTGCTTAAATCAGTACGTTCTCCTAGCTCTTCTTGTGTTAAACCTTTTTTTAATCGTAAATTCTTAATTTTCTTTCCTATTTCCATACTCTCGATCCTCAACTGTATTTAAAATTAGCAAACAGCATGAATAATTGTTCATGCTGTTCCAAACTCAAGTTTTGTTTTACTTAACTTAAAGTTTACTTTTAACCTTAAAATATTATACATGAATTATTTTTTAGTACAACCTTAAACACTTAAAAAATAAAAACTCCTTTTATTTAAAAGGAGTTTTTATTTTTATTTATACAACTTATGCGTTTCGTACTGTTTCCCCGATAATGTATCAAACTCAACTTCATGGTAATCTTGAAGGTCTTTTGCAGCTTTATTAGAGAGCGCTGCCGGCTCATCCACTAGCTTTCCTTTTGAGTTTATATACATATTTGAACGAAAAGCCGGCACTTCTGTTTTCATTTGATTCAGCTGATCGTAGAATAGATTACTTTTGTAACCAAGAGATTGAACAAGTGTCGGAGCAATATAAATAGGACTCATCGTACCAAGATTTTTATCTATTTTTGTATCGTAATTAGATAAAAATAAGAGCGGCGTCTCATAAAATTTTCGAGATGTTTGCTGCGTTTTCTCGTTTCCAAAACCCGTTTCTTTGTAAGCTTGAAGGTTTTGTCCAAGTGCTGGCAAATGATCTCCCCAAAATACTACAATGGTCGGCTCATCCAACTTTTGAATTTCATCGTTCAATCGTTTTAAAGCAGCATCTGAACGTTTGATTCCTTCAGCATAAATTTCAATTTCCTTTTGCATTTCTGGTGATAACCCTTTACCGGTTACTTTAATGGTTTCCTGACCATTATACTTATCCGCAGAATAAGGAAGATGATTTGCAATCGTTACAGCATGCACAAATGCAGGCTTTTTCGACTGACGAAGCGTATCGAGTACTTCATCAACTACCGCTTCATCAGAAACAAATTCTTTGTTATCTTTTTGCGTATGCTTCATTTGATCAATAAACTTCACTTGATCAAATCCCAAATTTGGATACACATTTTGTCTCATATAAAGCATGCCGCTGTTTGGATGCATAGCTGTTGTAGCATAGCCTTGTTTTTCTAAATAAGAAACAAAAGACGGATATTCTTTTTTACTCAATACATGCTGATAAGGAAGACCTCCAGGGTTAAAGAAAGACAAAGAGTAGCTCGTCAATGCTTCAAACTCTACATTAGCTGTCTCCCCGCCAAATGAAGGACTTAAAGACCACCCAGAAGGATATTTCTTTTGAAGCTCCCTTGTATTTTTCATTGGATCTTCAGAGAACGTCACGTTAAGCTTTGTTGGGTCCCAAAACGTTTCATTCATTACAAACACAACGTTTGGCTTGACTTCAGTCCTGCTTTCTTGTGTTTTCTCTTCCTTTGACTGAATGCGTTTTGCCACTTTGGCCATTACTTCCTGTGAATAGTCATCCGGCTCTTGCAGCACATCTGTTTTAACATTTGAAATCATGCCAATAACCGGTCCATTATAGTAATAATTATTTTGCTGATTCCAAGGCATCAGCGCAGCATATTGATCATAATATTTTTGAGCAAACGAGTGTTCAAAGAATAAAAATGATTTCATTAAAAAGATAAGCGGCAGAATCATAATAATTCGAAGAAACCATCGAATTTTAATTTTCGGCAAGAAAAACCAAAGAGCAATCAGTACGACAATAGATCCAATAACTCCTATGACAATAGGAATTGAAATGGAATCTTTAATCATTGGAATAACTTCTTTTAACTGACTCGCCTGAATAAAATCGTTCGGGAACAATGGTTCATTTCGAAAGATTTTTTTATAATAGTTTACAAGAGCTAAAATAAAATACAGAACAAAGGTAATCCCAGCCCCTAAATAAGCTTCCCCTACTAGCATAATGATCGCTAGTGTTAACAGCGAGAGTAAAAAGACCGTAAAAAGATAGCGTTCAGGGTATGCTTGCATCCACTCTATTGTTTTGCCTGGATTATGTATATCAATATGATAGATAACAAAAACCATAGCAGAAACGGCTGCTACCGCAATTGAAAACACAATTGCCGTAAAAATGGCGTACCACTGCGAACCTTGTATTCTCTCTATCTGATTAAATCGAATTAGCAAATAGAAAGTGAGCGCCCATAAAACAAGTGAGCATCCCCCTATTAATACGACGAACCCAGCTGTATGGATTTGGGCCCAGTCAAACAATATCTTTGTGTCATTTGATATATTAAGCATAACAACACTGTATAAAAAAACGCTAAGCAGCCCATACGCCACCAGCATTGGCAAAGAACGATACAAATGTTTAAACATAACCTTAAGCCTCCTATTTACAATATCTTAACACTTTTAATATGATTTTAACATTCCTATCTCTCTCGCTTTCACGCCTAATTTTCCCATGATCATACCACTAACATTTCCCGAGAAATTTCACACGAAAAAAGCCCGCTTTTCTGATGAAAAGACGGGCCTCTTAGCCGTTTTATACGTATGTAAAAATTGCTGCTATGAACGTTCTTTCACTGCTTCTGCTTTTAGCAAATCACGAATTTCTGTTAAAATCTCTTCTTCTTTTGACAGAACAGCCACTTCTTCCTCTACTTTCTCTTCTTCTTTTCTCTTAAAGCGATTAAAGAAACGAATAAATAAGAAAATCGAGAATGCAACAATTAAGAAATCAACAATCGTTTGAATAAAAGATCCATATAATACCGTAGCATCTCCAACCGTGAAGGATAAATCTTTAAAGTCTATCCCTGCTAACAACAAACCAATCAGCGGCATAATAATATCATTTACAAGAGACGTGACAATTTTTCCAAATGCCGCTCCAATAATGACACCGACTGCTAAGTCTAATACGTTTCCTCGCAAAGCAAATTCTTTAAATTCTTTAAGCATCTGTTTGTTCCACCTCCTGCCCTTCATTTCAAACTTTCATGATAATACATCCTAAATTAAACAAACAAGGTGCATTTTCATTTTTCTCTTTTTCATGAGATATGTACCAGACCTTTAGTTGTATTTCTGCCCATATTTTTACTTTATATTCGCGTGTAAATAAAAACGAACTTTCAGTTTTCATTCAGGTAAGGTTCATGTTCAGTCCATTTTTCTTTTATACACTAATAGCATGTAATTCATCAAATATGTAAACGAGCAATAGAGGAGATGGCTAGAACGTGAGAAAAATTCTACTGCGAGCAGCGACTGTGTGTCTCGCAGCTATTATCAGTATTTCATATACAGCAAGCACGGCGGAGGCAAGTGAAAACACAGCAAGTGAAGATTTAATTATTATTAATAAAAAAACAAATCAGCTTGCTTATTTTCATAACGGAAAATTAGAAAAGACGTATTCAGTAGCTACGGGAAAAACATGGAGCGATACGCCGGTAGGCTTTTTCAAGATTGTTAACAAAATTAAAAATCGCCCTTACTATACAGGGCACATTGCAGGAGGCGCTCCTAATAATCCTCTTGGCTCTCGCTGGCTAGGGCTTAATGCAAACGGAACAACCGGCGACACATACGGTATTCATGGGAATAACTCAGAAGCTAGCATTGGCAAATATGTAAGCCACGGCTGCGTACGGATGCACAATGCGGATGTGGAAGAACTATTCGATAAAGTAGCAGTAGGAACATCTGTAACTATTACGTATTCATCAAAAACCTTCGAAGAGCTGGCAAAGGTATATGGCTACGGACAGCTGTGAAAAATAAAAGCTTATCCAAAAAATGTGGATAAGCTTTTATTCTTCTTTATTCCCATACATGAGCTCCGTACTATGTGAATATAGCTCAATAATATTCCCAAACGGATCTTCGCAATAAATTAAGTAATAAGGTTTTCCAGGTCTTGTATTCCATACTTGGCTACGCTTTTTACCGCCTGATTGTTCGATTTTATCCGCTAATTTTTCCACGTCATCGGCTATTAAACACATGTGAAAATAACTTTGATACTGCTCATCGCTGTCTTTTAATACAAGAGGCATTTGCGGCTTATTAAATTCAAACAGTTCAATGCCTACCTGGTTATCAGCTGTCATGTGAGCATTTTTCATTTTTTTAATATGAGACCCTAGTAAATCTTGAGTCATATTTTCAGCTTTTTCTTCCTCCGCATTAAACGTATAAGGACCGGCAATCAGCTTAAAACCTAAAACTTTCCCATACCACTGGACGGCTTCTTCTACATCAGGTACAGCTAATCCAACGTGAGTAATAGCTACCATTTTATCATCCTCCTATACACAAACATTCCCTTTCTACAAAAAGAAAAACAGCCCATTTAAAATGGACTGTTTACACGTATTAGAGTCATTTACGATTTTAAAGCATTATATTGAGCAATGATTTCTTTTGTTAAATTATTACTTGCCTCTAACCCACTGACCTCTTTTAACACATACTCAATACCATACTCATGAATATTCGCTTGAAGCTTCATAGCCTCTTTATCTTCTTGCGGGTCAAATAGAAGCGCAGCAGCGATTGCCTTCGCTAAGTGGGTATAAGAAAGGCCCGCTTTTTTTGCTTCTAGCGCTGGACGAATCAAACGATCCTGAGGTCCAAGTTTGCGAATTGGCGCTCTTCCTACCCGTTTAACTGAATCATTTAAATGAGGATTCTTAAAGCGCTCAATAATTTTTACGATGTAGGCTTCGTGTTCCTCTCTATCTAAGTCATATCTTTTAATTAGATAGTCTCCTGTTTCTCGTAGCGTTTGCTGTACTTGTTGGTAAATATCTGAATCTCTTAACGTTTGATCAATCGTTTCTTTTCCTTTTAAATAACCAAAATATGCAATCACCGCATGTCCTGTATTTACTGTAAATAGCTTTCTTTCAATAAAAGGAGCAAGGTCAGGCACAATCGTCATTCCTTCTACAAAAGGAATATTTTCAGGTGCCTCTACTACCCATTCATAATAGGATTCTACTAAAACATCAAGCGAACCTTGGTTGTGTTGAAGAGGTACGATACGATCTACAGCTGAATTGAAGAAAAAGACCTTATTTACCATATGAGCTTTTGTCTCTTCATCCAGCGCATCAAAAATATAGCCTTTTAATAAATCTGTCGCAGAGATTTGATTTTCACATGCAATAATATATACCTTTTCGTCGCTTGTTTTCACACGCTCAGCCAGACCTTTAGCAATTAAAGGAGCAATGCGAGGCAGAACGTTCGGTCCGATGGCTGTCGTAATGTACGTTGCTTCTTTAATCGCTTTAATGACTGCTTGTTCTTGCGTCAGATTATTTAAACCAGATACGTTTTGAACAGCTAATGTCTCTGGGTGCTCTGCGGCTGTTATTACGTTATACCCTTCATCTGTGTTTAACTGATTAATAATCTTTTCAGCAATATCTACGAATGTAACGTGATAGTTGCTTTGAGAAAATAATGCCCCAATAAATCCTCGCCCAATATTACCTGCTCCAAAATGAACTGCTTGTTTCACAAAAATCATTCCTTTATCAAATTATTTCGAAGGTACTCATGAAACGTATCCTCTAGCCTTTTGCGAATTATCTCTTCGTTCGAAGACGAAAAAACCATCATTGCTTCATGATCTTCAATTAAACTTGTACTAATTAAACTTAAGATTTCTTGCTGTACTTCACTTAACTCCTCAGGTGCTAGCATTAATAGAAGGTTACGCGCCTGCATGTTTGTTCCGTCCATACCTTTAACTGTGCAAGGCTGTTCTAAATGTGAAACTTGAAAAATCAGCTCTTTCACGTGATGTTCACGGCAATGGAACAGTGCCATACTCGTTTGCGGAATACCTAAACCGCCTTTGTTTTCTCGTTCCTTAAGCTGATCAATAACGCAGCTGGCATTGGTTATTAAACGTTCTTTTTCAGCTGCTTTTACTACGTGCGAAATCACTTGATCATGACTCACTGCATCCGAAAATCGATACATTCTAAGGTTTTGAAGAATTGATTCGATACTTCCATGCACATCTTTAATTTGCTTCATCGTTTCCTCAAAAGACGGTTTTTGTGTAGAGACGGTCTTATTTTTATATTGGAACGAACGATAGCCCTTATCTTTGGTTAACTTTTGAATGTTTTTCTGTAAAAAATTCTGAACGGACTGAATATCCTCTTCGGTTAAGAGTGGATTGACTAAAATGTAATCGACATTTAAAAAAGGAAGTCTTACTGTTGAAATCACTACGTCATACCCTTCAAGCGCCGCTTCTTTGATTTCTTTTACCGATTTAATGACAACTGAATTAATCTCCGGAATCTCTTTACGAATACGGCTAGCTAACATTTTCGAAGTGCCGATTCCAGTTGGACAGACAATCAGTGCCTGAATTTCCATGACTTCTTCTTTTAGCACTAGCGTTGAACCGAAATGCAAAACAAGATATGCCACTTCATCATCTGGAAAAACTAAATCCGGCAGCTCTTGATCGATACTGTTTCTCACAGCCATAAATAAAACAGGGTACTTTTTCTTAATCTCTTCCGTTAATGGATTAAAAAGCTCCATTTTTTGCTTAAGACGAAAAATTGCCGGTTCCATATGAGCAAGCAGCCCTTGGTAAAGGGAAAAATCACCGGTCAAGTCGGTGTTAAGCTGAACAGAAACATGAGAAATCATATTCTTAATAATCTGCCCAACCACTACGCTGTCGTAATATACGTCTCTAGTAGTTTGGAACTTAGCTGCACGCAGCCGTACTGCTAAGAAATGAATATCTTTTTCCGTGAAAGAAAGAGAAAATACCCGTTCAATTTCGCGGCAAATATCCTTCATTAAGAACAGTTCACTCGCCAGCTCTTCCGTTTGGCCGCCATCGTCTTCTAGATACATTTGCTTTTTCGTTCGCTGTATCATAATGCAAATATGAACAATGAGCCCTATATAATCGCTGTCAGCCAGCTTAGAATGATGCTGATTAATCGCTTGATGTACAATTCGGTCTACTTCTGCTAAATAATTCGGATAAAAATAATGCAAAATCGTTTCATCCGTATGCTGGTGATTTTCTACTAGAAACAAACATTCAATTAACTCTTCATTAAAGTGGACAAGAAAATAATTGGCTAATGCGTTCCGTTTATTGGCTTCAGTAGCTTGAACCTCTACTCCGACCCCTCTCTTTCGATGAAGGAAAACGTCAAATGTGGTTAACCACTCTGTTAATTCATCTAGATAAGCAGTTAGTGTAGTAATACTTACTTCTAAGTCTTTAGCCAGCGTTTGTAATTTAAATGAATCTCCTTCTTCTAGAAGAAGAATTAAAAGAATTAATTTTCTTTCCTGTGGAGACTGATCCGTCGTTTTAATCTTCATCAGCTCTTGGATAAGACGAAAAATTTGTTCATTTTTACCTTCAATCATTAGTCCTTCATCTTGTGTACGAATCAGCTTTAAATCAAATTTTTCAAGTATTGATTCAATTGCCTTCAAATCTCGGTGAACGGTTCTTACACTTACATTCAAAAAAGTAGCAAGTGTAAGTGCTGTATGCTTTCCTGCCGTTTTAATAATTAACTCAATGATTGATTTTTCTCTTGAAGTAATAAACAAGAACATCAACTCTTTTCTTATTTATAAACAAAGGATAAAAAGGCATCTTCATGCCTTTCTATCCCGTTAGTTACTTTGAATAATAGCCATTAATTCTTTAGCTGATTTGGCATGAACCATCTTTTCAATATTGTTCATATCAGAACATGTAATCGCGATACCAGATAAAATTTCTAAATGGGTGCCGTCTTTTCCGGCAATTCCGAAAATCAAACGAACTTTCTCACCATCAAAATCAACGCCTTCTGGAACTTGAATTACTGTAAAACCTGATCTTAAAACGTTCTTTTTCGCTTCTTCCGTACCGTGCGGAATCGCTACGTCATTTCCCATATAAGTAGAAGTCATATTGTCTCGCTCAATCATCGCTTCAACATAGTTTTCTTCTACATATCCGCCTTTTACTAACACACTTCCTGCAAATCGAATTGCTTCTTCCTTAGAAGAAAAGTGCTGATTCAAGAAAACGTTTTCTTCTTTTAATAAACCATCATTACTATCTGTATAGTTTTCTGCAGATACGTTCTTTTCTTCTTCCGCCTTAGAAGTAGTATGATCATTTTTTAGTTGATCAATTAGTTTGTCATATTCCGGGCTAGATAGAAAGTTATCCACCGAGATATGATACGCATCTGGAACTTTGTTTTGAGCTCTTGGCGTTAGCTCTTCCTGTGTAATAACGATTTGAGCATCACTTGGAATATTACTGATAGCTGTATTTGTTACCGAAATATTTAAATCTGCTTGTTTAACTTTCTTGCGAAGAAGAGAGGCGCCCATTGCACTCGATCCCATACCTGCGTCACAGGCAAAAACAATTTTTTGAACGCTTGCTGGTACGTCGCCTTGCTGTTTTGTAAAGCTTCCTGCTACAGAGCTCTTCTTGCCCTTCATCTCTTGCATTTTGCGAGCTGCTTCGTCCAAATCTTCTGTTTGCTTGCCCGTTTTTAAAATTAACGAACCTACAATAAACGATACGACGGCTGCAACAAGAACACCTGAGATATTTGCAACATAGCTGCCTGCATTACCTGGTGTAGCAGCTAAAATAGCCAAAATACTTCCTGGTGAAGCAACGGCTTGTAAGCCTCCTCCTAAAAGAACAAATGTAAATACTCCGCTCATTCCTCCTAAAATAGCCGCAATGATTAGAAGAGGACGCATTAAAACGTAAGGGAAGTAAATTTCGTGAATTCCGCCAATAAAATGAATGATGGCCGCTCCCGGTGCTGACTGTTTTGCTGTTCCTTTTCCAAAGAAGCAATACGCTAACAGAATTCCTAATCCCGGACCAGGATTTGTTTCTAATAACAATAGAATGGACTGTCCGTTTGTTCGAATTTGTTCTGCTCCAATCGGAGATAAAATGCCGTGATTAATGGCATTGTTTAAGAATAAAATTTTAGCTGGTTCAATTAAAATACTTGTAAGAGGAAGAAGGCCATGTGCAACCATCCAATCTACACCCACTACAAGTGCACCTGTAAATCCGTCCACAGCTGGGCTAACTCCTAAAAAGGCTAGAATCGCTAGAATTCCTCCAAGAATACCTGCTGAGAAATTATTAATTAACATCTCAAATCCTGTTTTGACTTTACCTTCAATAAACTGGTCAAACTTCTTGATGATATAACCGCCCAGCGGCCCCATAATCATAGCGCCTAGAAACATCGGAATATCAGATCCAACAATGACGCCCATGGTCGCGATAGCACCTACAACGCCTCCGCGCTGATCGTGTACAAGCTTTCCTCCTGTGTAGCCGATTAGCAGCGGAAGCAAATATTTGACCATTGGATCCACTAGTTTGGCAAGGCTTTCATTTGGAAAAAAGCCTGTTGGAATAAATAAAGCAGTAATAAGTCCCCATGCAATAAATGCTCCGATATTTGGCATAACCATTGAACTTAGAAAGTTCCCAAATTTTTGTACAGCTACTTTTATATTAGATTGAGCCATTTGCTCTCTTCCTTTCTCTACGTGATGATACTTTAATCGTAAGAGATTAAACGCTTTCATTCAATGAATAGGAAAACTAACTTTGTCGTACCACAGACGGACAAAGCTTTTAATTACATAAAAAAGCAGCTGAATTACACGAATTCAGCTGCTTTCTAACTTAATATTTATCTAATTCACTTACAGGAGATTGAATAATAACTGGATTTTTCTCTGGATTTAACCATTTTAAAATAGAGACAACTTGTTCTTTAGAAGTGGCCGTACATCCTGCTGTATAATTTGTTCCTACATGAAAGAAGATTGCACTTCCCTTTCCTGGGGTTCTAGATTCATTATAATTAATGACAAACCCATAATCATAAGCCGGGATATCCATGTTCTCAGCGCTCGTCCAGCGGCCATTCGCTGGCTTTTGCTGCCACGTATTATACAGAGAGCTTTTTGAATCGTCTACCCACACATCATTTGATGTAATCTTTCGATATGGAAGCTTAGTTCCAGGATTTGCATAGCGTCCGAATGCTGTGCCAATTGTATATTTCCCTGTCGGAGACTCCATATCTCCTTCTTTTTTCGCTAAAGCGAATCCTTTTTGTCCAAGTACACCGTTCGCAGTTAAAACTTGCTTCCATTTTCCATCAACTTTTTCAAATGTTTGAATTTTAGCAGACTTCGTATCGTAGTTATCTGCTGTAACCAAGATGACTTGCTGAGCGTTGCCTAACGTTTTAAAAGAATCGACTACGAGCTTTGGAGACGCTGTAGCTGAAGCCTGTACATAGTCACTGCTTACATAGCCTGTGCGGCCGTTATAGTTAATTTTGTACCAGCTTCCGCTTTTGCTCATCACAGACAGCTTCTGGCCTTTTGTCACACTTCCTATGGATGCATAATTGGTGCCCGCTCCGCTTCTTACATTCAGCGTGCTTGCCGTTACTGTATACGTTGTGCTTTCTGCTGGTGGCGCTGTTGTTCCTGATGACTGTACATAATCGCTGCTTACATAGCCTGTGCGGCCGTTATAGTTAATTTTGTACCAGCTTCCGCTTTTGCTCACCACAGATAGTGTTTGATCTTTTACTACGCTGCCGATAATCCCGTAATTCGTTCCCGCTCCGCTTCTCACATTTAGCTTGCTTGCCGTTACTTTATATGTAACTGTTGCTGCATATGCCTTTTCTTGATTTCCCCCAATTGAGCCAAAGCCAGGCGTTACAGCCGTTGCAAGCGTAGCTGTTAACGCCATCCCCACCATTAATTTTTTCAACTGCTTTCCCTCCATTTATTCCTTATAAAATTCTACTATTTTCTATTCTTAATTCATTATCTTACCATATTCCAAACGAAGGGAAAGGGTCAATAGATGCTTTTCACACGGCCTATAAAAAAAGACAGACCTCTTTGATAGGTCTGCCTCTTTCACTATTATCCTAAATCAACGTTGTGATATACTTGCTGCACATCTTCTAAGTCCTCTAATGCATCAATCATTTTTTCAAACTGAGCTTGTGCATCTTCAGGAAGAGTTACATCATTTTGAGCAAGCATCGTTTGCTCAGCTACTGTAAATTCCGTAATACCAGCATCGTTGAACGCTTTTTGTACCGCATGGAATTGATCCGGATCAGCATAAACAATTACAGAATCTTCTTCTTCTAAAATGTCACGCACGTCTACTTCTGCTTCCATTAACAGTTCTAGCGTCTCTTCTTCATCCTTACCTTCTACACCAATAACAGCTGTTGGATCAAACATATACGCTACTGATCCGCTTACTCCCATATTACCGCCGTTTTTACCAAAGGCAGCACGCACGTCTGAAGCTGTTCTGTTTACGTTATTCGTAAGAGCATCTACGATAACCATTGAGCCATTTGGTCCAAAACCTTCGTAACGAAGATTATCGTAATTTTCTTCTGAACCGCCCTTTGCTTTTTCAATGGCACGGTCAATAATTGCTTTTGGCACATTGTATGTTTTCGCGCGTTCTAATACAACTTTTAACGCTTGGTTTGATTCTGGATCTGGCTCACCTTGTTTTGCAGCCACATAAATCTCACGGCCAAACTTGGCATATATACGACTTGTATTAGCATCTTTTGACGCTTTCTTTTCTTTAATATTGTTCCACTTACGGCCCATATTGTTTCACTCTCTTTCAAAATTGAATCTAATAAAATAAATAGGCAATGATATATCCGTTTTTATTATACATCAATTCCCTCTTATCTTTCGAGTTTAATACCTAAAAAAGACAAGCAATCTTTTGGTATATTTCGTTAACTAAATAAATGAGAAAACCATTTGATAACAGGCTGAATGATTTTTGTATATACTTTTTTCAGCGGTTTGTATATACATCTCACCCAAATCCACCGTAAAGGATAGTAGATCATATGAATTATGATCCACTTAACTCCTTTCCAAAAACAGAAGAATATACGCTGACAAAATGAAACCACGGGAATAACAATTTCATTGTAAAATGGCAGCACAACATATTTCCATAGAAGATAACAAGGGTAACAAACCATGTATAAAACAGGGTATAAAACATACTTCCATATAAATCTAGTTATAGGCAAAAAACATCGTTTCCAAACGAAGAGAATAAAAGGATAGATGAGGACACTCCATAGCCAAGAAATAGGATAAACGAATAAAAAACGTATAATGTATCTCCAAATGAAATCAATGACAGGTTGAATAATTCTTGTTCCTATCCATATGAGGGGCTTAGCGATAAAATATATCCATATCTTACACAAAATTTGAAATACAAAATAAAAGGGAAAATACAAGACAAAAAAGATGCCTCGCAACACGTACTTTATACTTTGAGCTACTCCACTAATACTTTTCACTTCCTTTTTTATAAATGAGTTTCGTTCATTTACCTACTCTATTATATAAAATAAATGAAGCAAGCAAATATATTTTTTAGCTCAATGAGAATTATATACAAAAACACCCTTCTATAATAGAAGGGTGTCTAGAACCTTATTATTCTACAGTAACTGATTTTGCTAAGTTACGTGGTTTATCTACATCGCAATCGCGGTGCAATGCAGCGTAGTAAGAGATTAATTGTAAAGGAATAACCGCTGCTAGTGGTGAAAGTGTTTCGTGAACTTTCGGAATCACGTAGCGATCTTCTTCTGTTTCTAATCCTTTCATTGAAATGATACAAGGATTAGCTCCACGTGCTACTACTTCTTTTACGTTACCACGGATGCTTAAGTTTACATGTTCTTGTGTTGCTAATGCAATAATTGGCGTATTGTTTTCAATTAAAGCGATTGTTCCGTGCTTAAGCTCTCCTCCAGCAAATCCTTCTGCTTGAATGTAAGAGATTTCTTTTAGTTTTAACGCGCCTTCTAAACCTACATAATAATCAACAGAACGTCCAATAAAGAATGCGTTGCGAGTTGTTGCTAAGAATTGAAGAGCAATGCTTTCCATTTCTTCTTTGTCGTCGCAAAGTACTTCCATTGTGTTTGCTACGATTGCTAACTCTTGAACTAAATCAAATTCTAATTCAATGCCGCGTGTTTTTGCTGTTACAGCCGCTAGAATTGATAGGACTGCTAATTGAGCTGTATAAGCTTTTGTTGATGCTACAGCAATTTCCGGACCTGCATGAAGTAATAACGTATAATCAGATTCACGAGATAATGTTGATCCCGGAACGTTTGTGATTGTTAACGCTTTGTAACCTAGTTCTTTAATTTGAACTAATACTGCACGGCTGTCAGCTGTTTCTCCACTTTGAGAAATAAAGATAAACAGTGGCTTTTCAGATAAAAGCGGCATGTTGTAAGAGAATTCACTTGCTACGTGCACTTCTACCGGAACCTTCGCCCACGTTTCAATGAATTGTTTACCTACTAGGCCTGCATGATAGCTTGTTCCACATGCTACGATATAGATGCGGTCTGCTTCATCCATTGCTCCTAAAATGTCTGCATCAATGTGCAGTTCATTGTTTTCATTTTGATACTCTTGAATGATTTTACGAACAACTAAAGGCTGCTCATCAATTTCTTTTAACATATAGTGAGGGTACGTACCTTTTTCAATATCACTTGCATCAAGCTCTGCTGTGTAAGGTGCTCTTTCTACCACTTCACCATCAAGCGTTTTAATTGTTACGCCTTCTTTTGTAACAATTACTGTTTCTTTATCCATTAATTCTACGTACTGATCTGTTACTTGAAGCATTGCCATAGCATCGCTTGCTACAACGTTAAATCCTTCGCCAACACCTACAAGAAGCGGGCTTTTGTTTTTAGCTACGTAGATTGTATTTTTATCTTCGTTATCAACAAGAGCTAGTGCATAAGAACCGTGAAGCAAGCTTACTGTCTTGCGGAACGCTTCTTCTACATCTAAGCCTTCTGCTGCGATTTTTTCAATTAACTGAACGATTACTTCTGTATCCGTTTCGCTTTTGAACGTTACATCTTGTAAATATTCACGTTTTAAAATAGCGTAGTTTTCAATTACACCATTATGCACAAGCGTGAAGCGTCCAGATGTACTTTGATGCGGGTGAGCATTTTCTTGGCTTGGTACACCATGAGTTGCCCAACGCGTATGACCGATACCTGCTGGTGCTACAACACTGTTATCTACTGCCTGACGCAATTCTGCAATACGGCCTTTTTCTTTGAATACGTGTACGCCTTCATTGTTAACAACTGCAATACCTGCTGAGTCATAGCCACGATATTCTAACTTTTCAAGACCACGTAATAAAATTTCTTTCGAATCTTCTGTTCCAATATATCCTACAATTCCGCACATAGATAAAATCCTCCTTCATGTATGAAAAGAGAGTCTCTTTTCATCATCAATGATTATCATCTCAATGCTTTTGTCCAATAAGTCACCTCATTGTTTTTCACATCAAGTTTTCGGCCGTGATAATCAACAACCGGGAGGCATCCGCCGATACTTCGATAAACCTCCTCCTCGTCAACTAAGTCGTTTCCGTCCCTTTACTTAGTTCAGGCGCTTTGTATTCACTTTTAAAATAGATTGTTCACTCCTTTACATAAATTAAGAGACGAACAGATTTAATATTACAATAAGAAGTGAGAAAACGTCAATTATCTTCTTTACTATCTGTAAAAACAGCCTTTAGCATCAGATAATTTCCAAGAATTTTTCTCAACAATATAAAAATATGCATAAGCAGCTTGAAACGTCACCGCTTATGCATATAATTAATGAATTACTCTAAGCCCATTTCTTCTTTTACTACTTCTACGATACGCGTTACATAAGTTTCACATTCTTCTTGTGTTTGTGCTTCAACCATAACACGTACTAACGGCTCTGTTCCTGAAGGGCGTACAAGTACTCGGCCATTACCGTTCATTTCTTTTTCCACTTCTTCAATAACCACTTTTACCTTCTCGTTATCTGTAACATGATGCTTATCCGTTACTTTTACATTTACAAGAAGCTGAGGATACTTCTTCATTTCAGCTGCTAATTCTGATAAAGGCTTTTTCGTTGCTTGCATAATGTTTACAAGCTGAATAGCTGAAAGCATACCGTCACCTGTTGTGTTGTAATCTAAGAAAATAATATGACCTGACTGTTCTCCACCTAGGTTATATTGATTAGCTTTCATTTCTTCTACTACATAACGGTCGCCTACACCCGTTTGTGCACTTTCAATTCCGCTAGCTTCTAGTGCTTTATAGAAGCCTAAGTTACTCATAACAGTAGAAACAAGCGTATTTTTCTTTAAACGTCCTTGTTCATATAAGTACTTTGCACAAATGAACATGATTTGATCACCGTCTACAATCTCGCCTTTTTCATCGATTGCGATTAAACGATCTCCGTCTCCATCAAATGCTAACCCAACATCCGCTCCTTTTTCTTTTAAGAAGGCACTTAATGCTTCCGGATGTGTAGATCCTACACCGTCATTGATGTTTAATCCGTTTGGTGATGCCCCCATTGTAGAGATATCCGCATCTAAATCTGCAAATAAATGTGCTGCTAACGATGACGTTGCTCCGTGCGCACAGTCTAATGCAACATGAATACCTGAGAAGTCTTCATCAACCGTTTGTTTTAAGTATTGAAGATATTTTTGTCCACCTTCGAAGTAGTCATTTACCTGACCTAAATCTCCCCCAACAGGTCTTGGTAATTGATCTGTTTCACTATCCATTAACGCTTCAATTTCATTCTCTTGTGCATCTGACAGTTTAAATCCATCTGGACCAAAGAATTTAATTCCGTTATCTTGAACTGGGTTATGTGAAGCAGAGATCATGACTCCTGCTTGTGCGCCAAGTGCTTTTGTTAAATACGCTACCCCTGGAGTTGAAATAACGCCTAATCGCATAACTTCTGCACCAATTGAAAGCAAGCCTGCAACAAGCGCTCCTTCTAACATATGACCAGAAACGCGTGTATCGCGTCCGATTAATACCTTTGGTCGCTCTGCATCTTTTGTTAGAACGTAACCACCTAAGCGTCCAATTTTAAAAGCAAGCTCAGGAGTTAATTCACTATTGGCAACTCCTCGTACTCCGTCTGTTCCAAAATACTTACCCATTAATTTTCTCTCCTTCATGTCAAAACATTTAGTTTCCTGATGTATTATCTGTCTGTCCATCTACGGGTGTAGAATTTTCATCACTTTGATTACTACTATCGTCACCAGTTTCTGTATTATCTGTTGGTGTATCTGTATTGTCTTCAGGTGTATCAGTCTCTTCGCTTGGTTTATCAGTTGAATCACCTGAATTTCCCGTCCCAGGATTTGTTCCTGATCCTGATCCATTTCCCGTGTCTGGCTTTGTTTCTTTATCGCTCGTGCTTCCACTTGTTTCTTTATCCGTTTGCTCATCATTTGTCCCTGATTGTTTTTTCGCTGTTACACGAACTTTTGCCTGTTTAGTCGATAGTGTTGATGTAACAGAGTCAGGACTATTTATTATAATAGGAACCGTGTGCTCCCCAGCAGATAAATTCCCTACATTCGCTGACAAGCTAATGCCGCTTTTCGTTAACTTATCTAAATCAGATTTTGGTCCTTTTACATCCGCATCTACTGAAGTAGGAGAAAGCAGTTCATACGTGTACTTTGAGGATTGACCAGTTAAAGAAACCGGCAAATTCTTAAATGACTTAGTCTCAGCTGCACTTGCGTCCGTTTCTTCTGCGTCTTTCTCATCACCTTGTTTGTCTACTTCCACATGAACGGTAATTTGTTTAGGACTTACACTATCTATTCCGTCTGGAACAGGGACATTCACCTTAATATCTTTAGATTTCGTAATACCGGTAACATCGACTGGAATATTATCAATTTTATCGATTTTCTCTAAAGAATCAGATGGACCGATAATTTTCACGGTATCTGTTTTAGGCTCTAGCTTCGTAATGTTGACACCGTCGCCTGGCGTGCCTTCTTGAATCACATCGATCGGCACTTTTTTACTAATATTTTTCACCGGGATTGTTACATTGACCGTTTCTGGTTGAACTGTTACATTCAATTTATTTAAATTCTTGTCTAATGCGACAACAGTTGCTTGTTTCGTCACTGTTTTTGAAGCATTATCTAAATCAATAATAGCTTTTACATAAGCAACTTGGTCTAATTGACTTGATGCGCCCGTTACCGTGACGGCTCTTGGGCTAACGGTTGCTTCCCCTGCTTCATACCCATTTTTGACCTTATTTTTATCATAGCTTGCCTCTACTGAAAACTGTTTTGAATCGCGTTCTTCAATTGTTACATTTACAATATCAGGCTTAACCACTACGTTTAAATTATCAGAGATATTTCGATACTGAACCTTAACTCTATGCTGCCCTAAGCTTAAATTATCAAGGTCAATATAAGCTTGATAATCTTTTTGGAGCTTTGTTTGAGCCAAAATATTTTTAGGACCTTCCAGTGTCATAATGACCGTATCCGGAACACCTCTTACAATTCTGTTCTTCTCATTGTAGGATACTTGAACCGGAACATCTGTTAATGTTTCTACTCCAGTGTTGGCAGAACTGCTTCGGTTCAGAATTTTATTTGATGAACTGGCACCATCATCTAAATTAACAGATAAATATAACATGAAGGCTAACAGCAACGCGATAATTTTCATAACCCACGATCGATTCATCAATTTATCCATTCTTCTTCAACCTCCATTGCCAACGAGTGGAAGAAGTTGCTTTAGAAGTTGTGACTAATTCTTTTTCTAGCATTTCTCTTAATGTATCAATGGTCAATTCACGATACAATTCACCGTTTTTGGTAACGGAAATGCCTCCAGTTTCTTCAGATACAATGACAGTCACACTATCTGTTACTTCACTTATTCCTACAGCAGCACGATGGCGAGTACCTAATTCTTTTGAAATAAAAGGACTTTCAGATAAAGGTAAGTAACATGCTGCAGCGGCTACTTGATCCCGCTGTAAAATAACCGCTCCATCATGAAGTGGTGTATTCGGTATAAATAAGTTGATTAATAATTCAGAAGAAATATTAGAGTTGAGCGGTATACCTGTTTCAATATAATCACCCATACCCGTCTCTCTTTCAATTGAGATCAATGCACCTATGCGTCTTTTAGCCATATAATGCGTTGCTTTTATAATCGCCTCAATCGTAACGGTACGTTCATCTTCTTCAGGCAAATTACTGCGTGAAAACAAACGTCCTCTCCCAAGCTGTTCAAGCGCTCGGCGCAGCTCTGGCTGGAAGATAATAATAATAGCTAAAAATCCATACGTTAACGCTTGGTCCATTAACCATTGCAACGTATTTAGTCCAAGGAAGTTACTTATAAAGCGGACAACTAAAATTACCGTGATTCCTTTTAAAAGCTGTACTGCTTTTGTACCTCTTATGACCATAATTAATTTATATATGACGAACCATACCAGGAGAACATCAACAATTTTTCCTAAATATGAGAGGATTGGCAGGTCTCCAATAGGCATCTTCTCACTTCCTCTATATATGTAATAAAGATAACATAACCGTTTTATTATACCATAAAACAAAATTACACTGTAAATTACATCTTATTTTTAAATCCTTGTTCCTATATAATGTAGCCTTCTTTTTATATAAATAAAACCGTCCACTGTTCCTCTCTAACAAGATAAGCGGACGGTTTTATGTTTAACTATTAAAAGTCAACAGCTTGCTTGGCATGAGTTTTGACGTTATACCATACCCAGTCAAAAATCTTGTCTAACTCTTCAATATTGCCTGTCACTTCTCCTGCAGAAGCTAGATACTTATCACCATGTATAACAGTAACGTTTCCATCTACTTTTCCTTCAATTTTAATATCGCCATTTCTCACAGTAATATCACCTTTGACGGTCTCACCTTTTGGTACAACGACTGTTTTATCGTGAATGACCAGGTTCGGCTGCTTTGAAACAGAAAAGTCTTCATCCGTTTCCCAAGCTGAAAACACCGTGCCAGACATTAACAACACAAATACAGCAGCTGCACTAAGAATCGGATGGTTTGTAAACCATCTATTCATTCGAATTCGATTCTTCTCACGTGGTAACCCGGCCATAACACCTGCTGTAAAGTTCATAGGTAATTCTATATGAGAAGTGCTTTGCACAAATGCAATCGTTCTTTTTAACTGATGCATATGCTGCTGACAACCTTTGCATTGGTGCAAATGCTCTTTTAATAACAGTTCATTTTCTTTTGTAATATCTCCATCTAAATGCTCATGAATGAGGTTTACATACATTTTTGGACATTTCATTCTTAGTTCACTCCTTACAAGTGGCGAAGTCGATTTCTTAAAGCTTCACGTCCTCTGTGAATTCTAGTCTTTACCGTACCAAGAGGCAGGTCTAAAATATCGCTGATTTCTTTTAACGACAGCTCATCTATATATTTTAGGACAATGACAGTTCGATATTTCTCAGGTAGCTTTAATATTTCCGACTGAATGAATTCTTGCAATTCTACTTGCTCTAGCTCTTCCTCTGGTAAGGCCTGATCGGCAGCTATTTGAGAGTACATATTTAACCCGTCGGTCCCGGCTACTTCTGCATCTAAATAATAGTCTGGCTTTTTTTTACGAATTCGATCAATACAAAGATTTGTAGCAATTCGATATAGCCAGGTGGAAAACTTTTTACTCGTGTCATAGCTATGAATATTTACATAGGCTCGAATAAACGCTTCTTGTGCAGCGTCTTGCGCTTCTTCCCGGTTTCCTAGCATTCGATAACATAGATGAAAAAGTTTATCCTTGTGATATTCTACTATGTCAGCAAACGCATCCTGGTCACCTTTTTTTACTTTTTTTATTTTTCTTTTTAATAATAAATCCATGTAACGGTTACCTCCGCCCATTGCGGGATAGTATATATACGTGTACTTTATCATAAAGTTTCACTTATGCTTAATTATTTTAACAAAAATTTGTCAAATACGTTTAAAAAGATCGTACGTAGGTTATGTAATTAGTATAGATGAAAAGAAGAGGAGTGGAAAGCTTGACTCATACAAAAGAAAACCTTTTGAATCAAATTGAAGAATGTAGAAATAACATGGTCACTCTTGCAGCAGAAAATCCTTTATCATCACTAACAGTGGTGAGAGTAAGCTCAGAGCTAGATGGTCTATTAAATGAATATGAAAAGTTTTTCTCTATATAAAGAAGCTCTAGAATCTGAACTAAGAGCTTCTTTTTTTTACCTTCACATATGTTTCATGTACCTTTTGGTAGGCAATAATGTTTTATACTAATTTTTCTCCTAAAAGTGAGCCCATTAATGCAACAGCTACGGTAGCTGTTTTATTCCGCTCATCTAAAATAGGATTCACTTCCACAAACTCGGCAGAAGTGATTAGCTGAGATTCTGCCAACATCTCCATAGCTAAATGACTTTCTCTGTAGCTTATTCCACCGATAACTGGCGTTCCTACTCCAGGTGCATCATGTGGATCCAGTCCATCTAAATCGAGTGATAGATGAACGCCATCTGTTTTATCACGCAAATATAAAATTGTTTCTTCCATTACTTTTGTCATACCCATTCGATCTATCTCATGCATCGTATACACTTTAATTCCTTTTTCCTTTATTAGCTCTTTTTCTCCTTCATCTAAAGAACGGGCTCCGATAATCACAATATTCTCGGGCTTGACTTTAGGGGCATAGCCACCAATTCGAGTCAATGCTTCGTCTCCTATACCTATACTTGCCGCCAATGGCATACCGTGAATATTTCCGGAAGGAGACGTATCTGCTGTATTTAAATCTCCATGTGCATCATACCAAATTACACCCAAATTTTTATAATGACGACTTACTCCTGCTAGTGTTCCGATAGCGATGCTGTGATCTCCCCCTAGCACTAAAGGAAACCTTTTATTTGTAATAACATCACTTACGGTCTGAGCAAGTCTTTCGCTAGCATCCGCTACAGCTTTTAAATTCTTTAAGTTTGTATTTTCATCACTATGTACTCGTTCAGCTAAGGCAATTTCAATATTCCCTTTATCTTCTACACTATATCCAATATTCTCGATGCGTTCCATAACACCTGCATATCGTATCGCACTTGGCCCCATATCGACCCCTCGGCGAGTTTGACCTAAATCCATTGGTACTCCAATAATTGAAAGCTTATTCATAATATGTCCCCCCATCACAAATGTTGCTACTCTCTTATTGTAACGGCTAAATGAGCGATGGCTCAACTCGACACTTTTTTGAATATATATACAATTCTAATTTGTAGAAACTACACAAAAAAACCTTTAAGCAAATTGCTTAAAGGTTGTACGTTTATATGTATGGTGGAGCCTAGCGGGATCGAACCGCTGACCTCCTGCGTGCAAGGCAGGCGCTCTCCCAGCTGAGCTAAGGCCCCAATATGTTTTTTTATATAGAAATGGAGCGGAAGACGAGGTTCGAACTCGCGACCCCCACCTTGGCAAGGTGGTGTTCTACCACTGAACTACTTCCGCTTATTAAAATGAGCCATGAAGGACTCGAACCTTCGACCCTCTGATTAAAAGTCAGATGCTCTACCAACTGAGCTAATGGCTCTCTATGGCTGGGCTAGCTGGATTCGAACCAACGCATGACGGAATCAAAATCCGTTGCCTTACCGCTTGGCGATAGCCCAATAAAAATGGTGGAGGGGGGCAGATTCGAACTGCCGAACCCGAAGGAGCGGATTTACAGTCCGCCGCGTTTAGCCACTTCGCTACCCCTCCGATATAAATGGTGCCGGCAAGAGGACTTGAACCCCCAACCTACTGATTACAAGTCAGTTGCTCTACCAGTTGAGCTACACCGGCACGGTGGTGGAGGATGACGGGATCGAACCGCCGACCCCCTGCTTGTAAGGCAGGTGCTCTCCCAGCTGAGCTAATCCTCCACTATTATGTAGATAAAAATAAATGGTGACCCGTACGGGATTCGAACCCGTGTTACCGCCGTGAAAGGGCGGTGTCTTAACCGCTTGACCAACGGGCCAGTTGGCTCCACAGGTAGGACTCGAACCTACGACCGATCGGTTAACAGCCGATAGCTCTACCACTGAGCTACTGTGGAATAATAATAGCCTGGCAACGTCCTACTCTCACAGGGACAAAGTCCCAACTACCATCGGCGCTAAAGAGCTTAACTTCCGTGTTCGGTATGGGAACGGGTGTGACTTCTTCGCTATCGCCACCAGACAAATTATATTATACATGATTTGATAAAGAAAGCAAGACTTTTTTGAAAAAGTTTTGTTCTCTCAAAACTAGGTAACAGTTTGCTGAGTAAAGCTTACGCTTTTAAAGTTTGGTTAAGTCCTCGATCGATTAGTATCAGTCAGCTACACATGTCGCCACGCTTCCACCTCTGACCTATCAACCTGATCATCTTTCAGGGATCTTACTAGCTTGCGCTATGGGAAATCTCATCTTGAGGGGGGCTTCATGCTTAGATGCTTTCAGCACTTATCCCGTCCACACATAGCTACCCAGCGATGCCTTTGGCAAGACAACTGGTACACCAGCGGTGTGTCCATCCCGGTCCTCTCGTACTAAGGACAGCTCCTCTCAAATTTCCTACGCCCACGACGGATAGGGACCGAACTGTCTCACGACGTTCTGAACCCAGCTCGCGTACCGCTTTAATGGGCGAACAGCCCAACCCTTGGGACCGACTACAGCCCCAGGATGCGATGAGCCGACATCGAGGTGCCAAACCTCCCCGTCGATGTGGACTCTTGGGGGAGATAAGCCTGTTATCCCCGGGGTAGCTTTTATCCGTTGAGCGATGGCCCTTCCATGCGGAACCACCGGATCACTAAGCCCGACTTTCGTCCCTGCTCGACTTGTAGGTCTCGCAGTCAAGCTCCCTTGTGCCTTTACACTCTACGAATGATTTCCAACCATTCTGAGGGAACCTTTGGGCGCCTCCGTTACATTTTAGGAGGCGACCGCCCCAGTCAAACTGCCCACCTGACACTGTCTCCCGGCCCGATCAGGGCCGCGGGTTAGAATTTCAATACAGCCAGGGTAGTATCCCACCGACGCCTCCACCGAAGCTAGCGCTCCGGCTTCTCAGGCTCCTACCTATCCTGTACAAGCTGTACCAAAATTCAATATCAGGCTACAGTAAAGCTCCACGGGGTCTTTCCGTCCTGTCGCGGGTAACCTGCATCTTCACAGGTACTATAATTTCACCGAGTCTCTCGTTGAGACAGTGCCCAGATCGTTACGCCTTTCGTGCGGGTCGGAACTTACCCGACAAGGAATTTCGCTACCTTAGGACCGTTATAGTTACGGCCGCCGTTTACTGGGGCTTCGATTCAGAGCTTCTCCCAAAGGATAACCCCTCCTCTTAACCTTCCAGCACCGGGCAGGCGTCAGCCCCTATACTTCGCCTTGCGGCTTCGCAGAGACCTGTGTTTTTGCTAAACAGTCGCCTGGGCCTATTCACTGCGGCTCTCTCGGGCTATACACCCTACCAGAGCACCCCTTCTCCCGAAGTTACGGGGTCATTTTGCCGAGTTCCTTAACGAGAGTTCTCTCGATCACCTTAGGATTCTCTCCTCGCCTACCTGTGTCGGTTTGCGGTACGGGCACCTCCCGCCTCGCTAGAGGCTTTTCTTGGCAGTGTGGAATCAGGAACTTCGGTACTATAATTCCCTCGTCATCACAGCTCAGCTTTCATGATGAGCGGATTTGCCTACTCATCAGCCTAACTGCTTGAACGCGCATATCCAGCAGCGCGCTTACCCTATCCTACTGCGTCCCCCCATTACTCAAACGGCGGGGAGGTGGTACAGGAATATCAACCTGTTGGCCATCGCCTACGCTTTTCAGCCTCGGCTTAGGTCCCGACTAACCCTGAGCGGACGAGCCTTCCTCAGGAAACCTTAGGCATTCGGTGGACAAGATTCTCACTTGTCTTTCGCTACTCATACCGGCATTCTCACTTCTAAGCGCTCCACCAGTCCTTACGGTCTGACTTCGCTGCACTTAGAACGCTCTCCTACCACTGACATCAAAGATGTCAATCCACAGCTTCGGTGATACGTTTAGCCCCGGTACATTTTCGGCGCAGAGTCACTCGACCAGTGAGCTATTACGCACTCTTTAAATGGTGGCTGCTTCTAAGCCAACATCCTGGTTGTCTAAGCAACTCCACATCCTTT
>NZ_JBSGKN010000001.1:4490000-4547500 GCF_058323215.1 Priestia sp. USM5
AAGGAGCTCATTACTATGAAAAAGCGACTCATGCTCCTCATTTATATAGGAATGTGTATGCTTTTAGCTACAGCCTGTGCACCGCAAGATGAAGAGAACAATGGTATGGATTATGATCAAACAAAGAAAATGGTTGTTGATATTTTAAAAACAGATGAAGGAAAAAAAGCAGTCGAGGCAATTATGAAAGACCCTTCTGTTAGACAAGATATTTTAATGGATCAAAACGCGATAAAAGATACAATTTCTCAAACCCTAGTATCAGATAAGGGCGTGGAATTTTGGAAAAAAGCCATGGATGATCCGAAGTTTGCTGAAAGCTTTGCTAAAAGTTTGGAAAAAGAAAATAAGACGGTCATCAAACAACTAATGAAAGATCCTGAATATCAAGGAATGCTTCAAGATGTTTTAAAGGATCCGGCTATGGAAAAAGAAGTACTGACTGTTTTAAAGAGTAAAGAATATCGCACTTATTTACAAAAGATTATGACCGAAACGTTTGATAGCCCTCTTTATCAATCTAAAATTCAAGACATTCTTTTGAAAGCCGCTGAAGAAACACAAGGTGGACAAAAACAAAGCAGCGACGATGGTGGTTCTTCTTCCGCTGGATCTGACTCAGGCGGAGAACAGCAACAGCAGTGATTAAATACGCATCTCACATGAGATGCGTATTTAATTATGTCATTTATTTTTATTAAAAAACCTAAATGACTTCTTTATATTTTTTAATACTTAGTATTTTTATTGGAATTGTAAACTTTAATTCTTAGCTTTATGGTAAAATATTAGAAATTAACACAATCGTTTTATAGCAAAAGGAGGGAATTCGATGGAATTTCGCGTTATTAAAACGTTTCAAACCATTGTTCGTTTAGGAAGCTTTCAATTAGCCGCTGAATATTTAAAGTACTCTCAGCCTACCATTACACTGCACATTCAAAAGTTAGAATCCGAACTAGGATTTAAGCTTTTAGAACGAGGAAAAAGCATTAAACTTACTGAAGCAGGTAAAATCTTTTACGAACGGGCAAATATTTTACTAAAGGAATATGAATATCTAAATAATACCTTAAAGGATTATTCAACAGGCGAAGCTGGCACGATCCGTATAGGTGCTGCAGAGCCTACAGCAAGCAGTCGACTGCCTTCCATTCTCTCATTATTTAAAAAAAGATATCCCAACACAGAAATTAGCTTACTCGTTGCAGACGAAAAGCACCTTCATCAACATATACGCAATCAAGAAATTGATTTCGCGATTGGCACTGTATCAGAATCGTTCAGAGATATAGAGTTTGAGGCATTGCTAACAGAAAAACTTGTGCTGCTACTACCATTCAATCATGCGCTAACAAAAAGAAAAACAATCTTTGCAAAAGATTTAATACACGAAACGCTGATTACAGCTGGGCAATCTTCCGTTCAAAAGAAAATTGCCCAGCTAATCTTTGAACGAACAGGACAGTTGCCTGCTAAAGTCCAGTTAGGCACTATTAGCACACTTCAGCATTTTGTAAAAGAAAACTTAGGAATAGCCGTTGTTCCACAAATAAGCGCAACTCTTCCGCCGGATCAAGTGGTGGTTAAAACGATTCATGACTTACATGAGGGGCCTGCAATCGGCATTTTAAAGCACCAGTCTCACACCGTAAGTACAGCTGGAAAAACATTTTTAGCTCTCTTAAAACAAAACCTCGCATTTGATTTAAAAAAGACGCAGATTGAACTCTCTGTATAATAATAAAAAGCACGCGCTCGAACAGCGCGTGCTTTTTATTATTTTCCTGTTGCTGCTTTTTCATTTTCGCAAATAAATGCAATCTTGCTTGCAATCTCTCCATATATTTGACCTAAACGATGCGATTCGTCGTAAATGGAAGGTGCAAAATCTTCTTCATTCCAATCAGGCTGACTTAACGGAAGCTGTCCTAACAGCTCTGTCTGAAGTTCCTCAGCCAGTTTCGGACCCCCGCCTTTACCAAATACATACTCTTTTTCCCCTGTTAGCTGGCTTTCAAAGTAAGCCATATTTTCTACAACTCCAATGACCTCATGATCGGTTTTCAAAGCCATAGCACCCGCTCTAGCTGCAACAAATGCCGCTGTAGGATGTGGTGTTGTAATAATCACTTCTTTACAAGCAGGAAGCATGGAGTGAACGTCTAATGCGACATCACCTGTTCCTGGAGGTAAGTCTAGTAAAAGATAATCTAATTCTCCCCATTCAACTTCTGTAAAGAAGCTCGTCAACATTTTTCCGAGCATAGGTCCTCGCCAGATAACAGGTGAATTATCTTCTACAAAGAAGCCCATGGAAATAACTTTTACTCCGAAACGATCAACTGGAATAATCTTTTCACCTTCTACTACAGGACGTTGTGTGATTCCCATCATGTCTGGGACGCTGAATCCATAAATGTCAGCATCAATTAAACCAACTTTTTTTCCTAAACGAGCTAGAGAAACGGCTAAGTTAACAGAGACTGTTGATTTACCAACGCCTCCTTTACCGCTGGCAATAGCAATAAATTCAGGTGCATTCGGACTAGTTAGTAAGTTGCCAGTATTCGGCTGCTCAGCGCGGTACTGCTGAAGTTCCTCAGGCGTAAACTCAACAAATCGCAGTCCAACCGACTGTACACCTGCTTTTTTTAATTCTTCTACAATTGTGCCTTGCAGGCTCAACTGTTCACTCGTACCTGTTTTTGCAACAGCAATCTTCAGGCTTATATGCTTTTTTTCAGCTTTGATTGTTATTTCTTTAATCGCATCTGTTTCTGATAGTTTTTTATTTAAAAATGGATCTGTAATTTCCCCTACTACTTCTTTTACTTGCTTTTCCGTTAGCATACTCCCACCACCATGTTAAAATCTATTTATTTATACTATCAAGTATATCATACATATTAGATTTTTCTGAATAGAAGGGTGCTATGCTTTTTATTTAGGCTTTTCTCCAGTAAAATACCGGCTGACTCCTTCATAAATGGATTCAGCTAACTTTTTTTGATAGCGTTTCGATTGAAGCATTTTACGTTCTGTAGGATTTGACAAGAATCCTACTTCAACCAAAGCACCGGGTGGCTTAGAATGCTTAAGAAGGTAAAGAGTTTGAATAGCTTTTGCTTCACGGGTCGTATTGTCCAGATTATTTCTTAGCTCTTGTTGAATGAGTTTGGCCACTTGCTCGTTTTCTTTTAGGGATCCGTAATAGAAAGTTTGAGCCCCTCTCCACGCAGAGGATGGAATAGCATTCAAGTGAATACTTAAGTACAAATCAGCGTTGGATTTATTAATCATCGTTAAGCGATTTTTTAAGTCTTCTACTTTTCTGCGACTGTATCCTCTTGTATCTTTGGCCGCTAGGTCTTCGTCTTTTTCTCTCGTCATAATAACAAGTGCCCCTTGCTCTTGCAGATAGTCTCGAAGCATTAACGAAATTTTAAGAGTTATTTCTTTTTCAAGCACCTCATCCTCTCCTACCGCTCCTCCATCAACACCGCCATGTCCAGGATCTAGTACAATAACTTTCCCGCTAAGAGGAAGTGAAAGCGAACCGGATGATGTTCTATGATCTATTTGATATTGTACAATGACAAAAAGAACGAGAAGCGCTATAATTGTGCTCATTATTTTTACTTTAGACATTTTATCCCTTCCCTTCTTGCCTCACCTATTTATTTCTATATGGGACAAGAACGGGAATTATGAGTACTTTTTAATGCAAACGTAAACGGCGTCTTTTTTCTGCGGTTCGATAACCTTCTTTCCACCAGTCTTGCACATATCCTTGACACAAATAATACAGACCATCTTGATAAAGATCTGTTACAGACATGCTGACGGCTCCGTACAATGTATCAATTAAAAGAGACTCTTCTTGCTTACTGTGCTTCTGAACATCTTCGTAGCCTTTACCACGTTTACTCACCCGGGCACCTAATAAAAATGATTCGATAGCAATGTCAAGACAGTACTCCTCCACATGTTCGTCTCCTAGCATATTCCACTGAAACATTGGATGAAAATAACGGCGCAGCCTCTCTTGAAGCAAATCAAACGATAGTTCCCTTAGGACTTTGCGTTCATATTTCATTTCTTTTTCATAACGTTTTTCTTTTAAATATGTAACCTCGTTCACGATAACACCTCCCTTTTTTACATATTGTCTGCACAAGCCTTCGTCTCATACGCAAACAACAAATAAAAAAAGCCTTGGTCCAAAGACCAAGGCTTGAAACGTAATATAAAATTAACGTTTTGAGAATTGTGGTGCACGACGAGCGCCTTTAAGACCGTATTTTTTACGTTCTTTCGCACGAGCGTCACGAGTTAATAGACCAGCACGTTTTAATGTTCCACGGTATTCAGGGTCTGCTTCTAATAAAGCACGAGAGATTCCGTGACGAATAGCGCCAGCTTGACCTGCATAACCTCCACCATTAACGTTTACAAATACGTCATAGTTACCTACAGTTTCAGTTAAAGCAAGTGGTTGTTTTACTACTTCACGTAGTGCAGCAAATGGAATGTATTCTTCGATTTCACGACCGTTGATTGTTACGCGACCGTTACCTGGTACTAAACGTACACGAGCAACAGAGCTTTTACGACGACCAGTTCCGTAATATTGTACCTGTGCCAAGATAATAACCTCCTCTTATTAATTATCCGCGAAGTTCGTAAACTTCTGGTTTTTGTGCTTCATGTGGATGTGTTTCACCAGCATACACATGTAATTTTTTGAACATTTGACGGCCTAGGCTACCTTTTGGAAGCATGCCTTTGATTCCTAATTCAAGCATTTTCTCAGAGTAGTTAGTACGCATTTCTAATGCTGTACGTTGTTTCAAACCACCTGGGTGCATGCTGTGACGGTAATAAATTTTATCAGTTAATTTTTTACCTGTTAATTCGATTTTTGACGCATTGATAAGGATCACGTGATCACCAGTATCAACATGTGGTGTAAAAGTTGGTTTATGTTTACCGCGTAAGATTGATGCTACTTCACTTGCTAAACGACCTAAAGTTTTACCTTCAGCATCGACAACATACCATTTACGCTCTACTTCGTTTGCTTTCGCCATGAAAGTTGTACGCATGAGTTTCCCTCCTAATTTTCATCATCAATTATAAAATTATTTCAACCTTCTATTTCAACACGATTAATTTCCGGGGCTAACCGTGGGGTTAAAATACATACCATATGATATATTATATCTTTAAGCTACTAATGTCAAGAAAATGTTACACCAGGTTTAGTTGTCATAGAAAACGCGCCATAAATATAGTCCTTGCGAAGGCGCAGTTTTCCCTGCACGAGGACGTGATTTGCTTTCTAGAATATCTTTTATAGCATCTGGTTCAATACGGCCTTGTCCTACTTCTAAAAGCGTTCCAACAAGAATACGAACCATATTATAAAGAAAGCCACTTCCAACGAATCTAAACACAAGCTGACTATTCTCTTCATACATATCAATCTTGTAAATCGTACGAATCTTATCTTCCACTTCTGTCCTCGCTGAACAAAAGCTTGTAAAGTCGTGTGTACCGAGTAAATATGTGATGGCTTTTTTCATTTTTGAGTAGTCTAATGGATAAGGGTAATGGTATGCATAAGAACGAGTGAAAGGATTTCGATCTTCGCCGCGCAAAATATGATAGCGATACTCTTTTGAAGTAACGTCATACCGGGCGTGAAAATGTGCATCAACTTCACATACATTCTTCATTACAATATCATCTGGTAGCATTGAATTCAATGCTTTTTTCCACTTATCACATGGAATATTTAGGTTTGTGTCAAAATGAATGACTTGCCCCTGTGCATGAACATTTGTGTCCGTTCGTCCAGAGGCGTAAATCGGAACTTTTTTGTTATGCATTTTCTCTAAAACGGCTTCAATCTCCAGTTGAACTGTTCGCTTATTGGGCTGAACTTGATAACCTGAAAAGTGTGTGCCGTCGTATGCAACTATACATTTTAAACGTTTCATCTTTTCACCAAACAATCTTTACGTTCTAATCAGCACTAAAACAACTGCTACTGCCAGCAGAAGTAAAAGCATAATTGTATCTATGCTTCCCCATTTTAATTGACGATACTTTGTACGCCCTTCTCCGCCTTTATATCCTCTTGCCTCCATGGCAATAGCTAGCTCTTCAGCACGCTTAAATGAACCTATAAATAAAGGAACAAGCAAAGGAACGACAGCTTTCAACCGATCCGTAACGGGACCGCTGCTAAAGTCCACTCCTCGTGCTGTCTGCGCTTTAATAATTTTATCTGTCTCTTCCATCAATGTAGGAATAAAGCGAAGAGAAATGGACATCATTAAAGCTAATTCATGAACAGGAAGCTTGAGCTTTTTAAATGGATTCAACAAGCTTTCCATTCCATCTGTTACTTCAATGGGCGTAGTCGTTAACGTTAGCATCGTCGTAATTAAAATTAAGAACAAGAAGCGCAAGGAAATTAAAACACCTTGAATAAGGCCGCCTTTATAGACAGAAAACCATCCCCATTCAAACAAAAGAGGACCTTCCTTCGTCATAAAAATGTGCAAAAGAAACGTAATGATAATAATAAATAGAACGGGCTTTAACCCTCTTAAAATAAAGGAAACGGGCACTTTACTCATGGCCACTATCACAAGGGTATACACACCTAAAAAAGCATAGCCGATAGGGTTATTTGCTAAAAACACAATTAATACATACGCAAATACGAGAAGCAGCTTGGCCCGAGGATCCATTCGATGGACAACAGAATGACCCGGGACATACTTACCAATAATGATTGAGTTCATCATATTCGTTCACCTTGCTGCATAAGGTGCTGCACTTTCTCTACCACTTCAGAAAAGGTAATAACCGTATCCGATGCTTCAAGCTGAAATTTCTCTTGCAGCTTCAGCATAAAGCGAAGCGATTCTGGAACATCCAATCCATATTCTTTTAGCTGCGTATGCTGACCGAAAACTTCTCTAGGTGACCCTTTCATCGCAATCGTTCCTTTATTCATTACAATTAGCTCATCAGCGTACATAGCTGCATCTTCCATGCTGTGAGTCACGAGAATCGTCGTCAAGCCTTTTTCTTTATGAAGACGATAAATCATATTCATAATTTCTTGACGGCCTCTAGGGTCCAATCCAGCAGTTGGCTCATCTAAAATTAGCACATTAGGATTCATCGCTAGAATACCTGCTATCGCTACACGACGCATTTGTCCACCACTCAAATCAAAAGGAGATCTGGTGAGAATGTCTTCTGGCAACCCCACTAACTTGATAAGCTCTCGTGCTTTTTGCTTTGCTTCTTCTTCCAAAACGCCATAATTCATTGGTCCAAAAGCTATATCTTTTTCCACCGTTTCTTCAAAAAGCTGATGTTCTGGAAATTGAAACACCACGCCTACTTGCTGACGAATAGCTTTTAAATTCTTTTCTTTTCGATTGGCTTTAATGGTGCGCTCACCGATTTGAATTTCACCAGCAGTTGGCTTCAATAAAGCATTCAGATGCTGTATGATTGTTGATTTCCCAGAACCAGTATGGCCAATAACAGCCAAAAATGTACCTGATTGAATGCTTAAATTTAAGTCATGTAGAGCAATTCGTTCAAATGGTGTATTAACTTGATAACGATGCTCTACTTCTTTGAATATAATGTCCATAGTTCGTCCACCAAGTCCTCATCTGTTAAATGAATTTTTGATAAAGGAATTCCTACGGAAGCAAAACGATGGCTTAGTTTAACGGAAAACGGCAAGTCTAGTCCAATATCCGTTAACTTGGAACCTAATGCAAATACTTCGCGTGGAGTACCTGTTGCATAGATCTTCCCTTTGTTCATCACAACGACTCTGTCAGCCATTGCTACTTCATCTAAATCGTGGGTAATTGAAATAACCGTCAGTTGTTTTTCTTCTTTTAATTTTCTAACAGTTTCAAGTACTTCAGTTCGTCCAATAGGATCTAACATAGATGTTGCTTCATCTAGAATGATAACAGATGGCTGTACGGCAATTATACCCGCAATGGCCACACGCTGTTTTTGTCCACCTGATAGCTGATGAGGCTCTTGATCCAGAAAAGCACTCATATTGACCATTTCGATTGCTTCAGGTATACGTTTTTCCATAATCTCAAATGGAATCCCGTTGTTTTCAAGCCCAAACGCAATATCATCTTGAACGGTTGAGCCAACAAATTGATTATCTGGGTTTTGAAACACCATTCCAATCTGCTTGCGCACATCCCATATTGTTTCTTCAGATAAAAGAGTATCGCCCACTCGAACCGTTCCTTTTTCAGGTAGCAAAAGGCCGTTTAGAATTCGTGCCAGCGTCGATTTACCAGATCCATTATGTCCAGCTATCGCTAACCATTCACCTTTATAAGCAGAGAGAGAAAGGTGATCTAATGTTAGGTCTGCTTCAGGATCGTATCGAAAGCATAAATCTTTTACCTCTAAAGACATTTCTTTCAACGCTATCTTCCTCTCAGCTTTTTCTATTGCAGCATTGCCTACATTGGTTTTTTACGCTATTTACCCGGTTTAAGGTATAAAAAAAGGGCAACGACTAGTTACACACTGTCTCGCCCTTTTCTATCTGTATTAAAAATATTAAACTAATTCAATGATAACCATTGGAGCACCGTCACCACGGCGAGGTCCAACTTTTAAGATACGAGTGTAACCGCCTTGGCGATCTTCGTAGCGAGTAGCGATATCGCTGAATAGTTTTTGTAAAGCGCTTTGACCAGCTTCCTCGTTAGCTACTTCATTACGGATGTAAGATGCAGCTTGACGACGAGCGTGTAGATCTCCACGTTTACCTAAAGTAATCATTTTTTCAACAGTTGAACGTAATTCTTTTGCACGAGCTTCAGTTGTCTCAATGCGTTCACTGATGATTAAATCAGTTGTTAAATCACGAAGAAGCGCCTTGCGTTGTGCGCTTGTACGACCTAATTTACGGTAAGACATGTGAGGTCCCCTCCTTTGTTAAGTAGTTAAACAGGTAGATATAATCAGTCGTCCTTACGTAGACCCAAACCTAATTCTTCAAGTTTAGCTTTAACTTCTTCTAAAGATTTACGGCCTAAGTTACGAACTTTCATCATATCTTCTTCTGTTTTATTAGCAAGCTCTTGTACAGTATTGATGCCTGCTCGTTTTAAGCAGTTGTAAGAACGAACAGATAAATCCAGTTCCTCGATCGTCATCTCTAGAACTTTTTCTTTCTGGTCTTCTTCTTTTTCTACCATGATCTCTGCTTTTTGAGCTTCATCTGTTAAGTTAACGAAGATATTTAAGTGTTCCGTTAGAATCTTTGCACCTAAAGCAACAGCTTTTTCTGGCTCGATGCTACCGTCAGTCCAAACATCCAACGTTAACTTATCGTAATTTGTCATTTGACCAACACGAGTATTTTCTACATAATACGATACGCGAGTAACAGGCGTATAGATTGAGTCAATTGGAAGTACACCAATTGGTTGGTCTTCACGCTTGTTAGCATCGGCAGGATTATAACCTCGACCTGTGCGAGCAGTAAGTCTCATACGGAAATGAGCATCTGACTCAAGTGTTGCAATATGAAGATCCGGATTTAGAACTTCGATATCACTGTCTGCTTGAATGTCAGCAGCCGTTACTGTACCAGGACCTTTAACATCGATCTCAAGTGTTTTCTCTTCATCAGAGTAAATCTTTAACGCTAACTTTTTAACGTTTAAAATGATGTTTGTTACATCTTCAACAACTCCAGGAACTGTTGAAAATTCATGTAATACACCTTCAATTTGAATAGATGTTACAGCTGCACCAGGGAGTGAGGATAATAGGATACGACGTAAGGAGTTACCCAAAGTAGTACCATATCCACGCTCAAGTGGTTCGACGACGAATTTACCGTACTTTCTATCATCGCTGATTTCTACCGTTTCGATTTTTGGCTTTTCAATCTCTATCAATATAAACCCTCCTTCAAAACGTCGAAACCTCGGCTAGACGGCTGATTTCTCAAATGCCTAACCGAAATTCCCTATTAGACAGTTCCCGAATGTGCACAACAAATGGAAAACATTTCGTTGCATGAATAAATTCTACACCATCATCATTATAGACAACGAAATAGAATCTATACATATTAATTATACACGACGACGTTTTGGTGGGCGGCATCCGTTGTGAGGTACAGGAGTAACATCTCTAATAGCTGTTACTTCTAAACCTGCAGCTTGAAGAGCACGGATAGCTGCTTCACGACCAGCACCAGGGCCTTTAACTGTAACTTCAAGAGTTTTCATTCCGTTATCCATAGAAACTTTTGCAGCAGCTTCAGCAGCCATTTGCGCAGCAAATGGAGTGGATTTACGAGAACCTCTGAAGCCAAGTGCGCCTGCACTAGACCAAGCAATCGCATTACCGTGAACATCTGTAATTGTTACAATAGTGTTGTTAAACGTTGAGCGAATATGAGCTACACCAGCTTCAATATTCTTTTTCACGCGACGTTTACGTGTATTAGTTTTACGTGCCATCTGTTAATGACCTCCCTTACTAATTATTTCTTCTTGTTCGCTACAGTACGGCGTGGGCCTTTACGTGTACGAGCATTGTTTTTACTGTTTTGACCACGAACTGGTAAACTACGACGGTGGCGGATACCACGGTATGAACCAATCTCAATTAAACGTTTGATGTTTAAAGAAACTTCACGACGAAGATCGCCTTCTACTTTATAGCTATCTAAAATATCACGAATTTTACCTAATTCTTCTTCTGTTAAGTCACGAACGCGAGTATCTTCAGAAACTCCAGCTTCAGCTAGAACTTTTTCAGCAGTTGGACGACCAATACCGAAAATGTATGTTAATGAAATTACTACACGCTTGTCACGAGGAATATCAACACCAGCAATACGTGCCATATGAATAGTGCACCTCCTTATTGATTAACCTTGTTTTTGTTTATGCTTAGGGTTTTCACAAATTACCATTACTTTACCTTTTCTACGGATAACTTTACATTTTTCGCAGATTGGTTTAACTGATGGTCTGACTTTCATGTTTCATACCTCCTTGATAGTACGGAGTGCATAGGTTTTATTTGAAACGGTACGTAATTCTACCGCGAGTTAAATCGTATGGTGACAATTCTACAGTTACTTTATCACCAGGTAAGATTCGAATGAAATGCATGCGAATTTTTCCTGATACGTGAGCAAGTACTGTATGACCATTTTCTAATTCTACCTTGAACATAGCGTTAGGTAAAGTCTCAGCAACTGTACCTTCAACTTCAATTACATCGTCTTTTGCCATTAAAGTGCTCTCCTTTCTTTGAAACAGTAACAAGCTATCATTAAACGACTTAAAAAGAACCTGTTCTGAACATCCGGAGATCGTAATCATTAAATTCAAGATGATTGACGCTAATATACATCTTTACCATTTTAACAGCAATTCAGACGAAAAACGATCATCGTGAATTTAGATAATTACTGTTTACTGTCCAGTGCATCTAGCGAGGAATGGATAGAGATAACATCCTTTAACATTACAATGCTGTCAGAATTTCATATCCCGTCTCAGTAATTGCAATAGTATGTTCGAAGTGCGCACACATTTTACCATCCACTGTCACAACTGTCCAGTTATCAGGTAATGTTTTTACATATCGCATACCAGCATTCACCATTGGCTCAACTGCCAATACCATGCCTGGACGTAGACGCGGTCCTTTATTCGGTGGACCATAATGAGGTACTTGCGGATCTTCATGTAAGTCTTTGCCGACACCATGGCCAACATATTCTCTTACAATCGAAAAGTTACGTGATTCTGCGTACTGTTGAATAGCATGTGAAATATTCGACAAACGCTCACCCGGCTTCGCTTCTGCTAATCCTTTGTAGAGAGATTGCTCAGTCACATCAAGCAGCTCTTGATTTTCTAATGAAATCTTTCCTACTCCGTATGTCCAAGCTGAGTCACCGTGATAGCCACCGAATTTAGCTCCGATGTCTAAACTGATGATATCCCCTTCATTAAGCTTGCGTTCTCCCGGAATACCATGAACTAATTCTTCATTCACAGAAGCACATACACTGCCGCGAAAACCATTATACCCTTTAAAAGACGGAATTGCATCATGTTGACGAATAAAATTTTCAGCAATTGCATCCAATTCTATAGTCGTAATACCTGGAACGATATGTTTTTTCAACTCTTGATGAGTTAAAGCCACGATTCGTCCAGCTTCACGCATGACCTCAATTTCCTCTGGTGTCTTGCAAATGATCATTGCTTAACCCCAGCAAGTAATTGACGAACATCCTCAAACACAATGTTAATATCTTGATTACCATTAATATTGCGTAGATAACCTTTTTCTTGATAGAAATCAAGTAGAGGTTGAGATTGTTTAACATTAACTGAAAGTCTAGTTGAAACCGTCTCAGCATTGTCATCTGCACGTTGATAAAGCTCTCCGCCACATTTGTCACAAACTCCTTCTTTCGCAGGAGGATTGAATACTAAGTGGTAAGTAGCTCCGCAATCTTTACAAATGCGGCGTCCAGTAAGACGCTCCATTAAAATGCTTTGATCTACATCAATATTAATCACATAATCAATTTGCTTGTTTAGTTCTTTTGTAATTGTTTCAAGAGCTTCTGCTTGGGCTACTGTTCTCGGGAAGCCATCAAGTAAAAAGCCGTTTTCACAATCTTGTTTGTTTAAACGCTCGCGCACAATTCCAATTGTTACTTCATCAGGAACAAGGTTACCTTGGTCCATAAATGATTTAGCTTTTAAACCTAGTTGCGTTCCTTCTTTAATTGCAGCTCGGAACATATCTCCTGTTGAGATATGAGGGATATCGTAATGCTCAACGATTTTTTCTGCTTGAGTACCTTTCCCAGCACCAGGAAGGCCCATTAACACTAAATTCATTTCTTGCTTCCCCCTCAGTATCTTATCCGTTTAATGGGAAAGCAGCCTGCCTCCCACTAAACAGCTTTACTTAATAAATCCCTTATAATGGCGTTTCACTAATTGACTCTCAAGCTGTTTCATTGTCTCAAGAGCTACACCGACAACAATTAACAAACTAGTACCGCCGATCTGAGCAGATGAGGGTAGGTTTGCAATTTTGATGAACAGAACCGGCAACACAGCAATTAACGCAAGGAATATCGAACCGATTAATGTCAGACGATATAACACTTTCGTTAAATAAGCTTGTGTGCTTTTACCAGGACGAATGCCTGGGATGTAGCCACCTTGCTTTTTCAAGTTCTCTGCTACTTGTTCAGGGTTAACTTGAACAAATGTATAGAAGTAACAAAAAGCAATGATTAACGCTACATACACTATCATACCAATTGGCTTAGTATAGTCAAATGTATTCTGAATCCACGTCGTTACATCATTTGGACCGAAAAATGATGCAATTGTTGGTGGTGTGATAATAAATGAAACTGCAAAGATAACAGGAATAACCCCAGCAGCATTTACTTTTAACGGTAAATGAGTGGATTGACCTCCAACAGGATTACGACCAGCTGAACCCTTTGCATATTGAATAGGAATTTTTCGTAGCGCTTGTTGGAAGTAAATAACCCCAACAATAATAGCTAAAACTGCAATCGCAATTAAAACTACCGTTACGATACGAATGAATAATTGATCCCCAACGTCTTCAAATTGCTGTGCATAAATTTGATTTAATGTTGTCGGAATACCAGCTGCAATCCCAGCAAAGATAATGATAGAAATACCATTACCTACGCCTTTTGCAGTAATCTGTTCTCCTAACCACATTAAGAAGGCAGTACCTGCCGTTAACACTGTAGCAATTAGAAGATACGTAGAAATTCCTGGATTAGCGATCAATTGTCCGCCCGAAATATTGTTGAATCCTATAGACATACCTAAAGCCTGGATAAATCCAAGCACAATTGTTCCATAACGAGTTACTTGAGCTAATTTACGGCGCCCAACATCTCCCTGCTTTGACCATTCTGTAAACTTAGGTACAACATCCATCTGCAATAATTGGACGATGATGGATGCTGTAATATAAGGCATAATGCCCATAGCAAGAATGGAAAAGTTTTTTAACGCGCCGCCGCCAAATGTATTCAGAACTCCGAATACATTTAACCCATCTTGCAATTTTAGTACATCCGTATTAACACTTGGTACAGGAATAAATGTACCAATTCGGAAGACAATTAACATTAACAAAGTGAAAAAGATTTTTTGTCTTATTTCACGCACGCGCATTAAATTGGAGATTGTTTGAAACATTAGATCACCTCAACTGTACCGCCAGCAGCTTCGATAGCTTCTTTAGCAGTTGAAGAGAATTTAGCAGCTTTAACAGTTAGCTTAGAGTTTAATGTACCGTTTCCTAGTACTTTAACGCCAGCTTTTGCTTTGCTTACTAAACCAGTTTCGATTAATAATTCTGGTGTTACTTCAGTTCCATCTTCAAAACGGTTAAGAGCTTCTAAATTAACAATCGCGTATTCTTTGCGATTGATATTAGTGAACCCACGTTTTGGAAGACGACGGAATAAAGGAGTTTGACCACCTTCGAAGCCAGGTCTTACGCCACCGCCAGAGCGAGCGTTTTGCCCTTTGTGACCTTTACCTGAAGTCTTTCCGTTACCTGAACCAGTACCACGACCTACACGGTTACGTACTTTACGTGAACCTTCAGCTGGTTTCAATTCATGAAGTTTCATTCCGGAGCACCTCCTTAGAGTGACAATTTATACTTATTGCTCTTTTACTGTAACAAGGTGAGCTACTTTGTTAATCATTCCGCGAATTGCAGGATTATCGTCTTGAACGACAGTTTGATTTAACTTACGTAGGCCAAGTGTACGAACAGTTACACGTTGATCTTCTGGACGACCAATTACGCTACGAGTAAGGGTAATTGCTAGTTTGTTTGCCATTCCATATCCCTCCCTTATCCTAACAGTTCTTCTACAGTCTTGCCACGTAGTTTTGCAACATCTTCAGCACGTTTTAGGTTAGCTAAACCGTTAAGAGTTGCACGTACCATGTTGATTGGAGTGTTTGAACCTAAAGATTTAGATAGAATATCACTTACTCCACCCAATTCTAGTACCGCACGAACTGGGCCACCAGCGATAACTCCTGTACCTTCAGAAGCAGGTTTTAAGAAAATTTGACCTGCACCAAATTGTCCAAGGATTTCGTGTGGAATAGTTGTACCAACCATAGGTACAGTAATTAAGTTTTTCTTCGCATCTTCAATTGCTTTACGGATTGCATCTGGTACCTCTTGTGCTTTACCAGTACCGAATCCAACGTGACCGTTTTTGTCACCAACTACAACTAATGCAGCGAAGCGGAAACGACGTCCACCTTTCACAACTTTAGCTACGCGGTTAACGGTAACAACACGTTCTTCAAGCTCTAATTTATTTGGATCAATACGACGCATGATTTTCCCTCCTTTTACAATTAGAATTGTAATCCAGCTTCACGAGCAGCGTCAGCTAATGCTTTAACACGGCCATGATATAAATAACCGCCACGGTCGAATACTACTTCGTTTACACCTTTTTCTACTGCGCGTTTAGCGACTAATTCGCCAACTTTGATAGCAGCTTCAGTGTTACCAGTGCTTTCTAAAGTCAGGTCTTTATCTAACGTTGAAGCACTTGCGATTGTTACTGAATTTAAATCGTCGATAACTTGTGCGTAAATATGTTGATTAGAACGGAACACGTTTAAACGCGGACGAGTTGCAGTTCCAGATAACTTCGCACGAACACGAGCATGTCTTTTTTTACGAACTTTGTTTTTATCAAGCTTCGTGATCATTTCGGGCACTCCTTTCTTTTACCTAACCGGCATTACTTCTTAGCAGTTTTACCTTCTTTACGACGTACATATTCGCCTTCGTAACGAATACCTTTACCTTTGTAAGGCTCTGGTGGACGAACGTCACGAATATTTGCAGCTAATGCACCTACGCGTTCTTTATCAATACCTTTAATAACGATCTTAGTTTGAGAAGGAACTTCGATTTCGATTCCTGTTTCAGGAGTAATCTCAACTGGGTGAGAGTATCCAACGCTCAATACTAATTTGCTACCAGATTTTTGTGCACGGTAACCTACACCGACTAATTCTAAACCACGTTCGAATCCTTTAGTAACACCTTCAACCATGTTACCTAAAAGGCTACGAGTAGTTCCATGAAGAGCGCGGTGCTCTTTATTGTCACTAGGACGATTAACAACTAATACGTTGTCTTCAACTTTAATTTCGATTTCAGGGTGGAATGTACGAGTTAATTCACCCTTTGGTCCTTTTACAGTTACAGTGTTGCTCTCGTTCGTAACTGTAACACCTGCTGGAAGTTCTAAAGGCTTTTTACCAACACGTGACATAGTTACACCTCCATTCACATTTAAAACTTATTACCAAACGTACGCTAATACTTCTCCACCAGTTTGCTTTTGACGAGCTTCTTTGTCAGTTAAAACACCTTGAGAAGTAGAAACGATTGCGATACCTAAACCGTTAAGTACACGTGGTACTTCGTTAGTTTTTGCATAAACACGTAGACCAGGTTTACTGATACGTTTTAAGCCTGTAATTACACGTTCGTTATTTGAACCGTATTTTAAGAAGATACGGATAATACCTTGTTTGTTGTCTTCGATGTATTCTACATCACGTACGAAACCCTCACGCTTAAGGATTTCTGCAATTTGCTTCTTAATGTTAGAAGCAGGAACTTCAATTTTCTCATGACGAACCATGTTCGCATTGCGGATACGAGTTAGTAAATCTGCAATAGGATCAGTCATTACCATATTAATTTACCTCCTTCCCAAACTTGGGTTTTACCAACTAGCTTTTTTAACACCAGGAATTTGACCTTTATAAGCAAGCTCACGGAAACAAATACGGCAAAGCTTGAATTTACGTAGTACTGAGTGTGGACGTCCACAACGTTCGCAACGTGTATACTCTTGTACTTGGAATTTTTGCTGGCGTTTTTGCTTCGCAATCATTGATTTTTTAGCCACATTTTCGCCTCCTCTGCTTAACGTTGGCAGTTATTACTTCTGGAATGGCATACCGAACTGAGTTAAAAGCTCACGAGCTTCTTCATCAGTGTTTGCTGTTGTAACAATAACGATATCCATACCACGAACTTTAGTTACTTTATCATAATCGATCTCTGGGAAGATCAATTGTTCTTTAACACCTAACGTGTAGTTTCCACGACCATCAAATGCTTTTTTAGATACACCACGGAAATCGCGCACACGTGGAAGTGATACTGATACTAATTTATCGAAGAATTCGTACATACGCTCGCCGCGTAAAGTAACTTTCGCACCGATTGGCATACCTTCACGAAGACGGAAACCAGCGATAGATTTTTTCGCACGAGTTACAACAGGTTTTTGACCAGTGATTTCAGCTAGTTCTTCAACAGCGTTATCTAAAGCTTTTGAGTTAGAAACAGCATCACCGATACCCATGTTGATTACGATCTTGTCGATTTTTGGCACTTGCATTACAGATTCATAATTAAACTTGCTAACTAGAGCAGGAGTAATCTCTTTTGTAAATTTCTCTTTAAGACGGTTCATGTGAACTAAACCTCCCTTCACATTTCATTAATTATTTATCTAAAGTTTCACCAGATTTTTTTGCTACACGTACCTTTTTGCCATCGATAACTTGGTACCCAACACGAGTTGGCTCACCAGATTTAGGATCCAACGGCATTACGTTTGATACGTGGATAGGTGCCTCTTGGCTAACGATTCCACCTTGTGGATTTACTTGAGAAGGTTTAGAGTGTTTTTTCACAACGTTCACGCCTTCAACAAGTACACGGTCTTTCTTTGGGAAAGCTGCAAGTACTTCACCTTGCTTACCTTTGTCTTTACCAGAGATAACCACTACTTTGTCGCCCTTTTTAACATGCATCCTATTCGCACCTCCTTAAAAGGCATTTTGTATTTGTTCTATATATCAATTAGATAACTTCTGGAGCCAATGATACGATCTTCATGAAGTTGTTATCACGTAATTCACGAGCAACTGGTCCGAAGATACGAGTACCACGTGGTCCTTTGTCGTCACGGATGATTACGCAAGCATTTTCGTCGAAACGGATGTAAGAACCGTCAGTACGGCGAACACCACTTTTTGTACGTACAACAACAGCTTTAACAACGTCACCTTTTTTAACAACGCCTCCTGGTGTTGCTTGTTTCACCGTACAAACGATAACATCACCAATGTTTGCTGTCTTACGACCTGAACCACCAAGTACTTTAATAGTAAGTACCTCACGTGCACCAGAGTTGTCTGCAACTTTTAAACGAGATTCTTGTTGAATCATGTACGAAACCTCCCTTCGGATGAATCATTCTTATCCGATCTATCTTAACTATTAGATGATAACAGCTTTTTCTACAACTTCTACTAGACGGAAACGTTTAGTAGCTGATAACGGACGAGTTTCCATGATCTTCACGATATCGCCTAGTTGAGCTGTATTGTTTTCATCGTGAGCTTTGAATTTCTTTGAGTATTTTACACGCTTGCCATAAAGCGAATGCTTTTTGTAAGTTTCAACAAGAACAGTAACAGTCTTATCCATTTTGTCAGAAACTACGCGGCCAGTGTAAACTTTACGTTGGTTGCGTTCACTCATTCTGAAAGCCTCCTCTCAGACTTAATTATTTATTAGCAGCAATCTCTCTTTCACGAACTACAGTTTTCATACGAGCGATCGATTTGCGCACTTCGCGAATACGAGTAGTATTCTCTAATTGTCCAGTCGCTAATTGGAAACGAAGGTTAAACAACTCTTCTTTTAAAGCCTTAACTTTTTGTTCAATTTCAGCAGTGGTAAGGTCACGAATTTCATTAGCTTTCATTAGAATCACCACCAATTTCTTCACGTTTTACAAACTTACATTTTACAGGTAGCTTGTGTGCAGCTAAACGTAAAGCTTCACGTGCAACCTCTTCAGATACACCTGAAATTTCAAACATTACTTTTCCAGGTTTAACAACTGCTACCCAACCTTCAGGAGCACCTTTACCAGAACCCATTCGGACTTCTAGAGGCTTAGCAGTATAAGGTTTAGAAGGGAAAATTTTAATCCATACTTTACCGCCACGTTTCATGTAACGAGTCATTGCGATACGAGCAGCTTCGATTTGACGGTTTGTAATCCAAGAAGCTTCAGTAGCTTGTAAACCGAATTCACCGAAATGTACTTCCGTACCACCTTTAGCGCGTCCACGCATTTTTCCGCGATGTTCGCGACGATATTTAACGCGTTTTGGTAATAACATAATTATTTTCCTCCTTCCTCAGTTTTCTTTTTAGTAGGAAGAACCTCTCCACGATAGATCCATACTTTCACACCAAGTTTACCATAAGTAGTATCTGCTTCAGCGTGAGCATAGTCAATATCAGCGCGAAGTGTATGAAGTGGAACTGTACCTTCACTGTAATATTCAGAACGAGCAATATCAGCTCCGCCTAAACGACCAGATACCATTGTTTTGATACCTTGTGCGCCAGCACGCATACTACGTTGGATAGCTTGCTTTTGAGCACGACGGAATGATACACGGTTCTCAAGTTGGCGAGCGATGTTTTCAGCTACTAGTTTAGCATCTAAATCTGCTCGTTTAATTTCAAGGATGTTAATGTGTACACGCTTGCCTGTTAATTGGTTAAGAGCTTTACGAAGTGATTCTACTTCAGTACCACCTTTACCAATTACCATACCAGGTTTTGCAGTGTGGATCGTTACGTTTAAGCGGTTAGCAGCGCGTTCGATTTCAACTTTAGAAACAGCTGCATCGTTTAAACGTTTAGCGATATATTCACGTACTTTTAAGTCTTCATGTAATAAGTCAGCGTAGTCTTTGCCAGCGAACCATCTTGATTCCCAATCACGGATGACACCGACGCGAAGACCGACCGGATTTACCTTTTGACCCATGAATTATCCCTCCTTCTTTTCTGATACCACGATTGTGATGTGGCTTGTGCGCTTGTTAATTTGGCTTGCACGTCCCATAGCGCGTGGACGGAAACGTTTTAAAGTTGGACCTTCGTTAACAAAAGCGTCAGTAATAACTAAATTGTTAGCGTCCATTTCATAATTGTGTTCTGCATTGGCAATAGCAGATTTTAATACTTTCTCAACGACTGGAGAAGCAGCCTTTGGCGTGTGAAGTAGCACTGCTAGCGCTTCACCCACTTGCTTACCTCGAATTAAATCTACAACTAAACGAACTTTACGAGGAGCAATACGTACTGTTCTCGCGACAGCTTTAGCTTGCATTTAAAAGCCTCCTCTCATATTAGCGTCTTGTTTTCTTATCATCACTTGCGTGACCTTTGTAAGTACGAGATGGTGCGAATTCACCAAGTTTGTGACCTACCATGTCTTCAGTAACATAAACTGGTACATGTTTACGACCGTCATATACAGCAATTGTATGACCAATGAACTGAGGGAAGATAGTTGAACGACGAGACCAAGTTTTTACTACTTGCTTGCTGTCAGTTTCGTTTAACTTCTCAATTTTGTTGATTAAATGGTCATCTACAAAAGGTCCTTTCTTTAAGCTGCGACCCATAAATGAACCTCCCTTCGTGATTGTCCTACGGTTCGTTTGAACCGTAGCTCAATCCCGTTATTTTTTACGACGACGAACGATAAATTTATCGGATTTGTTTTTCTTCTTACGAGTTTTGTAACCAAGTGTTGGTTTACCCCATGGACTCATTGGAGACTTACGTCCGATTGGAGAACGTCCTTCACCACCACCGTGTGGGTGATCGTTAGGGTTCATTACAGAACCACGTACAGTTGGACGAATACCTAACCAACGAGAACGACCGGCTTTACCGATGTTGATTAACTCGTGTTGTTCGTTACCAACTTGACCTACAGTTGCACGACAAGTTGCAAGGATCATGCGTACTTCACCAGAAGTTAAACGTACTAATACGTATTTACCTTCTTTACCAAGTACTTGAGCAGATGTACCTGCAGAACGAACTAATTGTCCACCTTTACCAGGTTTCAATTCGATGTTGTGTACTACTGTACCAACAGGGATGTTAGCTAAAGGAAGCGCGTTACCTACTTTAATGTCAGCTTCAGGACCTGACATAACTTCTAAACCTACTTTTAGGTTTTTAGGAGCAAGGATGTAACGTTTTTCACCATCAGCATAATGAATTAATGCGATGTTAGCTGAACGGTTTGGATCATATTCGATTGTAGCAACGCGTCCAGGTATTCCATCTTTATCGCGTTTAAAATCGATGATACGGTATTGACGCTTGTGCCCACCACCTTGGTGACGAACAGTCAATTTACCTTGGTTGTTACGACCACCTTTTCTCTTGACAGGTGCAAGTAACGATTTTTCTGGTTTGTCAGTAGTAATTTCAGCGAAATCAGAAACTGACATACCACGACGACCATTTGAGGTTGGTTTATACTTTTTAATCGCCATCTCAATTTCCCTCCTTCTCTAGTAATCTTAAGCTTCGAAGAATTCGATTTCGTTGCTCTCTTGAGTTAGTGTTACTACCGCTTTACGACGACGGTTAGTAAGACCACTGTAGCGACCTACACGCTTGAATTTACCTTTGTAGTTCATGATGTTTACTTTTTCAACTTTTACGTCAAAGATTTTTTCGATAGCATCTTTAACCTCAGTTTTATTAGCTTTTACATCAACATCAAACGTATATTTTTTCTCAGCCATTAAGTCTGTTGAACGTTCTGTAATTACGGGGCGCTTAATAATATCACGAGGATCTTTCATTATGCAAGCACCTCCTCTACTTTTTCAACTGCGTCTTTAGTGATTACAAGCTTATCATGGTTCATAACGTCTAATACGCTTAAACCATTAGCTGCAACAACTGTTACACCAGGAATATTACGTGCTGAAAGTGCAACATTTTCGTTAAGATCAGCAGTTACTACTAATGCTTTGCGTTCTACTGTTAGGTTTTTAAGAACTGCTACCATTTCTTTTGTTTTTGGAGCGTCAAAAGAAAGAGCTTCAAGAACAACGATGCTGTTATCTTGAGCTTTAGTTGATAATGCAGACTTAATTGCTAAACGACGAACTTTTTTAGGTAATTTGTAGCTATAGCTTCTTGGAACTGGACCAAATACTACGCCACCACCACGCCATTGTGGAGAACGGATAGATCCTTGACGAGCACGACCAGTACCTTTTTGACGCCATGGCTTACGGCCACCGCCTCTTACTTCAGAACGATTTTTAACTTTAGAAGTACCTTGACGTTGAGATGCGCGTTGCATTACGATCGCGTCGAAAAGTACTTTGTTGTTTGGTTCGATACCGAAAACGGCATCTTGAAGTTCGATCTCTCCAACGTTTTCACCGTTTTGGTTAAACAATGCTACTTTTGGCATTGGTTATTCCTCCTTTCTCGAAGAATTATTATTTAGATTTAACTGCAGATTTAACAGTAACTAGAGATTTTCTAGCTCCTGGCACGTTACCTTTTACTAATAAAAGATTGCGTTCTGCGTCAACTTTAACGATTGATAAGTTTTGCACAGTGATGCGCTCTCCACCCATGCGTCCTGGTAATAATTTACCTTTAAATACGCGGTTTGGAGCTACAGGACCCATTGAACCTGGGCGACGGTGGTAGCGAGAACCATGAGACATAGGTCCGCGAGATTGTCCGTGGCGTTTAATAGCACCTTGGAAACCTTTACCTTTTGAGATTCCTGTTACATCAATTACATCGCCTTCTGCGAAAATATCAACCTTGACTTCTTGACCAACTTCATATGCTGAAGCGTCCACACCGCGTAACTCACGGATGAAGCGCTTAGGAGCAGTATTAGCTTTAGTAGCATGTCCTTTTGCAGGTTTGTTAGATAGTTTTTCACGGATATCTTCGAAACCTAATTGGATTGCTTCGTAACCGTCTGTCTCAGCGTTTTTAACTTGAAGAACTACGTTAGCAGAAGCTTCAATTACTGTTACTGGGATCAAGTCACCATTTTCAGCAAATACTTGAGTCATACCGATCTTTCTTCCTAAGATTCCTTTGGCCATTAGTCACACCTCCTAAGTATCTTTTCATTCTTTATTTTAAATTAAAGTTTAATTTCGATATCTACACCAGATGGTAAGTCTAAACGCATTAATGAATCAACAGTTTGTGGTGTTGGATTCACGATATCAATTAAGCGTTTATGCGTGCGCATTTCGAACTGCTCACGAGAATCTTTATATTTGTGTACTGCACGTAGAATTGTATAAATTGATTTTTCAGTCGGTAATGGAATCGGACCAGATACAGCCGCACCAGAACGTTTTGCAGTTTCTACGATTTTCTCAGCAGATTGATCAAGAATTCTGTGATCATATGCTTTTAAACGAATGCGAATTTTTTCTTTTGCCATTATTTTCCCTCCTTTTTCGCCTATTTTACAATAGACATTCTCCGCGGAAATTTCCCCACACTCGCCATGGCAAAGCGGCCGGGTGTGTCGGCAACCTTCCGCATCATCGCAGTCAAAGACCAACATTTTTATTATACTAAAAATGGGTTCATATTGCAACAATAAAGTTAAAAAACTTTTTTATGTGTCGCACACTTTTTTCATTATATATAAAAGGAGATCATTTTGCAAGTGTAATAGTAAAAACTATCTTTACCTTTTATCACCAAATAAAAAAGGAGTAGGTTACCCTACTCCCTTTACTGAAACGAGAAATTACTCGCTGATTTTAGCTACAACGCCAGCGCCTACTGTACGTCCACCTTCACGGATTGAGAATTTAGTACCTTCTTCAATCGCGATTGGAGCGATAAGTTCAACAGTCATTTCGATGTTGTCGCCAGGCATTACCATTTCTACGCCTTCAGGTAAGTTACAAATACCAGTTACATCAGTTGTACGGAAGTAGAACTGTGGACGGTAGTTTGTGAAGAATGGAGTGTGACGTCCACCTTCGTCTTTAGAAAGAACGTATACTTCAGCAGTAAATTTAGTGTGTGGAGTGATTGAGCCTGGTTTAGCTAATACTTGTCCACGTTGGATTTCTTCACGTGCTACACCACGAAGTAAAGCACCGATGTTGTCGCCAGCTTCAGCATAGTCAAGAAGCTTACGGAACATTTCTACACCTGTTACAGTAGTAGATTTTGGCTCTTCAGTTAAACCGATGATGTCGATAACGTCACCAACTTTAACTTGTCCACGCTCTACACGACCTGTAGCAACTGTACCACGACCAGTGATTGAGAATACGTCCTCAACTGGCATCATGAATGGTTTTTCAGTGTCACGTTCTGGAGTTGGGATGTACTCATCAACAGCGTCCATAAGCTCGATGATTTTAGCTTCCCAATCAGCTTCGCCTTCAAGAGCTTTAAGAGCAGAACCTTTGATTACTGGTACATCGTCACCAGGGAAGTCGTATTCAGAAAGAAGGTCACGTACTTCCATTTCTACTAATTCAAGTAGCTCTTCGTCGTCTACCATGTCACATTTGTTTAAGAATACAACTAGGTAAGGTACACCTACTTGACGAGAAAGAAGGATGTGCTCACGAGTTTGTGGCATTGGACCATCAGCAGCAGATACTACTAAGATACCACCATCCATTTGAGCAGCACCAGTGATCATGTTTTTAACATAGTCAGCATGTCCTGGGCAGTCAACGTGTGCATAGTGACGAGTGTCAGTTTCATACTCAACGTGTGCAGTTGAGATTGTGATTCCACGCTCGCGCTCTTCTGGAGCAGCGTCGATCATGTCGTAAGCCATTGCTGCACCTTTACCACTTTTCTTAGCAAGAACAGTAGTGATAGCAGCTGTTAAAGTTGTTTTACCATGGTCAACGTGACCAATTGTACCGATATTGGCATGTGTTTTTGAACGGTCGAATTTTTCCTTAGCCATTCGAAAATCCTCCTTAAAATTCATGTAGTTTATGGTTTATGAGGCCGTGAAAGGGAATGAGCTCCACTTTCACAGCGTACATAAGTAGTTATACTTCAATAAAGAGTGAAAATCAATTATTCACCTTTATTTTTTTTAATAATTTCTTCTGAAATTGATTTAGGAACTTCTTCGTAGTGATCGAAGTGCATAGAATATGTTCCGCGACCTTGAGTGTTTGAACGTAATGCAGTTGCATAACCAAACATTTCAGAAAGTGGAACGAATGCACGTACAACTTGAGCGTTACCGCGTGCTTCCATACCTTCTACACGTCCACGACGAGACGTAACGTCACCCATGATATCTCCTAAGTATTCGTCAGGGATAACAACTTCAACCTTCATCATTGGTTCAAGGATAGCTGGGTTACATTTTGATACTGCGTTTTTAAGAGCCATAGAAGCGGCAATTTTAAACGCCATCTCACTTGAGTCAACGTCATGGTAAGATCCATCAACTAAAGCAGCTTTGATATCGATTAATGGATAACCAGCAAGAACACCGTTTTGTAATGCATCTTCAAGACCAGCTTGAACTGCAGGGATGTATTCACGTGGAACTACACCACCAACGATTTTGTTCTCAAATTCAAAGCCTTTTCCTTCTTCGTTAGGTTCGAACTCAATCCAAACGTGACCGAATTGTCCACGACCACCAGATTGACGAGCGAATTTACCTTCAACTTTCGCACCAGCGCGGAAAGTTTCACGGTAAGCTACTTGAGGAGCACCAACGTTTGCTTCTACTTTGAATTCGCGACGCATACGGTCAACGATGATATCAAGGTGAAGCTCACCCATACCAGAGATGATGATTTGACCAGTCTCTGTATTAGTTTCCGCACGGAAAGTTGGATCTTCTTCTTGTAACTTTTGAAGAGCTGTCGTCATTTTATCTTGGTCAGCTTTTGATTTTGGCTCAACAGATAAAGAGATAACTGGCTCTGGGAATTCCATAGACTCAAGAATTACAAGACTCTTTTCGTCACATAGAGTATCACCAGTAGAAGTATCTTTTAATCCTACAGCTGCCGCGATATCTCCAGCGTATACTTCAGAAATCTCTTCACGAGAGTTAGCATGCATTTGTAGGATACGACCTACACGCTCACGCTTACCTTTTGTAGAGTTTTTGATGTATGAACCAGAGCTTAGTACACCAGAGTACACACGGAAGAACGTTAATTTACCAACATAAGGGTCCGTCATAACTTTGAACGCTAATGCTGAGAAAGGAGCGTTGTCGCTAGACTCACGCGTAACTTCTTCTTCTGTGTCAGGTACGATACCTTGGATTGCTGGTACATCAACTGGAGATGGTAGGTAATCAATTACCGCATCTAGCATTAATTGTACACCTTTGTTTTTGAATGCTGAACCACAGATAACTGGGTAGAATTCAACGTCACAAGTACCTTTACGGATACCAGCTTTTAGTTCTTCAACTGTAAGCTCGCCTTCGTCTAAGTACTTCATCATTAATTCTTCGTCAAGTTCTGCAACAGCTTCTACTAGGCTTGCACGGTATTCTTCAGCTTGCTCTTTGTATTCCTCAGGAATTTCACGAGATTCTGAACGAGTACCTAAGTCATCTTCGTAGAAGTATGCTTTCATTTCCACAAGGTCAATGATTGCTTCGAAGTCATCTTCAGCACCGATTGGCAACTGAATTGGGTGAGCATTTGCACCTAAACGATCGTGGATCGTTTTTACAGAGTACAAGAAGTCAGCACCAATTTTGTCCATTTTGTTAACGAATACGACACGGGGAACACCGTACGTAGTCGCTTGACGCCATACTGTTTCTGTTTGAGGCTCAACACCAGATTGAGCATCAAGAACTGCCACAGCGCCATCAAGTACACGTAATGAACGCTCAACTTCAACAGTGAAGTCTACGTGTCCAGGAGTATCGATGATGTTAACGCGGTGACCTTTCCAAGAAGCAGTTGTCGCAGCAGACGTGATAGTGATACCACGTTCTTGCTCTTGCTCCATCCAGTCCATTTGTGAAGCTCCTTCATGAGTTTCACCAATTTTATGGATACGGCCAGTATAATAAAGAACACGCTCAGTTGTTGTTGTTTTACCAGCATCAATGTGAGCCATGATCCCAATATTACGAGTGTTTTCTAAGGAGAACTCTCTTGCCATCTTAGGTATTTCTCCTTCCATATTATAATTTGTTTTTTTAAAAGTTTCGTTAAAAGATTACCAACGGTAATGAGCAAATGCTTTATTAGCTTCTGCCATTTTGTGAGTATCTTCACGTTTCTTAACTGCAGCACCAGTGTTGTTAGCTGCGTCAAGGATTTCGTTAGCTAAACGCTCTTCCATCGTTTTTTCTCCACGAAGACGAGCATAGTTTACTAACCAACGAAGACCTAAAGTAGTACGACGCTCTGGGCGTACTTCTACAGGAACTTGGTAGTTAGAACCCCCTACACGGCGTGCTCTAACTTCTAGTACAGGCATGATGTTTTTAAGAGCTTGGTCGAATACTTCCATAGCTTCTTTACCACTGCGCTCTTGTACTAAATCGAATGCTCTATAAAGAATAGCTTGTGACTTACCGCGCTTTCCATCAAGCATCATTTTGTTGATTAAGCGAGATACAAGCTTAGAATTGTAAATCGGATCTGGTAATACGTCTCTTTTTGCAACAGGTCCCTTACGTGGCATTCTACTTCCTCCTTTCACTTTTAAAAGTTTATCTATTAATTGTTAAGCTATTATTTTTTAGCTGCTTTTGGTCGCTTAGTACCATATTTAGAACGACCTTGCATACGGCCATCCACACCAGCAGTATCAAGTGCACCACGTACGATATGGTAACGTACCCCTGGTAAATCTTTTACACGTCCACCGCGGATAAGTACCACGCTGTGTTCTTGTAAGTTGTGACCAATACCTGGGATATAAGCTGTTACCTCGATACCGTTTGTTAAACGTACACGAGCATATTTACGAAGAGCCGAGTTCGGTTTCTTCGGTGTCATAGTACCCACACGTGTACATACACCACGTTTTTGTGGAGAAGATTGGTTAGTTTGAGCTTTCTTGAAGCTGTTGTAACCTCTGTTTAAAGCAGGTGAGTCAGATTTTTTACCTTTACTCACACGACCATTACGGATTAATTGGTTAATAGTAGGCATTTAATTTTTCCTCCTTTCGCCTTTTGTAAGACCACACATCCAGGTGGTTCATTTTTTAGCAAAAAACAAAGTCTTTGAAACTAAAAGTTCAAAAACGTGTTAACTAATAATTGCAACAGTTGCAGCGTTAACTTCTATCCTACAAGCTTGACCAAGCTTTCGCATAGAAGGGACATACGTATACGGAACGTTTTCTTGCTGTGCCGTTTTTGCCACAATGGATGTGACATAAAAATCAGCGTCTTCAGCAATGATGACTTCCTTTACTGTACCTTTTTTTAATGCTTTCACCGTCTGCTTTGTTCCTACAATAATATGATCAGCCTGTAATACTTTTTCATAAGACATTATCATATCCTCCAAAGTAACAGGTAGTTTATAGGAGCACCTTTGATATAGTATCATTCCCTAGAATGGATGTCAACTAACGTTTCGTAGTTTTTTTAAAAAACATCCATTCTAGAGTAATGATTTTATAATTAGTCGATTGTTACCGTTTCTTCAGCTTGGTTTTTGATTGGTTCAGCATTACGATATCTCGTCATACCTGTACCAGCCGGAACTAGCTTACCAATGATAACATTCTCTTTAAGTCCAAGCAACTCATCACGTTTTCCTTTGATTGCAGCATCTGTAAGAACACGAGTTGTTTCTTGGAATGACGCAGCAGATAAGAAGGAATCAGTTTCAAGAGATGCTTTTGTAATACCAAGTAATACAGGACGGCCTGTCGCTGGACGATTGCCTTCAAGTAATACTTTTTCATTAGCATCAGTGAATTGGTGAATATCAAGTAATGAACCTGGTAATACATCTGTATCTCCTGAATCCATTACGCGCACTTTACGAAGCATTTGGCGAACCATTACCTCTACGTGTTTATCTCCAATTTCTACCCCTTGCATACGGTATACTTTTTGCACCTCACGAAGCAAGTACTCTTGTACAGCCGTGATGTCTTTTACTTTTAGTAATTCTTTAGGATCAATTGAACCTTCCGTTAATTCTTGACCACGTGCAATGCGCTGTCCTTCAATAACTTTCAGGCGTGCACTGTACGGAGCTGTGTAAGAACGAGTTTCAATCTCTCCTTGAACAGTAATTTCGTGCTGACGATCGCGTCCTTCAGAAATGCCGGCAATTGTACCTTCAATTTCAGAAATAACGGCTTGACCTTTAGGGTTACGCGCTTCGAAGATCTCTTGGATACGCGGTAAACCTTGAGTGATATCGTCTCCAGCAACCCCACCTGTATGGAATGTACGCATCGTTAACTGTGTACCTGGCTCACCGATAGATTGAGCAGCGATGATACCAACTGCCTCACCCACTTCAACTTCTGAACCAGTTGCAAGGTTACGACCGTAACATTTTTTACATACACCGTGGCGAGTGTTACATGTGAATGCAGAACGAATCCATACTTCTTCAACACCAGCATCCACAATTGTTTCAGCTAGGTCTTCTGTAATTAGTTCGTTTTCTTTCACTAACACTTCGTTTGTTCCTGGGTGAAGTAGTGTTTTTCTTGCATAACGTCCAATTAGACGCTCATCAAGTTTCTCAATTTCTTCTGTTCCTTCTTTGATTGCAACAGCCAGAATACCGCGGTCTGTACCACAGTCGTCATCACGTACGATAACGTCTTGTGCCACGTCAACCAGACGACGAGTAAGGTAACCTGAGTCAGCTGTTTTAAGAGCCGTATCGGCAAGACCTTTACGTGCACCATGGGTAGAGATAAAGTACTCTAATACTGTTAAACCTTCACGGAAACTAGATTTGATTGGTAACTCAATGATACGACCAGACGGGTTGGCCATTAGTCCACGCATACCTGCAAGCTGAGTGAAGTTAGATGCGTTACCACGGGCACCAGAGTCACTCATCATGAAGATTGGGTTGCGTTTGTCTAATGACGCCATTAATTTACCTTGGATAACGTCTTTCGCGCTACTCCATACAGAGATAACACGCTCATAACGCTCATCTTCAGTAATTAAACCGCGACGGAATTGTTTTAGTACGTTATCTACTTTAGCTTGCGCTTCTGTTAAGATAACTTCTTTTTCTCCTAAAACCACGATATCAGCTACACCAACTGTAATACCAGCTTTAGTAGAATATTTGAAACCTAGGTCTTTCATACGGTCAAGCATTTTAGAAGTCTCAGTAATTTTGAAACGTTTAAATACTTCAGCGATAATATTACCTAAGATTTTTTTCTTAAACGGTGCGATAGCCGGTTGATTCTTGATGAATTCCTTCACATCTGCACCTTTTTCAACAAAGTACTTCTCAGGAGTTTTCACTTCTAAGTTTTCTCTTGTTGGTTCGTTAATGTATGGGAACGATTTTGGTAAAATTTCGTTGAAAACTAATTTACCAACCGTTGTAACAAGCAACTGTTGATTTTGTGCTTCTGTAAACGTTTCGTTGTTTAAAGAACCTGCATACACACCTACACGTGTATGAAGATGCACATAACCGTTTTGGTACGCTAATAGTGCTTCATTTGTATCCTTGAACACCATGCCTTCTCCAACTGCCTCTTCACGCTCAAGCGTTAAGTAGTAGTTACCTAATACCATATCCTGTGAAGGTGTAACAACTGGTTTACCATCTTTAGGGTTCAAGATATTTTGAGCAGCAAGCATTAAGATACGTGCTTCTGCTTGTGCTTCCGCAGATAATGGAACGTGAACCGCCATTTGGTCACCGTCAAAGTCAGCGTTATATGCTGTACATACAAGCGGATGAAGACGAATAGCGCGACCTTCTACAAGCGTAGGTTCAAATGCTTGAATACCTAGTCTGTGTAGCGTTGGTGCACGGTTTAAAAGAACTGGATGCTCTTTAATAACCGATTCTAATACGTCCCATACTTCAGGTTGCACACGTTCAATTTTACGTTTTGCACTCTTGATGTTATGAGCTAAACCGCGTTCAACAAGCTCTTTCATTACGAAAGGTTTGAAAAGCTCTAACGCCATTTCTTTTGGAAGACCACATTGATACATCTTTAAGTTCGGACCTACAACGATTACCGAACGGCCAGAGTAGTCAACACGTTTACCTAATAAGTTTTGACGGAAGCGACCTTGCTTACCTTTTAACATGTGAGAAAGAGATTTTAATGGACGGTTACCTGGTCCTGTTACCGGACGGCCACGACGACCATTATCGATTAATGCATCTACAGCTTCTTGAAGCATACGCTTTTCGTTTTGAACGATAATGCTAGGAGCTCCAAGGTCTAATAAACGCTTTAAGCGGTTGTTACGGTTAATGACACGGCGATATAAATCATTTAGATCAGACGTAGCAAAGCGTCCACCATCTAATTGAACCATTGGACGAAGTTCTGGCGGAATAACCGGTAGAACGTCTAAAATCATCCAAGAAGGTTCGTTACCAGAATGACGGAAAGCCTCTAGTACCTCTAAACGTTTAATAGCACGTGTACGACGTTGACCTTGAGCAGTTTTCAATTCTTCTTTCAAAGCATCTACTTCTTTATCAAGATCGATGTCATGCAATAATTTTTTAACAGCTTCAGCACCCATTGCTGCATGGAAAGTTTGTCCGTACTTCTCACGATACGCACGGTATTCTTTCTCTGATAAAAGCTGTTTCTTTTCAAGTGGTGTATCACCAGCATCTGTTACTACATAAGAAGCAAAATAAATGATTTCCTCTAGCGCACGAGGGGACATGTCTAAGACAAGTCCCATGCGGCTAGGAATACCTTTGAAGTACCAAATATGTGAAACAGGTGCAGCTAGTTCGATGTGACCCATGCGTTCACGACGAACTTTTGCGCGCGTAACTTCTACGCCACAACGATCACATACAACACCTTTATAACGAACGCGCTTATATTTTCCGCAGTGACATTCCCAGTCCTTTTGTGGACCAAAAATACGCTCACAGAATAAGCCGTCTTTTTCAGGTTTTAACGTACGATAGTTGATCGTTTCAGGTTTTTTTACCTCACCGTACGACCAAGAACGAATTTTATCTGGCGAAGCTAGACCGATTTTCATATACTCAAAGTTATTTACATCTAGCAAGGAGCCTACCTCCCTTTTAATCTACAGGTTTTTTCCCTTAACGTTTATATGAAAGTAATTCCTTACTCTTTTGTGACAGGATCTTTTTGTCCTTCAGAAAGGCTTTCTTCGTTATCTGCAATAATTGATTCTGTTGGTTGCTCATGGTCCTCTTCTGAGTCCATGATATCAATTTCTTGCTCGTCAGCAGAAAGCATCTTCACATCCATACCTAAACTTTGTAGTTCTTTGATTAATACTTTGAACGATTCAGGTATGCCAGGTTCTGGAATGTTTTCACCTTTAACAATTGCTTCGTATGTTTTCACACGACCTACTACGTCGTCTGATTTCACTGTTAAGATCTCTTGTAATGTATAAGCAGCACCGTATGCTTCAAGTGCCCATACTTCCATCTCACCAAAACGCTGTCCACCGAACTGCGCTTTACCACCAAGTGGTTGTTGTGTAACAAGTGAGTATGGTCCAGTAGAACGAGCGTGAAGTTTATCGTCTACCATGTGAGCAAGTTTGATCATGTACATGATTCCTACTGATACACGGTTATCGAATGGTTCACCTGTTCGACCATCATATAGAACTGTTTTAGCATCACGAGACATGCCAGCTTCTTCGATTGTTGCCCAAACATCTTCCTCACGCGCACCATCAAATACTGGAGACGCAACGTGAATGCCAAGCTTACGAGCAGCCATACCTAAATGAAGCTCTAGCACCTGACCGATGTTCATACGAGATGGTACCCCTAATGGGTTTAACATGATGTCAATTGGCGTACCGTCTGGTAGGTAAGGCATATCTTCTTCAGGTAAAATACGTGAAATTACACCTTTGTTACCGTGACGACCGGCCATTTTGTCACCTTCAGAAATTTTACGCTTCTGAACAATGTATACACGGACTAATTGGTTTACACCTGGTGGTAATTCGTCGCCATCTTCACGGTTGAAGACTTTAACATCAAGGATAATTCCACCGCCGCCGTGCGGTACACGAAGAGAAGTATCACGAACTTCACGCGCTTTTTCACCGAAAATAGCGTGTAGAAGACGTTCTTCAGCTGTTAGTTCTGTTACACCTTTTGGCGTTACTTTACCAACTAAAAGATCTCCATCTTTTACTTCTGCACCAATGCGGATGATTCCACGCTCATCTAAGTTGCGAAGCGCATCTTCACCTACGTTTGGAATGTCACGCGTAATTTCTTCAGGTCCAAGTTTCGTATCACGAGACTCAGATTCATATTCTTCAATATGAACAGACGTATATACATCGTCTTTCACAAGGCGTTCACTCATGATGATGGCATCCTCATAGTTGTAACCATCCCATGTCATGAAACCAACCATTACGTTTCGTCCTAAAGCAAGCTCACCTTTTTCCATTGAAGGACCGTCGGCTAAGATCTCACCTTTTACTACTTCGTCGCCAACTGAAACAATTGGACGCTGGTTGTAACAAGTACCTTGGTTAGAACGAACGAATTTTAATAATTTGTATTGATCTAAGTTACCTTTAACTTTTTGTCCGTCTACTTCTTCATAGCGGCGAACAAAAATTTGTTTTGCTTCTACGCGCTCTACAACGCCAGGGTATTTACAAATTACGGCTGCACCAGAGTCTTTACCAGATACATATTCCATACCTGTACCTACGATTGGTGCTTCAGGATTTAATAAAGGTACTGCTTGACGTTGCATGTTCGCACCCATTAATGCACGGTTAGAGTCATCGTTCTCTAAGAATGGGATACATGCTGTAGCGGCAGATACAACTTGTTTTGGTGATACATCCATATAGTCTAAACGATCGCGACGGATAACCGTGTTTTCTCCACGGAAACGTGCAACGACATTTTCATCTAAGAATGAACCATCATCACCTAGACGAGCGTTCGCTTGGGCTACAACATAGTTATCTTCTTCATCAGCTGTTAAGTAGTCAATTCGCTCTGTCACTTTACCTGTTTCAGGATCGATACGACGGTAAGGTGTTTCGATGAAACCGAATTTGTTTACTTTTGCATAAGAAGAAAGTGAGTTGATTAACCCGATATTCGGACCCTCTGGCGTTTCAATCGGACACATACGGCCATAGTGGGAGTAGTGAACGTCACGCACTTCGAAACCAGCGCGTTCACGCGTTAAACCACCAGGTCCTAGAGCTGAAAGACGACGTTTGTGCGTCAATTCGCCTAATGGATTGGTTTGATCCATGAACTGTGATAATTGAGAACTTCCAAAGAACTCTTTAATCGCCGCAATAACTGGACGAATATTAATTAATTGTTGAGGTGTGATTGTATTCGTGTCTTGAATTGACATTCTTTCACGAACAACACGTTCCATACGAGATAAACCGATACGGAATTGGTTTTGTAACAATTCACCTACAGAACGCAGACGACGGTTACCTAAGTGGTCGATATCATCTGTGTCTCCTACTTGATGAAGCAAGTTAAAGAAGTAACTGATTGATGCTAAAATATCAGCAGGTGTGATATTTTTAACTTCTTCTGTTACATAAGCGTTGCCTGATACAGTGATGACTTTTTCACCTTCTGGATCATTTGGCGCATAAATCTTAATAGATTGTAATGTAACATCGTCTTCTACTACTCCACCAACCGGACTATAAGTTTTGAAGTTTACTCCACCTTCAAGCATCGGAATCAAGCGATCTAGCAGACGGCGATCAATCATTGCGCCTTTTTCTGCAATAATTTCACCTGTTTCAGGATCAACTAATGTTTCAGCTAGCTTTTGATTAAATAAGCGATGTTTGATATGAAGCTTTTTATTAATTTTATAGCGACCTACGTTCGCTAAGTCATATCGTTTTGGATCAAAGAAGCGAGATACTAATAGAGACTTCGCATTCTCAACTGTCGGTGGTTCACCCGGACGTAAACGCTCATAGATTTCTAATAGCGCTTTTTCCGTTGTTTCCGTATTATCTTTTTCAAGCGTATTACGGATGTATTCATTATCACCGATTAAATCGATAATCTCTTGGTCAGAACCGAAACCTAGCGCGCGTAACAGCACTGTTACTGGCAGTTTACGAGTACGATCAATACGCACGTATACTACATCTTTTGCATCAGTTTCATATTCTAGCCATGCACCACGGTTAGGGATAACAGTTGCTGTATATCCTTTTTTACCGTTTTTATCAAGCTTTCCACTATAGTAAACACTTGGTGAACGAACCAACTGTGATACGATAACACGCTCAGCACCATTAATTACAAAGGTACCTGTTTCGGTCATCAATGGGAAATCTCCCATGAACACATCTTGGTCTTTTACTTCACCTGTTTCTTTATTAATTAACCGCACCTTAACACGAAGAGGTGCTGCATAAGTTACATCACGTTCTTTAGACTCTCCTACTGAATACTTTGGCTCACCTAAGCTGTAATCAATAAATTCTAGTGATAAGTTACCTGTAAAATCATCAATTGGAGAAATATCTTGGAACATTTCTCGTAAACCTTCATCTAAAAACCATTGGTATGAAGCCGTTTGAATCTCGATTAAGTTCGGTAACTCTAAAACTTCACTAATACGAGCATAACTTCTGCGTTGGCGGTGGCGTCCATACTGAACTAGTTGACCTGTCAACTGATTCACCCCTCAAATCAAGCGTTATTATTCAAAATATATAATAAACCATATGTTTATTATTGAACAAAAGAAAAATGGTCTCTTTAAATAGAAAACCACAATTTCATAAAAACGTACTATTGATTTTATTAGTTTTTCCCATATAATTCAAAATTATACCTTTTATTTTATGTATAACCCGAGCTTATATGGAATATTTATATATTGGCATTTTATAATGCTAACATACTAAAAAATATTAGTCAACATTTTTTAGCACATATGATATAATACCCTTTTTTCTTTTCTACTACTTCTACTTCATTAAATAGAGATTCTAATTTCGCAAGAGCAGATGGCGCTCCTTGCTTTTTCTGAATCACAATCCAAAGTTCTCCTTGGTCAGCAAGGTGATCTAATGACTTTTCTAGAATTTCATGAACAACTTTTTTACCCGCACGGATCGGCGGATTACTAAGAATAGCTGCAAAATTCGTTTCCTTCACATTTTCATAGCAAGAGCTTTGATAGATTGAAACATTTGATACTGAATTAACTTCAGCATTTTTTTGAGCTAGTGCTAATGCACGTTCATTAACATCGACCATATGAACGTTTCTTTGGCTATCCTCTTTTGCAAGAGCCAACCCAATCGGGCCATATCCGCACCCAACATCCAGAAGCGGGCCGGGACTCTCAGGCATTTGAAACGTTTCAATTAACAGGCGCGATCCAAAATCGATCTCTTTTTTTGAAAAAACACCGCTGTCACTCGTAAATGAAAAAGAGGTTCCTCTCAATTCAAATGAAAAGCGCTCTTCATTACTTGCAGACGATGGTGTATTAGAAAAATAATGTTCTGTCAAAATAGAACCTCCTAATCAATATGTTCTTCTTTACTATAAATGAAAAGGATGACAGAAGCAAAAAAGCTCGCTTGTACAAGCGAGCTTTTTTATATCAGTTGTTAAGCAATAATTACTTAACTTCTACAGAAGCGCCAACTTCTTCAAGTTTAGCTTTTGCTTCTTCAGCTTCTTCTTTAGAAATACCTTCTTTAAGAGCTTTTGGAGCGTTATCAACGATTTCTTTAGCTTCTTTTAAGCCAAGACCAGTGATTTCACGTACTACTTTGATAACTTTGATTTTTTGTCCGCCAGCACTTTCAAGTACTAGGTCAAATTCAGTTTTCTCAGCAGCAGCTTCACCAGCAGCACCGCCAGCTACAGCTACAGGAGCAGCAGCAGTTACGCCAAATTCTTCTTCGATTGCTTTTACTAAATCGTTAAGTTCTAAAACAGTCATATTTTTAACTGCTTCAATGATTTGTTCTTGAGTCATTGTTAATTTCCTCCTTGTGATTGTGTTATATATAACAGACTAGATTATGCACCTTGTTCTTCTTTTTGATCTGCCACAGCTTTTGTAGCAAGAGCAAGGTTGCGAATTGGAGCTTGAAGCACGCTAAGCAACATAGAAAGTAAGCCTTCGCGAGATGGTAGTTCTGCAAGTGCTTTAATTTCTTCAACAGATGCAACATTACCTTCAATTACACCAGCTTTGATTTCTAACGCTTCGTGTTCTTTAGCGAAGTTGTTTAAAATTTTAGCTGGAGCAACAACATCTTCTCCACCAAATGCGATTGCATTTGGACCTACTAACGCATCATTAAGATCTGTTAGTTCAAGTTTTTCTACAGCACGGCGAGTTAAAGTGTTTTTGTAAACTTTGAACTCAATGCCTGCTTCACGTAATTGCTTACGAAGTTCAGTAACTTCAGCAACATTCAAACCACGGTAGTCAACGACAACTATTGAGTTACTCGCTTGAAGTTTTTCAGCAATTTCGTCTACGACTTGTTTCTTTTGTTCAATTACGTTGCTCATCTTTACACCTCCTGTAGATTTCCTTCCGTACACTCAGACAAGGTGCAATAAAAAACCTCCATGACAATAAAGACATGGAGGTGTAGTAAGCGAACCATAACGTTTCACTAATTTATCTCACACACCTCGGTAGGAAATTAAGCTTTGCAGCACCTACTGTCTACGGTACAAATGTTATTCTTTTTAACAACATTATCTATTATAATCAGGGACTTTCAAAAAGTCAACACCGATTTATTTCCAAATTTATTAAGCAGAGAATGAAGCAGTATCAACTTTGATACCAGGGCCCATTGTTGAAGTAACAGCTACGTTCTTCATGTATGTGCCTTTTGCTGCTGCCGGCTTAGCTTTTACCATAGTTTCGAAGATTGTAGTGAAGTTTTCAACTAACTTGCTCTCTTCGAAAGATACTTTACCGATTGGTACGTGGATGTTACCAGCTTTATCAACACGGTATTCTACTTTACCAGCTTTGATTTCGTTAACTGCTTTTTGAACATCAAATGTTACTGTACCAGTTTTAGGGTTTGGCATTAAACCTTTAGGTCCTAATACACGACCAAGTTTACCAACTTCACCCATCATGTCTGGAGTAGCTACGATTACATCGAACTCGAACCAACCTTGTTGGATTTTGTTGATGTAGTCAGCATCGCCAACGTAGTCAGCGCCTGCAGCTTCAGCTTCTTTAGCTTTTTCGCCTTTAGCGAATACTAATACACGTTGAGTTTTACCTGTACCGTTTGGTAGTACTACTGCACCACGAATTTGTTGGTCAGCTTTCTTAGGGTCAACTCCTAAACGGAATGCTACTTCTACAGTTGCATCAAATTTAGTTGTGTTTGTTTTCTTTACTAATTCAATCGCTTCTTGTACTGAATAAGTTTGTGTACGATCTACAAGCTTAGCAGCTTCAACGTACTTTTTACCTTTTTTAGCCATTTTTGTTTCCTCCTTATGTGGTTTTAACGGAATAACCTCCCACTAATAAAGGTTGCGAGCATAGGAAAACTTCCATTTCTCGCAACCTTCTAACACCCAATCAAATGGAATTAGTCTTCAACTACGATTCCCATACTGCGCGCTGTACCTTCTACCATGCGCATTGCAGATTCAACGCTAGCAGCGTTTAAGTCAGGCATTTTAGTTTCAGCAATCTCACGCACTTTGTCACGCTTGACTGTTGCAACTTTATTACGGTTTGGTTCACCAGAACCAGACTCAATACCAGCCGCTTTCTTAAGTAGTACAGCAGCAGGTGGAGTTTTCGTAATAAATGTAAATGAACGGTCTTCAAATACCGTGATTTCAACAGGAATGATAAGACCAGCTTGATCAGCTGTGCGAGCGTTAAACTCCTTACAGAAACCCATGATGTTAACACCGGCTTGACCTAATGCAGGACCAACTGGTGGCGCTGGATTTGCTTTACCTGCAGGAATTTGTAACTTAACAAGTTTAATTACTTTTTTAGCCACGAGACACACCTCCTTAAGTCCGTGATGTGGTAATAGGGCGATGCCCTCCCACTCAATGTTCTTTATATATAAAATAAAGAAATAGTTGTTTTAGTCTCTAGTTTTGAGACATACTGACTTATGAAATATTAACATTAAACTTCATGAATTGCAAGGTCTTACAGATTATATTTTTTCAATTTGTGTAAAGTCTAGCTCTACTGGCGTTTGTCTTCCGAACATATCGACATGAACCTTAACTTTACGTTTATCTGTATCGATTTCTTCAATGGTACCTTCGAAGTTTGCAAACGGACCTTCTTGAACCAATACTGTTTCTTTTAGTTCAAAGTCAAAGTCAGCATGCTGCTCGTCCATGCCCATTTGTTTTAAGATCATTTCTACTTCTTCTGGTAGAAGAGCAGTTGGCTTTGATCCAGAACCTGCTGAACCTACAAAGCCCGTAACTCCAGGTGTATTACGAACTACATACCATGAATCATCTGTCATGATGATTTCAACTAACACGTACCCTGGGAATACTTTTTTCTTTGTAATCTTTTCTTTGTTGTTCTTAATTTCTCTTTCTTCTTCTTCAGGAACAACAACGCGGAAAATTTTATCTTGCATACCCATTGTTTCTACGCGCTTTTCTAAATTTGTTTTTACTTTATTTTCATATCCAGAATAAGTATGGACTACATACCAATTTTTCTCCATTTCTGAGGACTATACGTCCTTCCCTCCCAGCTCACTATAAAATAAGATGTCCTAATCTATTGCACAGACAACGCACTAGGAAAATAGTTGACTCCTAGCACAATCATTCTTAAAGCAAATTAAAAAACCCGTCTCCGGGCTTTTCTGAAAAAAACATAATTTAGCTTTATTATACCATGATTTAAGTCAATTTATTCAAGGGATTAAACGAATAAGTGACGAAATTCCGTAATCAACTACTACAAAAAAGAGTGTCATAAATACAACTGTAGAAATAACAGTAATTGTATAACGAGTTAGCTCATTTTTTTTAGGCCAACTTACCTTCTTCATCTCACGCCCAACATCACGCAAGAAATTTCCTACACGGTTCATGTTTGTAACCTCCAATAAATTAAAAGGGGTATTAGTCTGTGCAGATTATTGATCTACTTTGTTTCACGATGAATCGTATGTGCGTTACACGTTTTGCAAAACTTCTTCATTTCTAAACGCTCTTCGTTTTGCTGTGTGTTTTTCATAGTCGTATAGTTACGACTAGCGCATTGCACACACGCAAGTACAACTTTTTTACGCATAATGTCAACCACCTATAGAGTGATAATGTCTATAAAAAAGTATCACAGACTTTCTTAGCATGTCAATATGAGGATAGAAGGCTACATTGTGATTTCACGAATCTCGAGGTAGCGCTCTAATTTCCTCTTCACACGCTGAAGTGCATTATCGATGGATTTGACGTGGCGGTTTAACTCTTCTGAAATCTCTTGATAAGATTGACCATCTAAATAAAGAACGAGAACTTTTCGCTCAAGATCACTTAACAGTTCAGCCATCTTTAATTCAATATCATCAAACTTCTCTCGATTAATGAGCAACTCTTCTGGATTTGCTACTTTTGTCCCCGAAATAACATCCATTAAGGTTCGGTCGGACTCTTCATCATATATTGGCTTGTCCAATGATACATAAGAGTTTAATGGAATATGTTTTTGCCTTGTTGCGGTTTTAATAGCGGTAATAATTTGCCTGGTAATGCAAAGTTCAGCAAAAGCTTTAAACGAAGTTAGCTTATCTTCTCTAAAATCTCTAATTGCCTTGTATAACCCTATCATACCTTCTTGTACAATATCTTCACGGTCTGCCCCAATTAAAAAATACGACCGCGCCTTTGCTCGCACAAAGTTTTTGTATTTATGAATCAAATACTCTAATGCGTCAATATCGCCTTTATGCACAAGATCGACAACTGTTTCATCCTCTTGTTGTTCGAAATGAGCATGCAGTTTTCTCCCATAAGTATCGCCCATATCGATCCCCCCGACCGCACAGTAGATAGAAATATTATACAGTAGCTAATTCCGTACCGTCAATAACCTCACCGCTGTCCCCGGCGCCATTTTTCGAAAATTTCGGCTACTTGATTGGAAAGTTGAATGCGTGCCGCTGGCTTTTGATTTTGAATAGACTTCACATCAAGATTAATATGTTTCTCAATTTGCTCAATTTCGTTGTACAATTCTCGAGCAGAAATTCTAAGCGCACCTTGTCCAAAGATTGCCCACTGCTCCGTAAAATCAGATGTAGCAACATGAATCTGTGTCTTTACATTGTTTAGCTCTTGAGCCAGCTTTTCAATGTACTCATCCGCTGTTTCATTTTCTCGTGTGAATACAACGTCAACCTTATGATTTTTTGCCTTCTTTTCAATTCCTTCGACCATATGAGCATCGAAGACAATAATGACACGATACCCCATATATGCTTGATACTCTGCCATCTTTTCAATTAACAGGTCTCGAGCACCCGCTAAATCATTATCTCTAAGCTTTCTTAGGTCGGGCCACGCACCTATCATGTTATAACCATCCACCAGTAGAATATCCATTTTTATCCACCTAGAGGATGGCGTTTTCGGTAAACCTCATACATGAGAAGACTAGCTGCTACAGATGCATTTAACGATGTAACATGCCCAACCATTGGAAGCTGTACAAGAAAGTCGCATTTTTCACGAATCAAACGACTCATGCCTTTTCCTTCACTTCCAATCACTAACGTAAGCGGCATACCTCCATCTAAGTTGCGGTAATCGTCACTTTCTTTCGCATCCGTTCCAACAATCCATACGCCTCGATCTTTTAATTCATCAATCGTCCTTGATAGGTTTGTTACCCTTGCTACAGGAATATGTTCAATCGCTCCTGTAGACGCCTTTGCTACAGTGGCCGTTAATCCAACTGAACGGCGCTTTGGAATAATGATACCGTGTGCGCCAACGGCATCGGCTGTTCGCATAATAGAACCTAAATTATGGGGATCTTCGAGCTCATCTAACAGAAGGAAAAACGGACTTTCATTACGTTTTTCCGCTAAGTTAAATAAATCATCTAACTCTGCATACTGATAAGCAGCAACTTGTGCAGCTACTCCTTGATGAATACCGTCTACCATTTGCTCAATTTTCTTTTTCGGTACAAACTGCACCAATACACCATTACGTTTTGCTAACTGCGTGATTTGCCCCATAGAACCGCCTTGCGATCCTTCGGCAATCCATAGCTTGTTAATGTCACGCCCAGACTTTAGGGCTTCTAGGACCGGATTACGTCCAATGATAAATTCATGTTCCATGATTCATTCCTCCCTCTCCTTCATCGACGAAAGAGATAGCTTTAGTAATAAGTTCCATCATTCTTTCTTCTTCACCTAAAAGATACAAATAGCCTACGACCGCTTCAAATGCTGTACTGTAGCGATACGTTTGCACATCTGTGTTTTTAGGGACTGTACCAGACTTTGCATTGCGTCCTCGGCGCAGTACACCTTCTTCTTCTTCAGTAAAAAAGTTTTCATTTTTAAAATAATATACGATTTGTGCTTGTGCTTTTGCTGATACATATTTTTTAGCTTTATTATGAAGCTGGTTAGGGCGCACTGTCCCTAACACCAGCAGGTGGCGGCGAACATGTAAATCAAACACCGCATCACCCATATAAGCAAGAGCTAAGCTATTTAGCTGTTTTACATCTAATTTACTGCTGCTCATAACACTATTATCCTCTTTTCCATCTTGTTCCTTGCGCCGTATCTTCTAAAATAATATTTTTAGCCTTTAATTCATCTCGAATTTGATCTGCTAATTGGAAATTACGATCTTTACGAGCTTGAATACGATCTTGGATCAATTGATCAATTTCTTCGTCTAGAAGTTCAGCTTCTCCAAACGCAATGCCTATTGCAGCACCTAGTTCTTTAAACTCTTTAATAAAGGCTTCAATTACATCTGTAGACGTTGTTTGTTCTAATAAATACAAGTTAGCTTGCTTTGCTAGCTCGAACAGAACAGAAATGGCATTTGCCGTATTAAAATCATCATCCATCTCTTCAACAAAGGTTTCGCGGAGCTCTTTTAGCTTTTCGAACCATTCTGAAGCATCTTCTTGAAGATTTGTTGCTGCCTCTAGACGGTGAGTTAAGTTGCCGTAAGCTGTTTGCAGACGCTCAAACCCTTTGCGCGTATTCTCTAAAATTTCTTCGTTATAGTTAATTGGGTGACGATAGTGAACAGATAAAATAAAGAATCGAAGTAGAGAAGGATCATGCTTTTTAATAATGTCATGAACTAACACGAAATTCCCTAGTGATTTAGACATCTTTTCATTATCAATATTGATATATCCGTTATGAAGCCAGTATTTCGCAAACGATTTCCCAGTGAGCGCTTCTGATTGAGCAATTTCATTTTCGTGATGAGGGAAAGCTAAATCCTGGCCGCCTGCGTGGATATCAATTGTATCACCTAAATACTTGCGCGCCATCGCCGAGCATTCAATATGCCAGCCTGGTCTTCCTTGACCCCAAGGGCTATCCCATGCAATCTCTCCATCTTTGGTTGCTTTCCAAAGAGTAAAGTCTAATGGATCTTCTTTCTTTTCTCCAACTTCGATGCGAGCACCGGATTGCAACTCATCAATGGACTGATGTGATAATTTTCCGTATCCTTCAAATTTACGCGTACGATAGTATACGTCGCCCTCTGACTCATACGCATAGCCTTTTTTCACCAGTTCATCAATGAACTCAATAATGATATCCATATTTTCAGTTACGCGTGGGTGCACATCGGCATGCTTGCATCCAAGAGCTGACGTATCTTCAAAGTAGGCATCGATAAAGCGGTTTGCGATCGTTGGAACATCTTCTCCTAACTCTTTTGCTGCCTTAATTAATTTATCATCCACATCTGTGAAGTTTGAGACATACTCCACGTCGTAGCCTCTAAATTCTAAATAGCGGCGCACCGTATCAAATACGATCGCAGGACGTGCATTTCCAATATGAATATAGTTATACACGGTCGGTCCGCACACGTACATTTTGACTTTGTTTTCTTCTAGCGGTACAAACGTCTCTTTTTGACGTGTTAACGTGTTATATAGCTTAATTGCCATGGTGAATCTTCCCTTCTTTTAATTCCTTTAATTGATTTTGCAGGTGTAAAATTTCTTTCTCTAGCTGTTTGAAACGCTCTGCATCTGGATCTGGCAAATCTTGATGATTCAAATCTTTTGGAATCCGGACGCCATTTTGAATGACGACTCGGCCAGGGATACCAACAACCGTTGAGTTTTCTGGGACGTCATTTAACACAACTGAGCCTGCTCCAATTTTGGAGTGCGCATGAATCGTAATCGATCCTAGCACTTTAGCACCTGTTGCAATTAAGACATTGTCTTCAATCGTCGGGTGACGCTTTCCTTTTTCTTTCCCTGTTCCTCCGAGTGTTACTCCTTGATATACTGTTACATTATCTCCAATTTCGCACGTTTCCCCAATAACAATTCCCATTCCGTGGTCAATAAAAAAGCGGCGGCCAATTTTCGCACCCGGATGAATTTCAATCCCTGTGAAGAATCGGCTAATTTGTGAGATTACACGTGCCAGAAAAAACCACTTTCTTTTAAAAAGCCCGTGAGCGAATCTATGTGCCCAAATAGCATGCAACCCTGAATAGGTTAATATCACTTCAATATAACTTCTTGCTGCAGGATCTTGTTCAAATATGGCCTCAATGTCTTCCTTTAACAACTTTAGCATCATCTCACCCCAATTCCGCTATTCCTCTATCTACTCATTGATTGTATAAAAAAACGCCCCTATGTCAAATGACACAGAGACGTATATACGCGGTTCCACTCTGTTTGGATCAACAAACAATCCCAACTCTTCTCTCATAACGTGAAAGTAACCGCTTTTGCCTACTTACTTAGTAGCATTCAACAAAAGACTCAAAGGCGCACTTCAACAAGTTTTGTCATAGGTTACTTTCAGCCGGTGATAACCCTCTCTGATATGCAATGAACTTGCCTACTCTTCCTTCTCAACGATATCCATATTTGATTATTTTATCATATGGGCAAAATAGAAATTTGTTAACTATAAATGCTTTCTAGACGAGCTAAAACTGTTTCTTTCCCTAAAAGAGAAATAGCTTTTGGAAGCTCGGGACCGTGTGTTTCGCCTGTTGTTGCTACACGAATTGGCATAAATAGTTTTTTACCTTTTTGACCTGTTGCTTTTTGTACAGCCTTTGTTGCTGCCTTAATTTCATCAGCGCTGAATTCTTCTAAGGAAGAAATCTCTTCAGCAAATGCTTTTAACACTTCCGGTACTTGTTCTTCAGCAAGTACTGCTTTTGCTTCTTCACTGTAATCAATTTCTTTCTTAAAGAACATTTCAGTAAGTTCAACAATCTCAGCGCCAAAGCTCATTTGTTCTTGGTATAGAGCGACTAAGTCACGTACCCATTGTTCTGTTTCTGCATCGCGCGTTTCTTCAACTTTTCCAGCTTTCACTAAGTGAGGAACTGATAAAGCTACTACCTCGTCTAAATCCAATTGTTTCATGTATTGGTTGTTCATCCAACGTAATTTGCTTGTATCAAATAGTGCTGGAGATTTTGATAAACGAGCTGGGTCAAAAATTTCAATAAACTGTTCTTTAGAGAAAATTTCTTCTTCTCCCACAGGTGACCAGCCAAGCATTGTAATAAAATTAAATAGTGCTTCTGGCAAGTAGCCTAATTCTTTATATTGCTCGATAAACTGAATGATTGACTCATCACGTTTACTTAGCTTGCGACGATTTTCATTTACGATTAACGTCATATGACCAAATACAGGAGGCGTCCAACCTAAAGCTTCATACACAAGAATTTGCTTCGGTGTATTGGAAATATGGTCATCTCCGCGTAGAACATGTGTCATCTTCATTAGATAATCATCAATGGCTACAGCGTAGTTATATGTTGGTGTACCGTCTTTTTTCACAATAACGAAATCACCAATGCCTTCAGACTCAAACGATACTTCATCTTTGACAATATCATTCCACTTAATTTCTGTGTTACTAGGAACACGGAAGCGAATGCTCGGCTCACGGCCTTCTGCTTCTAGTTCAGCACGCTGTTCAGCTGTTAAGTTACGGCACTTACCTGAATAGCGCGGCATTTGACTGTTCGCCTGCTGTTCTTCACGCTCTTTTTCAAGCTCTTCTGACGTACAGTAACAGTGATAAGCTAATCCTTTTTCAAGAAGTTCTTCCGTATATTTTTGATAGATTTCCGTACGTTCAGACTGGCGGTAAGGACCGTACTCCCCGCCTACGTCGATACTTTCATCCCATTCAATACCTAACCATTTTAAATAGCGCAGCTGACTTTCTTCGCCGCCTTCGATATTACGCTTTTGATCTGTATCTTCAATACGGATAATAAATTTACCGTTTTGATTTCGTGCAAATAAATAATTAAATAGTGCTGTTCTTGCATTCCCTATATGAAGATGTCCAGTTGGACTCGGGGCATAACGAACTCTTACTTCGCTTGACATAACTAAGATGACCTCCAATTTAATATTACTTATAGTATGTATTTATATGTTTTAGACATGTTCTAATTTTATCACCAAATAGGTATCTGTCAAAGTCAACTGTTTTTATTTTTGATAAACTAAAACGGCTGCTTGGGCAGCGATTCCTTCTTCACGTCCCGTAAAACCTAACTTTTCTGTTGTTGTTGCCTTGACGTTAATTTGAGAAATGCTTGCTTCTAACAGCTGCGCAATACGCTCTCTCATTGGTTCAATGTAAGGAGCCATTTTAGGTTTTTGCGCGATAATCGTGCAATCTACATTGCTTAATTCATAACCTTCATCTTTTAGTAGTTTCCATACGTGTTGAAGAAGCTTTGCTGAATCAGCATCTTTAAATTCAGGGTCTGTATCCGGAAAATGCTTTCCGATATCTCCTTTAGCCGCCGCTCCTAATAAGGCATCTGCGATTGTATGTAATAGCACATCTGCATCTGAGTGGCCTAATAATCCTTTTTCATACGGAATTTCTAAACCGCCGATGATTAAAGGTCTTCCTTCTGCAAATTCATGTACGTCGAAACCTTGTCCTACTCGAATGTTCATTTTTCCACTCCTTCAGTCCTGTTTAGCTTTGTTAATATAGCTTCTGCATATAACAAATCTTCTGGTGTTGTTAGTTTTATATTATCGTAATTTCCCTCTACAATCGATACTTTTTGTCCTGCTTTTTCTACTAAGCTTGCATCATCGGTGCCTAAGTATTCATTTGTTTTTGCTTTTTCGTGTGCATCCATTACTACATCAAAAAGAAAAGCCTGCGGCGTTTGAATAGCCCACAAGCTAGAGCGCTCAACTGTTTCAATGACAGTCCCCTGTTCCACACGCTTAATTGTGTCTTTTACTGGAACAGCCAGTACAGCAGCCTTATCACTAGCAGCTTTTTCTACTAACTCATGGATTGTGTTTTGTTGAACAAATGGTCGAGCGCCATCATGAATTAATACCATCTGAGCCTGCTTTAGACTTTTAAGGCCGTTATAAACGCTATGTTGACGTTCATCGCCTCCAACTGTCAATGATTGAACCTTTTGAATTGGATATTCAGCTAATAACTCTTCAAAAATCGCCACTTCTTTTTCGTTTACAACTAGTACAATTCCACTGCACCAAGGATCTTGTTCGAATTTTTGCAGCGTATGAATGATAAGCGGAACGTTTTGAATAGTTAAAAATTGTTTGTTCCGCCCCGCTTTCATTCGCTTCCCCTGCCCTGCAGCTAAAACGATAATTTCATACTTCATAGGTATACTCCCTTTACCTGTTACGTCACAGTGCTTTTTCTAATAACTTGGGTTTCGCAAAAATCATACGGCCTGCTGAGGTTTGGAGTACGCTCGTCACCAGTACATCAATTTGCTTTCCAATGTAATTTCTTCCTTCTTCTACCACGATCATTGTACCGTCATCAAGATAGGCAATACCTTGATTATGCTCTTTACCGTCTTTTATAACCAACACATTCATTTCTTCTCCCGGAAGCACAATTGGCTTAACGGCATTTGCTAAGTCATTAATATTTAAGACGCCGACATTTTGAAGTTCACATACTTTATTTAAATTAAAGTCGTTTGTAACGACCAACCCAGAAGTCAGCTTTGCCAATTTGACCAGCTTACTGTCCACTTCTTGAATGTCTTCGAAATCGCCTTCATAAATTTCTACCTTCATTGCCAGTTCCTTTTGAATACGGTTTAGAATATCTAGACCTCGTCTACCTCTGTTTCGTTTTAGAACATCCGACGAATCAGCAATATGCTGAAGTTCCTCAAGCACAAAGCGCGGAATAACAATCGTTCCGTCTAAAAATCCTGTTTGACAAATATCTGCGATACGACCGTCAATAATAACGCTTGTATCTAAAATTTTAAGAGACTTTAGTGATTCTTCATTATCTGCTTCTTCTTCTTGCCCTTTTTTCTTCCCAATTCGAGATGGCATGGAAAACACGTTCACAAGCTCATCACGTTTTTTAAACCCGACTTGAAACCCTAAGTAACCTAAAAGAATACTTAGAAAGATTGGTAAAATGGTACTTACTACTTGAAGTTGAATTCTGCCTAAAAAAGCTCCGACCAAGTAGGCCACAATAAGCCCTAAAATCAATCCTAAGCTACCAAAAAGTACATCCGTTACAGGCGCCTTCAGCAACGCCTCTTCCACTCGGCGAATTAATTCAACTATATAATCAACAATCCAAAACGTGACAAGGAAAAACAATATAGCTCCCAGTATTGCATCGACGTAAGGTTTTTCTAGAAATGCTACATCTTGCAGATTTAATAATTGAATAAGTTCAGGTATAAAAAAGACGCCCAATGTACCACCTGTAATAATAAAAAATAACTGTACAAAACGTTTTAACACGCCTTCACCTCCCTTTATCATTATAAACAGTTTACAATGATTGAAACCTGTTATTTAACCAAAAAACAGAATTTGTAAACAAACTGTCACTTTTTTTGTATTTTCACAATATCTTAATGAATCAAACATTTAATGTCAATTAATATCCTATAGCTGACGGTTTGTAAGATGCTGCTCTTTTAGTCTTTTTAGGCCTTCTCTGATTTTCCTTGCTCGAATTTCACCGATGCCTTCTACCTCATCCAATTCTTCTACCGACGCATCTGCTATCGTTTTTAAATCCCCTAATTCATCAATGAGATTTTCAATAATAATCGATGGAAGTCTTGGAATTTTATGAAGCATTCGATACCCTCTAGGAATAACGCTGTCTTCAAAGCTTGTATACATAGGATATCCCATTAAGCGAAGGAGCGTTTGGTCATCGAGAAGAACATTATTTGACGGCTGCTGCATGCGTTCAATTACTCGGTAAGGGTCAAAGCTGAGGTCATACATATAATCTTTGATTAATAAAGTTGCTTCTTCCTCTAAGTGAGAAAGCAGTTCATTCATTTGGAGACGAATTAGCCTTCCTTCTGTTCCTAACTCGCTAATATAGCTCAAAATTTCATTTTTAATACGCAAAACCATTTCTGTACGATGAAGCGACTGCAGCACATCTGTGTGAGTTACTTGCTCTTCAAACTCTAATGCACTGAGACTTGTAATCGATTCATCTAATACCGCCTTGTACTTTTCAAGGGTTCCAAGCGCTTGATTCGCTTTTGCTAGAATAACGCTAATGTCTTTCAATACATACTGAAGAGACCCTTTGTAAAGCGTAATCACATTCCGTCTTTGTGAAATGGCTATCACCAATACACCTGACTGCTTAGCTACGCGCTCCGCTGTACGGTGACGCATTCCTGTCTGTGAAGAAGGAGTAGAGGGATCTGGCATGAGCTGAGCATTAGCAAACAATATCTTGCTTCCGCTGTCGTTTAAAATAAGCGCTCCATCCATTTTGGCTAACTCGTATAAATGCGCAGGTGTAAATGCACAATTAATCGAAAATCCTCCATCTACCATCTTTTTGACTTGTTCATTGTAGCCCATAACAATTAAGCCGCCCGTCTTTGCCCGCAAGACGTTATCGATACCGTCACGAATAGGGGTTCCTGGTGCTACAAACTGCAGAATTTCTGATATTTGTTTTTGACTAACTGTTGTTTTTTCTCCTTCCACTGCTTATCCTCCTAATGTATATTGCAGAGCCTCCGCTACTGTTGATACCCCAATCACATCAATACCATCTGGGACTTTCCATCCTCCTAAATTTTTCTCCGGAATAATAATTCGTTGGAACCCTAATTTTACCGCTTCTTGAACGCGCTGTTCAATTCTAGACACTCGGCGTACTTCGCCTGTTAATCCTACCTCTCCTACAATAACATCTGTAGCGCTAGAAGCAGCATCTCTGAAGCTTGAAGCAATGCTAACGGCTACAGCTAAATCGATTGCTGGTTCATCTAATTTCACTCCACCTGCTACTTTTAAATAAGCATCTTGATTCTGCAGCAGCATTCCTACACGCTTTTCTAAGACAGCCATGATAAGCGAAACGCGATTATGATCTACTCCTGTCGCCATTCTTCTAGGGTTTCCAAAGCTCGTTGGACTGATTAGCGCCTGCAGCTCTACTAATACGGGTCTTGTCCCTTCCATTGAAGCGACAACAACCGAACCTGCTGCTCCCTGAGACCGTTCTTCTAGAAAGATTTCAGATGGATTCAATACTTCTTCTAGCCCACTTTCTTTCATTTCAAAAATGCCCATTTCATTTGTAGATCCAAATCGGTTCTTAACCGCTCTTAATATACGATACGTATGATGGCGCTCTCCTTCAAAATAAAGAACCGTATCTACCATATGTTCAAGAAGTCTTGGACCCGCAATGGCCCCTTCTTTCGTTACATGACCCACAATAAAGATGGCAATGCCATTCGTTTTAGCAACACGCATTAGTTCAGCCGTACACTCTCGCACCTGTGAGACGCTTCCTGGCGCTGATGTCACATCAGCATGGTAAATGGTTTGAATTGAATCAATCACCACAAAATCAGGCTGCATGCTTGAGATGGCCTCTAGTATTAATTCTAAGTTTGTTTCTGCGTGAACATAAAGCTCTTCAGCTTTTACACCTAGCCTGTCCGCTCTTAACTTCGTTTGTTTGGTTGATTCCTCTCCCGAAATATATAGTACTTTATTTTGTTTCATTGCTAACTGCGCGGAGGTTTGCAAAAGTAAAGTAGACTTTCCGATACCCGGATCTCCCCCTATTAAAACGAGTGACCCTCTGACAATACCGCCTCCTAATACACGGTTTAACTCTGCAGAAGGTGTAAAAATCCGTGGTTCTGTTGTAGATTCAATCGCTGTAATTGACTGAGGTTTTTGAACTTTAGAAGCAGTAGCTCCGGAAAAAGCTCCTCGGCGTGATGATTTCGTTTCTTCCATTTCTTCCACCATCGAATTCCAGCTTCCGCATCCAGGACATTTCCCCATCCATTTTGCGGATTCATATCCGCAATGCTGACATGCAAATTTTGTTTTTCGTTTCGCCATTATGTTATCAATCTCTCCGTTCATTCAATCGATTTCTATCTCTATTGTACACTATTTCCTAAGCTAAAATAAAAAGGGAGGCATACGTGTTTTTTCGTATGCCTCGTCTTGGTTTGAGTAAATTTAGCTGATGCTGCTTGGAGCGGAGGATTTAACAACAAATTCTCCTTTGTCTACATCTAGCGTCACTTTCTGACCTTTTTGAACAACCCCTTTTAGCAGCTCTTCAGATAAACGGTCTTCAATATGTTTTTGAATTGCTCTACGAAGTGGACGAGCGCCGTATTCTGGGTCAAAACCTTCCTCTGCAATCTTATCAATTGCTTCTTTTGTTAATTCAAGATCAATTTCTTGCTCTTTTAAGCGTTTTGTTAACTGGTCCGCCATTAATTTAACGATTTCAGCTAAGTGAGGTTTCTCCAATGAATGGAAGACGATAATTTCATCGATACGGTTTAGGAACTCCGGACGGAATGCGCGCTTCATTTCCGCCATTACTTTTCCTTTCATATCTTTGTAGTCTTGGCCTTCTGCTTCTACTGTGAACCCTAAGTGCTTGCTTCGTTTTAATGTGTCCGCACCTACGTTTGATGTCATAATTAAAATCGTATTACGGAAATCGACTGTACGGCCTTTTGAATCTGTTAAGCGTCCATCTTCTAACACTTGTAATAAAATGTTAAATACATCCGGATGTGCTTTTTCAATTTCGTCTAAAAGAACAACTGAGTAAGGTTTTCTTCTTACTTTTTCCGTTAACTGGCCGCCTTCTTCGTATCCAACATATCCTGGAGGTGAACCTACTAAGCGTGAAGTAGAATGTTTCTCCATGTACTCAGACATATCGATACGAATCATTGCGTCTTCGTCGCCAAAGATTGACTCCGCTAATGCGCGTGCAAGCTCTGTTTTACCAACCCCTGTTGGTCCTAAGAAAATGAATGAACCAATTGGGCGTTTTGGATCTTTCAAGCCTGCTCTAGCACGGCGCACAGCTTTTGCAACTGCTTTTACCGCTTCTTCTTGCCCAATTACACGAGAGTGAAGAATCTCTTCCATGTTTAGCAGTCTTTCTGTCTCTTCCTGTGCCAGTTTAGAGACCGGTACACCCGTCCAGCTAGATACCACCATCGCAATATCTTCTACGGTTACAGCTGAGTTTTCTTTACCTTGCTGCTCTTTCCAAATTTTCTTTGTGTCTTCTAATTCTTCGCGTAGGCGTTGTTCTGTATCGCGTAAAGATGCTGCTTTTTCAAATTCTTGACTTTGAACAGACGCATCTTTTTCATTGCGTACTGATTCTAATTTTTGCTCTAATTCCTTTAAATTTGGTGGCGTTGTAAATGAACGTAAACGCACTTTTGAACCAGCTTCATCAATTAAATCGATTGCTTTATCCGGTAAGAAACGATCTGAAATATAGCGATCTGATAGTTTCACCGCTTGCTCGATTGCCTCATCAGAAATAGATACTCGGTGATGCGCTTCATAACGGTCACGAAGCCCTTTTAAGATTTGAATAGACTCTTCCAACGTTGGTTCATCCACTTGAATTGGCTGGAAGCGACGCTCTAACGCTGCATCTTTTTCAATATATTTTCTGTATTCATCTAAAGTCGTAGCACCGATACACTGAAGTTCTCCACGAGCAAGAGACGGTTTTAAAATATTAGAAGCATCGATAGCACCTTCTGCACCACCAGCGCCAATTAATGTGTGTAACTCATCGATAAAGAGAATGATATTACCTGCTTGACGAATTTCATCCATTACTTTCTTCAGGCGATCTTCAAATTCTCCGCGATATTTTGTACCAGCCACGACCGTTCCCATATCCAAAGTCATAACGCGTTTGTCACGTAAAATTTCTGGAACTTCATTGTTGACGATTTGCTGAGCCAAACCTTCAGCGATTGCCGTTTTACCGACACCTGGCTCCCCAATTAATACAGGATTGTTTTTTGTACGTCGGCTTAACACTTCAATAACACGCTGAATTTCTTTCCCACGTCCGATAACAGGGTCTAAGCTTCCTTCGCGCGCTACAACTGTTAAATCGCGTGCTAAGCTGTCTAGCGTAGGTGTATTGGCATTTGAAGAACCTCCGCCTTGATGGCTTGAAGCAGCTTCATTGCTACCTAATAAATGAAGTACTTGCTGACGAGCTTTATTTAGGCTGACACCTAGATTATTTAAAACGCGTGCTGCAACGCCTTCACCTTCACGAATTAAGCCTAGTAAGATATGTTCTGTTCCTACGTAAGAATGACCAAGCTTTCGGGCTTCATCCATTGAAAGTTCAATGACTTTTTTCGCTCGAGGTGTATAATGAATGGTCTGCGTTAATTCTTGGCCTCTGCCAATTAATGCTTCCACTTCTTTTTGAATTTTTTCAGTGCTTAGGCCTAGAGCAGAAAGAGCTTTTGCTGCAATTCCTTCACCTTCACGAACGATACCTAATAAAATGTGCTCCGTTCCAATGTTGTTGTGACCTAGGCGTAGTGCTTCTTCCTGTGCTAAAGCTAATACTTTTTGTGCGCGCTCTGTAAATCTACCAAACATCATATAATCGTCACCCTCCACGTTTAATTTGTGTTTTTATTTATAGTGAGACGTTCTCGAATTAAGGTGGCTCTTTTAATGTCACGTTCCTGAGGCTTTAGGGGCCCTCCCGAATACTTTTGTAAAAAGCCTGGCTGCGTCATAATGATAAGTTCATTCAATATATTTTGACTCAGTCCTTTTATATACCCTAAATCGATTCCTAATCGAACATCTGATAAACATTGTGAAGCTTCTTTGGACTCAATAATACGGCTATTGGCCAATACTCCATATGAACGATACACTCGATCTTCTAACTCTACATGAGATGTTTTAAACAGTGCGTCTCTTGCAGAGTGCTCTTGTGTAATTAACTGCTGTACGACACTATTTAAATCTGCCACAATATCTTCTTCAGATTTCCCTAAGGTTATCTGATTAGAAATTTGAAAGATATTCCCTAAAGCTTCGCTACCTTCTCCATAAATTCCTCTCACCACTAAGCCAAGCTGGTTAATAGCGGGAATAATACGATGAATTTGACGGGTCATCACTAAAGCCGGCAGATGCATCATCACAGATGCACGTAGCCCAGTACCCACATTTGTGGGACAGCTGGTTAAATACCCTCTATTTTCATCAAACGCATAATCTACGTATTTCTCAATCCAATTATCTACTTTATTCGCTGTGCTTAAAGCTTCAGATAATTGAAGGCCTGGAAATAAACATTGTATGCGTAAATGATCTTCTTCATTAACCATAATACTCAAATCTTCTTTTTCTGATAAAAAACAAGCTCCGTTGTTGTCTCCTTCAGCCAAGTTAGGACTGATAAGATGTTTTTCAACCAACACTTGCTTTTGAAGAGGCTGTAATTCGTTCATCTTTAGTAAATGCAAATTCCACTGATTGGTGTTCTCGCTTTTTTGAAAAACTTGCTCAAATACTCGAACCACTTCAACTGCTTGTTCTTTAGAAAAGAGAGTTGGAAAAAGATAATGAGTTAAATTTCGAGCCAGCCTGATTCGACTGCTTAGCACAATATCTGAATTCGAAGCTTCTTGACGCATCCAAGAGCTAACAGGCTGGGAAAAGAACAAATCCTGGGACATGAATTACGCTTCCTCCTCTCTCGATTCGTTCATCTTCTTTTCTAGTAATCGAATGTGATCTCGGAGTTCGGCTGCTTTCTCAAACTCCTCTTTTTCGATATACTCTTTTAAGTTCAATCTTAATGCCTGTAATTCCTTTTTTAAATGAAGATTACTTGCAATTCTTGCTGGTATTTTTCCATGATGTAGATAATTACCTCCATGCAGCCTCTTCAAGAAAGGAATAAGAGGTCGCTCAAATGTTTTGTAGCAATCTGCACATCCAAACCTGCCGATTTTAGCAAATTTTTGATATGTCATGCCACAAGTAGGACAAGAAAGAACGTCCTGACTTTGTTTCTTATAATTTTCAGTTACTGCTGGGTCTAGGTTAAGTAGGCCAGCTAGTAAGTTATTGATTGAAAAACCTTGCTGATTTGAAAAAGAAAATGCATCTCCATTTTCTGAAGCGCATTGTTCACATACGTGCATCTCCGTCTTTTCACCATTAATAATTTTTGTGAAGTGAAGAGTTGCAGGTCTCGTTTCACATTGCTGACAAATCATCCTGTCATCACTCCCTGTTCTAAATAAAATAGATCATGAGCTTATCGGTAGCGTAATGAATTAAGCATTGCTTTTAAAAGATTGGCTCTTAGCTCATCACGATAAGGAAGTTCAATATTAATAACTGAACGATTGATAACGCTCAACATGATTTTTGCTTCTCGTTCTGTGATGACTTTTTCTTCAACTAACCTAATAATGACATTTTCAGCACTTACTTGTGAAATTTCATTTTGAATCATCTCAATCACTTGCTGAAACAAATCCGCTGCATCATGCATTTTTACTTTTGCAATACGAATAAATCCGCCGCCGCCTCGCTTACTTTCTACAAGATAACCTCTCTCAACCGTAAAGCGGGTATTGATAACGTAATTAATTTGCGACGGAACGCATTGAAATTTATCAGCAATCTCACTGCGCCTTATTTCAACAATTTCTCTTTCACTTAATTCAAGTACTTGTTTTAAATACTGTTCGATAATGTCAGAGATATTTGGCACGCTGCCCCCTCCTTCTGACTTTGACTATATTTGACCTTAATTTAAATATAAAAGGAAACGAAAAAATTTTCAACTATGTACTATTAAAGTTTATTCTTTACTTTTATCGTTGCCACTAAAATTTATTTCAAAACCTGCAAATCGCGAATTTTATTGTTCTTACTATACTTTTTCATAAAACAAATAAATTGTAAACAAAAAAGGACTAGCTAAAATAGCTAGTCCTTTTTCAGGTGCCTGGCAACGTCCTACTCTCACAGGGACAAAGTCCCAACTACCATTGGCGCTAAAGAGCTTAACTTCCGTGTTCGGTATGGGAACGGGTGTGACCTCTTCGCTATCGCCACCAGACAAGAGATTGCTCTCTCAAAACTAGGTAACAGTTTGCTGAGTAAAGCTTACGCTTTTAAAAGTTTGGTTAAGTCCTCGATCGATTAGTATCAGTCAGCTACACATGTCGCCACGCTTCCACCTCTGACCTATCAACCTGATCATCTTTCAGGGATCTTACTAGCTTGCGCTATGGGAAATCTCATCTTGAGGGGGGCTTCATGCTTAGATGCTTTCAGCACTTATCCCGTCCACACATAGCTACCCAGCGATGCCTTTGGCAAGACAACTGGTACACCAGCGGTGTGTCCATCCCGGTCCTCTCGTACTAAGGACAGCTCCTCTCAAATTTCCTACGCCCACGACGGATAGGGACCGAACTGTCTCACGACGTTCTGAACCCAGCTCGCGTACCGCTTTAATGGGCGAACAGCCCAACCCTTGGGACCGACTACAGCCCCAGGATGCGATGAGCCGACATCGAGGTGCCAAACCTCCCCGTCGATGTGGACTCTTGGGGGAGATAAGCCTGTTATCCCCGGGGTAGCTTTTATCCGTTGAGCGA
>NZ_JBSGKN010000001.1:4552500-4610000 GCF_058323215.1 Priestia sp. USM5
CCCCAGAAGTCTACGCCCGTATATTGTTTAATAGCATCGACCATATGAAGTCTTGTCCATTCTGGCGTTAGGTCTACCTCTTGATCACCATACTGAATCTTTGTTGTGCCAAGTACTTCTTGCGCAATGTGTGCAATTAAGTTCTCTGTTAAAGCCATGATATCTTTGTAGTCCGCATACGCTTCGTACAATTCGATCATTGTAAATTCAGGATTGTGACGTGTAGATACACCTTCATTACGGAATACACGGCCAATTTCATATACTTTTTCTAATCCACCTACGATTAAACGTTTTAAATGAAGTTCAATCGCAATACGCATATAAAGTTCCATATCAAGCGCATTGTGGTGTGTCACAAACGGACGAGCTGCTGCTCCACCTGCGATTGAATGCATCATCGGTGTTTCAACTTCTAAGTATCCGTGATTATCTAAGTAACGGCGCATCGATTGAATAATGCGGCTTCTTGAGATAAATGTTTGTTTACTTTCTGGGTTTGTAATTAAATCTAAGTAACGTTGACGGTAGCGCTGTTCAATATCTTTTAAACCATGATATTTATCTGGAAGTGGACGAAGCGCTTTTGTTAGTAACGTGAAATCTTTTACTTTAATAGAAAGTTCGCCAACTTTTGTTTTGAATAAAACACCTTCAACCCCTACCAAGTCACCGATATCTACGCTGCTGAAGATTTCGTACTGTTCTTCGCCAATTGCATCTTTACGTACATAAAGCTGAATTTGTCCTGTTAAATCTTGAACGTGAGCGAAACCTGCTTTTCCTTTTCCACGCTTTGTCATAATACGACCAGCTAGTGACACAGGCACTTCATTTTCTTCTAACTGTTCTTTTGTTAACTCGTCATACTCACTAATTAATTGCTGTGATGTATGTGTACGTTCAAAACGTTGACCAAACGGATCAATACCCTGATCTCGTAGGTTGCTCATTTTTTCGCGACGAACGAGAAATTGATCATTTAATTCTTCATGACTCATCGTTTACTCATCTCCATCGTATAATTAAGTTTTCCGAAACAGAAAAAAGGCCAGCATGTTTACTGGCAACTACTACGTTTCTTTAAAATTATTATAGGTTCAGTCGTTTCTCTATGTCAAATCGCTTTATTCTTGCTTCGCTTCTCTTTTTCTTCGATTTCTCTAACAAGCTACCGAATAAACCAACAACCTGCGAACCCAAACCTTAAAGTTTTCACTGTGAACTCTACTTTACGCCAATATAAAAATGAATCAACTAATAAGATTCATTTTTAATTATGTAAATCATTCCTATTATTTTCGAACATATCTAGTATATCAGTTGTTTGCTCTCGAAATAATTTTACATCTTTTAAATCCGATAACCGTTTTGTGATGGTTTCAACTTTTTCTTCTGCTACAGGGAGAATAAGAGATGGAGCTAGTTCGTTTAGAGGAACCATCACAAACGCCCGTTCAAACATTCGGGGATGAGGGACGTTCAGCCTATCCGTATGAATGATTTCATTACTATAAAGTAAGATATCCAAATCAAGGGTTCTAGGTCCCCATACAATCTCTCTTTTTCGACCTGCCGCTTGTTCAATGGCTTGCAAACAATCTAAAAGTTGCTCTGACGAATACGTTGTTTGTATTTTTACTACCATGTTTAAAAAGCTTGCTTGATTCGTATACCCGACCGGGGCCGTTTCATAAACAGATGAAACAGCCACTACCTTAACCTCAGAATGTTTCATCAAGCCAGTAACTCCCGACTTCAAATGTTCCATTCGATTTTCAATATTTGATCCTAATGCAATATATGCTTCTGTTGTCATTCAACGGCTCCTTTTAATTTCAATAGCTACCGATTGATAATAACCGGGAATTGGCGGATCAGGCTTATATACCTTTACTGTACAAGCCTGCACGAGTTCGTAATTAGCAAGCAATTCAGATGCAATCGTTTCGGCCACCGTTTCAACTAACTTGAACGTGCGCTTCTCTACAACTTCCTGGCATGTTTGGTATAAATCTGCATAGCTCACCGAGTATTCTAAATTGTCCGTAGTACCAGCTTGTTTTAAATCTAGTTCTACAGTTAAATCCACGTGAAAACGCTGCCCTAATTTATTTTCTTCTGGAAATACACCATGATATCCATAGAAACGCATATCATTCACATAAATTTTATCCATCTTTAGCCTCTCCTTTCGCTTTTATACATGTAGCTCGCGTCGACTCATTAGCGACATCGTGTAAGAGCGATACTCTTTTTGCAACTGAGCTGTTAACGTATGGTCTCCGACTGAAAACTTCTTATCCTTTATACTTCGAAGAGGTACGATTTCTTGAATGGAATTTGTAACGAAAGCTTCATCACTCTCCAAAAGCTGTTCCGCCGTAAATAAACCTTCTACAACTTCTATGTTTTTCTTTTTTAAAAGCGTAAAGATAAACTGTCTCGTAATTCCATTTAAGATACCTGTTTCAAGAGACGGTGTATATACACAATCATCTTTTACAAAAAATAAATTGGACACAATACCTTCGGCTAAGAACCCTTCTTTTGTTAAAAAAATACCCTCTTTATTTAAGTCTGAACCAACTTCTCGCTTAGCCAGTACATTGTTTAAATAATGATGAGACTTCAACCTCACGGTTCCTTCGGGCGTATTTCGCTTTGTCTCAAGAATAAGCCCCTCTTTTACAAGGGGGCTCGATGGATGAGGCATTGATTTCATGTATACAATTGTAGATGGCTTGTCGTATTCTTCCACTTGCAGTCCAATTCCGCCATTTCCTGCTGAAACATTTAATCGAACATACGCATTTCTCTCATTGTTTTTCATTAACAGACTATTAATAATTGCCAACACGTCCTGTGTGGAGTAGTCCCATACAATATTTAATTCACGTAAGCTGCTACGCAGTCGATCCAGATGGTCTTCCACTAAAAATGGATGACCATCATAAACTCGTAGCGTTTCAAATAGCCCTAGACCATACATATATCCGTGATCAAACGGAGAAATAGTGGCTTCAGACGCAGGCTTTACTTCACCATTTACGTATATATACATATCATTACACTCGCTTTTTTTCGTAAGTTTCAATAAAATTCTTCAGCATTTCTTTACCGTAAGAAGTCATGATAGATTCAGGGTGGAACTGTACCCCTTCAATAGGTAATGATTTATGGCGAATCGCCATAATTTCATCTTCTGCTGTCCACGCTGAAATCTCAAAGCAATCCGGCAGTGAACTTTTTTCTACAATCAAAGAATGATATCGAGTTGCCGTGAACGGATTATCAAGACCTTTAAAGATAGTACGGCCATCATGATGCATTTCAGATGTTTTACCGTGCATTAATTTATCCGCACGAATCACATTCCCTCCAAAAGCTTGCCCAATCGACTGATGCCCTAAGCATACGCCGAATATTGGAATCTTACCTGCAAAATACTCGATGGCTTCTAAACTGATTCCCGCTTCGTTAGGACTACAAGGTCCCGGGGAGATCATCAAGAAATCTGGATTTAGCACTTCAATTTCAGAAAGTGTAATTTCATCATTTCTTTTTACAAGAAGCTCATGCCCTAGCTCACCTAAATACTGTACTAAATTAAACGTAAAAGAATCATAATTATCAATCATTAATATCATCTTTACTCACCCTCACTCAGCTCATTTTCGCTCTGCTCTTTTGCTTTCCATAGTGCAATTGCTTTTTTCAGTGATTCTTTGTATTCGTGTTTCGGATTTGAATCAATTACAACACCCGCACCAGCCTGCACATAAGCTTGGCCGTCTTGAATAATCATAGTGCGAATCGCAATATTTAATTCCATATCTCCATTAAACCCAATCCAACCAATCGATCCTGTATAAATTCCTCGCCTTACAGGTTCAAGTTCTTCAATGATTTCCATTGTACGAACTTTAGGCGCTCCAGTAATCGTTCCTCCAGGAAAAACCGCATCTACAATATCTACAAAATCTTTATTGCGCGCGAGCTTGCCTTTTACATTAGACACAATATGCATCACATGTGAATACTTTTCAATAACCATAAACTCGTCAACATGAACGGTACCATAGTCGCTTACTCTACCAAGGTCATTACGCTCCAAATCAACAAGCATCACATGCTCTGCACGCTCTTTTTCGTTATGAATAAGCTCATCCGCTAACTGTTGGTCTTCTTGATCATCCTTACCGCGAGAGCGCGTTCCCGCAATTGGTCTCGTACTGATTTCGTCACCGGCTTTTTTCACTAATAGTTCTGGTGAACAGCTCACAATGTGAAATTCTTCTGTCTGCATATAAGACATATAAGGAGACGGGTTGATTTTTCGTACCTGTTCGTAGATATGCATAGGATGAGTTTGAAGCTGTTGAGACTGTCGAACAGATAAGTTCACTTGAAACACATCGCCTTGACCGATGTACTCATGTACGCGAGTTGTGGCATCTGAAAAAGCAGCTTCAGACATTGAAACCTCACTCTTTTCGGCAACACGATGAATACGCTCATATGAGAGCCCTTCAGCACTTGCCTCCATCCAGTCCTTTTTGTATTGATCAATACGCTTATGTGCCTGCTCTTTACAATCTGCTTCATCGTTAACGATAATCCAGAGCTTTTCCTTTTCTTGATCGTATACAAATACGTCATCGAAAATAAGGAAATAAACGTCCGGCGTTTTCAATGAATCTTCAGCAAGATCAGGTATGGTTTCTACATAGCGGATATAATCATAGCTAATAAAGCCAATTGCTCCACCTTGAAAAGGAGGAAGATCTGGATTCACCTCTGCTTCAAACTTCTTCATCCAGTCTCGCATAAGATGAAGCGGATTACCTTTTTGAACAGTAGCTTGGCCATCCGTTTTGATATGAAGCTCGTTTTGTTCGCCTCGCAAAATGGCTACAGGTTTTAATCCCATCATTTGAAACTTTCCGCCTCGACCGCTTTCAAGCAGGATATGATTCGGTTCCTCTTTTGACAACTCTTGATATTTTTTGAACCATTGGTTTTTAGAGATAGAAATAGATTCGCCCCAAGTCATTCTTTGCTGCATTTGTTCACTCTCCTAAAAATAAATCACCTGCTTTCATTTTACATGATTCTCAGATGAAAAAAAACAGCTTCATATAGAAGCTGTTCTTTTATGGTTTTTATGCTTGTGTTTGTTCCTCGAATTGGAACAATGGAGTACTTAAGTAACGCTCACCGTTACTTGGAATAATCGCTAACACTTTTTTACCTTTTCCTAGCTGTTTTGCAGCTTTTAACGCAGCATAAATCGCAGCCCCAGAAGAGATACCTACTAGTACGCCTTCTGTTTTTGCTACTTTACGTGCATATTCAAAAGCTTGGTCGTTTTGAACAGCGACAACTTCGTCATATACTTCCGTGTTAAGCGTATCCGGAACAAAGTTTGCACCGATTCCTTGAATTTTATGAGGTCCTGGTTGACCACCACTTAAGATCGGAGAATCAGCTGGCTCTACCGCATAAATTTTGATGTTTGGATACTTTTCTTTTAATACTTCGCCAGCACCTGTAATAGTACCGCCAGTACCGATACCTGCCACAAATCCATCTAGCTGATCGCCAAACTGCTCGATGATCTCTTTAGCCGTTGTTTGACGGTGCACTTCTGGGTTCGCTTCATTTTGGAACTGCTGAGGAATAAAGTAGCCGTGCTCTTTTGCAAGCTCAGTTGCTTTACTAACCGCACCTTTCATTCCTTCTGGACCTGGTGTTAACACTAACTCTGCACCGTACGCACGAAGCAGATTACGACGCTCAATACTCATCGTTTCAGGCATTGTTAAAATAGCACGGTATCCTTTTGCTGCAGCTACCATTGCTAAGCCAATTCCTGTGTTACCGCTTGTTGGTTCAATGATGGTGTCTCCAGGCTTTAATACACCTTTTGCTTCAGCATCTTCGATCATTGCTAATGCGATACGATCTTTTACGCTGCTTCCTGGGTTCATAAATTCTAATTTTAAATATACATCCGCCATATCTTCTTCAACTAGACGGTTTAGTTTTACGATTGGTGTTTGACCAATTAACTCTGTAATTGAATTTGCAATACGTGCCATATAACCACTCCTAATACCAACTAATTTTATTGATTTTGTATACAATTTATCAGATGTTTTCTAAATTGTCAATCATTTTGTCTTTCCATTTACCTATTTTTGTTATATTTTTAGATCAATATATACATAAATAGGACTTAACACTTATAAAAAAAGGCGTTCATTTATAAAATGACGCCTTTAAAGAATCTTTTATTTCATTTAAATTGCTTGTTCTTTCATTTCTTCTAGCTGCTTTTTATCAAAACGATAGGTTTCATTACAAAAATGACACTGTGCTTCAGCTTGGCCATCTTCCTCAATCATCGATTGAATCTCTTCTTTTCCTAAGCTGATAATGGCATTAGCAATTCTTTCTTCTGAGCACTGACATTTGAACTCTACAGGCATTGTCTCTAGAAACTTTACGTTTTCTTTTCCAAGAACTTCTTCTAAGATTTCCTCAGGAGAAAGACCTTTTTGGATCAGTTTTGAAATGGGTTCAATCGTTTGTAAACGTTGTTCAATAGCTGTAATCGTTTGATCATCTGTTCCTGGCATAAGCTGAATGATAAATCCACCCGCAGCTAAGATTGTGTTATCAGGGTTAACAAGTACACCTACACCTACTGAAGATGGAACTTGCTCAGATGTCACGAAATAATACGTGAAATCCTCTCCTAATTCTCCCGATACGATAGGTACTTGTCCATTAAATTGATCACGCATCCCGATATCTTTTACAACACTCAGCGTACCATCTGTACCTACAGCACGTGCTACATCTAATTTTCCATGCTGATTTAAATCGAAGTGCGTTTGCGGGTTCGTTACATATCCACGCACTTCACCCTTGGCATTGCTGTCTACTAAGATAACACCAATTGGGCCGCGGCCTTCAATTTTAATTGTTAGCTTTTGCTCACCTTTTAGCATAGCCCCCATCATAACTCCCGCAGTCATTGAACGTCCCAATGCTGCAGAGGCTGTAGGCCATGTATAGTGACGGCGCTGCGCTTCTCCAACTGTATCCGTTGTTTTTACCGCATAAGCGCGAACTTGACTATTGTAAGCTAGTGCTTTTACTAAATAGTCGCCCATAATATACACCTCTTACTCCATATTTTTTGTATAGATTATTTGTAATCCTTTTAAAGTCAAAAATGGATCCACAATATCAATAATATCCGACTCTTTAGCAATCAATGTTGCGAGTCCTCCAGTAGCAATAACTTTAGGATTTACTGTTGCTTGCTCTTTCATTCTTGCTACAATTCCTTCTACTTGTCCAACGTATCCATATAAAATACCTGCTTGCATCGCAGATACTGTATTTTTCCCAACAATGCTATTTGGTCGCGCAATTTCAATACGCGGAAGCTTAGATGCTCTTGAATAAAGAGCTTCTGTCGAAATATTAATACCAGGGGCAATTGCACCACCCATATATTGCTTATTTTCATCAATGTAGCAATATGTGGTTGCGGTACCAAAATCAACGATAATTAAAGGGCTTCCGTACAGCTGAATTCCAGCAACAGCATTGACAATACGGTCTGCTCCCACTTCACGTGGATTTTCATATTTAATATTTAAACCCGTCTTAATTCCAGGACCAACAACAAGCGGCTTTAAATGAAAATACTTTTGACACATTCTCTCCAATGCAAACATAATAGGAGGAACAACAGAGGAAATAATAATACCATGAATATCTTTAAAAGATAAACTAACGTGCTCAAGCAAGGCTTTGATTGTCATGCCATACTCGTCTTCTGTTTTATTACGGCTTGTTTCTACACGCCAATGGTACTTTAATTCATCTCCATCGTATACACCTAATACCGTATTGGTATTTCCAACATCTAATACAAAAATCATTTCAATCACCACTTTATTTAAATTCAGTATTCACACTGAAACCATCATACCATAACTGGTAAATAGACGTGTATATTCTAGATAAAATAGGAATATAATGACACAATTCTCTAGTGGATATCCTACTTATCCACTATATATGAAAAACTTTTTGCCAAACCTAACTTCTACCCAATAAAAAAAGATCAGTGGAGACTGTCTCCACTGATCTTTTTTGGTCTTATGCTTTTGGCTCTTCATCGTCTGTCTTTGTTTGGATGTTTACTTTAACATCTTCATCTGTTACGTGACTAGAACGGTCTGGAAGAGTTCCATGATCTACTAAGTGGTTAATCTGCTCAGCGTCTAACGTTTCTACTTCTAACAATGTTTGAGCTACAAGCTCTAACTTGTCACGGTTTTCCGTTAAGATCTGCTTCGCACGCTCATAGCTTTCTTTAATGAAACGTTGGATTTCATTATCAATTTCATGAGCAATCGCATCACTGTAGTTTTGTTCACTGTGTAAATCACGACCTAAGAATACTTGGCCTTGTTGTGATTGACCGAATTGCATTGGTCCTAACTTTTCACTCATACCGTATTCTGTTACCATTTTACGAGCGATGCTTGTTGCACGCTGGAAGTCATTGTGAGCACCTGTACTCACTTCGCCGAAAATAATTTCCTCAGCTACGCGACCACCAAGCAATCCAACAATTTTATCCAGCAGCTCTGGCTTCGTCATAAAGTAGCGATCTTCTTTTGGTAACATAACAGCATATCCACCAGCTTGCCCACGTGGAACAATGGTTACTTTATGTACCATATCAGCTTCGTCTAATACGACACCGATAATTGTATGTCCTGCTTCATGATAAGCAACAATATTGCGTTCTTTTTTAGAAATAACTCGACTTTTCTTAGCTGGACCTGCAATTACGCGGTCTGTTGCTTCGTCAATATCGACCATTTCAATTTTCTTTTTGTCCTGTCTAGCAGCTACTAAGGCAGCTTCGTTTAACAAGTTTTCTAAATCTGCACCTGAGAAACCTGGCGTACGCATAGCAATTGCTTTTAAGTTTACTGATTCATCTAAAGGCTTATTGCGAGCATGTACTTTAAGCACTGCTTCACGGCCATTTACATCTGGACGATCTACCGTAATTTGACGGTCGAAGCGGCCTGGACGTAATAACGCTGGATCTAAAATATCCGGGCGGTTTGTTGCTGCAATAATAATGATACCTTCGTTAGCACCAAAACCATCCATCTCAACAAGCAACTGGTTCAATGTTTGTTCACGCTCATCGTGTCCACCACCAAGACCTGCGCCACGTTGACGACCTACAGCATCGATTTCATCAATAAAGATAATACATGGAGCATTCTTCTTCGCATTTTCGAATAAATCACGAACACGAGAAGCACCGACCCCAACAAACATTTCAACAAAGTCCGAACCACTGATAGAGAAGAAAGGAACGCCTGCTTCACCAGCAACAGCTCTTGCTAATAATGTTTTACCAGTACCAGGAGGTCCCACAAGTAAGACACCCTTCGGAATTCTTGCACCTAGCTCTGCGAATTTACGAGGATCTTTTAAGAACTCAACAACTTCCACAAGTTCTTGCTTTTCTTCGTCTGCACCAGCTACGTCTTTAAATTTAACCTTTTTCTTTTCTTCGCTGTAAAGCTTAGCCTTACTCTTACCGAAGTTCATAACACGACTTCCGCCGCCCTGAGCTTGGTTCAGTAAGAAGAAGAATAGGATGAAAATAATAACAAACGGAATGATTGACGTAAAGAACGTTACCCAGCCGCTTGTTTCATCAGCAGGTTTAAAATCAACTTCTACTTGATTATTTTCTGAAGCAGCGTCAATACGATCAAGTGCTTTGTCACCATCTACGATGTAAGTTTGGAACGTTTGATCCTTTTTATAAGAATCTAACTTTCCTTGCACAACATACACGCCTCTTTCAGGCTTCATAGAGAGTGATTTCACATCACCTTTGTCTAAGTGTTGAACAAATGTATCGTATCTCATTGGTTCTGCTTTTTGATTAGAGCCACTAAAGAAGCTTACCACGCCAATAATGACTAAAAATATAAGTAAATAAAAGATGGTATTACGGAAGATCCGATTCATTTCTTACCTCCTCCCACGATAAACAAATACTGTATTCAATACTAACATAGAACATTTATCCTATCCAATAAATTGCACTTGGATATGTGCTTCTTAATTGCTGTATACTTGCGGTTTAAGAACCCCAATATACGGCAGGTTACGATATTTTTCTTGATAATCCAATCCATACCCTACTACGAACGCATCAGGTACTTCAAATCCAACGTAATCTGCTTTAATAGCTGCTTTACGACCTGTTGGTTTGTCTAAGAGTGTGACAATCTTAATTGACTTAGCTTTACGGTACTTGAATAACTCTACAAGATAGCTAAGTGTTAAGCCGCTGTCGATAATATCCTCTAAGATAAGAATGTCTCGACCTTCAACTGATGTATCTAAATCTTTTAGGATTTTTACTTCACCAGAAGAAACCATCGCATTGCCATAACTTGATACATCCATAAAATCCATTTCTAAATATGTATCAACACGCTTAATTAGATCAGACATAAAAGGCATAGCGCCTTTTAGTACACCGATTACCAAAGGAAAACGGTCAGCGTATTCCTCAGATAATAGCTTACCCAATTCTTTTACTTTCTGTTGTATTTCTTCTTCTGAAATCAAAATTTCTTGAATATCCTGCTTCATTCCTTACTTGCCTCCTAGAAGTTTTCGCTACTTATAGTATAAAATAACATATCTGGACTTATGTGTATGCAGTTCATAAGCAGATTTTTTCAAACCAGGTAGCCACAAAATAGTTCCTTGGCTATCTTCCACTACCGGCCAATGATCTCTGAAGTGTAAAGGGATTTTTTCATCGATAAAAATATCCTTTACTTTTTTATGTCCCTTCATGCCCTTTACTCGCATTTTATCGCCATTTTTTCGTGTCCTTACCTTTAATGATTGTAAATCGTGAGCTTCATCTAAAAGAAAAACATCGTTTCCTTTTATATCTTCGACTTTATTATGTATTTCACAAATAAGCTGGTGACCATTTGGAAGCTCAACGACCCCTGGAATCGGAACAATAAATTCATATGGCTCGATGTTCCCCTCATTAAAGGTGAAAAGACAGTCGTTGTAAGATCGGATAATGCGTAAACCATTTGGAAAGTCAAGCGTCCCAGACGGTTTTTCACTTTCACAAAATCCTACTAACGTGTCAACATGCGCTGAGGAAAGGGTTGGAGGAATTTCTTTATAGAGATAGTTTAATATTAGTTGAATACCACGCCTTTGTAAAGGCTTGCGTATCCTTAGAAAACAATCTCTATCAATGAGAATTTCATTTTGCAATTTCTTTCTCATTACTTTATTCATCACATCGGTCGTTAATTCCTCTAAGTATGCTTGATCTTCATGCAAGTTCTCGCTAAATTGTTGAAATTTTTCATGTACAGCGACGTTTTCTTGCTTTAAAAATGGCAAAACGTAATGACGAAACCGATTTCTCGTGTACGAGTCTTTCTCATTACTCGGATCAATTCGAGGCGTAAGCCCATGTAGCTTACAGTAGCGATTGATTTCTTCTTTCGTTACGGCTAGGAAAGGCCTAATAATAAATCCATGCCCATATGGCCGCTTGGGCTGCATCCCTGCGTATCCATTCATCGTACTACCTCGAACCATTCGCATTAACATCGTTTCAATCTGATCATCTCCGTGATGTCCTAATGCAAGAAGGTTTGCTTTGTGCTTCTTCATAACATGAGTAAAAAATGCATAGCGGCATTCTCTAGCAGCTACTTGAGAAGATAGCTTTCTTTCCTTCTGATAGGCAGTAACATCAATCTGCTTCGCCTCACATTTAATATTCAATTGTTTGCAGTAGTTCTGCACATATTCCATGTCTTGCTGTGACTCTTGGCCCCGGAACATATGATCAACATGAGCAGCAATAATCGTAAGAGATTTTTGCTCTTTCAGACTCCATAAGAAATGCAGCAGCGCTAAAGAATCAGGACCACCAGAAATACCTACAACCACCGTAGAGCCTGCGGATAATAACTGATGTTTTGTCATAAAATTGTTCACTTGCTTTTCCATAGGAATGACTCATCCTTATAATGTACACGCAATAATGTATCATTAATTTACTTTATACGAATGACTATAAGGAAAGTTTCACAATTTCTCCAAACTTTATAGCACTTGAATAAATAGATACAAAATATAAATCAACATTACAGACGTACAAAGTAGTAGCGTCTCTAACACGTGAGAACGCTTCTTCTTTACTTTAACACGAGGGGCAGACGGTTGACGAACGTTTTGAGGCTTTGTTCCTCTACTTTTTGCCCCTCTTCTTTTTTCGACCGATAACACCTCTGTTTTCATTTCTTTAGCTGACTTATACTTTCCCGTAACCGCTTGATACAAAACGTCTCCGAAAGGCTCCAACTGCTTTGTTGTTAATATAAATTGTTTTAATTGTTCAGCCGGTTTGTCTGTTTTATTAATTCGCTTGCCATAAGCCGCGTGAATCAAAACCATAGATACGGCAAACAAATCATAGGTCGGTTCTGCTTTTCGGGAGCCAAGCCCCCAGTGCGCTCGATCATAAAAGTCGGTAAATTCTTTTATTGACCGCCCTTGCAGAGTTGTTCCTCCCACGTCGATCCATCGAACTTTTACAGGGTTAGATGTTACGACCAGGTTTTCGGGTTTTAAATCGCCAAATACCCACCCTTCTTCATGAAGGTTTTCTAAGTCTGTTAAGAGCTGGCTTGCAAACACTTGCAACCATTCTGTCCCTCTTGTTGAGATAAAAGAAAGGAGAGGCTGCCCTTTCACATACTCCATTACATAGAAAGAAAGAGCGTGAGAACCATAGCTCCAATCATCTACATCAAGTAAACGCGGTCCTAGCACTTTATCTTTGACTTGAGACAACTTTTTTAATACATTCACTTCTGCTGTAACGGACATGTTGGAAAAGCTTATTTTTAACGCTGCTAGCGTTCCGTTTACTAATTGGACTAAGTAGACAACTCCAGTTGCTCCCACGCCTAATTTCTCAAGAATTTTATAATGGACGTGATGCCATTTCCCTTGAATTTCTGTTCCCGGAGATAGGTTACATACCTGATTCTTCAATGTATTGTTCATTATTTTTTAACAACCCTCTCAATGAGCGCTTTTTGGTGAAATAATGAGTAGCCTCTTTGATAGCCGGTCCAGTAGGCGTAATACCTCCTGCTGTTAGTTTTGGGAAAATCGTTGAAAGCGACTCTAATCTTGGATTCCAGTCCATTAGCTTCTCTACATCTTTCTTTTTCCCAGGAAATAAAAAGATTGAAAATTGATTGTGCCCCATGCGAGCATTCAAGCTTAACGATAAATCTAACAGCGACTCCTTTACAGTAGGGAGCTTATTTTTCATACTTCCGCTCATGTCAACTAAAATAAGAATCTCTAAGTCAACCGTTTCCCCAAGTTCATCAACCACTTCCATGATTTCTCCACGCTTCTCAGGAGATAACTCTTCTAATCTTGAATTAGAGGAACCTAGAATTTGCTGAAGTTCTTTATTTACAACGCCTTGAAGTGTTTGCGTCATTGCCTGCCTTGTAACCATTTGAACAGTTTGAGACAGCTGTTTTACGTAAACAATTTGACTCACGCCACCGCCTGACATGGCAATGCCTTCTATTTCATTCGTGCTTTGCTCATCAATTGTATCCTCTTCCATCACACCAATAACGTTTACACTAATTCCTTGTTCTTTAGCTAGTGCAGCCATTGCTACCGGATCTTCACCTGTATTCGAACCACCGTCCGTAATGACCAACATCTGTTTCAATGTACCTTTTTTCATAAAAAAATCCCCTCCTCATTATCAGTATTAACATGATAGACGAGGAGGAGATAAAATATACTTCTATCTAACTATTGTGCTTTTTTACGATAAGCGTAAGAAGGAATCGATGACCATTTCGGGGTATTGTGCTGAAGTTTTGCCACAACTACCGTCATATCATCTTCAATTAAACCTGATTTTGTTCGAATAACATCTTCCATAATTAAGTCTGCAATTTCTTGTGGATCGTTTGTTTGAAGCTCGCCAATTTTTCGCTTCATCCACATTTCGTAGTTCTCAACGTGTTTCGGTCCTTCAAATACACCGTCACTCATCATAATTAACAAGTCTTCCGCCTTCATTTGTTCATTCACAACATCCACTTCAAATTCTTCAATAATGCCCATTGGCAAATTGCTTGCCTGTATTTTAATAACCTTATCTCCGCGTTTGATGAAACTTGGCGTAGAACCGATTTTCAAGAAGTTTACATTGGCATCTTGTAAATCAATCATCGCTAAATCTAAGGTCGAAAAGATCTCATCGTTTGTACGCAGGGATAAAATAGAGTTAATCGATTTGATTGCAATTGTCTCTTCTATTCCTGTTTGTAAAATTTGTTTTAACAGCTGAAGCGTTTCGCTGCTTTCATAGTGGGCACGCTCTCCATTTCCCATGCCATCACTAATAGCTAGTGCATACTTACCGGCGTTTAGCTCAATCATGGAATAGCTGTCACCGGATACAAACCCTCCGCCTTTAGCAGCATGTGCTACGCCTGTATCAACAACGTATGCTTTTGTACAGCCAAACGAAACGTGGCAATAGCCTTGAGGGTATTTAGCACATTCTTCGTTCTTTACTACAATACTTTCACCTAAAATATCTGTAAGCATTGGCGCAATAATTTTCTCGCATTCTCCTCTTCCGTGACAATATGGCACCCACATTTCAATATCTACATTTCCAGGTTCTAAGCTATAAATTTCAATTTGATTGATTTCCATCCCAAAGTTACGAAGAGCTTCTAAAATCTGTTCTTCTTGTACATTTAAATTTTCGCGCTCTCGCTTAATTTCTTTTGCAAAATTCCCCATGACTTCAGAGACACCGTGAAGCTGTTCTGCTACAATCCTTCTACTTTCTTGAATTTGTGCTTTTAAGTGCTGATTGGCTTTAAAATACGTAAGTTCATGCTCAATCACATCGATGACTTTTTTCGATTTCACGCAATGTTTGTCCATTTCTCGAATTAGCCTTGGATTTTGTTCAAGAGTGCCATTATCAACTTCAAGCATAATTTCCTTCATATATTCATAGGTTGTATCAAACTGCTGTGCCCAGCATTGTTCTTTTTTAAAACAAAATTGGCACGTCCTTTCGGTAACGCTGCTTAAGAAATAATCAACTTCTTTATCAGCGCTTGGCTTTTCATCGTAAAATCCATTTTGCGTAAAGCTTTTGGAAAGTGCTTGAAAAACATTTGAAAACTGTTCTACGCGATTTGCTGTTACATCTCGGATCTTACGCACGTACTGCTGTTGTTCAAGCATATTTTCAGATGTCCCTGGTACTAGTTTACTTAAGTTTTTCAAAACAAAAGATGGGGTTAATAAAAATAGGACAACGGCCGTCAGTGATTCATACAAATTAGTCGTCAATCCTTGATCTGCCTGAGCATATAGGCCAATTAGCAATGAACCAACAACCAGCCCTAGAGCTGCCCCTAGCTTTTTACCGTCTTTTAAAAGTCCTCCAAGCAAGCCAGAAAAAGCGAGTAAACTCATTTCGTACAAACTAGAAACATTCGCGAAACTTAAAATTAAACCGGTTACGACCCCGACCGTAGCTCCTATCGTAGGGCCAGATACAAACGCAAAAACTAATACTAAGTAACGAGATAATATATGTTCAGCCGAAAGGCCGTAAATCATCCACCCTATTGTCCCTGTCATAACAGATGCCAACAAAATAATAAGAGAAATCACTTCTTCTGTTTTTAATGATTGTTTTCGCTTTCGATATGAAATTAAAGGCACGCTTTGTAGGAAAATCATTGTTAAGATAAAGCTCAACCCTGCTTCTACTGCCACAAATGTAAAATCATACATGGTGAATTCCTTGGTAAACACATAAAAAATAGTTAGTTTTGTAAGTAACATCGCGCTAAATACAGTGAACGGCAGTTTCTTTAACGGATCCATTGTCAGTATGCCGCTAAATCGATGAATTAGTAAGAAAACAAATAGTGTAGCAAATACGGTACCTCCATTTTGAATGGAAACACTAAATGCCCCTGCCAATACGGCTAAACTTGCTAACGGTGCTTTTTCTTTCTTTATAGCCATTACGGCTGCAAAGAATGGCAAAGCAAATGGCATGATTTTCATTAAAATTAACGCTCGTCCTAATAAGAAACCTACGACTAGCAGCAATAATCCCCATTGAAATAACACCTTTTCCGTTTTCATACCCGCCTTTGTAAATACACGGGACATTTCTAATCTAGTTCGGTTAAATACCGCCTCTGTTGTTGGACTTGCAAAATCTCTTTCCGTCTTTTGCATTCTCCCACCACCCGCTAATTATACTTATTCGTTATTATATCGCGGCGAAAGGTGAAATTTTGTCAAACGGACTAGCAAAATACCTATAATCGTTCGACTATTTTCTAGTATTATATTGAAAACTATACAAAAAGATGTACAATCTTACATGGAGATTTAAAAAATATGAGAGATACTGTTCGCCCCAGAGAAAGCCTATGCTCATCATTCTTTTTTAAAAGCAAATAAAAGTCTATAAAAATAACAAAAAAGTTATTGACAATAACCCTGCTTTTTTATATTATTATAAATGTCTTTTAGAGAACGTATAATGGCGGTGTAGCTCAGCTGGCTAGAGCGTACGGTTCATACCCGTGAGGTCGGGGGTTCGATCCCCTCCGCCGCTACTCGAATAACGGCCCGTTGGTCAAGCGGTTAAGACACCGCCCTTTCACGGCGGTAACACGGGTTCGAATCCCGTACGGGTCATCAAAAAGCATGTACAACAAGTACATGCTTTTTTTCTACTCTTTTTTACATATAAAAAAAGCACCTTTTAGATAAAAGGTACTTTCCAAAAACTCGCTATCTATTTGATATAAGCAGCAAGTTAACCGCGTTTTGCACCGCGTCCACCGCGTTTTGATTCGGTATGGCGTTTTAGGGAAGATAAACGTTCTTCACTGTCTTTTAAGAAACGATTCATTTTTTGTTCGAATGTTTCTTTTGTACGGAAATCATTACCGCCACCACGATTGTTATTACGTTGTGGGCGTGAATCACGTGGACGGTCTGAGCGTGGCGCTCTTGCAGGACGCTCTGGTCTTTCTGGACGTTCTGGTTTATCTACCGCTTTCTTAATTGAAAGACCAATTTTACCATCTTTCTCAACGTTAATTACTTTGACTTCAACTTCGTCGCCCACTTTTAAATGGTCGTTAATGTCCTTTACGTAATTATCAGCTACTTCACTGATATGAACCAAGCCTGTTGAACCTCCTGGTAACTCAACAAAAGCTCCAAAGTTCGTAATACCTGTTACCTTTCCCTGTAACTTGCTGCCTACTTCGATTGACATAAAAAAAATGCTCCTCCTTAAATGATAAAAGAAATCAATTTATTATATTATACAAAAAGCAAAAATACACTGTCAACGAACCATACGTTTAGTCTTTTTTTACATTAAAGATAATTTCCCCGTCTTCTGATAAAAAATAATCTCTGCGGGCAATCTTTTTAATATAATCATCGTCATTCAACTTGACGATTTCACCTTTTAACTGTTTTTGCTTGCTTTGTAATTTTGTCAGCTGCTGTTCTAATTTTACCTTCTCAGCTTTTTTGTTCTCAATAGCTGAGGTTTGCGTAATTAAAGCTGATACCATCAATCCACCAATGATTAAGGCCAACACTCCGAAAACAGTCAAACGCCTAATTAAACCGATACGCTTTCGATCTGTATTTTGTTTAATTTGTTCTTGTTTATGGCTATAATCAGTATTTAACTTCGCGACCTTTTTTTTTCGTACCGCACTCATTGAATTAGTCGTCCCCCTTGTTTTTTAAAGTGTTCACCCATGCAACGACTCTCATTATCATATTCTTTGCACGATTGTAAATTCCTTCTATATACCGAAAACCCATATGTAAAAATCGTTTTACAGGTTTAGGCATCATTCTCCAAAATACGAAAAGAACCCACCTAGTCGGTAAGTAAATAAGCTTTAGACAGAAGACGAGCAGCTTATGAACAGCTCGGTAGATCCCTAAAGCGACTACAAGTAGAATATGAATAAAGAAGCGGATAGGCTTGACCAAAAAAATATTACTAAGCGTTAAAACACCTCGATATAAACTTAATACGCTCGAGACAGTAAATGTTAATACTTTTAAATACAGTGATTGAAATAAGCTTTGATACGCGGCAAAGCCGCAAAACAAAGCAAGAAACGCATACAAACGCAGTTCTCCTTCATTCACTAAAAACAACACATAAAAAATGAGAAGAGCTTGCACCATCCAAAACAATACGTCATTTACAAATACGAACCATGGGCGTGATTTAGAGCGATTAACAAAGTAACGATAAGTATCGAGAGAAGCACCTAAACCGCTTCCCATCGATACCATCGCAAGCATTGTATAGAGCTGAATGTTTAAACTCATCGAAACAACTTACTAAAGAATCCTTTAGCCTTCTCCGATTGGTTCTCATCTAAGTAAACTATATCAAAGATTTTTCCTTTTATCGATACAATTCCTTGATCAACGTCTAAATTTTTCATTTGCAGATTTTGCCCTCTAACTGACAAGAAACCCATCACTGTTTCAAGTAAAAATTCCTCATTGTCAAAGCTCTCTACCTGCTTCACACCCGTGATATCTAAGAGACGCCGACCCTTCATCACTAAATCATGATTTGGAGTATGGTCTTTGTTTGAATTGCTTGTTTCATAAAATTGGCTCATATCTTCATCCCCACCTCATTCATTAAGAGCATTCGCTCTTGTTATCTGTTGTTTAAAACATATGAATGAGAAAGGTGATTTAGAACAAGCCTTCATCAGTTATACTTCAGATGAAATACGCTCTTCTTTGACAATTGAGTACAAATTAGCTGCTTCTTCTTTTTTAGCTGCTTCTTGAAGAGCCTCTATTTTAACGGTAATTTTCTTCGTGCCAAATGTGATGGCTAATTCATCTCCTACTTTCACATTTGTGCTTGCTTTTGCAACGATACCATTAATCGTAATACGGCCCTTGTCTGATACTTCTTTTGCCAATGTACGGCGCTTAATTAAACGTGATACTTTTAAAAATTTATCTAACCTCATAATTCCCTCACCTTTCTGTTTTACAAACCTGTTTTTTTGGCTTCTTCCCAAAATTCATCTAACTCTTTTAACGAAAAAGATTCAAATGGTTTTTCAGAAGCTCTCACTTTTTCTTCAATATATTGAAATCGATTTAAAAATTTTGTATTCGTTTTAGCTAATGCAGCTTCAGAGTCGATTTTATAAAATCTTGCAATATTCACTAAAGCAAATAAAATATCTCCAAATTCATCGCTCATTTTTTCTTTATCAGCATGCTGTACTTCATCTTGGAATTCAGCAAGTTCTTCCTGTACTTTTTCCCACATAGGTTCAACTTCTGACCAATCGAAACCAACTTTTGCAGCTTGTTTTTGGTATCCGTGCGCTTTCATTAAAGAAGGCATAGCCCCAGGTACAGAAGCTAACAGAGAAGAAGGCTCCTCTCCTTTTTCTTCTTTTTTGATTTCATCCCAATTTTTTAAGACCTCATCTGCATCATTCACGCTCACTTCCCCAAATACATGCGGATGGCGTCTTACCATTTTCTCTGAAACACTGCGAATGACGTCATCAATTGAAAACATTCCTTCATCTTCACCGATTTGTGCATGAAGCAATACCTGCAGCAATACATCACCGAGCTCTTCAATCATATTATCGTCATCTTGACGGTCAATTGCATCTAATAACTCATAAGACTCTTCTAGCAAATAGCGCTTGAGCGATTCATGCGTTTGTTTTTGATCCCAAGGACATCCGTTTGGCCCTCTGAGCGTGGCAATAATCCTTCTGAATGAGTCAAATTGATGGTATAAAACCGTTTCGTCCGCTACTGGAGGGACATAAATAGTCGTTAAGTTATTGAGCGACATTTCTCTATCTAATTCATACAGCTTGACCGGCTGGATTTTTTCTTCACTGCTTCCCGCTGCCGTTACAATGTAAACGAGGTAATCATCAGGAACGTGTTCCATCAGCGTTAGTTTTACCTCTGAAGCAACGAACTGATCGTACACTTGAGCAATTAGAACATGACCCGTTAACTCTATTTCGCTTCGCTTTAAGTCTGTTCCGTCTAGCAGCTGAAATCCTTCAATAGGATCGATCTTTAGTGCGCCAAAAATTGGATCTAAGAAGCTTTGTCCCCCTTTAATTTCAACAGGAATGCTGCGTTCTTTTCCTTTTTGTAAAAGTAATTGAACCGTACGTTCTGCCACTAAAGGATGCCCGGGAACGGCATACACCACTTCTTCTACTGAAGCTTTATCGATTAAATCATTTGATATATGTTCATATACCTCTTCAAATCCATCATAAGATTCGTATACGTCATCATAGGATACGTACGTCAAGCCTTCACTTTCTAATTCTTTGATTACAGGATGTTCTTTTGTGCGCATATAAATATGCTTTTCCTGCTGCAGCAAGCGATAGATGCCTACGGGTAGCTGCTCTAAATCGCCTGCTCCTAAACCAATAACTGTTACTTTACCTGTCATTGCTTCACCTTCTTATTTATTTTTTAATACGTATTTAGCTAAAACACTTCCCATTGGAAGTAAACGTAATTCCTCTTCGGTAAAAATATGTTGTTTCATAATGATAAACAAATAAAACAAACCGCCTATTAAAACACCAGATCCTGTTTCAACCACTTGTTTGCTTGTATCTAAACCATTAGACCATACAAAGTGATGTAAACAAAATAAATAGCTTTGCAAAAGAATGACCATTGCTATGCCCGTTATAAAAATACCTCCACTCGCCTTTTTCGGAACGAGCGATACAGCTAGCTTTTTATACAGACAAAATAGATTGATTGCTGCAACAATAGCGAATCCAGCTGAGGAAGCAATGGCTGCTCCTATGGTTTGAAAATCTGGTATTAGCCAAAGATTCAATATCAGTTTAACCGTCATGCCAGCGATGACGGCTATTACAGGTGCGAAAACAGCTCCCATCCCCTGAAGCACAGCTCCAGCAGTTGCTGCTACGGTTGTAAATATAACTAACAAGCTCAAAATTTGTAAAACGTCCGTTCCGTCGGAGTTACTATATAAAAGCATATTAATGGGTTTCATCAGCGCAATCAAGCCAAAGGCTGCTCCAACTCCGACTACAAGCGATAGTCGGAGAGACAGCTGAACTTTTTCAAGCACAAATGACAAGTTCTTTTTCGCAATGGCTGAAGAAATAACGGGTACAAGTGAAAGTGAAAAAGCTGTACCTACTACTGTACCTAATTGAATCAACGGAAGTCCACGGTCATAAATACCTTTTGAAACTTTTGCTGCCTGTTCAGCCATGCCATGCGCCGTCAGACCGGAATATAATGTAAAGGAATCAATAAGCTGAATAAACAGCAGACCCATAGCGCTGATACAAATTAATAAACCTTGAATAATAAGGATTTTCACTACTTTTTTGATGTCTGCTTTTTTTATGCGTTGAAATACTCCCTTAGAATTTGTCTTTGTTCTAAAAACAAATAAACATAAAATAATAAGAGATGTTATACCGCCTGTTATGGAACCAAAAATAGCTCCTGCTCCTGCAGTATAAGGACCATACCCATGGTGGATAAAGAAAATAGATAGGCACAAAATAGTCCCTACTCGAACAATTTGTTCTGCGATTTGAGACAACGCAGTAGGAAACATATTATATAATCCTTGATAATAACCACGAATGACAGCAATAAACGGAATAAGTAAAAACGAAAATGAAATAATTTGAATGAGAAGCGTTAACTGACGATCTCCCATCCACTCGGCAATCGTTTCTGCAAAGATATATTGGAGGGAAAACATTATGCAGCCTACTACAAACAAAAAAGCAAATGAAACTTGAAGTATTCCTCGGATTTCCTTTCTCCGATTTGTTGCCACATAATCGGCTACTAACTTTGAAATAATTACAGGGAAACCGTATGTACCTAGCTGTAGCGCAATTCCATATAGCGGATAAACTTGCTGATAGATATAAAACCCTATATCTCCCGCAATATGGTGATATGGAATACGGTAAGTAGCACTTAAGATTTTCGTAAATAAACCTGCGAGCGTTAAAATAATCGCGCCGTTAAAAATAGAATAGAGCTTTGATTGTTTCTGCATTCCTACACCTTTCACCTGCAGCTTGTAATTATGTGAACAACGCTTTTTATGAGCCGCTAACTGTAGAAGAATAGCGCTTTGTTCTTATAAAACATCCTGCACTTTCCAATAAATAAAATACCGTACCATTATATCATGTTCTCTTTATTTCTAAGGTAAGACAGCATGAAAAAAGGTAGCAGAAACTGCTACCTTTTCAGTAAATAATGTAAAATAAAGATAATTACGCTTACTGCTCCATTTGACGAGATAAGAAGCTAGCTGCCGTTTCGGCTGCTTTATGCTCTACTTCACCAAGAGACTTCTCTTTTGAGAAGATGACAACAGCTCCAATCGGATCTCCATTTGCAATAATCGGACCGATTGTGTAAGAAGAAATATTTTCTTCGTATCCATCGACAAATTCAAGGTTTTTCCCATCAGTTACTAAAGAAGAACTGCGGCTTTCCATAACAGATTCTACTAAAGAACTAATGTTTTTATTTAAGTATTCTTTTTTAGAGCTTCCTGCTACCGCAATAAATACATCGCGGTCACAAATAAGTACAGGATGACCTAAGCTATCGTATAGCGCTTCGCCATACTCTTTTGCAAAATCTCCTAATTCACTAATTGGCGAATATTTCTTTAAAATAACTTCTCCATCGCGATCGACGAAAATCTCTAGCGGGTCTCCCTCTCGGATGCGAAGTGTTCTTCTAATTTCTTTTGGAATCACAACGCGACCCAAATCATCAATACGACGAACAATACCTGTTGCTTTCATTCATTGAAGCCTCTCTTTCATATGATGATTAAAATAGTTGGTGAATATCACTGATGGCTATATGATAAAAGGTTCACCTTTGTTGAGGTTAGTATTCTTCACTCTACAACTTCTATTCACCAACCATCTCTTTTTTTGTTAAAAAGTGTGCTTTTATTAAAAAAATGTCCAAAAAACCGCCAAAACATGGGGATTTGGACATTTTTATTTCGGCTATATAAAAAGAAGGCTCAAAAATGAGCCTTCTTTTTAATTCGTAACTTGTTCTTTTTTAACAGTGGCTACTCCTTTTACTAACTGATACACAATATTGAGCCATTCTTTTTGAGCAAGTCCTTTTACGTTAACCACTAATTTTACTTTCTTGCCTTCCATACCTAAGCTGACCATTCTGCCAAATTGATCACCTAGCATGAATAATTTTTGGCCGTCTATCGTTGAGCTCGCTTCTTCAGAAAGCAGAATAGAAATTTCTTGTTTTGACTGAAGAATAGATTCTACTAGGTTCTGCGTTGCATATACTTTTGTTTCAGCTACTTTAAACAAATACTCAACCTCAGCCGGATACTCTCCAAAACGATCAATCATTTCATCTTGCAGTTCTTGAATATCCTCTAGCGCTTCAATTCCTCTAAAGCGCTTATACATCTCAATTTTCAAGCGGCCGTCTGTAATGTACTGATCAGGGATATACGCGTCTAAGTCCAGGTTCATTTCCACATTAAATTTCACACTTTCTCCGTCAGACCCGCGTCTTTCCTCTATCGCTTCTTTAAGCATTTGTGAATAGAGATCGAAACCGACAGAATCGATAAATCCATGCTGCTGAGCACCCAGTAGGTTTCCGGCGCCACGTATTGAAAGATCACGCATAGCAATTTTAAAACCAGAACCTAATTCGGTGAATTCTTTAATAGCTTGCAGACGCTTTTCAGCTACTTCTGTCAGTACTTTGTCTTTATGATACGTAAAGTACGCATATGCCACGCGATTTGAACGACCTACGCGTCCTCTTAATTGATACAGTTGTGATAATCCCATCTTATCAGCATTGTTGACAATGAGCGTATTTACATTTGGAATATCTACTCCTGTTTCGATAATAGTTGTACTCACAATCACGTCATATTCGCCTTCTAAAAAGCTTAAGATAACCGCTTCGAGTTCTGTTTCATTCATTTTTCCGTGGGCATACGTTACCCTAGCATCAGGCACGAGCATCGAAATTTCTTCTGCTTTTCGTTCAATATCTTCTACGCGATTATATAAAAAGTAAACTTGGCCATCACGCGCTAACTCACGCTCAATCGCTTCACGAACTAGAACCGGATTATACTCCACTACATATGTTTGAACCGGAAAACGATTTTCAGGCGGCGTTTCAATAACAGACAAATCCCTTACACCCAACATAGACATATGTAATGTTCGTGGAATAGGTGTTGCTGTAAGTGTAAGGACATCAACGTTTGCTTTCATTTGCTTGATTTTTTCCTTGTGCGTTACACCAAAACGTTGCTCTTCATCGATAACTAACAACCCTAAATCCTTATAAATCACATCTTTAGATAGTAAACGATGTGTACCAATCACTACATCTACGGTCCCGTTTTTTAGCCCTTTAATTGTTTCCTGCTGCTGTTTACGGCTGCGAAAGCGGCTCAATAGCCCAATATTAATTGGGTAGTCTTGAAAACGCTCACGGATGGTTTCATAATGCTGCTGAGCTAAAATAGTGGTTGGTACTAAAATAGCCACTTGTTTTCCATCTGTCACAGCTTTAAACGCAGCACGAATGGCTACTTCTGTTTTTCCGTATCCAACGTCTCCACAAAGCAGACGATCCATTGGTCTTTCATGTTCCATATCCTTTTTAATTTCTTGTACAGAACGAAGCTGATCTTCGGTTTCTTGATAAGGGAAAGCTGTTTCAAATTCTCTCTGTAAATCGCCATCCGGGGAAAATGCATAACCTTTACTTGCTTCGCGCTCTGCATACAGTTTAATTAAGTCATCAGCGATGTCTTGAACAGAAGACTCAACTTTTCGTTTCACTTTCTTCCAGTCATTTCCGCCAAGTTTATATACTTTCGGCTCTTTCCCTTCAGAGCCTACATATTTTTGTACTTGATCAATCTGTTCAACAGGAACGTACAGCTTGTCAGAGCCTTCATATTTGATATGGATATAATCTTTATGATTACCGTTAATCTCTAACGTTTCCATTCCTAAATAACGGCCAATACCGTGGTTCACGTGAACGACATAGTCACCTACGTTTAACTCTGAATAGCTTTTAATACGCTCTGCATTGGAAAGCTTTTGACGACGCTTTGATTTCTTGATCCGTTTTTTAAACAATTCTTCCTCGGTTAAAACTGCTAATTTTTGCATCGGCAGTTCAAAGCCCATTTGTAAATCGCCTTCAATAATTTGAACAAGACCTGGCACAAGCTGACCATTTCCATCTAAAATAGATGAATCAATATCATAATCTGCTAGCACCCCTTCGAGTTTTTTCACGCGCTCTTTATCTGCTCCTAAGAGGACTACCGTATAATTAGCATTTTTCCAACGTTCAATTTCACTTTTTAATAAGTTCATTTGGCCGTAAAACTGCTGCATCTGCTTACATGAAATATTAATAATATTTTGCGGACTCGTATACGATACGTGCTTCAAAAATAACGATAAGTATAAAAACTGATGTTTTGCTCGCTGAATAAGAGATGGGAGCTTATGAGATAATTGAACATCTCGAACAATTTGCCCCTGTCCTAATAATTCTGTTATCCATTCAGCTTCCTCTGTTTCAAGCTGATCAGACGTCTCTTGAATTCGAGTTGTTTCATCAAAGATGACAAGGCCACCTTCTGGTAAATAATCTAGTAAACTAGCAGGCGATTCGTAAAAGAATGATAAATACTTGAACATATTTTCAAGAAGTTGACCTTGACGCAGCTGTTCAATTTCACCTTTAATATTTTCTGTTAAGGTAGCTTTTAGCGCTGCGTTTTTCACTTGCTGCAGCGTCGAAGCCAGCTGTGCTTCTAGTTCTTCAATTCCTTGGGCCACTTCATTTTGGTTCACAATGATTTCCGTAGCAGGGCCGATTGAAATTTCTTTTAACTGTTCTTGAGAGCGTTGATCCTCAATTGTAAAAGTACGAATGGAATCGATCTCGGTATCAAATAGTTCAATTCGGACAGGTAGCTCTTCTGTTAACGGATAAATATCAATGATTCCTCCGCGCACACTAAACTCACCCGGAGCTGAAACCATCGATGCCCGCTCATAACCCAACTCAACTAACCTTTTTAAATAATGATCAACGTCGATGTCAATTCCCATTTGAAACGGCAGCTGCGTTTGCTCCCATCTTGCTTTAGGAGGCAGCAGCTTTCGAATTCCTGCAAGCGGGGTTACAACTACTCCACCTGTATGTTGACTCCAATAATTGAGTACTTCAATTCGCTGAGCCTTTAATTCTGGACTTGCAATCCCCACTTCTGTAGCAACTAAATCGTTAACAGGGTATAAGAAAACGTCTTTTTCCGGTAAAAGGTGCAAAAGGTCTTCATACACTTTTTGGGCTTGATATAAATTATGAGTCACTACTAATAAGGGGTATTTTTTATCCTCATTTAAGAGTGCCATTAATACAGATCGAGCTGAACCGGAAATTCCCGTTACTAACTGTTCTTTCAAACCTTCTTCTAAACTGCTGACAACAGCTCCAATTTCTTTATTTTCTTCAAATTGCTGTCTAATCCCTCGCAAAGGAATTCCCTCCTCCCATGATATGTCTAAACTAAACAGAAAAACGCTTTGGTTTGAGACCAAAGCTTTTTATTGTATAAATGTTTCGTACTGATGATAGTCTGGATTTCGTTCTAGCGCTTCTTGACAGTCTTCACAAATAATTTTAACCACGATGTCTCCACTATTATGGTAGTGAATAAAGTCTTTTCGTTCATCTGCGGTCAGGTGATTAAAACCGAGTGCTTCTGTATTGTGAGCTGTCTTTTCTATCATACCGACTTTTGCGCCACAATGTCTACAGAAATAATGAATAGACATACAAATCCTCCCAAATCTTTTAGTGTTAGTATGGACGATTGAGAGAAATTTTATTCTGCTTAATTATAGCGATTCATTACTTCTAAGAACGTTTGACCTAAAAAGTCTTCACTCGCGTGCACAGACGTTTTCATCGCTTCTTCCATATGAACCATTTCATCTTCTGTAAAGCGCCCTAGTACATAGTCAACTACTTTCATACCGTTTTTCGGACGATCAATCCCAATACGAATTCGGTTAAACTCTTGGGTTTTTAAATGCTGAATAATTGATTTTATTCCGTTATGGCCGCCTGGACTTCCTTTTGTACGCAATCTTACTTTTCCGCACGGCAAATCTAAGTCATCGTAAATAACAAGCAAGTCTTCGACGTCTATATCAAAATAGTCCATTAACGGGCGAATACTTTCTCCTGATAAATTCATATATGTTAGAGGCTTTAATAATATGACTTTTTCTCCTCTTATTATACCTGTTCCATATATTCCGTTAAACTTTGTTTTATCTAATGAAATCATAAACTGTTCGGCAATTTTATCAATTGCCATAAATCCTATGTTATGACGAGTACGGTCATATTCTTTTCCAGGATTCCCTAAACCAACGATTAATTTCAAAATAGATACTCCTTTCCACTCTATGTAAGTTGTACATAATAGGTAAATGTCTTTAATGTTTTACATTACTATATAGTATCACTTTTATTATAATCAATTCACACAAAAAGACGTAACCTTTTGGTTACGTCTTTTTATATTATTCTTCGCTATCTTTTTCTTTTGTTGCTTCAACGTCGCCTTCAGCATCCTGAACTTCGCCGCTATCCGGCTCTTCTTCCTGTTGAGGAGGTAGTACAGAAGCAACTGTATCTTCTGCATCATGCGTAATTTCTAGCTTTTTATCTACCTTAATATCCCCTACTGTAATTGTATCGTTAATTCCCAAATCTGATACATCTACATCAATAGATGATGGGATATCTTGCGGCAAGCCTTTTAATGAAATTTCATATAGAGACTGCTGTAATACGCCGCCTTCTTTTGTTCCTTTTGCTTCTCCTACTAGAGATAAAGAAACTTCAGTATCAATTTCTTTCTTCATGTCGACCACTTGGAAATCGGCGTGGACAATTTCGTTTTTTAATGGATCGGTTTGAATATCATGTAACATTACGGAATATTTTTGCTTGTCCACTTGTAATGTTAACACTCCATTGCGTCCTGCTTCACGAATAGTCTTAATAAAATCAGCACTGTTTAAGTAAATAGGCGTGGATTCTGTTTTATTTCCGTAAACAACCGCTGGGAAGTTTCCTTCGTCGCGAATTTTTCTATTTGTAGAATTTTTGAAATCCGTTCTTTTATTTGCTTGAATTGAAATACTCATTTTATTCACCTTCCAGTATGTTTTCTACTTAAAATGTACCCTTTTTAGAAGGCTGCTAAACATAAAACTCGTTTCAATCAGCAATATATCTTTGCTCATCCCGTCCAAATCCCTTTAAAACCAAGGATTAGCCCATTTAATTTTTTTCAAAAAAACCTCTTTCCAAATGGAAAGAGGTTCTGTTTATCAATCAAATAACGTACTAACTGATTGCTCTTCGTGAACACGAATAATCGCTTCACCAATTAACGGAGCTACTGAAAGTTCTGTTACTTTACCAATTTTCTTATCTTCTGTTAAAGCAATAGAGTTTGTTACAGCTAGCTCTTTGATTGTAGAGTTTTGAATACGCTCAATCGCAGGGCCTGAAAGAACTGGGTGTGTACAACAAGCATATACTTCTTTTGCACCTGCTTCAATTAATGCACTTGCACCAATTGTAATTGTACCAGCTGTATCAATCATGTCATCAATCAAGATTGCTGTTTTCCCTTCCACTTGTCCAACAATGTTCATAACTTCTGCTACGTTTGGACGTGGGCGACGTTTGTCAATGATAGCGATCGGCGCTTTTAGACGTTCCGCTAAACGGCGAGCACGCGTTACGCCACCGTGGTCCGGAGATACAACAACAACGTCATCAAGATTTTTACTCTTGAAGTATTCACCTAAAATTGGAACACCTACTAAATGGTCAATTGGAATATCGAAGAAACCTTGAATTTGAGGAGCATGTAAATCTAATGTGATAATACGAGTAGCTCCCGCTTTTTCAATGATATTTGCTGCTAATTTGGCAGTGATTGGTTCACGTGCACGAGCTTTACGATCCTGACGAGCATAGCCATAGTAAGGCATAACGATGTTAATTGTTTTAGCTGATGCACGTTTTAATGCATCAATCATAATTAATAATTCCATTAAGTGTTCGTTAACTGGAGCACTTGTTGATTGAATGATAAATACATCACAACCACGGATACTTTCTTCAATGTTAATTTGAATTTCACCGTCACTGAAACGATCAACCGAACATTTACCTAATTCCACACCAATTACTTTTGCGATCTCTTCAGCTAAAGCCTTGTTTGAATTTAGCGTAAATAACTTTAAATTTTCATCAGCATATACATTTGACATTTTATTGTGAAACCTCCGTCAGGATTTTTTATTAATATCAAGCTTTTCAGCATAGTTTTCTTTATTTACTTGTTTCGCACGAGCAATTGATAATGCTTTTCCTGGCACATCATCCGTTACGGTTGAACCAGCTGCAACATAGGCGCCTTCACCAATTGTTACAGGTGCAATTAAGTTTGAGTTACATCCTACGAATGCCCCATCTTCAATCTTTGTTAAAAATTTATTTTTCCCATCGTAGTTAACTGTAATAGATCCGCACCCTAAGTTTACACCTTTTCCGACCTCTGCGTCTCCAATATAACTTAAATGAGAAGCTTTGCTACCTTTGCCAAAAGATGCTTTTTTAATTTCTACAAAGTTTCCTACGCGCACTTCATCTCCAATTAATGATTGAGGACGAATATGTGCAAATGGGCCAATTGTGACTTCGTGACCAATTTCACTATCGTGAGCAACAGAATGGCGAATAGAAGTATTATTACCTATTTTGCAGTCTTTAATTTCACTGTTAGGTCCTACTTCACAGTTCTCTCCAATTACAACTGTTCCTTGAATAACCGTACCAGGATAAATAACCGTATCTCTGCCAATGACAGCATCTGCTGAAATGTACGTGTTAGAAGGATCCACAATCGTCACTCCATTTAACATATGCTGCTTGTTGATACGCTTTTTCATTGTTTCTTCTGCTTGAGACAGAGCAAATCGATCATTAACGCCCAATGTTTCAGCAAAATCGGATGTTTGATATGCAGAAATAATTTGACCTTCATTTTTTAGAATTTCGATAACATCAGGTAAATAGTACTCTCCCTGTACATTATCATTTGAAACTTTTGAAAGTGTCTCAAATAATTTCTCATTATCAAAACAGTACGTACCAGTATTAATTTCCTGTACAAGACGCTCTTGTTCTGTGGCATCTTTATGCTCAACAATCTTTTCAACAGAGCCTTGTTCATTTCGAATGATGCGTCCATATCCTGTTGGATCTTCTGCATGAGCCGTTAAAATAGTTGCCATTGCATTTGTTGCTTCATGATGCTTTAATAAAGATTCAATTGTTTCAGCTGTAATAAGCGGAGTATCTCCACATACAACAATTGTCGTACCTTTTTCATGTGCAAGTAAAGATTCTGCTTGCATTACTGCATGAGCTGTTCCTAACTGCTCTTCTTGTAAAGCAAATAAGCTTTTATCTCCAACATGTGATTTCACTTTTTCGGCACCGTGACCTACAACTGTAATTAAATTTGTTAAATCTAAGCGTGATAACTGATCAATTACGTGTTGCACCATCGGTTTGCCACACACAGGGTGTAACACTTTATATAAAGATGACTTCATACGTGTACCCTGACCAGCTGCCAATATGACTGCATATCTTTTTGACATAACAGGCCTCCAATTTTACCTTTTTATCCATTAAGAATATTATATCAAAAATGACAGCATTTCAAGGAATCATTTATAAGTCATGAATTTTATTTTTTGGTAATGCTAAAGTTTTACAAAGGTGTGAAATTATATAAGCGGTAATCAAAAAGAAAAGAGCCTACTTTTCAGTAGACTCTTAATGTATCATATGTTTACGAAGCACCCGCTTCTTCGAATTCAACTTCTACCTCACCTAAACGATGATATTCTGCTAAAACAGCATCTTGAATCTTTCCGCGAGTATTTGAATTGATTGGATGTGCAATATCACGGAACTCACCATCCGGTGTACGTTTACTTGGCATGGCTACAAATAAGCCATTATTACCATCAATCACACGAATATCATGAACAACAAATTCACCATCTAATGTGATTGAAGCAATCGCTCTCATACGTCCTTCAGTGTTCACGCGGCGTAATCTTACGTCAGTTACTTCCATCTTGTTCACCACCTTTTTCTATGCGAAGCTTTACATACTTAATTCCACAGAATTTTGTGTTTTCCTGCTATTCAGAAAAAATTTTTAGAAAATTTTCGCAAAAAAAGTGAACAATTGGAAGTTACTTGCTTTTTGTTAGAAATTTGTTAATTTAATTACCCTTTAACAAGCGCAATAACTTCAATTTCAACAAGTACATCTTTAGGTAGTCTCGCTACTTCTACACATGAACGTGCCGGCTTATGGTCGCCGAAGTAGTCACCATAGACTTCATTTAATGCTGCGAAGTCGTTCATATCTTTAATGAACACGGTTGCCTTTACAACTGTATTTAGAGAAGCTCCTGCTTCTTCAAGAACTGCTTTTAGATTTTCAAATACTTGAGTAGCTTGTACTTGAACATCGCCTTCGACCAACGTACCATCTGGACGAAGTGGAATTTGACCTGAACTGTAAAACAAGTTATTCACAACAATTCCCTGTGAATATGGACCAATAGCTTGCGGTGCATTTTTTGTTTGAACCTGTAACATATGTTCCTCTCCCTTACTTGATCAAATATATTTTAAGTAATTGCCTTCCTGTACACGAATTTGTTTTTCTTTAATATTTACATCTGTTAATTGTACAAGAGACACATACTCATCCACTAAACGTTCTTCAATATCTTCTGATTCTACTAAAACTCCAATACCAGCAACAGTTGCATCAAACTCTTCAAGCAAACTAACCATTCCATTTACCGTACCGCCGGCTTTCATGAAGTCATCAATGATGAGTACATTTGACCCCACCGCTAAACTTCTCTTAGCTAACAGCATCGTTTGAATGCGCTTAGATGAACCTGACACGTAGTTAATACTAACGGTCGATCCTTCAGTTACTTTACTGTCTCTGCGCACAATAACAACGGGCACGTCTAAATACTGAGCAACCGCATACGCAATAGGAATACCTTTTGTTGCTACAGTCATCACCACATCGATTTTGCGGTTAGCAAAAAGCGATGCATACAAGCGACCGATTTTATTCACAACGCGGGGGTTCCCTAAAATATCAGTTAAATATAAATATCCACCTGGCAATAAACGCTCAGGTTTTTCAATCAACCCACATAATTCTTGAACAAGCTGACCGGCTTCTTCATTCGTCATCTTTGGAATGAATTTAACTCCGCCGGCAGCCCCTGGTAGCGTAACCAAAGTTCCGATACCCTGCTGTTCAAAAGTTTGTTTAATAATGGCCATATCTTCGCTAATAGATGATTTTGCGGAATCATATTTATCTGCAAAATACGTAAGAGGGATAAGGCGCTGAGGGTTTTGAATGAAATAGTTGGTCATATCAATTAATCGTCCACTACGTCGAAACTTCATAACATCCTCCTGAAAATCCGAATATTGTAATGTAAATATAACATTAACATACGGATTTATTCAAGCGTTATTCGTTCACCTAGTAACCTAACTGCATAAACTTTATCACAAAAGCCACGTAATCCATTATAAATGCGATGCATACGTGAATCATGCTGTACAAGTCCAAATACAGTTGGCCCACTGCCACTCATGAGTACAGCATCGGCGCCAAAACGCTTTATTTGTTCTTTAATGAGAGCTACTTCCGGATGCATTTTCAGCGTTACTGCTTCCAATACATTTCCGACAAGGCTACACATTTGATCATAATTTCCTGATTGTATGGCGTGAACCATCTCATCTACTTTAGGATGATCCATTTCCTCAATTTTTAAGTTTCGATATACATCTGCTGTAGAAACACCTATTTCAGGCTTAGCCAAAATCACCCAGCAGCTTGGAGGTGCCTCAATATGCTCTACAATCTCTCCGCGCCCTGTAGCAAGAGCTGTCCCTCCGTACACGCAAAAAGATACGTCAGAGCCAATCTCAGCCCCTATTTCTGCAAGTGTGTCTAATGATAACCCTAATTCCCATAACGTATTTAAACCGCGTAATGTAGCAGCCGCGTCACTGCTGCCTCCAGCTAATCCAGCAGCTACTGGAATATGTTTATCAATTAATATATTTACACCTTTTGAAATGTTATAACGTCGCTTCAAAATCTGCGCTGCCTGATAAGCGAGATTTCGCTGGTCATCTGGAACAAAGCGATTATGAGAATAAATAACAATTCGTCCATCTTCACGATCAGAAAGTTCAATTCTGTCCGCTAAATCAATTGTTGTCATAATCATCTTAACTTCATGGTAACCATCTGGGCGTTTATGTAACACATCAAGTGACAAATTTATTTTAGCCGGTGCTTTCACCATTAATTTCAACTTACTTCACCTACTTCATCTTATCGAGTTTAACGCTATTTTATCATAAAATGAACAAGATATAGCTGTTCATTTAAACATCTTTGTTTAATCCTCTGTTTTATCTTTCATTTTGGGACAAAAAAACCGAAGCGGTTATACACTTCGGTTTTCCTCATTTCACTTTAAATAATCGCATAAGCATTGATTTTCACTATTGCCTTAGCTGCTGCTGTGCAAGCTCCACTGCTCGCTTCACCATATTGCCTGCGTCTTTTGCCCGAATAGCGCCCCAACCTTCTGCTTGTACAGTATCGTAAAAACCAAGTTCTTTAGCCAGTTCTTCTTTCAGCTTCGATGACATAATCCCTCTACGCCTTGACATTGCACATGGCTCCTTTACGTATAAAATGAAATTCCAACCTGAATCTCCTCGCTCTTTATACATGAAAATGCGAGGACGATATGTATAGTATGTATAAAAAATAATTTATATATAATTTGAAAAAAAGACCAATAAAAAAGCAGTAAACCAATGTCCACTGCTCATCACCACTTGCTATATTGCCTATGTCATTCTTAGAAAAATTTTAGTTGCACTGTTTCCGTTAACACATCTGCGTAACTATACGAAACGCGCTCCAAAGAGTTTTCCTCTTGATCTAATTCAACGATAAAAACAGATGGGTACGTTTCTGTTAATACACCTGAACGTTCTACTGTTTTTCTACGACCACCGTTTGCTTTTAAAGTTAATCGTTGGCCTAGGTGCAAATCCAGCGCTTGCTTAATATCAGACAAAGTTTTCGCCATATTGGTCCACCTCACTATGTATAGTGTAACACATGTTAGAAAAATAGTCAAAAACATAAAATTATAACAATCTATCTCTAATTGTGTCAATAAATAATTTTCAACATGAATCTACATTTCGCTGTTAGTATGCTCGTTTTTTAACGAAATATGTATATCTTTAGCAAATATTGAAAATGATTTTGTGAAATTCAGCGTATACTTTGGCTTCATACGAAAAAACAACTGGTTGCACATCATGCGTGTACATGCTGTAACCAGTTGTTTTTATTTCTACTCATCGCTTTCATAAGGCATGCCCGTGCGAAGCAGCCCTTTTGTTTCTACTCCTCCTAAACCTTTAGCACCCGTTAATGTATTACGTAAGACGTCCCATACATTAATACGATCCGTGAAAGGAGTAAAACTTAGTTTTGCTACTACATACACGGGGTCAAGCGCATGAATATTTACACGCGAAGGTGAACTAGCAAAGTTTGCTCCAGCTTGAATCAATAATTCAAAATGCGATTGACAGGCACCTGCAAAAATCACCAGCTGATCTAAATTACCAACTCTTTTTCTTGCTTCTTGGACTGTTCGAATATAGTGCTTGGAATGTCTATAAGCAAGAAGATCATCCTTATTTCCTTTTCCTTTGGAATAAGCATCATGCCCTGTCAGCACCAGAATATCAGGCCTTACATCCTCAATTAACTTTCCAACTTTCTCCGGCATCTCTGACTCTACGCAATGAACACCATAAACAGGAACACCAATTTTTTCATAAACCAACAAACATTTACGTAAATAATTAGGGTCTCCGTCTACGTGCAGGACCTTTCCAGGAATTTGAAACAAGCGATGTGAATGGCTGTATCCATTAGTCATACTATATTCAGTTTTCTCTCGAACGAGCCGATAATCCTGTTGAATAAGCTCCAAGGATCTTTCTAAAAGTTCTTCTTCTTGTTTTTTTCTTTGATCCTGTTCTTTAGCATCCACAACCTCTAAATCTGTACAAGGAGCGTCGGCAATCAACCGAACGTCTTCTCCTATTAAAGTCGCATATTTCCCCGCTTCGCTGTCATTAATAGCTATAACACGAAAAAGCAAATCTCTTTGATAAGAAGGTCGTGTAACTATATCACCAATTTTGATGTTCATATGCTTCACTCCGTCTTTGCTACTTCAAAAATAAATTCTCTTCATAGCCTATGACTTCATGATAAAAATGTGATGATTTAGCGAAATGATTTTAAAAGTTGGTCACTTAACGCTCCGAATTCTTGAATAGACAGCGTTTCGCCTCTTCTTTTCGGATCAATTTCAGCAGTTGCAAGTGCTTGCTCAATGTCCGCTTTTTTCTGTTTCCCATTTGGCAAGTTGTTCACTAGATTGTTTAAAATGGTTTTTCGGCGCTGTCCAAAACTTGCTCGTACAACTTGGAAGAAGAATGCTTCATCTTGTACTTCTACCGCTGGCTTCGGTCTTCTCAGCAGCCGAATAACAGCTGAATCTACATTAGGCTGCGGATTAAATACTGTTTTAGGCACAATCATAACCGTCTCAGCCTCTGTATAGTATTGAATCGCAATAGAAAGTGAACCGTACTCCTTTGTTCCCGGTTTAGCTGCTATACGGTCGGCAACTTCTTTTTGAAGCATAACAACGATTCCCCGTACCGGAATTTGCTCTTCTAATAATTTCATCAAAATGGGTGTCGTCACGTAATACGGTAAATTCGCAACGACCATTAAATCTTCTATGTTTTCGAATTCTTGTTCGAGCGTCTCTTTTAAATCCGCTTTTAACACATCTTGATGAATAACTTTTGCATTTGGGTAAGGAGAAAGAGTGTCGGCTAAAATCGGAAGCAGACGCTGGTCGATTTCAAATGCCAGTACTTTTTTTGCGCGCTTTGCTAGCTGTTCAGTTAACGCTCCGATACCGGGTCCAATTTCAATTGCTCCCGTTTCTTCTGTTATTTCTGCATGATCAACAATGCGATGTAAAATGTTCGTATCAATTAAAAAATTTTGTCCCAAACTCTTTTTAAATGTAAAACCGTATTTCTTTAAAATTTCCTTGGTTCGATTAGGCGTTGCAATATCTTTTAACACGATTCCTTTTCCTCCTTATTTATCTGCTCAACAGCTTTGATAAACTCCTCTTTTGAAATTTGGAACATCTGTAATCGTTTATGAAGCTGCTTTCCATTGGCATAGCCTATTTTTAATAACTTTCCTATTCTTTCACGTCGAGACTTGGCTTTACTATCTCCTACCAAACGAGCTACGATTAAATCCTCTTGAGAAATCTCCATATCTGCTTCTACCCACTCTTGCTTTACATCTTTTAGTGCTTTTTGAATAGACGCAATAGAAGCATGTTCAACTCCAATACCTTTGCCGTTTTTAGGGCGAGCCTCTTCTTTATCTAAAAATGCATGTTTACATCCTGGAACACGTTCTGAAACAATATTTCGAATTCGCTGTCCTGGATAATCTGGATCTGTAAAAATAATTACGCCTCTTGTTTTTTGAGCTAATTTTACTTTTTCAATGGTTTCTTCATTTACAGCTGATCCATTTGTCTCGATAGTATCCGCATCCACTGCACGTTTAATCGCTACGGTATCGTCCCGACCTTCTACTACAATAATTTCTTTAATCTTCATTTCTTCCTCCAAAACATTCAGTTTTGTTCATTTGCTTTTCAGTAAAAATGAAATGCTCGTTACTCACATCATTTTTCTTCTATGAAATCAACGTTTTATCTTATTATCAACTAAATTAAAAAGCATCTATCTGTTATTTTAACTGAAAAAGGCAGAGGATAACATTCTCCTCTGCGCCTATCTTTACTTTAACACGAAAATGATTGTTATATGGGAAAAAGTTTTAATCATTAATGCCAAATAGTTTTTTAGCGTTAGCTGTTGTAATATCAGCCAACTCTTCATACGTTATGCCTTTTAACTCTGCAATTTGCTCCGCTACGTATGACACATAACCAGGTTCATTGCGCTTGCCGCGGAATGGATGAGGAGTTAGATAAGGACAGTCTGTTTCAATTAATAGTTTATCTAAAGGAAGTTCTGCAGCAACTTCTTTTGGTTTTTTTGCATTTTTAAATGTAACAGGTCCACCAAAAGAAATATACATATTCATATCCATACACTGCTTCGCTACTTCAATACTACCCGTGAAGCAATGCATAATACCTCCTACTTCCTCTACGTGCTCTTCTTTTAAAATGGTTACCACGTCTTCGGTGGCATCACGATTATGAATAATGATAGGTAAATTCACTTTGCGCGCTAAGCGAATTTGACGGCGAAATACGTCCTTTTGAACCTCTTTAGGTGATTTATCCCAATGATAGTCTAATCCCATCTCTCCTAAAGCCACAACTTTCGGATGCTGAGCTAACTCTTCAATCCAAGCTAAATGCTCATCCGTCATATCAATTGCATCTACTGGATGCCAGCCTACACTAGCATAGATAAAGTCGTACGTTTCAGCTATTTGAATAGCTTTTTTAATGGTAGGTTCATCAAATCCAACAACCACCATGTTTTGAACACCTTTTTCTAACGCGCGATTAATTACTTCTTGCAAATCGTCTTCATACTGTTCTGCGTTTAAATGAACATGTGTATCAAATAACATCTAATCGATCCTTTCCATGAATAAAAGGGGGTCCTCGCATGTTACACGTGAAACACCCCTTTTAACTATACTTATTTTATCTTCGTGCCGTTTGCTAAGTTTTGATCTACGCTTGCTAGTGAAAGACCATTCTCATCTTCACCGGCTAAAATCATTCCTTGTGATAGTTCGCCGCGCAATTTTACAGGTTTTAAGTTGGTTACACAAATTACTTTGCGACCTACTAATTCTTCAGGCTTATAAAACTTGGCAATACCTGATACAACTTGGCGTTTTTCATAGCCAAGATCAAGCTGCAGCTTTAATAGTTTATCTGCCTTCTTAACTGGTTCTACTTGCGTAACTTGCGCTACACGAAGCTCTACTTTCATGAAATCATCAATCGTAATCTCTTCAGAAGGCTCTTCCTTCACAACAGGTTTTTCTTCCTTCGGAGCACTTCCTTGCATCTGCTCTTTAATAAACGCTACCTCTTCTTCTCGATCTAGACGAGGGAACATTGGCTCACCTTTTTCTACTTTTGTGCCTTCTTTAAGCATATTAAAGCGCGTCGTGCTTTCCCACGTTTTTAACACATCTTCTTTTACACCGATCTGAGCAAAAATTTTCTCAGGTGTACGTGTTAAGAATGGCTGTAGTAATACCGCAATGTGACGAATTGATTCAGCTAGATGTGTCATAACGGAAGCAAGTTCTGCACGCTTATTCTCATCTTTTGCTAACGCCCAAGGCTGCGTTTCATCAATGTATTTATTCGTGCGGCTTACATATTGCCAGATAGAAGCAAGAGCCACTGAAAACTCCATATCCTCCATCGCTTCTTCATATTTATTCACTGTATCTTTTTGAGCTTGTACGATAAGTGCATCAAACTCTGTTACATTTCCTTCATAAGTCGGAATAACACCATCAAAATACTTATTAATCATCGCCACTGTACGGTTAACTAGGTTGCCAAGGTCATTTGCTAAGTCAAAGTTAATACGTTCAACAAACGCTTCTGGTGTGAATACACCGTCTGAACCGAATGGAACTTCACGAAGCAAGTAGTAACGAAGGGCATCTAACCCATAGCGGTCAATCAATGTCACTGGGTCTACTACATTCCCTTTTGACTTCGACATCTTTCCATCTTTCATTAATAACCAGCCGTGAGCAAATACTTTCTTAGGAAGTGGCAAATCAAGTGCCATCAACATGATTGGCCAATAAATGGTATGGAAACGTACGATTTCTTTTCCTACTAAATGTACGTTAGCCGGCCAGTATTTTCGATAGTTTTCATCATTCTCAGTATCATACCCAAGAGAGGTGATATAGTTAGAAAGCGCATCAATCCATACGTAAATAACGTGTTTTGGGTTACCTGGAACTTTTACCCCCCAATCAAACGTCGTACGAGAAACAGCTAAGTCTTCAAGACCCGGCTTAATAAAATTATTGATCATTTCGTTTTTACGAGACTCCGGTTGAATAAATGAAGGGTTCTCTTCATAAAAAGCTAGTAAACGATCTACGTATTTCCCCATTTTAAAGAAATAGGACTCTTCTCGAACGAGCTCTACAGGGTGTCCGCTATCCGGGCTTTTCCCACCTACAACTTTTCCATTTTCAACGATTGGATCTACTAGTTGATGCTCTGTATAGTACGTCTCATCGGGAACTGAATACCAACCTTCATACTCATCAAGATAAATATCACCTTGTTCTAAAAGGCGCGCGAAAATCTTTTCCACGATTTCTTTATGTCTTGGTTCTGTTGTACGGATAAAATCGTCATACGAAATATCCATCTTATCCCACAGCTCTTTGATTCCAGAGACAATATCATCTACGTATTGCTGAGGTGTCACGTTTTTCTCTTCTGCTTTTCGCTGAATTTTTTGACCATGTTCATCCGTACCTGTTAAATAACGTACGTCAAACCCTCTCAAACGTTTATAACGAGCCATTGCATCTCCCGCTACCGTCGTGTATGCGTGCCCTATATGTAATTTACCACTCGGATAATAAATCGGCGTAGTAATGTAAAATGTATTATTTCCATCTGCCATGTTCATAACCTCCAACATTCCATTTCAACATTTTGATTTATATGGATGTAATCATATAAACCCTGTCTTCTTATTCTACTATCTATCATACTATTTTACATGATAATTTCAAAACATTCTCTTCCTATATACACGGGAATATGACGGATTCACTTCATTTTTAAATAATCTTTATTTTCCCAAAAAATAATCCTGTTAATTGTATCAGCTTCGCCCTATTTTTATATAAAATATACCCCCATTCAAAAAGTCACTTTGATAAAAACGACAAATAGGTCTAATTTTGTCGTTTTATGTCGAATTATATTTACCCTATCTTCAAAATAGTTAATATCAAGCTATTTAGGCGATTAATCTTTTTTCCAATGAAACCCCTTGTCATTCCTTGACTGACGGTCACAATTAGCTTCTAAACGAGTCGGGGAAAAAATTTTTTCCCAGCTACATTTTTTTACATATAAAATGATTGACTAGTTTTGGAAACGCTGGTATTATGAAAGTACGTTGAAATTGTCGAATAATGACGAAAGTAATAACATAGAAAAATGATCATTGAGAGGAGAACGATTAACATGAAATCTACAGGTATTGTTCGTAAAGTTGATGAATTAGGACGCGTAGTAATTCCAATTGAATTACGTCGTACATTAGGAATTGCAGAGAAAGATGCTCTAGAAATCTATGTAGATGAAGAGCGCATCATCTTAAAAAAATATAAACCAAACATGACTTGCCAAGTAACAGGTGAAGTATCTGATGATAACATTCAACTTGCTAGCGGCAAATTAATTCTAAGCCGTGAAGGTGCAGAACAAATCATGAAAGAACTTCAAGATTCTTTACAAGCTTCTAAATAAAACGAAAAGCTGTCTATGATAGACAGCTTTTTTTAATGTACGTGATATTCACTATAAATGTCTCGTTTTGATACATCTCGGTCTTTTGCCACTTGCTTAATCGCTTCTTTGTTTGAAAGTCCTTCTTCTACATAGTGATCAACGTGCTCGATAATGGTGAGCTGTTCCCACCATAGATTACTTTCATCTGGCGCTTCTTCATTTGTCCCTTCAAGAATTAAGCAGAATTCCCCTCTAATATCTGTGGCATTTGTCCATTCAATTGCTTCTAATACGCTTCCTCTTAAAAATTCTTCATAGCGTTTGGTTAACTCTCTACATAACACAATAGATCGGTTCCCTAAAATTTCTTCTATACTCTTTAGCGTTTCTTTTAATCGATGAGGGGCTTCATAAAATATCATGCTTTCTTTAATATACTGAAGCTCTTGAAGCTGTTCTTTACGCTGTTTTTTATTTCTGTTTAAAAATCCATAGAAATAAAACTGCCCTGTAGGTAGACCAGAAGCAATTAAAGCTGTTAATGCTGCGTTAGGCCCCGGCAGCGGAACAACCGTATATCCTTCTTTAACGGCAGCTACCACTAACTCATAACCAGGATCTGAAATACAGGGCATACCCGCGTCGCTTACTAAAGCAATATTTTTTTCACTGTCCAAGTCGCTTAACAGCTGTTCACTTTTTGTATGTTTATTATGTTCATGATAACTTGTAATAGGCGTATCGATTTCAAAGTGGTTACATAGTTTTCTCGTTTGTCTCGTATCTTCTGCGGCAATATAATCAACTTCTTTTAAAATTCGAATCGCACGAAATGTCATATCCTCTAAGTTTCCAATAGGAGTGGGAACTAAATATAAAACGCCTCGTTCATTCGATACATCATAACTTTTTTGTGATTTCATTCTGCTTTTCTTGCTCCCTTCGAATGTAAGCCTGTTTTTGCACTCTGCTTAACTGTTTGAACCAATACTCTTTTTGCATAGCTTCTGTTTTAGAAGTAAACACCTCATGCCAAATTAATGAAACAGGCCTTCTTGCTCTCGTATATTTTGCCCCTTTCCCTTCATTATGGACAGAAATACGTTTTTGCAAATTATTCGTGTAACCAGCGTAATACGTACAGTCCTTGCATTCAACTACATAAAAATAATGATTATTCTGTTCCATATAAAATCCTTTTTAATTCGTCCGTGTATTCATCATTATCTTGGTAGACCACCAGCGGAGGAAGAATCTTTAAATCTGGACTTCCATCCTTCGTACCTTCAATTAAAAGTGTATTTGCTTCTTTCCCATCTTTAGGATAGACAAACTGAAGTCTCTTTGGCTCTAAACGGTATTGCCTCATTAACGTAACGATATCTAATAGTCTCCCTGGACGGTGAACCAATGCTACTTTTCCGCCTTGCTTAACTAGTTGACTACTGGCTCTAATCACATCTTCCAACGAACAATGAATTTCGTGGCGAGCGATTGCAAAGTGTTCGTTTTCATTTATTTCTTCTTTATTGGATGTGGTGAAATAAGGAGGATTACATGTTACAACATCATATTTTCCATAACCCAGTTCTTGAGGTGCATTTTTTAAATCACCATGTATCATTTTAATCTGCCCATCCAGCTGATTATACGCAATACTTCTTTGTGCCATACTATGTAGCCGCTCTTGAATTTCTACACCAATGATTTTTCCCTTTGTTCGTTTAGATAAAAACAGTGGGATTACACCGTTTCCTGAACATAAATCAACCAAGTTGCCTTTACGAATTGGGACATAAGCAAAGTGAGATAAAAGCACAGCATCCAATGAAAAGGAAAAGACAGATGGACTTTGAATAATGCGCATTTCCTCATCGGCTAATAGATAATCTAAACGTTCATCTCCATATAACTCAACCATAATCGTTCTTCTCCTTGTACATCTATTATTTACATCTTTTACTCATAAAAAGAACCTCTCCAAAAGGGAGAGGTGTTGTTACTTTTTATTTAAAAATGACAAGCAAAACAAACAGTCTCCATCTTTACGCACACTTCCATAATGAATGTTACAAATATGAAAACCCTCTTGGTAAAGGCGAGCCAAATTGTCATATCCTTCTCCGATATCAATTTGTTTTTGCTCTTTTGTTTGAGCGCTTGCTTTTGAATGTCTATTTTTCAGCTTCGTTTCGAAGTTTGTCTGGTCAAGGCGACGGCGCAAATGATCATTTTCTATTTGCAGATGATGATTTTCTTCAATTAGCTCAGCAAGATGCTCTTTCAACTCACCTAACTGCTTATATAAATGACCAATTTGTTCCTCCATGTTTGTCACCGAATCAAAAATCTCTTTTTTATCCACCTTTGCCCACCTCGTTAATCTGTGGCTTGAAACGAAACAGCACCTTCATTATTGATCTCATCCAGAGTATACTCTAAAATTTGTTCGTGATCTGACAGTTCCACTTGAATAATTCTTTCCAAAATATTCAAACCTACTACACGTCCTGAACCATCTGAAGTTTTAATTGTTGAGCCTATATCAGGAAGCTGTTCTTTTGCCGTTTCATACTCATCATTTTCATATTTTAAACAACACATCAAACGTCCGCATAAACCAGAAATTTTCGTTGGATTAAGCGATAGGTTTTGGTCTTTGGCCATCTTAATAGAAACCGGCTCAAAATCACCTAAAAACGTTGAGCAACATAGCATACGTCCACAAGGACCTATCCCACCCAACAGTTTTGCCTCGTCTCGTACACCAATTTGACGAAGCTCAATTCGCGTACGGAAAATAGCAGCTAAATCTTTAACTAGCTCTCTAAAATCAATACGGCCGTCTGCTGTAAAATAAAAAATGACTTTATTACGATCAAACGTATATTCTACATCTACTAACTTCATATCTAAATCGTGTGATTGAATTTTTTGCACGCATACGTCATACGCTTCTCTAGCAGCTTGTTTATTTTCATCCACAATCAGCCTGTCTTTTTGTTCAGCAATGCGGATTACTTTTTTCAAAGGAAGCACGACATCATGTTCACTTACTTGTTTTTTGTTAATAACCACTCTGCCAAATTCAACACCACGAACTGTTTCTACAATAACAAACTCACCATCTGGAATTGTAAGTTCTCCAGGGTCAAAATAATATATTTTTCCCGCTTTTTTAAAGCGAACGCCTACTACATCATACAAGCTTTTATCCCTCCTGCAAATCCAACACCAGCTGTTCCATTAATAACTGTAGATTCATATTTGAATTTAATTTATTTTTGGCCTTCAAGATAACCTCTAAGCGATAAATCGCTTTTTCCTGCGTTGTCTGAAGAGCTTGCTGTTTTAATTCTTCTATTTTATGACGATAGACGATTTTAGACTCTTGTCCAACTTGCAGCGTCAACAAATCACGGTAAAGAAGCATCAATAAAGTTAAACCAATATGAGCTTGTTCTTTTTCTTTAAAATGTGTTACCCACTTTTCATGAATAAAAAGAAGAGCTTGTTGAGGTCTCGTTGTTAACACTTCATATAATTGTATCACTAACTTTATTGCAAGTCCAAACCATTCATCTTTACTTAATTCAATTGCTTCATCAATGCTGTTTGTTAAATTAGACAAGATGGACGCATCTACTGCGGAAAGGCCATTTTCTACTAGTTTTTCAGCTAACTGTTCTGGTGTAAGAGATCGAAATGATATTACTTGGCAACGTGAGATAATCGTATCTAATAAGCGCTGTATATTTTCTGTTAATAAAATTGCATAAGTTCCGTTGCCAGGCTCTTCTAAAAATTTCAGTAAACTATTTGCTGCGCTTACTGTCATTTTATCAACATGATTCACAATATATAACTTTTTATTAGATTCAACACCGGTTTTTGTGAATTCTGATTGCAAGAATTGAATTTGCTCTTTTTTAATCGATAAACCAGCTGGCTCAATCAAGTGAATATCTGGATGATTACCTGAATCAATTCGCCGGCAGTTACTGCACTCATGGCATGGCCTATGATTAACTGGATTTTGGCAAAACAGTGCTTTAGCAAACAAAAAACTAATTTGTTTTTTACCTGTTCCTTTGCTTCCTTCAAATAAATAAGCATGAGCAACTCGCTCTTTAAGTAAGCTGTTTTGCAAAATCTTTAATACGTTCGGCTGAAGAGCTTCAAGCTGTTCCCATGTATTTCCCATTCAATCATCACTTTCTATTTAAAATCTTCTCTCTTAAAATTGATGAAATTGATCTACTGGTAGTACGAATACTGTAGCTCCGCCCACTTCAACTTCAACAGGATACGGAATGTATGAATCTGCATTACCACCCATCGGTGCCACAGGAGAAATCATCTGTCTGCGGTTTTCACATTGGCCCTTAATAATATCAAGTACTTCATCTACTTTATGATCATCTGTACCAATCATAATTGTTGTATTCCCTGATTTTAAAAATCCGCCCGTACTTGATAATTTGGTTGAACGAAATCCTCTTTCTACAAGTGCATTTAAAAGCTTTGAGCTATCTGAATCTTGAATAACGGCCATTACTAATTTCATGAATAACACCTCATTTTACTTTATTGTTAAGAATAGTATAGCAAGAATAACAATCATCTGTATTTATTTTAAAATCAATTGTATCTGTTTATAAGCTTCTTCACAGACCTTTTCAATGGATTGATTTGCATCAATTCGGCGAATACGCTCTGGAAATTGACTCAAAAGAGATAGATATCCATCTCGTACTTTGTAATGAAAGTCTAAGGATTCTAAATCTAATCGATTAATCTCATCTTTTCGACCTTTATTAATTCTTTCTAATCCTACCTCAGGCTCAATATCAAAATATAAAGTGGCCTGTGGCATCGTTTGCTCAATAGCAAATTGATTGATAGCAAAAATATCTTCTACACCTATCCCCCGCGCATTTCCTTGATAAGCAAGTGAGCTATCAATAAAACGGTCACATAATACTATATTCCCTTTATTTAGCTCAGGAATCACTTTTTCTACAAGATGTTGTCTCCTAGCCGCAGCGTAAAGAAGTGCTTCTGTTCTGGCATCCATTTCCGTGTTAGATGGATTTAAGATGATTTCACGAATTTGTTCAGCAATTCGTATGCCTCCAGGCTCTCTTGTTAATACAATGTTATAGCCATCTTGTATTAATTTTTGTTGAACCATATGGATGATGGTCGTCTTACCAGCACCCTCTGGCCCTTCGAATGTAATAAACGTTCCTGACATGTATAAATTCCTTTCTCTATTTAAATACTTCTATCTTTCCTTCTTCCATACAAGAGCCGCCTTGAATATGACCATTTAACCTTTGAATATGCAAAATATAGTCAATATGATTGCTCGTAATCGTTTCTCCCTCCATTAAAATAGGAATTCCAGGAGGATATGGAATAATAGATTGTGCGCTTACACACCCAATCGCTTCTTCAAACGAACACATATGCTTTGTCCTTAATTTTCTTTCTTCCATAGACAGGAGAACCGTTGCCCTTGAAAAACGAAATGGTTTGATTAGTGGTTTTTCATACGACTTACGCTTTATATTTGCTACTGCTTGTCTAACCCGCTTAATTGTATCATTAAAGTCCCAACTGCTGCTTAACGGTAGAACAAACAATACATAGTTAACGTCAGCTAGTTCTGTATAAATATCTTGTTTTTCCAGTTCCTTTTGCAAATCATATCCTGTTGCCGCGGAACAAGTCAATGTCATTTTCAAAAGGTCGGTAGTAGTTTGATCTGTTTCCACATTAATAGTTGAAAGTGTATCAATCTTATTAATCTTTTCAACAAACGAATGAATATTGTCAGTCATTCTATCGATATCATGCTGTGTAAACTGCTGCAGATAATACCGTGCCAAATCGAGAGAAGCCATAATAGGGTATGAAGGACTGCTTGACTGAAGCACTTGTAGGTAATGGCGCACCGCTTGCTTATTCACTAATGTTCCCTGCATATGTAAATAAGAACCCATTGTCATAGCTGGTAGCGTTTTATGTGCTGACTGAACGACAAGGTCAGCTCCATACGTAACAGCTGACGACGGAAAAGGATTGCCTAAAATAAAATGGGCTCCATGAGCTTCATCAATAACTATAGGAATATTGTAGCTATGAATAAAGTCAATGGTCTCCTTTAAATCTCGTGCCACCCCGTAGTAAGTAGGATTTGTTAATACAAATGCTTTTATATCCTCAGAACGCTCTAAAGCCGCTTTAATTGTTTTAATGGATACACCTGTACTAAGATGTGTTTTTGAATCTATTTCAGGAGCTAAAAAAATAGGTGATGCCTTTGATAAAGTAATAGCATTAAAAATAGATTTATGAGAATCTCTTTGAACAGCAATTTTATCTCCTTCTTGACAAAGAGATAAAATTGCTGAGAGGTTGCCTACAGTAGAACCATTAACTAAAAAAAAGCTTTCATCTACTCCATACAACTTTGCCGTTAACTCTTGTGCTTCTTTAATAACAGATTCTGCTTCATGTAAATCATCTAATCCGCTAATTTCCGTTAGATCGTATTGCAAAAAATCTGCGTAAGAAGACTGAATATGTGAAGGTAGAATTTGACCATTTTTATGGCCGGGCACGTGGTAAGAGAGTGACCTCTTTTCGCTATGCCTTACTAAACGGTTATATAAAGGTAAATATGTATCCATACATCCATTCCTTACTTTTTGTAAATATAACATTGTTAACTTGATAAAAGAATATGTAAGCATTTTTCCTATCAAAATTCATTTTTCTTTCATTATAACAAACTTAGATGATTTTTTTGAGCCATATAAAGAAGCCCTTATAAAAAAGGGCTTTTAGTAAGAAAACGCTCCTGATATTCTCTTTAATTGATTTACTAACAATTGATAACGAAAATGAGATGAATCCACCTCTACAATCTCTACCTCGCAGTGTTGGCATATAAAGCTGGAAAACACCTCAATACCCTTTGTATGCTGTTCATGACAAACGGAACATGTTTTAATTTGTTTTTCCATTACTCTCCACCTCCACTAAATAAGTATCGACAAGATGTAACTTCTTTATGCAGTTCATTTACCCCATTTTATGTAGATAGCTTATACTTTGTGAATAATAAAAAAAGACTAGCTAAAATAGCTAGTCTTTTTTCAAGTGCCTGGCAACGTCCTACTCTCACAGGGACAAAGTCCCAACTACCATTGGCGCTAAAGAGCTTAACTTCCGTGTTCGGTATGGGAACGGGTGTGACCTCTTCGCTATCGCCACCAGACAAGAGATTGTTCTCTCAAAACTAGGTAACAGTTTGCTGAGTAAAGCTTACGCTTTTAAAAGTTTGGTTAAGTCCTCGATCGATTAGTATCAGTCAGCTACACATGTCGCCACGCTTCCACCTCTGACCTATCAACCTGATCATCTTTCAGGGATCTTACTAGCTTGCGCTATGGGAAATCTCATCTTGAGGGGGGCTTCATGCTTAGATGCTTTCAGCACTTATCCCGTCCACACATAGCTACCCAGCGATGCCTTTGGCAAGACAACTGGTACACCAGCGGTGTGTCCATCCCGGTCCTCTCGTACTAAGGACAGCTCCTCTCAAATTTCCTACGCCCACGACGGATAGGGACCGAACTGTCTCACGACGTTCTGAACCCAGCTCGCGTACCGCTTTAATGGGCGAACAGCCCAACCCTTGGGACCGACTACAGCCCCAGGATGCGATGAGCCGACATCGAGGTGCCAAACCTCCCCGTCGATGTGGACTCTTGGGGGAGATAAGCCTGTTATCCCCGGGGTAGCTTTTATCCGTTGAGCGATGGCCCTTCCATGCGGAACCACCGGATCACTAAGCCCGACTTTCGTCCCTGCTCGACTTGTAGGTCTCGCAGTCAAGCTCCCTTGTGCCTTTACACTCTACGAATGATTTCCAACCATTCTGAGGGAACCTTTGGGCGCCTCCGTTACATTTTAGGAGGCGACCGCCCCAGTCAAACTGCCCACCTGACACTGTCTCCCGGCCCGATCAGGGCCGCGGGTTAGAATTTCAATACAGCCAGGGTAGTATCCCACCGACGCCTCCACCGAAGCTAGCGCTCCGGCTTCTCAGGCTCCTACCTATCCTGTACAAGCTGTACCAAAATTCAATATCAGGCTACAGTAAAGCTCCACGGGGTCTTTCCGTCCTGTCGCGGGTAACCTGCATCTTCACAGGTACTATAATTTCACCGAGTCTCTCGTTGAGACAGTGCCCAGATCGTTACGCCTTTCGTGCGGGTCGGAACTTACCCGACAAGGAATTTCGCTACCTTAGGACCGTTATAGTTACGGCCGCCGTTTACTGGGGCTTCGATTCAGAGCTTCTCCCAAAGGATAACCCCTCCTCTTAACCTTCCAGCACCGGGCAGGCGTCAGCCCCTATACTTCGCCTTGCGGCTTCGCAGAGACCTGTGTTTTTGCTAAACAGTCGCCTGGGCCTATTCACTGCGGCTCTCTCGGGCTATACACCCTACCAGAGCACCCCTTCTCCCGAAGTTACGGGGTCATTTTGCCGAGTTCCTTAACGAGAGTTCTCTCGATCACCTTAGGATTCTCTCCTCGCCTACCTGTGTCGGTTTGCGGTACGGGCACCTCCCGCCTCGCTAGAGGCTTTTCTTGGCAGTGTGGAATCAGGAACTTCGGTACTATAATTCCCTCGTCATCACAGCTCAGCTTTCATGATGAGCGGATTTGCCTACTCATCAGCCTAACTGCTTGAACGCGCATATCCAGCAGCGCGCTTACCCTATCCTACTGCGTCCCCCCATTACTCAAACGGCGGGGAGGTGGTACAGGAATATCAACCTGTTGGCCATCGCCTACGCTTTTCAGCCTCGGCTTAGGTCCCGACTAACCCTGAGCGGACGAGCCTTCCTCAGGAAACCTTAGGCATTCGGTGGACAAGATTCTCACTTGTCTTTCGCTACTCATACCGGCATTCTCACTTCTAAGCGCTCCACCAGTCCTTACGGTCTGACTTCGCTGCACTTAGAACGCTCTCCTACCACTGACATCAAAGATGTCAATCCACAGCTTCGGTGATACGTTTAGCCCCGGTACATTTTCGGCGCAGAGTCACTCGACCAGTGAGCTATTACGCACTCTTTAAATGGTGGCTGCTTCTAAGCCAACATCCTGGTTGTCTAAGCAACTCCACATCCTTTTCCACTTAACGTATACTTGGGGACCTTAGCTGGTGGTCTGGGCTGTTTCCCTTTTGACTACGGATCTTATCACTCGCAGTCTGACTCCCATGGATAAGTCTTTGGCATTCGGAGTTTGACTGAATTCGGTAACCCGTTGGGGGCCCCTAGTCCAATCAGTGCTCTACCTCCAAGACTCTCACAACATGAGGCTAGCCCTAAAGCTATTTCGGAGAGAACCAGCTATCTCCAGGTTCGATTGGAATTTCTCCGCTACCCACACCTCATCCCCGCACTTTTCAACGTGCGTGGGTTCGGGCCTCCATTCAGTGTTACCTGAACTTCACCCTGGACATGGGTAGATCACCTGGTTTCGGGTCTACAACCACATACTAAACGCCCTATTCAGACTCGCTTTCGCTACGGCTCCGCCTTATCAGCTTAACCTTGCATGGGATCGTAACTCGCCGGTTCATTCTACAAAAGGCACGCCATCACCCATTAACGGGCTCTGACTACTTGTAGGCACACGGTTTCAGGATCTCTTTCACTCCCCTTCCGGGGTGCTTTTCACCTTTCCCTCACGGTACTGGTTCACTATCGGTCACTAGGTAGTATTTAGCCTTGGGAGATGGTCCTCCCAGCTTCCGACGGAATTTCACGTGTTCCGCCGTACTCAGGATCCACTCAAGAGGGAACGAAGTTTCAACTACAGGGTTGTTACCTTCTTCGACGGACCTTTCCAGGTCGCTTCATTTACTTCGTTCCTTTGTAACTCCGTATAGAGTGTCCTACAACCCCAAGAGGCAAGCCTCTTGGTTTGGGCTAATTCCGTTTCGCTCGCCGCTACTCAGGAAATCGCATTTGCTTTCTCTTCCTCCGGGTACTTAGATGTTTCAGTTCCCCGGGTCTGCCTTCAATATCCTATGTATTCAGATAAAGATACTGTTCCATTACGAACAGTGGGTTTCCCCATTCGGAAATCTCCGGATCAAAGCTCACTTACAGCTCCCCGAAGCATATCGGTGTTAGTCCCGTCCTTCATCGGCTCCTAGTGCCAAGGCATTCACCGTGCGCCCTTTCTAACTTAACCATTAGCGAATAAATGGTACAACATAAAGTTGTGTTATTTATTGGTTTGATTAAAGAAAAGTTTCACTTTTCCTCAGCAATTACTGTTATCTAGTTTTCAAAGAACAATCGCAACCAAAATTCTTCTTATCTAATAAGAAGAAAGTAGTATGCTTTCTATAATTGAGAGATTGAACTCTCAAAACTGAACAAAGTGTCAAAACGTACGTCATGTAAAAATCCTTAGAAAGGAGGTGATCCAGCCGCACCTTCCGATACGGCTACCTTGTTACGACTTCACCCCAATCATCTGTCCCACCTTAGGCGGCTAGCTCCTTACGGTTACTCCACCGACTTCGGGTGTTACAAACTCTCGTGGTGTGACGGGCGGTGTGTACAAGGCCCGGGAACGTATTCACCGCGGCATGCTGATCCGCGATTACTAGCGATTCCAGCTTCATGTAGGCGAGTTGCAGCCTACAATCCGAACTGAGAATGGTTTTATGGGATTGGCTTGACCTCGCGGTCTTGCAGCCCTTTGTACCATCCATTGTAGCACGTGTGTAGCCCAGGTCATAAGGGGCATGATGATTTGACGTCATCCCCACCTTCCTCCGGTTTGTCACCGGCAGTCACCTTAGAGTGCCCAACTAAATGCTGGCAACTAAGATCAAGGGTTGCGCTCGTTGCGGGACTTAACCCAACATCTCACGACACGAGCTGACGACAACCATGCACCACCTGTCACTCTGTCCCCCGAAGGGGAACGCTCTATCTCTAGAGTTGTCAGAGGATGTCAAGACCTGGTAAGGTTCTTCGCGTTGCTTCGAATTAAACCACATGCTCCACCGCTTGTGCGGGCCCCCGTCAATTCCTTTGAGTTTCAGTCTTGCGACCGTACTCCCCAGGCGGAGTGCTTAATGCGTTAGCTGCAGCACTAAAGGGCGGAAACCCTCTAACACTTAGCACTCATCGTTTACGGCGTGGACTACCAGGGTATCTAATCCTGTTTGCTCCCCACGCTTTCGCGCCTCAGCGTCAGTTACAGACCAAAAAGCCGCCTTCGCCACTGGTGTTCCTCCACATCTCTACGCATTTCACCGCTACACGTGGAATTCCGCTTTTCTCTTCTGCACTCAAGTTCCCCAGTTTCCAATGACCCTCCACGGTTGAGCCGTGGGCTTTCACATCAGACTTAAGAAACCGCCTGCGCGCGCTTTACGCCCAATAATTCCGGATAACGCTTGCCACCTACGTATTACCGCGGCTGCTGGCACGTAGTTAGCCGTGGCTTTCTGGTTAGGTACCGTCAAGGTACGAGCAGTTACTCTCGTACTTGTTCTTCCCTAACAACAGAGTTTTACGACCCGAAAGCCTTCATCACTCACGCGGCGTTGCTCCGTCAGACTTTCGTCCATTGCGGAAGATTCCCTACTGCTGCCTCCCGTAGGAGTCTGGGCCGTGTCTCAGTCCCAGTGTGGCCGATCACCCTCTCAGGTCGGCTATGCATCGTTGCCTTGGTGAGCCGTTACCTCACCAACTAGCTAATGCACCGCGGGCCCATCTGTAAGTGATAGCCGAAACCATCTTTCAATCATCTCCCATGAAGGAGAAGATCCTATCCGGTATTAGCTTCGGTTTCCCGAAGTTATCCCAGTCTTACAGGCAGGTTGCCCACGTGTTACTCACCCGTCCGCCGCTAACGTCTTAGAAGCAAGCTTCTAATCAGTTCGCTCGACTTGCATGTATTAGGCACGCCGCCAGCGTTCATCCTGAGCCAGGATCAAACTCTCCGAAGAAATGTTTGACTTGCTCAATTTAAAAATAAAAATTAACGTTGACGTTTGTCGCTTTGTTCAGTTTTCAAAGTTCAAAATTCCGATTGGTGGAGCCTAGCGGGATCGAACCGCTGACCTCCTGCGTGCAAGGCAGGCGCTCTCCCAGCTGAGCTAAGGCCCCATAAATGGTCGGGAAGACAGGATTCGAACCTGCGACCCCTTGGTCCCAAACCAAGTGCTCTACCAAGCTGAGCTACTTCCCGTTTATGGCGCGCCCGAGAGGAGTCGAACCCCTAACCTTTTGATCCGTAGTCAAACGCTCTATCCAATTGAGCTACGGGCGCTTATTAAAATGGTGCCGAGGGCCGGACTTGAACCGGCACGGTAGTCACCTACCGCAGGATTTTAAGTCCTGTGTGTCTGCCAATTCCACCACCCCGGCAGGACTTATATATGTGGAGCGGAAGACGAGGTTCGAACTCGCGACCCCCACCTTGGCAAGGTGGTGTTCTACCACTGAACTACTTCCGCACATATATGAAATTAAGTAAAGATGCGGGTGAAGGGACTTGAACCCCCACGTCGTAAGACACTAGATCCTAAGTCTAGCGCGTCTGCCAATTCCGCCACACCCGCGTGTGAATATAAATGGTGAGCCATGAAGGACTCGAACCTTCGACCCTCTGATTAAAAGTCAGATGCTCTACCAACTGAGCTAATGGCTCGAAAAACTGGTGCCGGCAAGAGGACTTGAACCCCCAACCTACTGATTACAAGTCAGTTGCTCTACCAGTTGAGCTACACCGGCAAATGGTGGAGGATGACGGGATCGAACCGCCGACCCCCTGCTTGTAAGGCAGGTGCTCTCCCAGCTGAGCTAATCCTCCGATATAAAAGCCTGGCAACGTCCTACTCTCACAGGGACAAAGTCCCAACTACCATTGGCGCTAAAGAGCTTAACTTCCGTGTTCGGTATGGGAACGGGTGTGACCTCTTCGCTATCGCCACCAGACATATTATATTATACATGATTTAAAAAAGAAAGCAAGACTTTTTTAAAAAAGTTTTGTTCTTTCAAAACTAGATAACAGGTTGCTGAGTAAAGCTTACGCTTTTAAAGTTTGGTTAAGTCCTCGATCGATTAGTATCAGTCAGCTACACATGTCGCCACGCTTCCACCTCTGACCTATCAACCTGATCATCTTTCAGGGATCTTACTAGCTTGCGCTATGGGAAATCTCATCTTGAGGGGGGCTTCATGCTTAGATGCTTTCAGCACTTATCCCGTCCACACATAGCTACCCAGCGATGCCTTTGGCAAGACAACTGGTACACCAGCGGTGTGTCCATCCCGGTCCTCTCGTACTAAGGACAGCTCCTCTCAAATTTCCTACGCCCACGACGGATAGGGACCGAACTGTCTCACGACGTTCTGAACCCAGCTCGCGTACCGCTTTAATGGGCGAACAGCCCAACCCTTGGGACCGACTACAGCCCCAGGATGCGATGAGCCGACATCGAGGTGCCAAACCTCCCCGTCGATGTGGACTCTTGGGGGAGATAAGCCTGTTATCCCCGGGGTAGCTTTTATCCGTTGAGCGATGGCCCTTCCATGCGGAACCACCGGATCACTAAGCCCGACTTTCGTCCCTGCTCGACTTGTAGGTCTCGCAGTCAAGCTCCCTTGTGCCTTTACACTCTACGAATGATTTCCAACCATTCTGAGGGAACCTTTGGGCGCCTCCGTTACATTTTAGGAGGCGACCGCCCCAGTCAAACTGCCCACCTGACACTGTCTCCCGGCCCGATCAGGGCCGCGGGTTAGAATTTCAATACAGCCAGGGTAGTATCCCACCGACGCCTCCACCGAAGCTAGCGCTCCGGCTTCTCAGGCTCCTACCTATCCTGTACAAGCTGTACCAAAATTCAATATCAGGCTACAGTAAAGCTCCACGGGGTCTTTCCGTCCTGTCGCGGGTAACCTGCATCTTCACAGGTACTATAATTTCACCGAGTCTCTCGTTGAGACAGTGCCCAGATCGTTACGCCTTTCGTGCGGGTCGGAACTTACCCGACAAGGAATTTCGCTACCTTAGGACCGTTATAGTTACGGCCGCCGTTTACTGGGGCTTCGATTCAGAGCTTCTCCCAAAGGATAACCCCTCCTCTTAACCTTCCAGCACCGGGCAGGCGTCAGCCCCTATACTTCGCCTTGCGGCTTCGCAGAGACCTGTGTTTTTGCTAAACAGTCGCCTGGGCCTATTCACTGCGGCTCTCTCGGGCTATACACCCTACCAGAGCACCCCTTCTCCCGAAGTTACGGGGTCATTTTGCCGAGTTCCTTAACGAGAGTTCTCTCGATCACCTTAGGATTCTCTCCTCGCCTACCTGTGTCGGTTTGCGGTACGGGCACCTCCCGCCTCGCTAGAGGCTTTTCTTGGCAGTGTGGAATCAGGAACTTCGGTACTATAATTCCCTCGTCATCACAGCTCAGCCTTTATGATGAGCGGATTTGCCTACTCATCAGCCTAACTGCTTGAACGCGCATATCCAGCAGCGCGCTTACCCTATCCTACTGCGTCCCCCCATTACTCAAACGGCGGGGAGGTGGTACAGGAATATCAACCTGTTGGCCATCGCCTACGCTTTTCAGCCTCGGCTTAGGTCCCGACTAACCCTGAGCGGACGAGCCTTCCTCAGGAAACCTTAGGCATTCGGTGGACAAGATTCTCACTTGTCTTTCGCTACTCATACCGGCATTCTCACTTCTAAGCGCTCCACCAGTCCTTACGGTCTGACTTCGCTGCACTTAGAACGCTCTCCTACCACTGACATCAAAGATGTCAATCCACAGCTTCGGTGATACGTTTAGCCCCGGTACATTTTCGGCGCAGAGTCACTCGACCAGTGAGCTATTACGCACTCTTTAAATGGTGGCTGCTTCTAAGCCAACATCCTGGTTGTCTAAGCAACTCCACATCCTTTTCCACTTAACGTATACTTGGGGACCTTAGCTGGTGGTCTGGGCTGTTTCCCTTTTGACTACGGATCTTATCACTCGCAGTCTGACTCCCATGGATAAGTCTTTGGCATTCGGAGTTTGACTGAATTCGGTAACCCGTTGGGGGCCCCTAGTCCAATCAGTGCTCTACCTCCAAGACTCTCACAACATGAGGCTAGCCCTAAAGCTATTTCGGAGAGAACCAGCTATCTCCAGGTTCGATTGGAATTTCTCCGCTACCCACACCTCATCCCCGCACTTTTCAACGTGCGTGGGTTCGGGCCTCCATTCAGTGTTACCTGAACTTCACCCTGGACATGGGTAGATCACCTGGTTTCGGGTCTACAACCACATACTAAACGCCCTATTCAGACTCGCTTTCGCTACGGCTCCGCCTTATCAGCTTAACCTTGCATGGGATCGTAACTCGCCGGTTCATTCTACAAAAGGCACGCCATCACCCATTAACGGGCTCTGACTACTTGTAGGCACACGGTTTCAGGATCTCTTTCACTCCCCTTCCGGGGTGCTTTTCACCTTTCCCTCACGGTACTGGTTCACTATCGGTCACTAGGTAGTATTTAGCCTTGGGAGATGGTCCTCCCAGCTTCCGACGGAATTTCACGTGTTCCGCCGTACTCAGGATCCACTCAAGAGGGAACGAAGTTTCAACTACAGGGTTGTTACCTTCTTCGACGGACCTTTCCAGGTCGCTTCATTTACTTCGTTCCTTTGTAACTCCGTATAGAGTGTCCTACAACCCCAAGAGGCAAGCCTCTTGGTTTGGGCTAATTCCGTTTCGCTCGCCGCTACTCAGGAAATCGCATTTGCTTTCTCTTCCTCCGGGTACTTAGATGTTTCAGTTCCCCGGGTCTGCCTTCAATATCCTATGTATTCAGATAAAGATACTGTTCCATTACGAACAGTGGGTTTCCCCATTCGGAAATCTCCGGATCAAAGCTCACTTACAGCTCCCCGAAGCATATCGGTGTTAGTCCCGTCCTTCATCGGCTCCTAGTGCCAAGGCATTCACCGTGCGCCCTTTCTAACTTAACCATTAGCGAATAAATGGTACAACATAAAGTTGTGTTATTTATTGGTTTGATTAAAGAAAAGTTTCACTTTTCCTCAGCAATTACTGTTATCTAGTTTTCAAAGAACAATTGGTGGAGCCTAGCGGGATCGAACCGCTGACCTC
>NZ_JBSGKN010000001.1:4612500-4627407 GCF_058323215.1 Priestia sp. USM5
GGCTAATCGAATATCTACCATTACCTCTTCTGAAGGATCTACACTTCTTTCTACCATTGAAGTTTTGTGACTCCATTCCTGCTTTACTTGCATAAAAGTCTTCACAAATTCATCATCGTACTCTTTGCGTAGCCAACCTTTTCGTTTAAAAAACATATGCAAGTACCTCGTTATACTTCTCTTCTACCTTCTAGGGCTTTAGATAATGTTACTTCGTCCGCGTACTCAAGGTCTCCTCCGACGGGTAACCCATGAGCAATTCTAGTAATTTTAATTCCTGTCGGCTTTAAGAGCCTAGAGATATACATAGCCGTAGCTTCGCCCTCTATATTCGGGTTAGTAGCTAAAATCACTTCTTGAATCTCATCATCTTGAAGTCTTTTTAATAACTCTGGTACTTTGATATCTTCAGGCCCTATTCCTTCCATAGGTGAAATTGCGCCATGCAGGACATGATACAAGCCGTTATATTCTTTCATTTTCTCCATTGCAATGACATCTTTAGGGTCTTGCACGACACACACCACACTGCGCTCTCTACGCTGATCTTGACAAATGTAGCAAGGATCTTGATCTGTGATATGCCCACAAACTGAACAATAGGTTAAATTTCGCTTCGCATTAACTAATGCTTTTGCAAAATCTAATACCGTATCTTCTTTCATAGATAAAACAAAGAACGCTAAGCGAACAGCTGTTTTTGGACCAATGCCGGGTAACTTCATAAAACTATCTATAAGCTTTGATATTGGTTCTGGATAATGCACGTGGCAACCACCTTATTAAAGTCCTGGAATATTTAAACCTTTTGTAAATTGACCCATTGTGTTATTTGTTAAATCGTCCATTTGTTTTAATGCGTCATTTGTTGCTGCTAGTACTAAATCTTGTAGCATTTCAATATCTTCAGGATCTACTACATCCTCTTTAATATTTACATCAATTACTTGTTTCTGACCGTTAACCACAACTGTTACCATTCCACCGCCAGCTGTACCTTCAACAGTTTTTTCAGCTAACTCTTCCTGCGCTTTTTGCATATCTTTTTGCATTTTTTGCATTTGTTTCATCATTTTTTGCATATTGCCCATGCCTTTCATCATATGAACATTCCTCCTAAATTTACTCTTGAATTTCGATTAAGTCTTCTCCAAATAGCTTTTTCGCTTCTGCAACCACGGGGTCTTCCTCCTGTGGTTGACCTGATGACCCATCACTTTGCTGTCCTTGAAGAAACTCTTCTCTTACTTTATCCCATTCACTTTCTGGAATTGCAACCATTTCACGCTTGCTGCCAATTAAAGTATATAAGATATTCTCTAAATTATCACGTACATTGTTGTTATTTTCAGAAGCCATTTTGCAATGAATTTCATATTTGAATTTAAGTATAAATGATTGATCTGAAGACGCAACCGGTTCACTGTTAGATAACAACGCTGCATGTGAAGCTTTATTTTGTTGTTTCAATGTGTCTAATACCTGCGCCCAAGATCGCTTAATGGTTTCTAAATTCTGCCGAGTGGCATTTTTTAAAACTTCATTTACCTTTCCAACAGGCGTTTTGTACTGACTTCTTGACTGTCTTGTCTGTTTTTTCTCTGTTTGCGCTGCCTGAGCTGTATGATCAACTTGAATGCCTTTTTCTTTTAGCTGCTGCAGTTCTGCTTCCATTTGATTCATTTTTTGCAAAATGTCTTGATATGGAAGAGCACCCTCTTGATTTGTAGAACTTTGAGCTAATTTTACTAAAGCTACTTCAAGTAGCACTCGAGGATGATTGCTCCATTTCATCTCTTGCTGAGTTTGGTTCAATTCAGCAATGACTTTATAAATAAAGGCACTATCCATTTTTGAACTAAGTTCTTTAAACTCTTCGTTAACCGCTGCTTTTTCAAGTAAATATGCATTTTCTTCTGAAGCTTGATAAAGCAGAACATCACGATAATAGAAGATGAGGTCCTCTACAAACCTCGCTGGATCTTTTCCGTTTTTGATCAAACTTTCAACAGAGTCTAGCGCTTCTACAATGTTTTCGTTAAAGATAGCTTGGACGATCTTAACAATAAAAGACTGTGATACTGCTCCTGTTATGGATAGAACATCCTCTAAGCTCACCTTCTCCGTACTATACGAGATGGCTTGGTCTAAAAGACTAAGTGCATCACGCATGCCGCCTTCTGAAGCTTTCGCAATTTCGTAAAGAGCATCCTCGCTTACTTCTAGCTCTTCAGAACCTAATACTTCCTTCATTCGATATACGATATCTTCTGGCGAAATGCGTTTGAAATCAAAGCGCTGACATCTGGAGATAATCGTTAATGGAATTTTATGCGGCTCTGTTGTAGCTAAAATAAAGATGACATGTGCAGGAGGTTCTTCTAACGTTTTTAACAAAGCGTTAAAAGCTCCAATTGAAAGCATATGAACTTCATCAATAATGTACACTTTGTATCGAACAGCACTAGGTGCATATTTTACTTTATCACGGATATCTCGAATTTCATCGACTCCATTATTAGAGGCTGCATCAATTTCAATTACATCAGAAATGGAACCATCCGTAATTCCCCGACAAGTTGCACATTCATTACAAGGTTCAGCAATGGGTGCTTTTTCACAGTTAACGGCTTTCGCTAAAATTTTAGCAGCTGTTGTCTTCCCTGTCCCTCGAGGCCCAGAAAATAAATACGCATGCGAAAATTTTTCTTGGACAAGGGCATTTTGAAGTGTTTTGATAATATGTTGTTGACCGACTACGTCGTTAAAGCTTTGAGGACGGTATACACGGTACAGAGCCTGATATGCCACTACATCCTCTCCTTTTAATATAATTCATTAGTTCTCATTATAGCGTATTATAAGGTTTTTTTTCAAAATAGTAAGAGATAAAATAAAAAGCCTACTCTCACAGAGTAGACTAAACTTATGTATATAACTGCCGTGCACCTTCCGTCGATTAGCCACCCCAGGCGTTACTTAAGCAGTTAGCTCGGTTCAGGCGACCCCATGGCACATGAGAGGTTCTGCTTACTGCTGCTTCCTTCCGGACCTGACAGGGTTCACAGATTCCCATTGCATAGGACCCAAACGTCAACACCACTTACTTAAGGCAGGCCCTAAGATGAGCTAACCTCAAGAAGGAATTCGGCCTCGCTAGAGCGGATTGCGAGTACAGGGCACCGCTACCTCCCCGCTTAGCACGGCAAAGTTGAAACCAATAGTTTGGGCATCAAGTTGATGCATTTACAAGTATACGTCTTTTCATTCAAAAATGCAACCGCTATAGAAAACTTACTTTTTTAGCGCTATTTTCCAGCCTTTTTTCGTTGACGTAACTCACGAAAAAAAGTCGTTAAGAGGCTCCCGCATTCTTCTTCTAGCATACCTCCTACTACTTCTGCTTGATGATTAAACTTTTCAAACTCTAATAAATTTAACAATGTTCCAGCGCAGCCACCTTTAGGATCATAAGCGCCAAACACAACTCTTTTCACTCTTGATAATACAATAGCACCTGCACACATCGGACATGGTTCTAAGGTGACATATAACGTAGCGTCTTCCAACCTCCATGTTCCTAGTTTCTTACATGCTTCATCAATGGCTAAAAGTTCCGCATGAGCAACTGATCGCTGTTCTGTTTCTCGTAAGTTATAAGCTGCAGCAATCACCTCATCATTTTGAACAATAACTGCTCCAATAGGAACCTCTAATTTATCTTTAGCTTTTAATGCTTCATCAATTGCCAACCTCATATACTTTTCATCATTTAACACTTTTTATCCAACCTTACATATTATATTTTTTCTGAGTCAAACTATTTACTATGTACATCAGGAAAAGGAGAGACCTTGTGTGAAGAATGCTAAAACTGCTTTAATTATTATTGATATGCTAAACGATTTTCAATTCAAAAACGGCAAAGTACTTGCTGAAAAATCTTTAATAATCGCTCAAAATATTGCCGAATTAAAACAATATGCCTCGTCTCAACATATCCCTATTATTTACGTCAATGACCACTATAAGCTATGGCAAGCAAACTTAGAAACCATTTTAACACACTGCACAAATGAGGTAAGTTCACCCATTCTACATCACATTTCACCACAAAACGCTGATTACTTTTTAATTAAACCAAAGCATTCTATTTTCTATGGAACAGCTTTAAATATTTTGCTATCACAGCTCGATGTGCATACACTTATTTTAACAGGAATTGCGGGAAATATATGCGTGCTTTTTTCAGCCAACGATGCTTATATGCGTGAGTATAATTTAATTGTGCCTGAAGATTGTATTGCTTCAAACGCAGATGAAGACAATACCTTTGCTTTAAGAATGATGCATAACGTATTAAATGCTCGTATTTGCAAACATACTGAGTTGATGAATTAAGTAAAAAGCCTTCTCATATGATGGAAGTAAGTCATATGAAATGGAGGCTTTTTATTATGCAAATTTACACTGTTAAAGCAGGTGACAGTATATATAGTATTGCAAAACAGTTCCAGATTGACGCAGGAAAGATTATAAGAGCAAATGAATTACCTAATCCAAATCAACTCGTCATCGGGCAATCTATGGTTATTCCCATCAACGGTACTTACTACACAGTAAAAGCTGGGGACACTATATGGAAAATAGGACGAAAATTAGGCGTTAGCTATCAGGCTATTGCCAATGCGAACAATGTTTCAGTTACAGCACCCTTAACACCTGGCCGCCGCATCTTAATTCCCCCTTCCCCAAACAAAAGAAACGGTGAGTTTTTAGGGTATGTTGAAACAAGCAATCGAAAAATCACCCCTCAAACAGAGAAAATGATTAATCAAAATGCAAAATACCTTACTTATCTCGGACCAGCGAACTTCGAAGTGCAAAAAGACGGTTCTCTAAAGGCACCTCCACTTAACAATTTAGGTTCTATTGCTAAAGAAAATGACGTCATCTTCTTAATGGTATTGGCTAATATTGAAAACGGTGCATTCAGTGATGAAGTCGGCCGAGCAATTTTAACTAATAAAGACGTTCAAGATACGCTCTTAAATAATATTGTAAAAACAGCGAAAGAACAAAATTTCAGAGACATTCACTTTGACTTCGAATTTTTGCGTCCAGCAGATAAAGAAGCCTATATTGCATTCTTACAGAAAGCAAAAAAGCGTCTTCAAGATGAGCAACTTCTCATGTCTGTGGCTTTAGCTCCGAAGACAAGTCGAGATCAAAAAGGCAAATGGTATGAAGCACATGATTATAAAGCCATTGGAGAGATTGCTAACTTCGTTGTTCCAATGACATATGAATGGGGATATAGCGGTGGGCCTCCTATGGCCGTCTCTCCTATTGGTCCCGTACGTGATGTTTTAGAATATGCAGTATCTGAAATACCTAGTTCAAAAATTATCATGGGCCAAAACCTATACGGTTACGATTGGACACTGCCTTACAAACCAGGAGGAGAATATGCCAAAGCCATTAGTCCTCAACGAGCTATTGAGTTGGCAGCTCGTTATAAAGTAGCTATTCAATACGACAATAAAGCACAAGCTCCTTTCTTCCGGTATAAAGATGAACAGCAGCGCACTCACGAAGTATGGTTTGAAGACGCTAGATCTATTCAGGCCAAGTTTGATTTAATCAAAGAATTAAACCTTAGAGGAATGGCCTACTGGAAACTAGGCTTAGATTTCCCGCAAAACTGGCTCTTGATTGAAGACAACTTCAAAATTACAAAAAGAGTGACACAGCCATAAATAGGGAAAGCTTACTGTTAACAGTAGGCTTTTTGTTATTCTTCTTACTGAAAGAAATTTCTTTTCCCCTTATTCTCCTTCTCTATGTTAAAATATTTTTTGTCTGTTTTTTTTGAACGAGTGGTCATGAAGGAGGCAAATGAATGCAAGGCACACCTTTTATTTCAGTAGAAGGACCCATCGGTGTCGGAAAAACCTCTCTAGCTAAAGAGATTGCACAAGCATTTCAGTTCGAAATTTTAAAAGAAATCGTAGATGAAAATCCATTTCTCGGGAAATTTTATGAGAATATCGACGAGTGGAGTTTTCAAACCGAAATGTTTTTTCTATGTAATCGATATAAGCAGTTAGAGGATATTCAAAAAGGGTTCTTATCTTATAAAAAACCTGTTGTAGCAGATTATCATATTATGAAAAACATGATTTTCGCTGAGCAAACGTTAAAAGATGAACAGTATAAAAAATATGTACAAATCTTCCACATCTTAACGGCTGATATGCCGGCTCCGAACATTATTATTTATTTAAATGCCAGTTTAGATACCTTGCTAAAGCGTATTAAAATGCGTGGAAGAGAAATTGAACGAAACATCGATCCTCACTACCTTGCGAGACTAAGTGATGATTATGAAAAAGCTATGACGGCATTTGAACAAAAGAACCCTGACGTAACCATTTTACGTTATAACGGTGATGAAATAGATTTTGTACAAAATAAACAACACTTAAATAGAATCTTATCAGAGGTTCAAGAGAGTATGTTGAAAAGGAGTATATAATGGTAAACTTACGATCGAAATACAACATTCCTAATGATGCTGTGTTGACGATAGCGGGTACAGTTGGAGTTGGGAAATCTACGATGACTCAATCATTGGCTGATGCTCTCCAATTTCGCACATCGTTTGAAAAAGTAGATTCCAACCCTTACCTGGACAAATTTTATGGGGATTTTGAACGCTGGAGCTTTCACCTACAGGTATATTTTTTAGCGGAACGCTTTAAAGAACAAAAGAAGATTTTCGAGTATGGGGGCGGCTTTATCCAAGACAGATCCATTTACGAAGATACCGGTATCTTTGCTAAGATGCATTTTGAAAAGGGAACAATGTCTAAAGTAGACTATGAGACATATACAAGCTTGTTCGATGCAATGGTTATGACTCCATACTTCCCTCATCCAGATCTGCTCATTTATTTGGAAGGCAGCTTCGAAGATATTGTAGATCGCATTCAAGAAAGAGGGCGACCAATGGAACAACAAACGCCTCTTGATTATTGGAAAGAGATGCACGCCCGATATGAAGAATGGATTAATAACTTTACGGCTTGTCCTATTCTCCGTTTAGATATTAGAGAATACGACCTTCTCAAGGATCCTGATTCAATTGAATCAATTGTTGAAAAAGTGGCTCGCTTTTTACAACATAATGAAAAGCTAAAACGTCGTCAGCTATAAAAAAATGCCGCTTTAATAAATAAAGCGGCATTTTCAACAAATAAAAAACCGTTACTTATAAGTAACGGTTTTCCAATCTCCAATTTATCGCGCTATGTTAATTGCATTATAAGTCAAATATGGCGGAGGAAGAGGGATTCGAACCCCCGCGGGCTTTAACACCCCTGTCGGTTTTCAAGACCGATCCCTTCAGCCGGACTTGGGTATTCCTCCGTATCGACAAGTATTAATTTATCATATAAAAATAATGAAGTCAACTCTTTTATTAATTTTTTTAAAAAAGATGTTCATTAAAAATTAATTTAATGAACATCTTCTACTTTTATTTAGAAATAACTTCTTTATTTCCCATATATGGACGCAGCACTTCTGGAATTTGAATTGATCCATCTTCCTGCTGGTAGTTTTCTAAAATTGCAGCTACCGTACGGCCAATTGCTAAGCCAGAACCATTTAGTGTATGAACATGTTCTGGTTTTGCTTTTGTATCACGGCGGAAGCGAATATTAGCACGGCGAGCTTGAAAGCTTTCAAAGTTTGAACAAGAAGAAATTTCACGATACGTTTCATAACTTGGAATCCAAACTTCAATATCATACTTTTTGGCTGCTGTGAAACCTAAGTCAGCTGTACACATGCTTAGAACTCGGTAAGGTAAACCTAATAGTTGAAGAACCTTTTCAGCATGGCCCGTTAATTTTTCTAATTCATCATAAGAATCTTCTGGCTTAACAAAGCGAACAAGTTCTACTTTATTAAACTGATGCTGACGAATAAGCCCACGTGTATCTCTTCCTGCAGAGCCTGCTTCTGAGCGGAAGCAAGCACTATACGCTGTATAAGCAATTGGAAGCTGATCTCCGCTTAAAATTTCATCACGATGTAAATTTGTAACTGGTACTTCAGCTGTAGGAATTAAGAAATAATCTTCTTCTTTAATTTTAAATGCATCTTCTTCAAATTTAGGAAGCTGCCCTGTTCCTGTCATACTTGTACGATTCACCATATATGGAGGAAGGATTTCTTCATAACCATGCTCATCCATATGTAAATCCATCATAAAGTTAATAAGAGCACGTTCTAATCTTGCACCTAACCCTTTATAAAATACAAAGCGGCTTCCCGTTACTTTCGAAGCTCTTTCAAAATCTAAAATATTTAAATCTGTTCCTAAATCCCAATGCGGTTTTGGTTCAAAATCAAATTGTTTAATTTCTCCCCATTTGCGAACTTCTACGTTATCATCTTCAGTTTCACCTACAGGCGTACTTTCATGTGGAACGTTAGGAATTGAAAGCAGCAATAGCTCTAACTCTTCTTCAACGCTGCGAAGCTCTTCATCCAATTGCTTTACGCGGTCTCCTACTTCACGCATTTCGACGATTAAATGATCAGCATCTTGTTTTTCACGTTTCAATTGTGCAATTTGCTGTGATACTTCATTTCGCTTGCTTTTTAACTCTTCTGTTTGAGCAATTAGCTCACGGCGTTTTGCATCTAACTCTTCAAAGCGACCTAAGTCCGTTAAGTCCTCACCACGAAACTTGAGCTTTTCTTTTACTTCATTAAAATTAGCACGTAAAAATTTTAAATCTAACATACTGAGTACCTCCTTTAGTATAAAAGGGCAAAATAAAAACTCTCATCCCTATGAAAGGGACGAGAGTTTACCCGCGTTGCCACCCTAATTGAAAGCTAAAATAAGCCTTCCTCTTAAACCAGATAACGGATGAACCGAAACTGCCTACTACTTTTTCGACAGCTTGCTCCAGGACGGATTCATAAGAATTGATTATCGATTCACACCAGCCATCGACTCTCTTGAAATCAAAAATCTTATTACTATTTCCTATCAACGCTTTATACCAATATCATTTTTATTAATCATAATGTACTACAAGTCTTTACAAGATGCAATTCATTTATACAGGTTTTTTCGAAGCTTCTTCAACCATTGCTACAAAATACTGAGCCATGCGAGCATCATCTGTTAATTCTGGATGAAACGAACATCCCAAGAATTGACCTTGTCTTGCTGCAACAATTCGGTCGTTATGCATTGCCAAGACTTCAACGTTTTCTCCTACTTCTACAATATGCGGAGCACGGATAAATACGCCTATAAAATCTTCACCAATATCTTTAATATTTAGAGCAGCTTCAAAGCTATCTCGTTGGCGCCCAAATGAATTTCGAGCTACCGTAATATCCATAACACCTAAATGGGGCTCTTCACGGTCAACAACTTGTCCTGCAAGTAAAATTAAACCCGCACACGTACCAAACACCGGTTTACCTGCTTGTGCAAACTGGCGAAGAGGTTCCATAAAGTCATACTTGTCAATCAGACGACGCATCGCTGTGCTTTCGCCGCCCGGTAGGATTAAACCATCTATTTCGTCTAGCTGTTCAACTTTTTTAATGATAATGGCTTCAGCGCCTGCTGCTTCTAATGCTTGTGCATGCTCGCGAAAGGCACCTTGTAATCCTAACACGCCTACTTTTACCATTTTGTCAAAACTCCCTTTAAATTACCATCCACGCTCTTGCATGCGGTTTTCTGGTAATAATGATGAAATTTCAATCCCTTTCATTGCACTTCCTAATCCTTTTGACAAGTTTGCAATGAGTTCATAATCTTGATAATGCGTTGTTGCCTCAACGATTGCTCGAGCAAATTTTTCAGGGTTGTCGGATTTAAAGATTCCTGAACCAACGAACACACCGTCTGCTCCAAGCTGCATCATTAACGCTGCGTCTGCTGGTGTTGCTACACCGCCCGCTGCAAAGTTTACAACCGGTAGGCGACCTTCACGTTTAATTTGCAGTAATAACTCATAAGGCGCGCCTAATAGTTTTGCCTCTGTCATTAACTCATCTTCGTCCATGCCCACAACTTTACGTACTTGAGCGTTTACTTGGCGCATATGACGCACTGCTTCCACGATGTTTCCTGTCCCTGGTTCGCCTTTTGTACGAAGCATTGCAGCTCCTTCAGCAATACGGCGGGATGCTTCACCAAGATCACGACAACCGCACACAAATGGAACCGTAAATGTATTTTTATTTAAATGAAACTCCTCATCAGCTGGAGTCAACACTTCACTTTCATCGATGTAGTCTACACCCATCGCTTCTAGCACGCGTGCTTCAACAATATGGCCAATACGAGCTTTTGCCATAACTGGAATGGACACAGCATTCATCACTTCTTCAACAATTGTTGGGTCTGCCATACGAGACACGCCGCCTGCTGCACGGATATCAGCTGGAACACGCTCTAATGCCATAACGGCAACAGCGCCTGCTGCTTCTGCAATTTTTGCTTGCTCTGCGTTGATCACGTCCATGATAACGCCACCTTTTTGCATTTCCGCCATTCCTCGTTTTACACGATCAGTACCTGTAATGTTATTCATGTTTGTCTTCCTCCTGTATCAAGTGTTTCACAATAATTTTTAGTGTATATACAAAATTCAAAACTTAGTGTCTATTTTACCGTATTTTTCGGAAAATTCCTATCTAATTTATAGATTATATACAAACAAATCTAAAAATAAAAAAAAGAGATACTCCCTTGTAGTATCTCTTCTTTCTCTTGAGTTATCATTAAAACCAGTTATTCACTGTATTTGCAGCATTCATCCAAATATTGCTGAAGAAGTTACCAATACTGCGGATAGCGAGAGAGAACCATCCAGCTTTTTCAACAGATTCGTTTGTCACGACCGGCGTCATGCTATCTGTAGTTTGGCCTCCTACATAGCCTAGATCTTTAAGATTGCTGTTTGTTGCACTTACATAAGCAACTGTTTCTCCTTTTTTAATAGGAGCAACAACTTTTTGATCGTTCATAACTTTATCGTTTAACTTAAAGTTGATTTTAGTATGATCTTTTTGACCTTTTTCGGTAATAATTTTTACCGAATTCTTTGGAGAAACGGAAGCTTCTTTTGATTTTCCTTTAGCAACATCAATTGTTTCATGCCCTTTAATCTCGCCGTTAGCAGGCACTACTTCTTTTAACTGAAAATGACTAAAAGCATAATCCAATATCTTTTTCGTTTGAGAAAAACGAGCAGCTTCTGTAGACTTGCCGTTTTCCTTGGCATTCATTACAACTGTTATGTATCTTACCCCGTTACGCTCTGCAGTTCCAGTGAAACATTGACCTGCAAAATCTGTATGACCAGTTTTTAAGCCGTCTACGCCGCTGTATGCAGCTGAAAAACCAGGGAGCATCTTATTCCAATTGTTCATTTTTGTTTCGCCTTGTTGCCCTTGTCTAAACATCTTGGAAGGAGTTTTGGCTACTTCCAAAGATTCTGGATAATCATGAATCAAGTGATAAGCAAGAGTAGCAACTGCCCGAGCAGATAGGAGGTTCTCATCTTCTTCCTTTGTTCCTTTTGGATACATCCCTTTTAACAAGGAATTAGAAAGACCTGTAGAATTGACAAATTTTGATTCACCCATATTTAATTTTTTTGCTGTTTCATTCATTAACTTAATGAAACCTTCTTCAGAACCACTGACAGCTTCAGCTAAAGCAATGGCTGCTCCATTAGCTGAATAAATAGCCATGGCATCATATAATTCTTTTACCGTATATTTTTGGTTTTCGATTAATGGTACATTTGATAATCCATAATCCTGAGAAATTTTAGCTGCATATTTACTAACTGGCACACGTTGATCCCAAGATAATTTCTTATCTTTTATGGATTCTAATACTAGGTATTCCGTCATCATTTTTGTCATGCTTGCAATACCTAATAAAGCATCCGTATTTTTCCCGTATAGCACTTTCCCCGTACTTGCCTCTACTAAAATGGCTGCGTCTGCTTCAACGCCAATATCATCTGTTTTAGAAGCAGCTGATGCTTGTGTAGAGACAAAAAATACGCTGGCCATTAACATAACAGCAATGACACAAATTAATTGTTTCTGTACTGCGTTTCTCACTCTATACCCTCCAAACGTAAACTCACATAAATGTAATTTTATCATACTAAAATTTAAAAAAATAGATAAAGAAGTACTGTTACATTCATGATTAATGACATAAAAAACACGTTTCCCTATTAAGGAAACGTGTTTTTTACACATTCATGATTATCTCATAGAATAGTTAGGAGATTCTTTTGTAATTTGTACATCATGTGGGTGACTTTCTCTTAAGCCTGCTCCAGTCATACGGATGAATTGTGCCTGTTCACGTAACGCTTCTAAGTTAGCTGAACCACAGTAACCCATTCCTGCGCGTAAACCACCAATCATTTGATATAAAGTATCTGCTACAGGTCCTTTGTAAGGCAAACGGCCTTCGATACCTTCTGGAACTAATTTTTTATTATCTTCTTGGAAGTATCGATCTTTACTTCCTTTTTCCATAGCTCCCACAGAGCCCATTCCACGATACACTTTAAAGCGTCTTCCTTGGTAGATTTCTGTTTCGCCAGGGCTTTCTGTCGTTCCTGCTAGAAGGCTTCCTAGCATTACTGTATGTCCACCAGCTGCAAGTGCTTTTACGATATCTCCAGAGTACTTAATACCGCCATCTGCAATAATAGCTACTCCGTGCTTACGAGCTTCAGTTGCACAGTCATATACTGCCGTAATTTGTGGAACGCCTACACCAGCGACAACACGAGTTGTACAAATTGAACCAGGTCCAATTCCTACTTTTACTACGTTTGCTCCGGCTTCAATTAATGCTTTTGTACCTTCAGCCGTTGCTACGTTACCAGCAATAATATTTAATTCTGGATATGCCTCGCGAATGCTGCGCACTGTATCTAAAACGCCTTGTGAATGTCCATGCGCTGTATCAATAACGATAACATCAACGCCAGCTTGTACTAATTTTTCGATACGAACATTTGAATCAGCTGTTACGCCAACAGCTGCTCCAACTAATAATCGACCTTGTTGATCTTTAGCTGCATTTGGAAACTCAATTACTTTTTCAATGTCTTTAATTGTGATAAGGCCTTTTAATACGCCATTGTCATCTACAAGAGGTAACTTTTCAATTTTGTATTGCTGTAGAATTTTCTCTGCTTCTTCTAAAGTCGTTCCTACTGGAGCAGTAACTAATTCTTCTTTTGTCATTACGTCAGCAATTTGCATTGAATAATCTTGGATGAAACGCAAGTCACGGTTTGTAAGGATTCCAACTAGTTTTTGTTCTTCTTCGTTGTTGACAATCGGCACACCTGAGATACGATATTTGCCCATTAAGTGTTCAGCAGCAAATACTTGGTTTTCAGGAGTTAAAAAGAAAGGATCCGTGATAACACCACTTTCAGAACGTTTTACTTTATCAACTTGTTCTGCTTGCTGTTCAATCGACATGTTTTTGTGAATGATACCCAAACCACCTTGTCTAGCCATCGCAATAGCCATTTCAGCTTCTGTAACTGTATCCATTCCTGCACTGATGAACGGCACCTTTAATTTTAATGTTTTTGTTAGTTCAACACTCATATCAACGTCTTTAGGTAGTACCTCAGATTTTGCTGGCACCAGTAAAACGTCATCAAATGTTAAGCCTTCTTTAGAAAATTTGCTTTCCCACATTATAGAATCCTCCTTTAAACGACAGAATATTATTAGTAGATTAACAAGCAGATATGTACCTGTCAATAACTTCACTAGATATCAGATAATTCTAATAAAAAGAAAAGGTGATTTAGTTGCATAAATTTAATGATGTTTGGACGTCCTACAATTTATTTTTCTCCGTTCCTTTTGTACAAGACTTTTTAAAAAAGCGCTATCAAAAATTGAATTATAGCGATGCAGAGCAACATAGTTTTAAAAACAGTTACCCATTTATTTATTATTTGGAACACAGTAAAAATTATTATCAAGTTGCGGCACAATCTCCTGTATCAGTTCAACCCGTTTTATTATTTTATGGAATGTCACAGCTGTTAAAAGCTTGTTTGTTAACACAAAACCCCGTATATCCCGAAAATACGGCGGTGTTAGCACATGGAGTATCAACACGAAAAAGAAAAAAACAAAGTTATGATTTTTTAGATGATGAAGTTAAGATTCAAAAAAGTGGTTTATTTTCACAAGTAGGAGAAGAATTGTTTCATGTGAAACAACTAGAAGGTAGTAAATATACAATGAATTATCTGTTGTCTTGTGTACCTGAATTAGATACATTATTTTTAAACTTGGGCACGAGGCCATCTTCCCATTTAACAACTATTGGATCGCTTCCAGCTACCTCTTTGCCTATTCCTGAACAAGTTACACGGTGTTATCATATGAATCACGAAAGACTCTATTCTTTTTTAAAAGAGCGTTCCCATCTATCATTGTCTTTGTCAGAAGATCAGGTATGTATTCTTGACCCTTCAAGCTGTTTATATAATTGTTCACCTTTTATGTACAATTTCCAAGCTAACACGTTGCATGCACCGTTGGAAAAAGATAGCTGCTTATATTTCCCTGAGATGTTGGCACATTACTTATTACTTTATAATTTAAGTATGATTTCACGTTATGAAACAGAGTGGTGGTATGAATTATTGCATACATACTCTTCGAAAGATTATCCATTTATCTTGAGGTTCCTTGAGGTTACAGCTCAAAAGATTCCTTACTTAATTTCTTGTTACTTAAATGAACACACAAAAAAAGACTAGCTAAAATAGCTAGTCTTTTTTCAAG
>NZ_JBSGKN010000017.1:0-1351 GCF_058323215.1 Priestia sp. USM5
TTTGGTTAAGTCCTCGATCGATTAGTATCAGTCAGCTACACATGTCGCCACGCTTCCACCTCTGACCTATCAACCTGATCATCTTTCAGGGATCTTACTAGCTTGCGCTATGGGAAATCTCATCTTGAGGGGGGCTTCATGCTTAGATGCTTTCAGCACTTATCCCGTCCACACATAGCTACCCAGCGATGCCTTTGGCAAGACAACTGGTACACCAGCGGTGTGTCCATCCCGGTCCTCTCGTACTAAGGACAGCTCCTCTCAAATTTCCTACGCCCACGACGGATAGGGACCGAACTGTCTCACGACGTTCTGAACCCAGCTCGCGTACCGCTTTAATGGGCGAACAGCCCAACCCTTGGGACCGACTACAGCCCCAGGATGCGATGAGCCGACATCGAGGTGCCAAACCTCCCCGTCGATGTGGACTCTTGGGGGAGATAAGCCTGTTATCCCCGGGGTAGCTTTTATCCGTTGAGCGATGGCCCTTCCATGCGGAACCACCGGATCACTAAGCCCGACTTTCGTCCCTGCTCGACTTGTAGGTCTCGCAGTCAAGCTCCCTTGTGCCTTTACACTCTACGAATGATTTCCAACCATTCTGAGGGAACCTTTGGGCGCCTCCGTTACATTTTAGGAGGCGACCGCCCCAGTCAAACTGCCCACCTGACACTGTCTCCCGGCCCGATCAGGGCCGCGGGTTAGAATTTCAATACAGCCAGGGTAGTATCCCACCGACGCCTCCACCGAAGCTAGCGCTCCGGCTTCTCAGGCTCCTACCTATCCTGTACAAGCTGTACCAAAATTCAATATCAGGCTACAGTAAAGCTCCACGGGGTCTTTCCGTCCTGTCGCGGGTAACCTGCATCTTCACAGGTACTATAATTTCACCGAGTCTCTCGTTGAGACAGTGCCCAGATCGTTACGCCTTTCGTGCGGGTCGGAACTTACCCGACAAGGAATTTCGCTACCTTAGGACCGTTATAGTTACGGCCGCCGTTTACTGGGGCTTCGATTCAGAGCTTCTCCCAAAGGATAACCCCTCCTCTTAACCTTCCAGCACCGGGCAGGCGTCAGCCCCTATACTTCGCCTTGCGGCTTCGCAGAGACCTGTGTTTTTGCTAAACAGTCGCCTGGGCCTATTCACTGCGGCTCTCTCGGGCTATACACCCTACCAGAGCACCCCTTCTCCCGAAGTTACGGGGTCATTTTGCCGAGTTCCTTAACGAGAGTTCTCTCGATCACCTTAGGATTCTCTCCTCGCCTACCTGTGTCGGTTTGCGGTACGGGCACCTCCCGCCTCGCTAGAGGCTTTTCTTGGCAGTGTGGAATCAGGAACTTCGGTACTATA
>NZ_JBSGKN010000018.1:0-1299 GCF_058323215.1 Priestia sp. USM5
TGGAGTGACCCCTGTCAAATAGACAGTCTTAAGAAAACTACCTATGCAGCCTGAGTTCTATACTGATAAGGACTCAGGTTATTTAATTTTCGTTGAAATCGTTCATGATTATAAAAATTTATGTATTGGTGAACGGCATTTTTGACCTCATTGGCTGTTTGGAATTTATATAGATAGAAGCATTCCGATTTAAAATGACTAAAGAAACTCTCTATACAAGCGTTATCCCAACAGTTGCCTTTTCTAGACATACTAACTTTCATCCCATTCGCTTTTAAGAAGCGATGATAAGCACGAGATGTATATTGAATTCCCTGATCACTATGTATGAGGACTCCTTCTACATTTCTTCGTTTCTTGGCAATTTCGAGTGTATCCATTACTAATTTCAAATCATTCCTCGAACTTATTTTATAGGCAACAATTTCATTGTTGTACAAATCTTTAATCGCTGATAAATACAAAGATTGTCCATTAAAAATTAAATAGGTGATATCGGTTACCCATTTCTGGTTAGGCTGCGAAGCCTTAAACTCTCTGTTCAGATGATTAGATGACAGAACGAAAGCTTCTTTTTTTCGATAATATGGCCGTTTTTTTCTAATAATAGCTTTTAGCTTCAGCTCTTTCATTAACCGTTGAATACGTTTGTGATTTACATGTAATCCATATACGACCTTTAACCAGGTCTGTACTCTCCTATATCCATAGATACCTCTGAACTTTTGATAGCACTCTCTTATTTTTTGTTTCATTCTTCTATCTTCACATTGCTTATGAGAAGGGGAATCCTCACGGTTCCGCCATTTATAATAGCCACTTCTAGAAACCTCTGCAATTTTACATAAGAGGCAGATAGAGAAGCGTTTCTTTGACATTTCTTTAATAACTTTATATTTCTTTTGGATAGGTACTGCTTTCATTCCTCCTTTTACACCTGTAAGAGCTTTTTTAACATTTCATTCTCAGCTTCTAATCGTTTTATTTTTGTTTCTGTATCTTCTGGATAAGTAGATGGATGCCCTATTGTAGAGCCTTGTGTTTTTCCTCTTTTTTCTTCAAGGCCTTTCAGGCCTTCAGCTTCAAAATGTCGAACCCAGCGCAGAACGGTTGTATGGTCAATCCCTAATTCTTTCCCAACGGCCTTACAGCCCATTCCATCCCAAAGATATAAATCGACTGCTTTTTTCTTAAACTCAATGTTGAATGTTCTCCTCTTTTTCCCCATAAAAAATCCCCTCCATAGTAGACAGAATAGGTTGCTTTCTTCTATTTGTCTACTATAAGGGGAGCATACCA
>NZ_JBSGKN010000002.1:0-224099 GCF_058323215.1 Priestia sp. USM5
TTATGCTGGTTGCTTCTCTTTTTTTAGCGTTCGTAATTTTATTCCGCAACCGCAAAGTGTACTGTGCTTTAGTACTTTTATTTCTCTATGACACTGATTACATCTTATTTCTTGTCCAACCATTTCTTCATCCCTTCCTCTTTTTACAAGAATTTAAATAAGTATCCATAAAATATGGATACTTATTTAGTGATAAAATGTTAAACTAATTGAGAATAAACGAGAATCTAAAATGAGAAAAACATCTTTATTTTCTCAGTGGGAAAGCTGATATCTTTATTTTACTTGCTGCGGAACAGACAATCCTAAACCGTCTGCAACGCGTGTTCCATACTCTGGATCCGCTTTGTAGAAGTGCTGAATTTGACGCAGTTTAATCTCTTCTTTTTCTACAGGCTTCATAGCTTCAACGATGTTTGCAACTAGTCGTGTACGCTCGTCTTCGCTTAGGAGGCGGTATAAGTCACCTGCTTGCGTGTAATGGTCGTTATGATCATATGCAACACTATCGGCAACGCCAGAAACAGGGTATGCCACTTGTTTATTTTCATGAGATTCTGTCGGACCGCCAAAGCTGTTTGGCTCATAGTAAACAGAACGGCCGCCGTTATCGTCAAAGCGCATTTGACCATCACGCTGATAGTTATTTACTTCATTGCGCGGACGGTTAATAGGTAGCGCTTGATGGTTAGCACCCACGCGGTAGCGATGTGCATCGCTGTATGCGAATAGTCGACCTTGCAGCATTTTATCAGGTGATACGTCAATTCCCGGTACAAGCGTTCCAGGTGAGAATGTAGCTTGCTCCACTTCGGCAAAATAATTTTCTGGATTTCGGTCCAAGACCATGCGACCTACTTCAATTAACGGATAGTCTTTTTGTGACCAAACCTTTGTTACGTCAAACGGATCAAAGCGGTACGTATCAGCGTCTTCTAATGGCATAATTTGAACGTACAGCTTCCATGAAGGGAAATCGCCTTTTTCAATGGCATTAAATAGATCTTCAGTATGATAATCCGGATTTTCACCAGCTAGCTTTGCGGCTACGTCTGGAGACAGATTTTTCACGCTTTGCTCTGTTTTAAAGTGATATTTTACCCAAACGCCATCTCCTTCGGCATTAACCCATTTAAATGTATGGCTGCCAAATCCATGCATATGGCGTAACGTTGCCGGGATACCGCGATCAGACATTAAAATAGAAACTTGATGCAAAGATTCAGGAGATAAAGACCAGAAATCCCACACGGCCGTCGGGTTTTTCAAATGCGTGCGTGGATCGCGTTTTTGTGTATGAATAAAATCGGGAAATTTAATCGCATCTCGGATGAAAAATACAGGTGTATTATTTCCGACTAAGTCGTAGTTGCCTTCTTCTGTATAAAATTTAACAGCAAATCCGCGAGGGTCGCGAACGGTATCTGCTGAGCCGTTTTCACCAGCTACTGTTGAAAAGCGAACAAATAGAGGTGTTCGTTTTCCTACTTCAGAAAGGAAAGCTGCTTTTGTATAGGCTGAAACATTGTTTGTCACTTCAAAATAACCGTGGGCACCGGCGCCTTTTGCGTGTACGACGCGTTCAGGAACACGCTCTCGGTTAAAATGGGCTAATTTCTCTAAAAGGTGAACATCTTGAATTAAAGTAGGTCCGCGTGAACCAGCGGTCATCGAATTTTGATTATCTCCAACCGGAGATCCCCAACTAGTCGTTAAGTTGTTCTTGTTTGTTGTCATCTTAGAACCACCTCTTATTTGAATTTTATTATGTTAGAAATAATAATAACATTTTTAAATAAAAAATCAATACTAAATTATAATTATTATAATTTAAAGTGTTAATTTTGAGATGTAGTCAGTGGGGGTTATAAGCATGTGAAGTGTACGAACTATTTTAAAAATTTTCTGTATAGTATATTTAGTTTAATAATAAAAATGCCTGGTGTGCAATTATTTTGACCGGCTATTACCATATCAAAAACACGCTTGCTTATATAAGCAAGCGTGTTCGTTTTATATATTTTGTGATAAGTTTGCTTTCGCCGCTAGTTCAGCCTGAGGCGTGCGCCAAAGCTGCGTCCATTTTTGAATCGCGGCAATCATAATAATGAGACCGAGTATAAGCATGATGATTGAAAGAGTCGCATTTAATATGCTGTAACCTGCCGCAGCTTCATTTAAATACACATTCTTAACCATCCAATAACCCGCGTAGTTAACCGTTACGTAAAGGTAGGCTAGTGGAATAAGACAAGTAAGCATATAGGAGCGCTTATCTGCAATTCTAAGAATAACGGTTGCACCAATAATTAAACCAATGGATGCCATTAACTGATTCGATACGCCGAACAGCGCCCAAACTGAGCCAATATCTCCTGAGAACAATAAGTATCCCCACATAAAACAGGCTAGGGCACTTGCAAAAATGGACCCAGGAAGCCAGTCTACTCGCTTCAATGGCTTATAAAATTCACCGAAAAAGTCTTGAATTAAATAGCGGGAAACGCGTGTACCCGCGTCGATAGCAGTCAAAATAAACACTGCTTCAAACATAATAACGAATTGAAAAAAGTAAGAAGACAGGTGGCTGAACCAAGGAATTTCCGTGAAAATATACGTCATTCCTACAGCCAGTGTAACAGCGCCGCCTGTACGGCCTTCTAAGTTTAGGCCAATTTCTTGGCTAAGCTGAGGAAGAGCCGTTACGTTCATGCCAAGCGTTTTGAATACTTCAGGTGTAGAGTTGATTGCAAAATAGTCTCCAGGATGTAAAGCAGTTGCGGCAATTAATGCCATAATTCCTACTAAGCATTCGACTAACATCGCGCCGAAGCCTACAACTTTAATGTCACTCCAACGATCGAGCATCTTAGGGGTTGTTCCTGAACCAACAAATGCATGGAAGCCAGAAATAGCACCGCAGGCGATCGTAATGGAAATAAACGGCCACACAGGTCCTGCTAAAATAGGGCCGCCTCCGTGAATAAATTCAGTAACTGCAGGAAATGGAATTGCTGGATTTACGAAAAACACGCCTACAATCAGCGCGATAAAGACACCAATTTTCATAAAGCTGCTTAAGTAATCTCGAGGTGCCAAAAGCAGCCAAACGGGCAAGGCCGCTGCAAAAAATGCATAAACGGGAAGAATAATTGAAAGTGTTTTAATATCTAGCGTTAAAAAATCTCCTAAAGCTGTTCCTTGAATATAAGGACCGCTAAATACGGCGATTAAAATTAAAATGAAGCCGACGGTAGAAGCCGCTTTTAAATTACCTGTTTTTTTGTGGTAAATACCTACCCCCATTGCGATCGGAATGGTAATTCCAACAGCGAATGTACCCCAAGGATTTTTCTCAAGGGCGTGTAACACGACCATAGATAAACCGGCCATTGTAATGGTAATGATAAAAAGCATAGCTAAACCTGTACAAAAACCAGCGACGGGTCCTAGCTCTTTTTTAGCCACTTCTGAAAGCGACTGGCCTTTTTGGCGCATAGATGCAAATAACACAACTGCATCGTGAACGGCTCCTCCGATTACAGCTCCGATTAAAAGCCAGAGCAGTCCGGGCAAATAGCCAAACTGAGCTGCTAAAATAGGTCCAACAAGCGGACCCGCAGCTGCAATAGCTGCAAAGTGATGACCAAATGTTACCCATCGATTGGTTGGCACGTAATCTTTTCCATCTTCAAGCTCATGTGCCGGCGTTTTTTGCGCATCGTTTAGTTTCAAGACCTTAACAGCCATGAATGTTCCATAAAGCCGATACGCAATCATTAAAATACAGATAGATCCAATAACAATCGTAACCGCATTCATTACAAATCCCCCTATCCCTTAGTTGTCTGATGTTTGTACTACTACACAACGTTATGTAATTGTGTGTTCCCCTTACAACTTTCATTATAAAAGAAGAAAGCGCTTTTATCACCAGTTTTTCCCTTAATTATTTAAAAAATTAGAAAGTTCAAATTCCCTTTGAAAAACTATAAGACTTTTCACATAATCTCTGCTATAATTTTTAAAAAAATTAGTACGCATTTAGGTGTTTTTAGTTAGGGAGATGAAATGAGTGAACCATCGTCAAGAGTTACAAAATAGCAAGCGTATCGTAGTCAAAGTAGGGACATCTACGTTGACCTATGATAACGGAGATATTAACTTAGCACGCATTGAAAAACTAGCGCGTGTGTTATCTGATTTAATGAATGCAGGAAAAGAAGTTGTGCTTGTTACATCAGGTGCCGTTCAAGTGGGAGTAAAAAAACTAAAGTTAAAAGAAAAGCCAACTTCTATTCGAGAAAAACAAGCAGCAGCCTCTGTCGGGCAGTGTGAGCTTATGCATATCTATAGTAAATTCTTTGGTGAGTATAGTCACATTGTTGGTCAAGTACTGTTAACAAAAGATGTAATCGAAGATGAACATGTGCGCAATAACGTTGTGAACACGTTTGAAAAATTAATTGAAGACAAAGTGATTCCTATTGTGAATGAAAACGATACAGTTGCCATCGATGAGATTGAAAACATCGTGCGTTTTGGAGATAACGATAATTTATCCGCCATTGTTTCAGTTTTGATTCACGCAGATTTACTTGTTATTTTATCTGATATTGACGGTTTCTTTGATTCAGATCCCACAAAAAACCCTAACTCTAAATTAATGAAAGTAATAGATGGCATCACGCCGGAGCTTGAGAATTTTGCTGGAGATAGTGGAACTGACGTTGGAACAGGCGGAATGGTCACAAAGCTGACCGCTGCTAAAACAGCTACAAGTGCAGGCGTGAGCTTAATCCTAGCAAATGGGAAAGAACCAAGTATTTTGCGAGATATTATTGAAGGCCAAGAAATTGGAACGTTATTCTTAAAACAAGCTGAAGGAGTAATGAAATGAGTGAATTGCAGCTTAAAGGAAAGCAGGCAAAAGAAGCCTCTTATTTCTTAGGAAATGTAACGAGCGAACAAAAACAGCAGGCACTTTATAAAATGGCGGCTGCTCTATTGGATCAACAAGAGACAATTTTAAAAGCAAATGAATTAGACGTAGAAAAAGCCGTTCAAAAAGGCACGTCAAAAGCGATGTTGGATCGCCTATCTTTAAATGAAGGGCGGATTCATGGAATGGCAGACGGCCTGCGCCAAGTAGCTGCGCTTGCAGATCCGGTAGGAGAAGTGCTGTCTATGGCTAAACGACCAAATGGCTTACAAATTGGGCAGCAGCGTGTACCTATTGGTGTCATAGGAATTATTTATGAAGCGCGTCCAAACGTTACATGTGATGCAGCAGGCTTATGCTTAAAAGCAGGAAATGCGGTTATTTTGCGCGGAGGCAGTGAGGCATTTCATTCGAATCAAGCGATTGTTTCTGTATTATCCCAAGCTGCGGCAAGTGCAGGATTTCCTGAGCATAGCGTACAGCTTATTGAAGATACGTCGAGAGAAACAGCACTGGAGTTAATGAAGCTAAATGAATATATCGATGTATTAATTCCTCGAGGCGGTGCTGGTTTAATTGAAGCGGTGGTAAAAAATGCAACGGTTCCTGTTATTGAGACAGGAACCGGGAACTGCCACATTTATGTTGATGAAGAATATGACCGTGACATGGCAGCCAGTATTGTCATTAATGCAAAAACATCTCGTCCAGCGGTGTGCAACTCAGCCGAAAAGCTGATTATTCATGAACGGGCGGCTCATGAATTTTTGCCGATTATTGTTCAAGCGCTACGAGAGAAAGATGTAGAAGTACGCGGTGATGAACGTGCGCTCACAATCGTTCCAGATCTTGTTCCAGCAGGGGATGAGGATTGGAAGAAAGAATATTTGGATTTCATCATGGCAGTTAAAATCGTAGATGACATCGATGAAGCGATTTCCCATATTAATGTTCATAGTTCACATCATTCTGAAGCGATTGTAACAACAAATTATGCTCATGCTCAGCGTTTTTTACAGCGCGTTAATTCAGCTGCTGTTTATGTGAATGCTTCGACGAGGTTTACGGACGGAGAAGAGTTTGGTTTCGGGGCAGAAATCGGAATTAGTACACAAAAGCTTCATGCGCGTGGACCAATGGGATTAAAGGAATTAACAACATTAAAATATATTATTTACGGAGATGGACAAATTCGATAAAAAGAAGAGGCTGGGACGAAAGTATTTTAGACAAAGTAAAAACGAACCATTGATCAAAATTTTTGATTAGTGGTTCGGTTTTTTTGTTAGGGTGAACATAGTTTTCATCTGTTTAAATTCTTCTAGTAGTTGATTGGAGGGCGAGATGAAGACTCCCGCGGAAAGCGAAGTCTTGCACGGAAATCAACTACGGTGTCATAAGCCGTTTAGCTCATGTATCCCATTTGTTTTTCTTTAGATTGGATTCATTTAGTTATACCCCAACCTCTTCCCTTACTTCCATATATGTTCAATTTCTTCAAGTGACTTTCCTTTTGTTTCTGGCACCCACTTCCATATAAACAAAAATGAAGCGATACACATAATCATAAAAGATAAAAAGGTAAAAGATCCTCCAGCTTTGTTCCAAAGAATAGGAAAAAACTGAGACACAAACCAATTAGCTATCCACAAGAAAAAGGTAGAAATAGACATTGCATAGCCTCTCGCATGATTAGGAAAAATTTCAGAAATCACAACCCATACAACAGGTCCCATAGAAATATTAAAAAGAAATAAATAAAAAACAATAAGTAAACTAGTAGTCAAGCCTTCAGTACCCTGTGAATGAAATCCAAAAGAAACGAGAAGCTGCGTAACGGCCATACCGGCTGTGCCAATAAGTAATAAAGCTTTGCGGCCAATCCGGTCGATAAGCCACATGGAACAAAGAACGCCTAAAAAGGCAGCTACACCAATCATAGACGTAACAAGGAGCGATAAATCTCCTCTAGCTCCAGCTGCTTCAAAAACTTGCGGGGCGTAATAAATAATGGCATTGATTCCGACAAGCTGTTGAAAGGCTGCAAGTAGAATACCAATAAGCAACGCTTTTCGAAGGCCTGCCTCTTTAAAAAGCGAAAGAGAAGCCGGTTGATTTTCTTTTAACGATTGCTCAATATGATACAGCTCTTGGCGTGCAATGTGTGTCCCATTGATTTTAATTAAAATGTCCATAGCTTCTACAGTGCGGTTTGCTTTTACTAGCCACCTCGGACTTTCAGGAACAGGAGAAAGGATAAGAAGAAATAAAAGAGCTGGAATCCCAGAAGCACCGATAATGTAGCGCCATCCTGTGGAATTCTGCCATGCGTCTTCCCCAATAGATAAAATGTAGTCATTTACAAAATAGACAGAAACAATCCCAACGGCAACAGCAAATTGATAAAGAGAGCCTAAGCGGCCGCGCATGTGCGGAGGGGCTATTTCAGAAATATAGGTAATAGAAAGAACGGAGGCCATACCAATGCCCAGCCCTCCAATAATTCGAGAAATAATCACAAAAGAGATGGCTGAAGATAGTGCTTGCATAATTGCGGATACGATAAATAAAGAAGCTGCTAAAAGCAAGATACCTTTTCTACCGAATCGATCACTCAGTTTTCCTGAAGAAAGTACCCCAACGGCACCCCCGAGCAGCAAACTGGATACAACAAAACCTACCATCGTTGGACTGAGATTAAAATGCACTTCCATCAATCCAATAGCCCCTGAAATGACGGCTGTGTCATAGCCGTAAAGTAACCCTCCAAAAGCAGCTGCACATGAAATGAAAATAACAAAAAATAGATTTCCTTTTTGCTCTTTATACTCGTCAGAAGTTACTTTTACTATCCCCATATAAATTCCTCCTTTGAATCGCGTTCACTATTTTAATTTAAAAAAACGTTATACGTAAAACGTTTTCATAAAAGATGTTTTTTATGTTAAACTAAAAATTGTAAATAATCAAACTATTTTTTAGCTTTTATATGAATTATGTACGTTTTGTTATCAATCAATAGGGAAGAAAAAGTAAGGGGGAAGAGAAATATGGCGTTTATTCAATGTGATTTTTTTTCAGAAGTATTGCAAATAAGTACTTCAATGAACGTTTTGATACCGCAGCAAACAAAATCTCAGATTGGTTTACAAACCAATACAAGAAGTGAGAAACACCCTACGCTCTATTTATTACACGGTCTTTCTGATGATCATACGATATGGATGAGAAGAACTTCGATTGAACGCTACGCATCAGAATTAGGACTTGCAGTTGTAATGCCAAATGTAGATCGTAGCTTTTATAGAGATATGGCTTATGGAAAGAAGTATTGGACGTTTGTAACAGAAGAACTTCCTCAATTGGCTAGGTCATTCTTTCCGTTATCGGAAAAAAGAGAAGATAATTTTGTGGCTGGTCTTTCTATGGGAGGGTACGGCGCTTTAAAATGGGCGTTTCGCAAACCACATCAATTTTCTGCAGCTGCCAGTTTATCAGGAGTGATGGACATTGAAGGGCTTGGAGAGCGAGGGGAAGTTCAGTTCCTAGATTATCCTTTGATTTTTGGCATGCCGCCTGTTATTAGACCTGAGGATGATCTTTTCTGGCTGCTTGAAAATCGCCGGCGCTATGGAGAAGTGACTCCGCGTATTTATCAATGCTGTGGAACGGAAGATTTTTTATATCAGGAAAATAAACGTTTTTCCGAGCGATGTAAGCAAGAGCCTATTTGTTTTACATATGAAGAAGGAAAAGGAAGTCACGACTGGGCATATTGGGATCAAAAAATTCAAGATGTGTTAAAGTGGCTGTTTAGTGAAAAGTAGGGAAGGTAGTTTTGGGTGGTTCCGACTTCTAGTAGTATAATAAAGAAAAATGTTTACTTGGTCGATAGACTAAAAGGAAATAGGAGTCGGTACGAATGGGGAGAAAAAAAGTCACGATTACAGAAGTAGCAAAAGAAGCGGGTGTTTCATTAGCTACGGTATCAAGAATCTTCAATAATAAAGACGGTAAAATTAAAATCAGTGAAAAAACAAAACAAAAAGTACTAAAAGCAGCAGCTCATTTAGGGTATCAGACAAATCCATTTGCGGCAGCTCTGCGGGCCCAAAAAACAGGGATTATCGGGATATTAATTAGAGATTTAAAAGACCCATTTTTAATCGAGCTGTTAAAAAAGGTACAGCAGCAAGTTCAAAGTCGAGGGATGGACGTTCTTATTGGACATACGGATTACCAAGAAACAACGGCTGAGCGTCAATTAAATGTGATGATGAATCATTGGTTTGATGGAGTCATTTTATTAGATTATGTAGCCGCTCCGCATCCGTTTGTAGACGTATTAAAACAATATCAAACGCCTTACGTTTCTCTTACAGGAGACGGCTCTTCTGCACTTTGGCCAATTGTACATGTAGATGATGCGGAGGGAATGCAATTAGCTGTTGCTCACTTAACGGACCTTGGCCATAAGAATATCGGGTTCGTTGGAAAAGCTGTAAGCGGAGTCGAGCACCGTCTGTCTCTGTTTTATCAGTATGTACCGTCAGCAAACGCAAAGTTTGTGAAAGAAGATATGAATAACTCAGATGAACTATATCAGTTTATAAATGAGCTAGCTCATCATCCAGAGCCCCCAACTGCGCTTATTTGTGCTACGGATTACATTGCTCTGAAAGTGATACACTGTGCGTGGCAAAACGGACTTCACGTTCCAGCGGATTTGTCTGTTATAGGGTTTGATGATATTACAGAAGCTAGTGAAGCGCAGCCTCCGCTAACAACCATCCGTCAACCGATAGAAAAAATGGCTGAAAAAGCAGTAAACCTCTTACTTCAGCAAATTCAGGATCAGCAAGAAATAGATCAGGTACAGTATAAAATGGCACCTGTATTAGTAGAGCGTGAGACCACAAAACGTATGAATTGATAAGGAATGTATATACTATTCCTGAAAGTGTGAGACAAAAAGTCCACACTTTTTTGCATTAACCATTGCGTCCACTTCCCTCTTTCTTATACACTGTATGCTGTAGGGGAAAAAACCAAGCTTTAATATGTTTGGAGCGATTTGATGACACAGCAAAAATTAGATAAATATGAAATTATGGACGTTAGCTTACTAGCAGGTAAAATTATGTTAGAAAGCGGAGCAGAAACGTATCGAGTAGAAGACACAATGATGCGGATTGCAGCGTCTTACGGTATAAAAAAATCCCACAGCTATGTGACGCCAACAGGGATTATGTTTTCACTTGAAACGAAAGAACCGACGAAAACGAAGTTAATTCGTATTTCCGAACGAACGACCGATTTAAAAAAAGTAACTATGGTAAATAGCGTCTCAAGAACCATCAGTCAAGGAAACATCTCCTTGGAGGAAGCGTATGAAATGCTACAAGAAATTGAAGCAACGAACGTAGCTTTTCCACTATGGGTTCAACTTGCAGCTGCATCCATTTCTAGCGGATGCTTTTTAATCATGTTTCAAGGTTTATGGACGGACTTTATTCCAGCGATGTTTTCAGGAGGTCTCGGATTTTTAACCGTGGTGTATTTCCACCGTCTTATTCCGATTCGCTTTTTTGCTGAGTTTACCGCTTCGTTAGTTATTGGACTTTTATCAGCTCTTTTAGTCGCTTCAGGACTAGGAACGCAAATTGATAAAATTATTATTGGATCCGTTATGCCTCTCGTTCCTGGGTTATCGATTACCAATGCAGTGCGAGATTTAATGGCGGGACATTTACTGTCTGGATTATCAAAAGGAGCAGAAGCGTTTCTGACGGCATTTGCTATTGGTGCAGGTATTGCCATTGTATTTACGCTTCTATAGAAGGGAGGCATCATATGCATATCGTAGAGCAGATAATTACAAGTTTTATTGCTTCAGCAGCGTTTGGGATCATTTTTAATGTTCCACGTGAATCATTATTAAAAAGTGGCTTTGTCGGAATGATTGGCTGGCTCATTTACTATTTGCTAACGTTCTATGGTGTAGATGAAATTCCAAGCACTGTAGCATCGGCCTTTTTTATTGCTATTATTAGTCAAATTTACGCAAAAATTTATCGTACGCCGATCATTATTTTCACCGTAGCAGGTATTATTCCGCTCGTTCCAGGGGGAACAGCATACGATGCCATGCGTAACTTTGTAGAAAATAATTATAATGAAGCGATTAGTCTTGCAGCAAAAGCCTTTATGATTTCAGGTTCAATTGCCATTGGTATTGTATTTTCTGAAGTCATTAACCAAATCATTCGTCAATCTAAATTAAATGCGAAAGCAAAATATCGACCGTAGAGAAGCAAGCTCAAATCAGAGCGTGCTTTTTTTATGAAAAAATAAAGAGATCCTTCCCTTTTTTGTCACAAGAAAGTCACGTTTTAGTCTAAAAACGTTCAAAAAATGTACGTGCACAGCTAAAAAAATAGACTATACTATGTAAATAGAAAGAGAGACATTACATATGTTTGTGAAATGTTGAGCATATTTCTCGAATTGTTATGCTCAATGTTTCACAATATAAGTAAAAGATGCTCAGAAATGAGCAAAGTATCTATGGAAATGATGAATGTTCTTATATATGAAAGGAGAAAGAAGATGGATACAGTCATACTATCACGTATTCAATTTGCATCAACGACGCTGTTTCATTTTATCTTTGTACCGCTGTCTATCGGCCTTGTCTTTTTAGTAGCGATCATGGAAACGATGTACGTAGTAAAAAAAGATGAACAGTATAAAAAGATGGCAAAGTTTTGGGGGCACTTATTCCTGATTAACTTTGCTGTCGGAGTCGTAACAGGTATTTTACAAGAATTTCAGTTTGGCATGAACTGGTCAGAGTACTCAAGATTTGTAGGAGATGTATTCGGTGCGCCGCTCGCTATTGAAGCACTGCTCGCGTTTTTTATGGAGTCCACTTTCCTTGGACTGTGGATTTTCGGGTGGGATCGTTTGCCTAAATGGCTGCACTGTCTATGTATTTGGCTTGTTAGTCTAGGTACTATCTTTTCAGCGTTCTTTATTTTAACGGCTAATTCTTTTATGCAGCATCCGGTCGGAATGGAGCTAAATAATGGCCGTTTAGAAATGAATGACTTCTTTAAATTGTTAACGAACGGTCAGCTGTGGGTCGAATTCCCTCATACAATTTTAGGTTCGTTTGCAACAGGCGCCTTTTTTATCACGGGTGTCAGCGCTGTTATGCTCTTGAAGAAAAAACATGTGGCTTTTGCTAAAAAATCATTTCAAGTTGCTATCCTTGTAGGGCTAGTTTCAGGTGTAGGAATTGCACTATCTGGGCATGAACAGGCCGGATATTTAGTTAAAACACAGCCGATGAAAATGGCCGCAAGTGAAGGATTATGGGAAAACAGCGGAAGTCCAGGTGCTTGGACAGTAACAGCAAATATTCACCCTGATGAAAAGAAAAATACGAGTGAAATCAAAATACCTTACTTATTAAGCTTCTTATCATACGGTAAGTTTTCAGGCTCCGTTCCTGGAATGAATGAGCTGCAGCAGCAGTATACGGCGAAATATGGAGAAGGAAATTATATTCCACCCGTTCGAACAACGTTTTGGAGTTTCCGCATTATGGCTGGTCTAGGTGGCGTATTATGTGCATTAGGCATTTGGGGTACGTACTTGCTTTCTCGTAAAAAACTTCAAGAAAGCAAACTATTTTTACGTATTATGACGATTGCCATCGCCTTTCCGTTCCTTGGAAGCTCAGCAGGTTGGATTATGACAGAGATTGGCCGTCAGCCTTGGGTTGTATTTGGCTATATGAAAACCGAAGATGCCGTGTCTCCTGGTGTAACAGCAGGTGAATTGCTATTTTCTATTATCTCGTTTTCGTTCTTTTACTTAATTTTAGCTGTGATTATGGTGTTCTTGTTCGTTAAAGAAATTAAAAAAGGTCCAGATCACGATCACGAAGCACATACAAAAGTAACATCAACTGATCCGTTTACAAAGGAGGGATACAATGTTTTCTCTTAATGAATTCTGGTATTTGCTAGTATCCATTCTGTTTGTTGGTTTTATCTTTTTAGAAGGCTTTGATTTTGGGATTGGAATGGTGTCTCGCTTTTTAGGAAGAAACGACTTAGAGCGACGAGCTTTTATTAATACAATCGGTCCTTTTTGGGATGCAAATGAAGTTTGGTTAATTTCAGCAATCGGTGCTATGTTTGCCGCTTTTCCAAACTGGTATGCAACGCTATTAAGCGGGTCATATGTTCTTTTTGTTCTTCTGTTGCTTTCGCTTATCGGACGCGGTGTAGCATTTGAATTTCGAGGAAAAGTTGAAAAACAAGCGTGGAAAAATGCGTGGGATTGGGTTATCTTCTTTGGAAGTCTTTTTCCACCGCTCATTTTCGGCATCTTATTTTCAGCACTAATGAAAGGATTGCCTGTTGAGCGCAACATGCAAATGAATGCCGGCTTTTCGGATATTGTGAATCTATATACCATAACGGGCGGCGTGACGCTAACGATGCTTTGCTTATGGCACGGACTTATTTTTGCGACGATCCGTACGATGGATGACATTAGAGATCGTTCACGAAAAGTTGCCATGAAGCTTTTGCCTGTTAATGCCTTGCTGCTTCTTATTTTTTCAGGCATGACGTTTTTTGAAACAAATTTATTCAGCAATCATAGCCGCTTGATGCTATACACATTTTTTATCGGTATTTTCGTGTATTTACTAGCAGGATTTTTCCTTACACGGAAAAAAGACGGATGGGCCTTTGCTATGTCTGGCTTAATTTTAATTTTATCAATTTCCTCTATATTTGCAGGATTGTTTCCAACCGTTTTGGTTAGTTCAGTCAATGAAAGCTATAGTTTAACGATTCATAATGCAGCATCAGGGAATTATTCCTTGAAAATTATGTCTTACGCTGCTATTGCGTTACTGCCTTTTGTGTTAGGTTATCAAATTTGGAGCTACTACGTTTTTAGAAAACGTGTAGATCATAAGGAGCATATGGAGTACTAATGGGTAGAAATTTAATGGTTTACAACGGAATAAAAATGGTTCTTGCCGTGTTAATAGGGCTTATTACTATTCAAAGTGTAGCCATTATTTTTCAAGCTAAGTGGCTTGCCGAAGTAATTACTGCTCTTTTTCATGGTGAAAGTTTAACTTCGCAGACAAAAGCAATCGGATTGTTTTTGTCTGCCTTTATGATTCGTCAGATCGTAAGTTTTATAGTGAAAAAAACAGCATATCAATTTGGAGTCAAAACGACTCAGGAACTTCGTTTGACGGTCATGAAAAGCATTTTTGCACTCGGACCGCGCTTTACCAAAAATGAAGGGACAGGAAACTTGGTGACGCTCATCACCACAGGCCTACAGAAGCTTCGCGCTTATCTTGAGCTGTTTTTGCCTAAACTGGCCGCCATCAGCGTTACACCTTGGCTAGTGCTCGCTTTCGTTTGGTATCAAGATCGGCTTTCAGGCATTATTTTGCTTGTAACTATGCCAATTTTAATTTTATTTATGATTTTACTTGGACTGGCTGCCCAGAAAAAAATAGATAGCCAATGGGAGACGTATCATGTGCTGTCCAATCACTTTGTAGATTCGCTTCGAGGATTAGAAACGTTAACATTTCTCGGGAAAAGTAAGGAGCATGCTGAAACGATTGGAAGAGTCAGTGACCGCTATCGAAAAGCGACAATGGGAACGCTCCGAATTGCTTTTTTATCTACGTTTGCTTTAGATTTCTTTACGATGTTATCTGTAGCCATCGTGGCTGTTATGCTCGGTTTGCGGCTAGTGAACGGTTCGATGACGTTAGAGCCTGCACTTATGATTTTATTGCTGGCGCCTGAATACTTCCTGCCGATACGGGAAGTCGGAAACGATTATCATGCAACATTAGACGGAAAAGAATCCGGAGATGCATTAATTAAGATTGTAAAGCAGGCTGAAAAACCGTCGGCTAAAGAAGAAGATGTTCCTGATTGGACGGAAAACAGTGAAATTCAATTGCGTCATATCACCGTAAAATATGACGAAGAGCAGCCGCCTTCTCTTGAAGATGTGTCACTTCATGTTAAAGGAAGTAAAAAAATTGGGATTATAGGAAAAAGCGGAGCTGGAAAATCGACGCTTATTGATATACTGAGCGGCTTTGTACAATTTACAGAAGGGTCTGCTGAAGTAAACGGCGTGCCGGTTGATTTACGCTCAGATGCTTGGCAAAAGCAGATTACGTATATCCCTCAGCACCCATTTATTTTTAATGGAACAGTGAAAGAAAATATTGAATTTTATCAGGATAGAGGCGGTTCTTATGATTATGAAGATGCCTTAACGAAAGCAGGACTTTTATCTACGATTCAACAGATGCCTAAGAAGGAAAATGAAGTGATAGGAGATGGAGGACGGCAGCTTAGCGGCGGCCAAGCTCAAAGGATTGCCCTAGCTAGGGCGTTTCTGAGCGATCGCCCTATTATTATGCTTGATGAACCAACGGCGCAAGTAGATATTGAAACGGAATATGAATTAAAGCAAGATATTTTAACGATGTTTCAAGACAAGTTATTTATTTTAGCTACGCACCGTCTGCATTGGATGAAAGATATGGACCTCATTGTTGTAATAGAGAACGGAAAGGTTGCAGAAGTCGGCAATCATCAAGAACTGATTCGAAAAAAAGGAGCTTACTATCAATTTTTACATGAAGAGGAGGAGATATGATGAAATATAAAAGTTGGATATGGCCCTACTTTAAAACGTATAAATATCGTATCTTTTCTATCTTATTACTAAGCTTGTTAACGATTGGTTCTGCTTGTGCGCTAATGTTCACATCAGGTTACTTGATTTCAGCTTCTTCCTTACGTCCAGAAACAATCTTACTGGTGTACGTTCCCATTGTGCTTGTGCGTACATTTGGTTTAAGTCGAGCCGCCTTTCGTTATGCGGAGCGTCTTGTTAGTCACGATTTTATTCTTCGCATTTTAGCTAAGATGCGTACACGTCTTTATCATTTGATTGAACCGTTAGTTGCTACATCCCGCTATCGAACGGGAGATGTTTTAGCGGTTCTCGCTGAAGATATTGAAAGTTTACAAGACTTGTTCTTGCGTACCATTCTTCCAACAATCTCAGCTGTTATTTTATACGTTATTTCGATTGTAGCTTTAGGATTCTTTAGCCTAAAGTTTGCATGTTTGATTGCCATCTATTTATTTTTATTAGTAGTAGTGATGCCGCTTTTTTCCCTTTGGCATATGAAAGCGGCCAATCAGCGATATAAATCAAGCAAAGCACAGTTATATGCTAAGGTCACAGACGGGTTTTTAGGAGTTGCTGATTGGGTGTTAAGCGGTCAGCAGCAGTCATTTTTTCATTCGTATAACAAAACAGAAGATGAGCTAGACCGCATGGATCGTAAGCTTAAACTATGGACGTATTACCGAGAATTGATTGGCCAAGTTATTGTAGCAGGTTTAATTGTCACAATGATTTGGTTTGGGGCTTCTCTTTTTGCAGACAAAGAGCTTGCAGGTGTTTTTATTGCTGCTTTTATTTTAGTAGTATTTCCTTTATCTGAAGCACTGCTGCCGGTATCTAATGCAGTAGAAAAAATTCCTCAATTTGAAGAGTCATTAAATAGAGTGCAGGAAATGGAAAAGAACTGGGAATCTGTGAATGAAAAGAAAAAACATACTCTTTCCCTACCTTACAAAGGTTCATGGGACTCGGTTAGCTTAAAAGTCGAGCATGTAAGCTTTCGCTATAGCAATGAGGAAGAGTCAGTCATTCATGATCTTTCATTTCAAGTCGAGCAAGGGAAAAAAATTGCGATTCTTGGCAAGAGCGGAGCTGGAAAGTCGACTCTGTTAAAGCTGCTGCAAGGCTCCTTATTGCCTACAGAAGGTACAGTTCAACTAAACGGTCAGTCTGTTGCTGAAGTTCGTGAAGATGTACCAAAACTCATCTCTGTATTAAATCAAAATCCTTATTTATTTAATACAAGCGTAGCAAACAATTTATTACTAGCTAATGAAGAGGCTACAAAAGAAGAGGTAATTGAGGCAATGAAGCAAGTCAATATGCACTCCCTTGTGGAAGGTTTGCATCAAGGATATCAAACGTCCATGCTCGAAACAGGTCAGCGCTTTTCAGGAGGAGAACGTCAGCGGATTGCGTTAGCACGTGTTCTACTTCAGCGTACGCCAATTGTTATGCTGGATGAGCCAACTGCAGGGTTGGATACCGTGACTGAAAAGAGTTTGTTATCCACTATCTTTGAAACTCTTCACGACAAAACTTTAATTTGGGTTACACATAATTTAGTTGGGATGGAAAAGATGGATGAAATCTTATTTCTACAAGATGGAAAGATAGCCATTCGCGGAACGCATGAGGAATTACTTGCTACGAACAGTCACTATCAAAAGCTATATGAATTGGATCATCCGGTAAAAAGCCTTTAGCAGCAGCTAAAGGCTTTTTACTATTTTATACTAAAGTGAAATTCGACAAACATGAGTAAGATATGTGTCGAACGAAGGAAAATAGCTTGGATTCAAAGAGGGGAGAGGCGTTTAGCATTTTTGAAAAAGTGGTAAAACAAGGTAGTGTTTGTTTCTTCCTGTATAACATCGGTTTATTTTAGGGAAAATATATACACATTATGCGAACGAGAGAAGGAAGATACAATGGAACCTATGCTTGTACATATCACACTTGTAGTGGGACTAGGAGTTCTATCTCAGTGGCTGGCTTGGAGATTTAAGCTACCAGCAATTGTCGTGATGTCGATTATCGGACTGCTAACAGGCCCTATTTTAGGTTTAATTGATCCTAAAGCACAGTTTGCTCAGCTTTTTGATCCTTTTGTATCGATTGCTGTAGCTGTTATTTTATTTGAAGGCAGCTTGAACTTAGACATGAGAGAGGTAAGAGGAATCGAAAAGCCCGTGTTTCGCATTGTGACACTGGGAGCCATGCTAGCTTGGATGTTAGGCTCTTTAGCTGCTCATTATATAGCGGATTTATCCTGGGCGGTGGCAATTGTTATCGGAGGGCTTTTTATTGTGACGGGTCCAACCGTAATTTTACCTCTTTTACGACAAGCTAAATTAAAACCAAAACCAGCAGCGATTTTAAAATGGGAAGGTATTATTGTCGATCCATTTGGTGCACTGTTGGCCGTTTTTTCGTTTGAAATTGTTCAATTTTTAGTGCTGAGAGAAGTGAGTGGAAAAACAATTCTCTTTTTCTTCGTAGCCTCTATTATTGCCGTTTTAATAGGATGGATTCTTGGCCGCGGAATAGGATGGATGTTTCAAAAGGGGCATATTCCAGAGTATTTAAAATCTCCGGTCGTATTTATTGTCGTTATTGCCTGCTTTACAGTAGCTGATGAAATTAAGCATGAAACAGGTCTTCTAGCAGTAACAGCGATGGGGATTACCCTTGCTAATATGCATATTTCGTCTATTAGTGATATGCGACACTTTAAAGAGAATATTTCGGTTCTATTAACTTCTACTATTTTTATCATGTTAACGGCTGGACTGACGATGAAGACCATTACTGAAATTTTTCATTGGAATATTATTTTGTTTGTTTTACTTATGCTGTTTATTGTCAGACCTGTCTCCATCTTTTTATCAACGGTAGGCACAGATTTATCTATAAAAGAAAAAATACTGATTGGCTGGATTGCCCCGCGCGGAATTGTGGCGTTAACGGTCTCAAGCTACTTTGCGAAAGTACTAATTGATGAAGGATTTAAAGATGCTTCGATCTTAACAACGCTGACATTTGCTTTAGTGTTTGCTACGGTTTGTGCACACGGTTTTTCCCTTTCATGGCTAGCTAAAAAGCTGGATTTATCGATTGGCGAAGAACCTGGTATTTTGCTTGTGGGAAGCAATGATTTTACGGTTGCCTTTGCAACGAAGTTAAAACAGCTAGGCTATCCAGTATTAGTTGCTGATTCTTCGTGGGAGCGGTTAAGAGTTGCGCGCAGAGCGGAGGTAAATGTTTATCACGGAGAAGTACTAGCTGAGCAAACAGAATATCATCTAGACTTAACTCCTTATGAATATGTGATTGCTGCAACTGAGTTAGATGCATATAATGCGCTTGTTTGTACTGCTTTTCTTCAAGATATGGGGCGGAACAATGTTTTTCAATTGAGCATTCGTGACCAAGAAGATTCAAGAGAAGATGTTGATGAAATTATGCACACAGTAAGAGGACGTATGCTCTTTAAGAAAGGAATTACGTGGGAGTTTCTGCATCATAAAATGGAGCATGGATATACGATTTACAATACAAAAATCACGGATGAATATACGTACGAAACATATCTTGAGGAGAAAAGCGATGATTCTCTTTTACTAGCAGTGAGTACGCAAGGAAAGGCATTGAGTTTTTTTGCTCATGATCAAGAAATAAACGTCAATGCGGGTGACATGGTGTTAAGCCTTCAGCCATTAAAAAGATAAAAAAACAGGCCGTTAATGACCTGTTTTTTTTATGCTTGTCTTTGTTTAAAATGAATGACGAACAGATAAGCAGCAGCTGCTGCAAAATAGATAGTAACGGCTGGTGCGGTGAAGACATGCCCAGCTACAAAAGCAATTCCAAGAGCTAATACAATTGCTGTACTATACATCATAAAGCTTTCATCAAGAAGCTGTGATGGGTCTTTAAATAATCGAACCAACACGGTTAAACCAACTACTAGAAGTGGAAGAACCCATAGTAAAAATCCGATGATACCTAAAGAGAAAAACAAATCATAAAAATCCATTTCAATCATCTTTGGCGGAAGCTGTTTTGTATAGTCACCAGAAAAGCCCATACCTATCATTTTTCGTGCAATAGGTGCTTTTGCATACTCTTCCTTATGATGAGCTAAGAATTGCTCACGGCTGCTTAGAATCAGATTTTGAATATCTTTATCATCTAAATTTGATTCCTTTTGTTTTTTCTTTTTAGCCGGCTTTTCTTTTTCTTTCTTTTCCGGCTTTTCTTGCTTTGTTTTCTCTTTTTTAGCCTCTAACATATCGATGTGCGTATATGTGTTTTTATAAGCTGGAGAAATCGGAGTAGTTGCTCCGGTTACAATTAAAAGCAGAATTGAGATTACTAAGTTGGCTTTAATTAAGCTGCGTTTATTCGTAAATAATTTAGCAAATAAGACAACTGTTGCTACAACTAAAGAAAGAATAACGGCACCTAAGCCTACTTTCGTTCCAAGCATGATGGACGAAACGGCTAACAAGATAAAAGGAATCCAGTAATAAGCTTTTGAAAACGAACGTACTTTATCTAAAGCTAAAAGCAGTGTGAGAGGAAGCAAAATAGCAATGGTTGCGCCTAGCTCATTCGCTGCATAAAACCAGCCTTTAAACCCAATTTTATTATACTGATAACTCTCTAGTGCTGTACCCGTTAGCATTGTACCGATAAAAACAATACTGATGATGAGTGAAGCAGTTAATAAGTTTTTGCTCAGTATTCTTTTTACATCCACAGATGATCGATAATGTGAAAATATCACAATCATTCCAAGCAGCGTAACGTTCATATAAACAACTTTATTGAAAAATTTAATTTCTTGCCCAATATAATAAGGATCTTTCCATTGATGATTTAAGTAGATGTTGAGTCCAAGAAAGAGTGCAAAAACAATAAGGTAGATAATCGAATATCTAGCCCATTTTGATTGTTTGGCAAACACTAAAAGTAGGACACCTGCAAAAATCATATATAGAAAGCGAATAACAACCCCAATTGAGAGACCACTATCCATGTTCAAAACCATGTACGTCGTTAGCATATCAATAATCGGCTGAATTGAAATAAAACCAACGAACAGAAAAAATAACCAGTATGTGTTCTTCATATAGTACTCTCCTGTTTTACGTGAATTAACGTTTTCTTTTAACTAAAAGCATAACACCTTCTACTCTGCATAATAGCGTCGACATTAAGTATACTAAACCACCTGCAATACAGACAATACCAAATCGTAAGATAACATGTAATGAATTCAAAAATGCGATGTCCCTTAAGAAGAACATGACGATCGCAACAGGTACGGAAGCTAAAAGAATTTTTCCTGTTTCTTTCACTAGATATCCGTAATGGAAGTGATTGATTTGTTTTGCCAGCATAACGAATACGATAGCCGTATAGAAAAAGGCAACTACTGACATGGAAAGTGCTAATCCTTGGTATCCCATAAATTTAGTGAAAATCATGTTAAAGATGATATTTAACACAATGGATAATAAGCCTGCTCTCATAATAAGATAACCTTTTTGAAGAGAATAAAATCCTTTTGCAAGAACAGCTTGCAGGGAATAGAAAAATACCGAACCTAGGTAATAATAAGATACATCCGTTGTTTTTAGCGTTGATTGTGCGTCAAATGCACCGCGCTGATAAGCAATCATTACAATGTCTTTCATATAAAAGATCATAATAACAATCGTCGGAATCAGCAGCATCAGCATAAACGTAATCCCTTTTTCAATTCCTGATTTAAATCGTTCGTCATCTTTTTCAGAAATGGCTCTTGCAATCAGCGGGTAAATAATGGTTGCGACCGTAACCCCGAATATTGCCTGGGGAATACTTACAAGTCTGAAGGCGTAATTTAAGTATGAAATAACACCTTCACCAAAGGAGCCGGCAAAGAAGAAGTTGACAGTTAAATTAATTTGACCGACCATAATGGTCACACCAACAGGGATGAATACTTTATAAAAAGCCACCACTTCATCACGGTCAATTTTTTGCTTCCATAACAGCAGATGCTGCGGTTTAAAATAGACAACTTTAATTAAGAAAGAAGCAATAGTTCCTATAAAATAGCCAAGAGCAATTGCATAGCCGCCCATAATTGAATGTAATAGGATTGTACTTAAAATTGTAAATAATACAACAACCGTTTGAGAAAACACAGAGAAAGAATATTGACTTCGTGCATCAAATACACCTTCGTATACGGCATTCACTCCAACTAGTGAAAGAGATAAAAAGTACATAACGCCCGTATAAATTCCTAGTTCAATTGCTGCTTTAGAAAAATTAGAATACGAAGCGGGAAAGTAAAAGAAAGCCGCAATTGATCCGAGAACCGAAATAATGAAACAAATAAGAAAGGTTGATTTAACAATATTAGTCAAATGAACCTTTCCTTTATTTTCTTTTTCATAACGTAAATAACTAGGAATAAACGCATCCTTCATCCCCGTTAACATAAATAAAATAAAAGCATTTGGAATAATCATTGCTGCGTTGTATGAATCGACAATATAACTTGTACCGAAATAGTTAGCAATAACTAAATCACGAATCATACTAGAAAATTTCAAAAATAATGTTGATATGAGCAGTAAAATGCTCGCGAATTTTAAGTTTTTCATGCGAAACTCCTACCTTTTCAAGTTATCTCATCAACTATTAGCAATAAAGAAGCATCCGACAATTAGAAGAATACAGCCGATAACTTGTTTTGTTGTAACTTTTTCTTTAATTAAAAAGTAACCGAATGTTAATGTCCAAATGTACGTAATAGACGTGAGCGGAAATACAATAGAATAAGGTAACAGCGTTAAAACATACACATTAAGCAGAGCTGCCGCCCCGTAAAAAAGGCCGCCACCCACAAAACAAATAAGCGCTAGCTTTATCTTTTTTTCATTTAAATACGTAGAAATATACTTGAAAAAGACAGCTCCAACTGAACCTAAAAGAGTCATAATAATTAAAAGTGGGATACTATTCATCTTGGCCACCTACTAAAATTACACCTACGATAATAATAAGAGTACCGACCAGCTTCATAGGGCTAATGGTTTCATTTAATAGAAAGAAACCAAGAGCGATGCTGATGACATATCCTAGGCTTAAAAATGGATGAAGCAAGGAAACTCTTTCAAATTTAAAAGCGGCAATCATAAACACCGCTCCTAATCCATAAAGGAAAAAACCAATAATTAAATTTAAGTTAAATGAAGCTTCGGACAACTTCCAAAAAAGTTGTCCAACAGCTGTAAACAGGGAAGCCACAATAATGAGTGTGATTCCTAGCTTTTTGTTATAATTGCTCTCCATCAGGAGGTCACATCCTTTTCTTTCTGATCAAATCGGATAAAAGGAAGACCAATAAAGAAGAAAGACACAAATACGCTTGCTAATAAATATCGAAAATCTTGAGCCGGCAGTGCCGCAAGAACAGAAAGCGTGTTAAGTGCCCAAGGAATGACAATAATAAGGGACGTAATTCCTCTTCGAATCACTAGCATTAATGAAAATAATAAAATGACACAGTGATAAAAAGCTGGTTTCCATAAGAATGTAAAAACAGGGTGCTTAAAAATAGCTAAGTAAGCATTGGCAGTATGTGTAATAAACGGCTCGATTACTTTATTTTTAAGACCTAAATCATTGCCGTAATAAATGTTGGTTACGTACGTATCCGTGTAGCCATCTTTAAAAGGATTGATTTGCCATACTAAAGCTGTTTGTTTGAGAAAGCCTTCCGTTGCTAGATAAGGATTTTTGATGACAATGCTAGCATAGTTCTTAAAGTAAAGGCCTAAATCATTAAAAATAAACTCGCGGTCGTAGTATTTCCACGTGAATTTAATTGGATCGCTTTTGTATGGATTATACTTTTCTTTCCACAATTCAATAGGGAGCACTTTATTAAAATATTCGCGCTCTTCTTTTGACATCTCTCCATCATTTGAAATGATGTTTGCAATTTGTTGAGTTGGAATGGACAAAGCTTCATTTGGATCTGAAGGTTTTACATCAAGCCACGTGAACACAGGGCCTGTAACAATCTTTTGTAAAATAAAGACGACTAAGAAAATCGTGACAAGAGGTTTCCAATTTTTTCTGAATAAGACAATCATTAAAAGGAAAGTCAAAACAAATACAGGAAAACCATTATGTCTAAAGAAAGCTACTCCAAATGCGGAAAGTAAAAGTAAGAAAAAGCTCGCTTTACTTTTAACCCAAGCACCTTTTGACAGATAAATTTTTGCAATGTTAACCGTAAAAAACAGCAGAAAAGCACTGTATAAAATGTCTTTCCAAATAATAATTGAAAAGATTAAGAAGCTTGGAATAATGACAATAATAGCTGTTAAAAGTCCAATCATAACAGGATGTGCTTTGCGTTTAATGAAAAAGTCAAATGTATAGGCGTATATGCTCACTACAACAACAATTTGCGTGAACGCTACAATTCCTGGGTTATCCCATATTTTTGTCAGCAACATAATGAGCCACGTAATCATAATAGGGTGCCAATCGTTAAATTCTCCGTTATGTGCCTGTCTCCACTGTGCTAATGAATCAGGAGTCATGGCCGCTGGGAAAAAGGCGAACCAGTAATATAGACTAACAGTTAAAATAAGAATCGTAACAATTCCTAGATAACGCTTTGGGTGTGCAAATGTATAGTGAAAATCGTTTATCTGTTTGATAGCGCTGAGTACAGCGGCCGTCAGCAGCATTGCCAATAAAGTACGGCTGATGGCATACAAAACGAGTGAAAAAATAGTTGAGCTCGTCATATGTAAGTTATCTAAAAGTGAAAACTGTACGATAAACGAAAAAACAATCAGCAATAGCCATTCTAGCGGTTTAAATGAAGCATAAGCTCTATTTTTATAAATAAAAATAGAGCTTATGATGGTAAATACAAGTGCAGCAAAAAGGGAAAGATAGTGAACACCGTCTGGATTACCAATACTTAAACCGATAAGAATAATTAAAGCTGTTACTGTAAGCAGTAAAATACTTTTTTTATTCTTCATCATTGTTATTCTCCTACTTGTTCAATCTGTTCAATTTTTTTATTTAGTTCTAATTCATATTGCTTGCGATTTAATGAAGCGATTGTATCTAGAATTAATCCACAGACGAAAGATAAAACACCTAACACCATCAATCCAGTTGCTAAGATAGATGAAGGTACTTTGGTAATAAAGCCTGTATCAAAAAATTCATAAAGTACCGGAGCACCAACAGCTAATCCTGCGACAATAAACAACACTGTCCAAATGGAGAAGAACTGAAGCGGCTTGTACTCTTTAAATAACGTAAAAATCATTCGTAACACTTTAAATCCATCAGAGAACGTATTAAGTTTCGATTCGCTGCCTTCAGGTCGATCGCGATAATCGATCGCGATTTCTTTTAGGCGGAATCGTTTATCTAACGCGTGAAGACTCATTTCTGTTTCAATCTCAAATCCTGGGCTCATCACAGGAATTGATTTTACAAATAATTTATCGTACGCACGATAACCTGTCATGATATCTTTAATGTTACTTTTGTACAGGCCGTTAATTAAAGAACGTACTAAGTTGTTACCAAAATTATGGAAAGCACGTTTGTTTTCTTCGAGATACGTTCCGTTTGATAAACGATCTCCAATGACCATGTTAGCTTCTCGATTTCTAATAGGCTCAATTAATTGATGAACAAATTCTGCAGGATACGTATCATCCCCATCTACCATGACATAACAATCTGCATCAATTTCTTGAAACATTGAACGTACAACGTTTCCTTTTCCTTGCTTAAATTCTTTTTTGACGATTGCGCCGTGTTCAAGTGCAATTTCACTTGTACGATCTTTTGAATTGTTGTCGTATACATAAATATCTGCACTAGGCAGTTCGCGTTTGAAATCGTCAATTACTTTTCCAATTGTTACTTCCTCGTTATAACAAGGAATTAAAACTGCGACTTTCATTTTTCCACCTCATCAAAAAAAATTGTTGGGAGTTGTTCAGCAATTACATCTACTGTGTAGCGGTTTGCTGTTTGTAACGCCTGTTGAGACATTTGCTGTTTCACATCTTCAGGAAGATTAATAAAAGCCTGTAGCTGTGAAGCTAGTTCATCTACATTTTTAGGCTCAAAGAATAGACCATTCTTTCCGTCTATAACGTAATCTTTTAGACCACCAATCTGACTCCCAATCACGGGTGCTCCGCAAGCCATAGCTTCGAGGCCGACTAAGCCCAAACTTTCTCCTTTTCTTACGGTCGGAAACACGAATGCTTCAATCGCATTATATACGTAAGCAAGAGACGACTGAGGAAGCAGAGGAAAATGGATGACTTTTCCCTCTAGGCCCAGAGTCTTGATCATTTCCTTAAATGCAGCTTCGTCTTTTCCGCTTCCAACGTATAAGTATTTGTAAGAAGTGGGCGTTTGTTGTTCAGCTTTTGCAATTGCTTGAAGGTAGTATTCCCATCCTTTACCCACATCAATGCGGCTTACACATCCAATATAACGGATAGTAGGGTCCAAGTTTAGTTCTTGATAAGCTTTGCTTTTATCTGCATAAGGATGAAACAGATCTTTATTCACTCCTCCGCTTGGAAAAATATAGATTGGATTATGAACCTTATATTTCTCTTCAACGAGCCCTTTATAGTAGGGAGAAGGAGTAATAATTTTAGTGGAATGGTGCAATAAGTCATTTACTCTAGGCTGATATTTTTCCTGTGAAGCTACTTCAGGTACAACATCTGAACCATGCACGTTTGTCACAATCTTCACATTCTTCTTTAGCTTTTTGAGAATCAGCAGCGGAAGAGCATTATGAGATGCATAATGTACGTAAAGATAGTCGTAGTTTTTTGTTAAGCCCGTAACAATGACATTAGCATAATGAGAAGCATAGCTAAAAAGCTTGCTTAATTTGCTTGTCTTTTTTTGCATGACAATTTTATCAACTTGAATACCATGTTGAACTAAAATTTTTTCAGTGTTTTGAACAAATACACCATAGCTCGGGAATTGTTCAGAAGGATACATATTTGAAATCAACAAAATTTTCATGATTGTTTCACACCTATTTTTCTTTATTAGTTTATGATAATGACAACGGGTGTTCATTTAAATAGAGCTTACATGTATCATCTTACTATTAAGTTGAGCGATTTCATTGATAAACATGCAAAAATGGGTTGCATATCGTCAACATCACAATATTATAGCACACCTACTTTTTAAAATGCGAAAGTTTATCGGACACTTCTAAAACGATAGATAAAGCAGTAAAGAAGATGATTTTTACATAATCATAATCACAAGAAAAAAGCGAACGCTATTCGTTCGCTTTATGTCACTTATTTCACTTCAACGCTTACCCCAAAATGGTCAGAAACAACGGGATAATGTATGCCGTTAAAAACTACAGTCGATGATTGAATATCCTGCGCATGACTCGATAGAATGAGATCAAGGCGCAGCGCCCGTTCATTATCATCCCATCCAGCAATGTTCCCTTGAACTGTAATACCGCTATCTTTTTTGTTCGATAGAGTATACGTATCATAGAGGCCTTGGCTCAACAGGTAGTCATAACCTTCATGTCGTCTATGAGCGTCATTATTAAAGTCTCCAAGTAAGAAAAATGGGTTATCTTTGTGTACATGAGCTAGCAGCGTATCAACTTGCTGCTTGAATGGCTCTTCCTCATCATCCCACCAGCCAAGATGACAAGAATAAAAAGTAAGGAGTTCTTTTTCATATTCGATTGTTGCTCCAACAATTCTTCTCGTTTTCCAATAGTCAATATTTGACGTTTGTGAAACAAAAAATGAATGCTCTTCAATAATCGGGTGTTTCGTTAAAATGGCAATTCCTTCTTCATACACTTCATAGCCTATATGAGATAAATCCCATACCAATTGATAGTCTTCACCTTGCTTACCCAGTTCTTTTGCTAAAAGCCAAGCGTAATTATCGCTGCGAATGTAGTCATATACATAAGGCGCGTCTATTTTTTGGCTTACTTCCTGTAAAGCAATGACATCATATTTTTCTTTTTTAATTACTTCAGCTAGACAAGATAACTTGTCTAGCTGATTTTCCTCTTGCCAAGAGTGGCAATTTAACGTTAATAGCTTCATTATGTTAAGCTCCTAACAAATCTTGAATGTCGGATTTCAAAACATCCGCTTTAGGTCCATAAATAGCTTGTACCCCTTTATCTTTCAAGATTAAACCAAGGGCTCCGTTTTGTTTCCATTCACTTTCTCCTGCAACGGCATGTATATCTTTTACCGTTACACGTAAGCGAGTCATACAAGCATCCACGTCTTCAATATTGTTTTCTCCGCCAAGCAGTCCAATAATGACTGGGGCAAGCGAATCATTTTTCACCTGCTTGCTGCTTGTTGCAGTTGTTTCTTCATCGATATAGTTTCCGTTACGTCCCGGCGTTGGGAAGTTAAAACGTTTAATTAAGAAGTTTGCCACTCCAAAATTTAAGCCAAAAAATACAAGGCAGGCGATGACAAAGTTCATTAAGTCAGCCCATAGTCCGGCTTTGATAATCATTGGTGTACGTGTTAATAGTTCAATTACGCCAAATGAGTGTACGCGAACATGAACAATATCAACAATGGCAAAAGCCAGTCCTGTCATAATGGCGTATACGACGTATAGAAGAGGCGCCGCGAACATGAACATAAATTCAATCGGCTCTGTTACGCCTGTTAAGAAAACAGCTAGTCCAGCTGAAAAGAACATTGAACGATATTTCGAACGTTTGTCAGGATCTACGTTGCGATACATTGCTAAAGCAATTCCAATTAATGACGCACAAGATAAAATCATCTGTCCTACTTTAAATCGTGCAGGTGTAACGTCATGTAAGAGCTGCTTGTAGCTGTCCATATCTCCTGCAGCACGGAAGTTATTTAAGTCTGCAATCCAAGCAAGCCACAAAGGATCTTGACCGGCAACAGTGGAACCTGCTCCAGAACCCGTTAAAATTTTGTACGTACCGCCTAGCTCCGTATAGTTCATAGGAACTGTCAGCATATGATGAAGACCAAACGGAAGAAGGAGACGCTCTAATGCTCCGAAAATAAATGGTGCCAGAATAGGAGCTGTATCTCTAGATGTTGCAATCCACTGTCCGAAGCTGTTTAGCGAACCTTGGATGAACGGCCACACAATGGATAAAAGCAGTGCCGTTACAACTGAACCACCGATGACTACAAACGGTACGAAGCGCTTGCCGTTAAAAAACGAAAGGGCTTCAGGCAATTTATCATAATTGTAATATTTGTTGAATAAATTTGCGCCTAAGAAACCAGCGATAATTCCTACGAATACTCCCATGTTAAGAGCGGGAGATCCTAAAATAGATGTGAAGTAGTCTTTTACAACTAATTCTTGTCCAAACAGTGATTGAACCGTTGCTTTTGAATCTGAGAGCATTTCTGCTTTAACTCCAAAAATGGCTCCTGTAATTCGATTAATAAGAATGAATGCAATGAGTGCAGCAAATGCACCGCCAGCACGTTCCTTTGCCCAAGATCCCCCGATGGCAACAGCGAACAAGATGTGAAGATTTGTAATGATACCCCATCCTATATCTTCCATCACTCGTGCAATTGTTTGTACAGCAGTGATGTCTCCCCCAGTCATTGCAACTAGTTTTCCAAGTGAAATCATAATACCAGCTGCGGGCATAACCGCTACTACTACTAATAAAGCCTTACCAAACTTCTGCCAAAAATCAAATGAAAAGAACTTCTTCATAGTTTTTCCCCTTCCCCTATGTATGGGTTTTCATTTTATTTTTTGATAAACTATATTTTTAAGACAGTGCAACCGTTTGCATAAACCTATTGTAATAAAAGGGCTTTCATAATGCAATACTGTAATTTCTCTTTTTTTGAAAAATTTATTCATAAATTATAAATGATGAAAAAATTTTTATGATAAAGTGAACAATATCAACGGTATTTTAACATGGTGGGATGTAATAAAAGCATTTAAGTAATGGCATAAAGATAGGTACAGAGGAGGATAATATGAAAAAAGAAGAGCTACAAGCGATTATTTTTGATTTAGACGGTGTTATTGCAGATACAATACATTTATATTATAGAGCAAATAAAAAAGTAGCAGATCAACTTAACGTTTCGTTTTCTGAAGAACTAAATCAACAGCTGCAGGGAATCAGCCGGATGAGAACTGTAGAGCTCATTGCTGCGCAAGGCAATGTACACCTGACAGTGGAACAAAAAGAAAAGCTTGCTTATGAAAAGAATAAGCATTATCAGGCTTTAATAAGAGAAATGACAGAAGATCATTTACTTCCAGGCATTAAAATGTTGTTAGAAGATTGTAAAAAACAAGGCATTAAAATGGGAATTGCTTCTTCTAGTTCGAATGCAAATACTGTAATAGATGCGCTAGGAATACGCTCTTTTTTTGATTGTATTGTGGATGTGAGGAAAATCAAGAAGGGAAAACCAGATCCAGAAATATTTTTGACAGCTGCCGATCAATTAAAAGTAAAACCCGATGCATGTGTGGCAATAGAAGATGGAGAGGCAGGTATAAAAGCTATTAATCAAACAGATATGGTTTCTATCGGCGTTGGTAAGCATCTGAGGGAAGAGGATGTGAATTTTCGCGTATATTCAACAGCTGATTTGCATGTAAAGACGATCAAAGAGGTTTTCGAAAAAGCAAGAAAAGGAACAGATTATAACAGCGCGTATACAAAAAATTAGTAAATCTTTTACATGCAAGTAGCAAAGCGCTAAAAAACATATGCTAGAATAAAATAAGAGAGCAAAGATACATAGGAAGGGGTACATCATGATTAAATGTATTGCGATCGATATGGATGGAACGCTAGTAAATAGTGAACAAGTTGTAAGTAAAGAAAATGCCCAAGCGATTAAGACAGCTCAAAAGGCAGGGGTGGAAGTTGTTGTTGCTACGGGACGTTCTTATGAAGAAGCGCGTTATGTTTTAGAAGAAGCAGGACTTCATACATATTTAATTTGTGCAAACGGAGCAGAGCTTCGCAATCCACAAGGGGAAAAACAATATTCAGTAGGCATGACGATGGAAGCTATTCGTGAAGTAGAAGATATTTTTAAGAAGTTTCAGCTGTACTTTGAAGTCTATACAAGTGAAGGTACGTATTCAAATGACTATGAAAAAGCTTTGTCCGTATTAATGGATATTTATTTAAGTGCTAGCTTAAAAGATAATTATGAAAAATCGTTAGAAGCGGCAAAAGAGCGTTTCAATAGCGGCAGAGTAAAGCTTATTGAAGAGTATGAAGCGCTGTTTCAAGATCCAAACAAGGACATTTATAAGCTGCTTGCTTTCTCTTTTGATGAAGAAAAGTTAGAACAGGCAAAAGTAGAACTTGTGAAGTTAGATTCTATTGCAGTCAGTGCATCTGGTAAAGAAAATATTGAAATAAATGATGAAAATGCTCAAAAAGGAATTGCGGTTACATCATTTGTTCAAGAACGCCATATTTCTTTAGAAGAAACGATGGCTATTGGAGACAATTATAACGACGTATCGATGTTTCAGCGAGTTGGACGTGCCGTAGCGATGGGAAATGCCCCTCAAGAAATTAAAGAGTTTGCCCATATCGTAACAGGAACAAATGACGAGCACGGCGTAGCTCAAGCTATCTTAAATGCGCTTGAAACAGTCAAACAATAAGCAAAATAGAAAAGCATGCCTTTAGGCATGCTTTTAGTTTGTTACTTTTTCTTTTTTACGACGGTATGCACCGTGATTTGTTGGTCCGACATATTGATTTAAAGCAAATGAATGGCGAATTGCTTCTGTAATAAACTCTTTTGCTGTATAAATAGCTTGTTTGACGTCACTGCCTTTTGCCAATTCAGCAGCAATCGCAGCTGAGTATGTGCATCCAGCACCATGTGTAAATGTCGTTTCAATACGTTCAGACTCTAAGATCTCAAATGTCTTTCCATCATAAAGCAAATCGATTGCTTTTTCGTGTGCTAATTTACTTCCACCTTTAATCAATACATATTTGGCACCAAGTTCAGAAATTTTCACGGCTGCTTCTTTCATTTGATCAACCGTTTTGATAGGGCCAAGTCCGCTTAATTGACTAGCTTCAAATAAGTTAGGCGTTACGACTGTTGCTTTTGGAACTAGTACATCACGCAAGCTGACAGTTGTTTCCGGATGAAGCGCTTCGTCTTCTCCTTTACATACCATCACAGGATCTACTACAACATTTTTTAAATCGTATTCTTCAATTGTTTTTGCCGCTAGTTCAATAATTTCCACTGAGCCAAGCATACCCGTTTTTAGAGCTTGTACCCCTACGCCTTTTACAATTGTTTTCAGCTGCTGTTCAACAGTGGAAGCTTGTTGTGGAAATACGTTATGAGACCAGCTGTTATCGGGATCCATTGTTACAATTGTTGTTAAAGCTGTCATTCCGTAAACACCAAGTTCTTGGAATGTTTTTAAATCCGCTTGAATGCCAGCTCCGCCGCTGCTATCAGAACCAGCAATGGTTAATGCTTTATTCATTGTCATAAAAAATCCTCCCGTATTTTAAGTTCATAGAGAAAATAGAGTAAAATTTCTACCGGGCGGCTTTTAGTTGCCCAATGTGTTTTAGATAAATTTCTTCCATTCACTTTTTCTTCTATTTTATCGCTTTTAATGTAGATATTCAATTTCTAAAAACTGTATGAATCCTACGTGTAATTAAGAATTATCATGACTGACTGTGAAGCATGAGTTAAATGAACGTTAGCGAATGAGATATAAGGTGGTTTGAACATTTACTTTACATAAACTTAAGAGTAACCACCTTCACAAGTAATCGCATGCTAAAAAACCTCTTATTAAAAGGCTTTTTACCTTATTGTACAAGCACTCTTTTTCTTAATGAATAAAATGAATAGAAACTTAAGAAAGGGTGATTCACATAAAAAAACATTATAATCATGACAGTTATAAAGATGCCCCGGATTCTTCTAATCAATCACAACTTCAAAAGAGAAATCACAAAGACTGTTATATGAAATCGAATTTAATGAGCGATAACTTCAAAACTGTTAAGACAGGTACTTTAAATGTTTGTATAATCGTATTACCAGGAGCTAAAGTTGATCGAAACTCTAAAGATAATCCGTCTACAGTTCCCAACCGTGTAAAAAGAGACATAGCGGCTGCTAATAGGATATGGAAACAATATGAGAAAAACCAATTAATCCAGGGGGTTACATTTACTATTACACGTTCATTTGTTTTTTTTGAAAACATCAGTGGCATTGTAAGTAATGCGGAAAATTTTCCAATTAGAGGAGCTAGTCATCTTACAATGGTACAAGCAATGCTTGAAACTGGCCGAAAAGTTTGTCAAGACGCTGATGTATACGTATTTTATATGAATGGAAATAGATTTGGGCCTGTTAATTTTGACTATTCATCGACTCTTGCTGTAACTTATAACTCTTTTCCACTTGTGATTATGACAAATGCAAGTACAGATGAGTATCTTCTTGCACATGAATTAGGTCACTTTATGTTTATTACGAATCGGTTTAACGAGACAGATGATCCTGAACCATTTCATGAATTAGATGGTAATCATAATAGAACGCCTAGCAACCTTATGTTTCCTACTCCTGAATTCTGGCCAATGGTACCGGAGATTACCGGTGAACAGATACACAAAGCTTTAAATAGTCGTGTTTTTTACAGCTAATTGCTGTTTATTCAAAATAAAAACGCCCTTAACAGAGGGTTAAGGACGTTTTTTACTATCTATTAAATAGAAGCTAATTCTTTTTCAAGAGCTACGTCTACTGATACATAATCATAACCTAAATCATGTGCAACTGCTTCGTACGTAATAGCTCCGTTTGCAACGTTCACTCCTAATTTTAACGCTTCGTTTTGAGCGATTGCTTTGTGAACACCTTTAGAAGCAATTTGAAGTGCGTAAGGTACCGTTACATTTGTTAAAGCAATCGTTGATGTGCGTGGAACTGCTCCTGGCATGTTCGCAACTGCATAGTGTACAACACCGTGCTTTTCATAAGTAGGCTGATCGTGTGTTGTAATGTGGTCAATTGTTTCAACGATACCACCTTGGTCGATTGCTACGTCAACAATAACAGAACCTGGCTTCATGGTTTTCACCATTTCTTCTGTTACGAGTTTTGGAGCTTTTGCACCTGGGATTAATACTGCACCAATCACTAAATCTGACTCTGCTACTGCATCCGCAATGTTATAAGGATTTGACACTAGCGTATTGATTTGGTTGCCAAAGATATCGTCTAATTGACGTAGGCGTTCAGGACTTAAATCAATAATTGTTACATCAGCACCGAGGCCGATTGCGATTTTTGCAGCATTTGTACCAACACCGCCGCCTCCAATAATCGTTACTTTTCCGCGGCTAACTCCAGGAACACCCGCTAATAAAATTCCTTTTCCGCCGTTTGATTTTTGAAGGAATTGTGCACCAATTTGAGCAGCCATACGTCCTGCTACTTCGCTCATAGGTGTTAATAGAGGCAATGTACGATTGACTGCCACTGTTTCATAAGCAATAGCCGTTACACCGCTATCTTTTAATGCTTTTGCCAGTGCTGGTTCAGCTGCTAAGTGAAGGTAAGTGAATAAGATAAGACCTGGTCTAAAATAGCCGTATTCACTTGCTAATGGTTCTTTTACTTTCATGACCATTTCAGCTTGTGCCCACACGTCAGCTGCTGTCTCAACAATTTCAGCTCCGGCTTTTACATAATCTTCGTTTGTGAAGTTACTTCCAATACCCGCTTCATTTTCAATTAATACACGATGACCTGTACCAACAAATGATGCTACGCCTGCTGGTGTAATCGCTACTCGGTTTTCGTTGTTTTTGATTTCTTTTGGTACGCCAATAATCATGATTAATTTCCCCCTTGGTCGTTTGTGTATCTTTAGTATAAAGAAAGTTTTGTGAAATTTCTTTGTCTAGAAAGAAGAATTGAAGAAGCGGTTTTTGTTTAAACACACAAATGTAACCGCTTACTTATCAGAATTTTTAATTTTTATGTCAGGTTATCTAACATTGTTAAGGGAAGAAAACATAAAAAAGAGCTATTTATTTATCGGAAAATAAATAGCTTTCTGTTAAAAAATATAACATTATCTGTTATTTTTTATATTTCATTAACTTAATATCAATATAAAGAGTCATTTTTTGATTAACATCCTTTAAGTTGATATCACCAATCTCTGAAATTCGCTTTAATCGATAGCTAAGTGTATTCATATGCACATTTAATTCTTTGGCTGCTTCATTAATATTGTTATCATTATTTAAAAATACTTCAAGAGTCTCCACCAAGTTACTGTTATGACGAAGGTCATAATCAGTTAGCTTCTTTAAAGAATGGTTTTCAAATTGATCTTGAACGCGCTTGTCTAAAATAACATCTAGAAATTGATAAATACCTAATTCTTGATAGTTAATAATCTCTTTTGTTTCTTCTGGAAACTTACTTTTCATATCTAATACGTTCAAAGCTTCTTTATAGCTTTTTTCGATATGATCGTGCGATGAATAAATACTGCTGCAGCTGGCTTTAATTTGAGTAACATCAAAGCGTTCATGCATGTTTCCTCTAAAATAGTCTACAAAATCTCGCTGTTCATCAAGAGGATTTTCAACCGCATCCAAAGAAAGCAGTAAGATTAAATCATTGCAATCAATCGTATAAAGAACGATTTTTAAGCGGTGCATTGTTTTCAACATATACGAAATTTGGCGTTCAGCTTCAGGCGTAATATCTTCTTGGAAGCGGAAGATAGCAATGGAAAATGCTGATGGAGCCGTAATTTGAGCTTCATAAAACGCTTCTGAAATTTCTTGGCGAGACTTAATGTGGCCAGTTAATAATTTCCAGAAAAATTCCTGTGAGCGTTCCTCTCGTTTGTATTTTCGAATTTGAAGCTGCAGCAATTTGTTTTTTAATACATTCGCAGCTTTTTTTAATAGCTCCACTTCTTCATCGCCTAAGGCTTTCTCAATTTCCACAGCCCAAATGAATCCTAGAACTTCTTCATTTTTCCAGATAGAAATGGCTATACGATCTCCAAGCCCGATTTCATTTATATTTTTCACACGCACAGGTTCATTTGTCTCAAGGAGTTTCGGAATAATGCCTTCTTTCCATAAGTTGTTAATGACTTTTTCCGGAACTCTTCTTCCAATAATCGTAGCAATACGCGCTTGGTCCGTTCTTTCATCATGGGTGCTGTAAGCTAGTAAGCGATGATTAGCATCTTCAATCGTAATAGGGCAGTTCAATACCTCGCTAATGCGATCAGCAAATTCTTCAAGCGTATCAAAATTTTCTTTGAACGGATCTTTGATTGGTTTTGTCATATATAAAATCCCTCTTCGTAAAACAAAATAAGTACTAGTGCAGCTTTTTTAGCTGCAGTAAATATAGTAAAACGGTAACAACCGTGTTGATCATCAATTCATTGAAATGATTAACTGCTTAATATTTTAACAAAAGTAATTGTTTAAGAAAATGTTAAAATGCGTCTAAAGGTAGTTAAGAATGTACGGATGATTAGTAACTGCGTTCATTTCACTTATTTTATCGAAATTTTCTTCAAAATAATCAATGTTCGGTGAGCATGATTCTTTTCAAATGTGTATAATAAAACGTATGATTATGGTTATATCAAACTTGAATCTGTAACTTTCTTTATGATATGTTCAGTTACGATTAGGTTGACCAATTCATATTACACATGAAGGGAAGAATTTAACATGGCAAAACAACAAATCGGTGTTATCGGTTTAGCGGTTATGGGGAAAAACTTGGCGCTAAACATTGAGAGCAGAGGCTATTCTGTTTCAGTTTATAACCGCTCTCCTGAAAAGACAGAAGAGTTCCTAAAAACAGAAGCAGAAGGTAAAAATTTTGCAGGTACATACAGTGTGGAAGAGTTTATTAATTCTCTTGAAAAACCGCGTAAAATTTTATTAATGGTTAAAGCTGGTGCTGCTACAGATGCAACAATTGATTCGTTAAAACCATACTTAGAAAAAGGCGACATTTTAATCGATGGCGGAAATACATTCTTCCAGGATACAATTCGTCGTAACAAAGAGCTAGAAGAATTAGGTATCCATTTCATCGGTACAGGCGTATCCGGCGGAGAAGAAGGCGCATTAAAAGGACCTTCAATCATGCCTGGCGGACAAAAAGAAGCATATGAACTTGTAAAACCAATCTTAACAGCTATTTCAGCGAAAGTTGAAGGCGATGATTGCTGCACATACATTGGACCAAATGGTGCAGGTCACTACGTAAAAATGGTTCATAACGGCATCGAGTATGGCGATATGCAGTTAATTTGTGAAGCATACTTCATCATGAAAAACGTATTAGGCTTAGAAACAGATGAATTACATGAAGTATTTGCTGAATGGAATAAAGGCGAGCTAGATAGCTACTTAATTGAAATCACAGCTGATATCTTTACGAAAAAAGATGAAGAAACAGGTAAAGCACTTGTAGACGTTATTTTAGATACTGCAGGTCAAAAAGGTACAGGTAAATGGACAAGCCAAAGTGCGCTTGATTTAGGTGTACCACTACCAATCATTACGGAATCTGTATTTGCACGCTTTATTTCAGCTATGAAAGAAGAACGTGTAAAAGCAAGCAAAGTATTGAGCGGTCCAAATGCAGCTGCATTTGAAGGCGATAAAACCGAATTAGTAGAAGCAATTCGTAAAGCATTGTACATGAGTAAAATTTGTTCATATGCGCAAGGGTTTGCTCAAATGAAAGCAGCTTCTGAAGAATATGACTGGAATTTACAGTACGGTGATATTGCGATGATCTTCCGCGGTGGTTGTATCATCCGTGCACAATTCTTACAAAAAATTAAAGAAGCTTACGATCGCGATGCAGATCTAACAAACTTATTGTTAGACCCATACTTCAAGGATATCGTAGAAGGCTATCAGTCGGCTCTTCGTGAAGTTATTTCAATTGCGGTTAAACAAGGTATTCCTGTACCAAGTTTCTCAAGTGCATTAGCTTACTATGACAGCTACCGTACAGAAACGCTACCAGCGAACCTTTTACAAGCGCAACGTGACTACTTCGGAGCTCACACATATCAACGTGTTGATAAAGAGGGCGTATTCCATACTGAGTGGTTAAAATAAAAAACAAGAAAAGCAGCTGTATACTACAGCTGCTTTTTTTATTTACTCTTTAGGTGAGAAGTTGTCTTCTCCGACTGGCCACCAGTGGAAACCGTCTTCAGCAAGCAATGCGTCTGATTCTTTTGGTCCCATTGAACCTGATTCGTAGTTCGGGAAGTTTTGTGCTTTTGTGCTTTCCCATGCTTCTGAGATAGTATCAACAAATTTCCAAGAAAGGGCTACTTCATCCCAGTGAGTAAAGTTCGTTGCATCTCCAAGCATGCAATCATAAATAAGGCGTTCATAAGCTTCCGGTGTATTCATTTTATCTCCACAGTTATTGCAATAGTTCAAGTTAATCGGTGTGGATGATGTGGCACCTGGCGTTTTACGCGCGTTCAAGTGAAGCGTAATGCCTTCTTCCGGTTGGATATGAATGACAAGCAAGTTTGGATGAATTTCTTTATCTTTATTGAAGTACAGGTTCATTGGTAAGTCTTTGAACTGTACAACAATTGTCGTTGCTTTTTCTTTCATGCGTTTACCTGTACGGATATAAATCGGTACGCCAGCCCATCTGAAGTTATCAATCATAAGCTTACCAGATACAAATGTAGCGGTATTAGACTCAGGATCAACCGAGTTTCCTTCGCGATAGCCGATAACTTCTTCTCCTTCAAGTACACCTTTGCCGTATTGACCTCGTACAAAATAATCATCTACTTCATCCACTGATAAAGAGCGAAGAGCACGCAATACTTTTACTTTTTCACTGCGAATTTCTTCCGGTGTTAATTTAATCGGCGGTTCCATTGCAAGTAGGGCCACCATTTGAAGCATATGGTTTTGTACCATATCTCGAAGGGCACCTGAAGATTCATAGTAACGGCCACGGTCTTCTACACCAAGCGTCTCACTAGACGTAATTTGGATGTTTGAAATGTATTGGTTGTTCCACATCGGTTCAAATAGAGCATTTGCAAAACGGATAACTTCGATATTTTGCACCATTTCTTTACCGAGATAGTGGTCGATACGATAAATTTGATCTTCCTTAAATGCATGGCGAATTTGTTCATTTAATTCTTTAGCAGAAGGATAATCATGGCCAAACGGCTTTTCAATGACTAGGCGGCTCCAGCCTTCTGTTTGTGTTAAACCTTCATTTTTTAAATTCGAAGCAATCGTTCCGAAAAATTCAGGTGCCATTGCTAGATAGAAAATACGATTTCCAGGCACGTTGTATTGCTCATCAAGGCTTTCTGTTAGGCTTTTTAATTCTTGATAAGAAGCGACATCTGTTACGTCAAACGGTTGGTAATAAAAATGTGAAGCAAACTTTTCAATGTCAGCGTCACTGTTTTTGAAACTGCTCACTGATTTTTTTACATTTTCGCGTAATTCGTCATTAGTCCAAGGTCTTCTTGCGACACCAACAACAGCGAAATCTTCCGATAGTTTGTTCGCTTTATATAAGCGGAAAATAGAGGGGAATAACTTACGTTTTGCTAAATCACCTGTAGCGCCAAAAATTACGATAATGGATTTTGGTTGTACATTTGTCATTACTTCTAGGACCTCACTTTGTCGTAGTTACGTTCAATTTTTTTCCGCTTTAACAGACAACACTTAAATGAAATCTGGGGATTCATTGCCCGTTAAACTCGGCCTTTATAAACAAACGAATGATTGCTTGTTTACCTTTTCCTTTATGTATAGAACTACTAATAAATTGTAACGATTTTAAAGGGTTAACGCAAATAGATTAAAACAATTTGTAGTTATTATTCCATGTTTTTAACAAGTTTAAAAGTATTTTGTTTCGAATACGGAGAAAAAGCTACCGTTATTTTAACAGTAGCTTTTCTCATTTATTTATATTGATACAGGGAACCGATAGATTTTTTTGTTGAAAATGGCAGCTCAGGGCTATCGGCAATGATAAAAATAGGACAGTGCATTAAAAGTGGATGTTTTTCGAAAAAGGAAGCATCAGCGTGATAGATAGACGATAGAATAACAGGGAGCTGTTCTAAAAAGTGAAGGTAGCGTGTAATGGTTTCATCTGTTGATGTATGCGCACCGATGTAATAATACACAGTAAGGGAATAAAAACCTTTATCGAAGACGAAGGATGCTAAATATTCGTTCCGCTCTTTTTGCATATGATCGTAGGCAAATTCAATGCCAATTTGAATGGAAGGAACAGAAGTGTGTTGACCTGGGAAAACGGTGTATTTTCTTGGTATCATTGGTTCAACGGGTGTAACACCCAGGCTGTAGGTTACGTCTATTTGGTGGGGATTGCTGATGATCATATGGAATCCCTCCTTTAATATAAAAATACACTCTTTATAAGTGTATACAAAGTTTCATTGAACATGACAATATTAAAATATGCCCAGGCTCTCAGCGTATTTAAAGCAGGCAACGTTTGAGCAGGCGGCAGAGTTTACGATAAAATAACAAAAAAGATTATTATGAGGTGATAAGCAATGAGTATTTTAAAAAATGACTGGGCTCCTTTATTAGAAAAAGAATTTCAAAAAGACTATTACATACAGCTTCGAGAATTTTTAGTGGATGAATATAATCACCACACCATTTATCCTGATAAATATGATATTTTTAACGCTTTGCACTATACGGATTATAAAAATGTAAAAGTTGTCATATTGGGACAAGATCCTTATCATGGACCAAATCAAGCGCATGGACTGAGCTTCTCTGTTCAACCAGGAGTCAAAACACCGCCTTCTTTAGTGAATATTTACAAAGAGCTGAAAAATGAAATGGACTATCACATTCCGAATAACGGTTATTTAGTCAAATGGGCAGAACAAGGTGTTCTTTTGCTTAACACTGTTTTGACGGTTAGAAGAGGGGAAGCGAATTCTCACAAAGGAAAAGGATGGGAACAGCTGACGGACCGCATTATTGAATTAGTGGCACAAAAAGAGGAGCCGGTCGTGTTTTTGCTGTGGGGCAAACATGCACAAGCTAAAAAAGAGCTCATTCATCATTCACACCATTTAATTTTGGAAAGCCCGCATCCTAGCCCATTTTCAGCTAATCGAGGCTTTTTTGGCAATAATCATTTTCAACGAGCAAATGAGTTTTTGCTCCAACACGGACGTCAATCCATCGATTGGCAAATTGATGATGTGTAAAAGTGAGCATTTCATGAAGATTAGCTTCAGACATAGCCTCCTATTTCATCTTTTGATAAAATAGCTGTATAAAGTCATATTGAATGTAAGATGAGGTGTCTACATGGATATAAAAATGGCGCAGCTCCTTGATAAAATTAGTGCAGAAGTACAAAAAGCGAAGCACCATTCGAATAGTGGGAACGTTCGAGATCAATTGGTTGCTATCAAAGCACTGTGTGAGCTTGCATTAGATCAAAATGAAGAGGTTTCAGCATCGAAACCTGTCTCGGTTTCAAAACCTGTTGTCATGTCTTCACCGGAAATTATGCAATCGCCTGAGATTATGCAGCAACAGATTATTCAGTCATCCAAACCTAATTTTGAAGGAACGAAATTGAAATCAGATGATGCAAACGGCGATAGTTTGTTTGATTTCTAAAGTGAGGAGAAAAACATGAAACTATTTTTAATAATCGGTGCAATCAATGCGATGTTAGCGGTTGCTCTTGGTGCCTTTGGAGCACACGGGTTAGAAGGGAAAATCTCAGAGAAGTATTTAGAGGTATGGAAAACAGGAGTGCAGTACCAAATGTTCCATGCAATAGGACTGTTTGTCATTGCGTTTTTATTAAGCAAATTTCCTCAGTCTTCTTTGTTAACAGCTTCGGGCTGGATTATGTTTGCAGGGATTGTGCTGTTTTCAGGCAGTCTCTATGTATTAAGTACGTCCGGTATTAAAGTTCTTGGCGCGATTACTCCCCTAGGTGGAGTTGCTTTTATTGTAGCCTGGATTTTAATTGTTGTTGCAGCTGTAAAATGGCTATAAAAAAACCCCTGAAAAGGGGTTTTTTAACGCGGAGAATAATTGCTCAACTGCTGGCCTCCACCGCCAAATGGATAATTGTATTTAATTTCTTCATCGAAGGTAATGTAATCAAGATAAACCATAAGCAGTACATAGCGCGTTCCAGTCTGTGGATCACTTAAAATGATATGATCGCGTCCGGCCGCTTCAATAATACCTCTAAAGACCTTCGCGTTCCACTGCGTATTATTTTCAAACGTCATATATACAGTCGCTATTTTTCCTCGATTTAAACGTAAAATATTTTCAATATATGATTCTTCAATAGGCAGTTGATTTGGGTCTTGCGGGGCACCACTGCCTCCAGAAGAGGTAGGGGGTGGCCCTCCTTGGCTTTGCCCTTGAACCTGCGGCTGGCCGCCTGGCTGGGGCTGCTGCGGCTGAGGCATATAATAAGGGTAGTTTGGACTCATATACGGATTTTGCATATATTGCTGTTGCGGTTGATTAGACTTTGGTTTTTTCATAGGAACCTCCTTCAAACAAAAAGAAATTAGTAAACTCCTGGACAATCAGCTTGAGTTGGTGCAAAGAAACAGTGAGATTTAAATCGTCCTGTGTTATTTTGGTTATACCATTGAGCAGGACAGTCGCCGCTGGGCTTGAAAAACCACAGTGAGTTTTCCGCGGGGTTAAAACGTTCCCCTCTTAATACACGTCGTGCAAGTGTAATTTCAGACTGGCGGGCACGCTGATAAAAGTAGCCTTTTTGAGTTGCTTCAAATCCGCCTGGGTTTTGAAATACCATCTGACGAATGGTTCTTATATTTCTAAAATCCAAACAGGGAGCTTTAGCGCGGTTCACGCCTACATTTCCTACCAGTAACATCCCTTGTTTTCCTTCACTTTCAGCTTCAGCTCGAATGAGTCTGGCTAGGAGCTTAACATCTTCTTCGTTGTGTGCAACGACTGCCATTATCCCACCTCGCTTACTTGTGACACTGTTGTATATATATGGTCCTGTAGATGCGAATATGCCATGGGTAGAAAATAAAAAAACCTGTTTCCAAGTGGAAACAGGTTTTTTATATACTAAATTTTATAAAAGAGATGAACGCTTTTGCAGCTTAGTTTAAACGTGTAAAAAGCGTGCAATAGCTTCTTCTTTTAATAAATTTCCGACAAAGAAGCTGCCAAATTCCCCGTAGCGAGCACTTACTTCGTCAAAACGCATTTCGTATACTAATTTTTTAAATTGAAGAACGTCATCTGCAAAAAGAGTAACGCCCCACTCATAATCATCAAACCCAACAGAACCCGTAATGATTTGCTTTACTTTTCCAGCGTATTGACGTCCAATCATTCCGTGGCTGCGCATTAAGCTGCGTCGTTCTTCCATAGGAAGCATGTACCAATTGTCATTTCCTTGACGACGTTTATCCATTGGATAAAAGCAAACGTGACTAGCTTTTGGTAAAGTTGGATATAGTCTAGCTTGGATTTGAGGATTTTCATAAGGATCCTCCCCAGCAGGTAAGTAGTTGCTTAATTCAACTACTGATACATATGAATAAGTAGGAATGGTAAACTCAGCAAGCTTTGTTTTGTTAAATTCTGTTTCAATTTCATTTAGTTCTTCCATAGTAGGACGAACAAGCATTAGCATAAAATCTGCTTTTTGGCCGACAATGGTATATAAAGCATGACTGCCTTGCTTTTCAGCTTCAGTTCCTTTCCATTTCTCAATCAAACCTAAAAATTCATGGATGGCCGCTTGGCGATCGTCGCTTGATAACTGCTTCCAAGCGCCCCAATCGATTGAACGGAAATCATGAAGTGCATACCAACCGTCTAATGTTTGTGCTGCTTCTGCCATTTCGTTTCACTCCTATTGTCCGATTATGATAAATTCCAATTCTACTATATCATAGTTTGTCCGAAGAACTGGAATGAAAAACCTGTGATTTTGTGACTAAACTTTAAACAATTGTTGCAAAGTAAAAACAGGTTTTATTTTGAGTGTTAGCGGAAAATTAAGAATTAAAAGACTTTTTCGTAATCATGGATTCTTGAAGGACATGCCTTTGATTTTTAAAAAAAGTGGAGTATCCTATTATGAGAAAAGTTTTTTACATATCGAGGAGGATTTACTTTGAGTGATTTATTTACAGGTTTAAAACAAAAAGTATCAGCTAGCGATGTATCAATCGTATTCCCAGAGGGATTAGATGAGCGCGTATTAGGTGCTGTTTCTCGTTTAGCTGCCGACAATATCTTAAAGCCTATCGTTGTTGGAAATAAAGACGCGGTAGCATCAAAAGCAGCAGAATTAAACGTAAAATTAGACGGTGTTGAGGTTTTGGATCCTCAAAGCTACTCTGAATTTGATGAAATGGTGGCAGCATTTGTTGAGCGTCGTAAAGGCAAAGCAACAGAAGAAGATGCTCGCAAAATTTTATTAGATGAAAATTATTTTGGCACAATGCTTGTTCATATGAACAAAGCTGACGGTCTTGTAAGCGGAGCTGCTCATTCTACAGCAGACACGGTGCGACCTGCTCTACAAATTATCAAAACAAGACAAGGTGTTAAGAAAACATCTGGCGTATTTATCATGGTTCGCGGCGATCAAAAATACGTATTTGCTGACTGTGCAATTAATATTTCACCTGACAGCCAAGATTTAGCTGAAATTGCTATCGAAAGTGCTCGTACAGCTGAAATGTTCGATATCGATCCTCGTGTTGCTATGCTAAGCTTCTCAACAAAAGGATCAGCAAAATCTCCGGAAACAGAAAAGGTAGCAAACGCAGTAGAAATTGCAAAAGAATTAGCACCAAGCGTAACATTAGACGGCGAATTCCAATTCGACGCAGCATTTGTTCCTTCTGTAGCTGAAAAGAAAGCACCAGGTTCAGTGATCAAAGGAGATGCAAACGTATTTGTATTCCCAAGCCTTGAAGCAGGTAACATTGGTTACAAAATTGCACAGCGCTTAGGAAACTTCGAAGCAGTAGGTCCAATCTTACAAGGTCTAAACAAACCGGTAAACGATCTATCTCGCGGTTGTAACGAAGAAGATGTGTACAAGCTTGCTTTAATCACAGCTGCTCAAGCACTTTAATAAAAAAACTCCGTCCTAGGGCGGAGTTTTTTTATTCGGCTAATGAACCCAACGCTTTTTCATTGCGGTCATACATGCGCTGCAGCTGCGTCTCAAACAGCATTTGTTCGGTAGCATTTAAAGGCATATTTACAAGAGAAGAGCTCATGCTATTCAGTGTTTGCAATAAAAGCAGCATGACATCAGAAACGGTTAAATCAATCTGTAATAGTTCAGATAGAGAAGCCATTGTATGAGGCTCGATATCTGGGTATGAAAATTTAGTTTCTGTGTTTTGGAGCCCTTTTTTGTAAAACTCTTGAATGAGAGAAGCGCGTTTAGAGCCGCTTCCGTTAACGCATAAGTAAATTTGTACGGCCACACCGCCGCGAACGCGTCGCTGTGAAATGCCTGCAAATTTTTGATTGCGAATGCTCAAATCAAAGCTGCCGGGACAATAGGATCCTACGATTTCCTTCGCTTCAATTGCGGTACCGTAAGATGCAAACATGGCCTTAATCAAATCAAACATGGCTTCGTAGCCACGATCAATATCAATTCCTTTTTCTGCATCTGGAAAAATTAAAGAAATGTTTAGAACATCTTGATCAAGTACGACAGCGAGGCCGCCTGAATTGCGGACGATTGTTTTATACCCTTGTTCATGTAAATAAGCTGCACCTTCAGCCAGGTGAGGGAGCTTTGTATCTTGAATGCCTAATACAATCGTATCGTGATGCACCCATGAGCGCATGACAGCTGGAGATTCACCTCTTCCAATGGTTGTACAAAGCGTGTCATCGATGGCAAAAGAATGACGGGCATCAAAATGAGGACCTAGACTGGATTGATCAATAATACGCCAAGCGGGCTGTGCTAAAAGTTTCAAACTATTCTGCTGCATATCTCAAACCCCTTTATAAACAGTAAACGAACATATTATAGCATAAAGGCGTCAGGTCATTGTCTGTAAAATAGAAAAAGAAGAAAGCAGAGCCAAGTTTGACATCCCTCTTTCTTCGTTCGTGTAGCTTATTCAGCCATTTTCTCAAGATTTCCGTTACGATCCATTTTAAACGTAGTAGAAGAACGCTCTTCTTCATCAAATAGAGCTAACTTTCGCGCACGGTTCATGATTTGCATTAATGTTTCATAGTCTTCTTGAATAGTAGTAGCATTAGCTTCGAGATGTTTAATTTGTTTTTCCAACTCTGTGTTTTTCTTAGCTAACTCTGCATTTTCTTGCATCAAGCGTTTGTTTTCGCTTTGCAATGCTTGTAAATTGCTCGCTTGATTTGGCATTGTTTGCAAGAAGCGAATAACATCAGCCATTGAAAGCTCCTCACTGCTGCTTCTTTCTACGTGTGTTTCAGGTAAGCTATATGTTGCTGTAGGCGCAGACATCATTTGTTCCACATGCTCTACAGATGCTGGTGGCGTATATAATAATTTCTTTTTGCCTTGCTCTTGTCCAAGTGCACGCATACGCTGTTTTCGCTGTTTTTTAGCTAGCTGCAGTGCTTTTTCATACTGATGGCGTACAACAGCATTCCATCTGAATCCACATGCTGCTGAAGTTCGATTTAATTCATCTCCAACTTCTTCAAACGCATTCAACTGCGTACTTCCTTCGCGGACATGGCGCAATACTGTTTCAGCTAATAATAAGTCGTTTTCTTCTGTCCAAGCATCTTGTCTATCTTTCACTTTGTTCACTCCTCTATTTTCCATGACTCATAGTAATCATGTTTTGTAGTATCATCATGTACAAAAAATCCATACTTTATACCATTTCTTCTAGGAGTATGATAGATTTTGCTTCCTTCTTTAACTTGCATCGGACTTCAAATAGGGGTAAAATACCCCTTAGACAAAATGATGAACCAATTTTGAAAGGATTGTGTCAACATGGCAAATGAATTTAGAATTTGTGATGATTGTCAGGCAACAAACGTCAAAACGTTGTTACCTCGACTTAAAAAAATAGATGAACAAGCTGAAGTACAAATCGGTTGCCAGTCTTACTGTGGACCCGGACGTAAAAAGTCATTTGCATTTGTAAATAACCGTCCTGTAGCAGCGCCAACAGAGGACGAATTAATCGAGAAGATTGAAAAAAAAGTAAAAAAATAGATAGTGAAACAATAAATAGCTGCTTTTCTGCTACTTATTTGTCGAACGAGCTTCTTACAAACAGAATCGCCTTGTTTGTTAGGTAAATCACCTTGGTTGCTTGACAAGGTGATTTTTTATTCTGAATAGGAAAATAGGAAGTGAGTGTCGAAAAATTATAGCAACAACAAAGTGAAGATAGAGAGGTATGTAAATGACATATCCTAATGAAAAACTCAGTGAAGAAAAAGTATTTAAAGATCCTGTTCACCGCTATATCCATGTAAGAGATCGTGTTATTTGGGAGCTAATTGGGACAGCCGAATTTCAAAGGCTGCGTCGTATTAGACAGCTAGGAACGACATACTTAACGTTTCATGGGGCTGAACACAGCCGTTTTAGTCATTCCTTAGGTGTTTATGAAATTGTGCGCCGTATTATTGACGACGGTTTTCAAGGACGCCCTGAATGGAATGAAGATGAGCGTCTTCTTTGTCTTTGTGCTGCTTTACTGCACGATTTAGGTCACGGTCCGTTTTCACATTCATTTGAGAAGGTTTTCCACTTAGATCATGAAGAATTTACACAAGCCATTATCGTAGGTGACACGGAGGTAAATCAAGTGTTGACGAAAGTGGGAAAGGATTTTCCTAAAAAAGTGGCCGAAGTAATCGCGAAAACATATGAAAATAAGCTTGTCGTTAGTTTAATTTCCAGTCAAATTGATGCAGATCGCATGGATTATTTGCAGCGTGATGCGTATTACACAGGAGTAAGCTACGGTCACTTTGATATGGAACGAATTCTTCGTGTTATGCGTCCTCGGGAAGACCAAGCCGTGATTAAACACAGCGGTATGCATGCGGTTGAAGATTATATTATGAGTCGCTACCAAATGTACTGGCAAGTGTATTTTCATCCTGTTACGAGAAGTGCTGAAGTTATTTTGACAAAAATTTTACATCGCGCGAAAGAGCTCCATCATCATTACTATGAGTTCAAGCAGGAGCCTACTCATTTTTATTCGATTTTTGAAGAAGAAATATCGCTAAAAGAGTATTTGAAATTAGATGAATCTGTTATTTTATTTTATTTTCAAGCATGGGAAGAAGAAGAGGATGAAATTTTATCTGATCTATGCCGAAGATTTATGAATCGTCAGCTTTTTAAATACATTGAGTTTAATCCAAATTCACAAATGAAAATGTGGATGGAGCTTACAACACTTTTTAAAAAAGCGGGCATTAACCCAGATTATTATTTAGTCGTCGATTCTTCAAGCGACCTACCATACGATTTTTATCGACCGGGTGAAGAGGAAGAACGTTTGCCGATTCATCTGTTGATGCCAAATAATGAAGTGCGTGAATTATCACGTCAGTCGGAGATTGTTGAAGCAATTTCAGGGAAAAAGAGAACCGATCATAAATTATATTTTCCACAAGATCTCATTGATCAATTGTCGTCTAAGCGAAAAGTTAAAGATCAGATTATAAACTTACTAAAAGGAGATCAGAGTTAAATAGTATAGGAGTTGAAGGGGCTGTGTTAAACGATCACGCAAAGATTGTGAAAGTATTTTCCGCGGCGGGAGAAGTTGTTGGCAGAAAAAAGTTACAAAAGATGATATTTATCGGAAAAAAACTGAAGTTTCCTTTTTATGAAAAGTATAATTTTCACTTTTTTGGACCTTATTCTGAGGAATTAACGCTTCGAATTGAGGAGCTGTGTAACTTGGGCTTTTTAAGTGAAATTAAAGAGAAAAAAGGCGGGTATATGCAGTATCGTTACGTATTAACAGAAGCGGGAGAAGGATTTTTAAGTCACTATGACTTAGAGCTTCCTCACTTGCAGGAATGTATGAAGGATATGAACGAGCAAAGCTCTAAATTTTTGGAGCTCGTCTCTACGATTTTATATTTTGATAACTTACCTAAAGAAGAAGTAAAAGAAAAAGTGTTTACGTTAAAGCGTAAGCAAAACTATACAGAAGAAGACATTGCAGAAGCATACGAATATATTGAAAAACTTCAGGCAACTCTGTCTGTACATTAAAAAGATGCCATAGGTCAACTCCTATGGCATTTTTTTTATGTAGGCGTTATTGATCGCTCATGCGCTTGCCCGCTACAGCGTAATGGTTTTTAGACATTTCTTCGATGATAATCGATACTTTTTCAGGTGATGCACCTGTTGTTTCTACAACAGCATCCGTTACTTTTTCAACAAGAGCTCTTTTTTGATCATCTGTACGGCCCTCAAGCATCTTAACAGTTACAACTGGCATAATGTGTACACTCCTTTTTGGTCAGTATATGATTAGTGTACCCGTTTTCTGAATAAAATGACAGTATGAGGTAGTGATGCAGGTCATAATCTGTAGTATACTTTTTATCATAACATCGATGCTAAAAACCAGGTGGGGCCATAGGGAGCCCATGTCTGGTTTTTGAGACCTTTGAGGCCATATTCAAGAAGTCTTGTATCCTTCTTCGTAAGCAAACGGTTTATTTAGTAGATATGATGTGTAGAAATTATTTTAAAATAAAGGAGATAAAGAGTGGAACATTTTTTAGCTTTTTCATTGCAAGACCTTCCTTACGTGGTGATGACCCTTATTGTTGCATTCACACTGCATGAGTTTGCACATGCGTATGTAGCTTATTTATTTGGAGACCACACGGCTAAAAAGCAAGGAAGGCTAACGCTTTCTCCGCTGGCACATTTAGATCCATTTGGAACGCTTTTGTTAATTATCGCAGGTTTTGGATGGGCGAAGCCGGTTCCTGTTAATCGCTATTTCTTTAAAAAGCCTCGTTTAGCTGGTATTCTAGTATCGATAGCGGGACCGTTTAGCAACTTGTTGTTGGCATTTATCGGCTTGCTTATTTACTATTTGATGAACAATGCCGCAGTGGACAACGATGCGCTTTATCGTTTTTTTACATTATTTATTCAAATAAACCTAACACTAGGTGTATTTAACTTGTTGCCTTTTCCGCCTTTAGACGGCTACCGCGTGATTGAAGATCTCGTTCCGCCGTCTACGCGAGCCAAAATGACGCAGTATGAGTCTTGGGGTATTTTTGTATTTTTGATTCTTGTGATCACACCTCTGGATCGAATTGTAATCTGGCCGCTTCTAAACGGAGCAGCAACGTTTGTGATGAATATCTTTCAGCAGATATTAGCACCACTGATTTACTAAATAGAGGAGGCTTACTATGACTCAGCCAAAAAAGAAAAGTATAGGATTTAATATCATAAAAGACGATTCAACCGACGGCCACGGCGGCTACGGGGTTGGAGCGTTAAGTTTAGAAAACATTTCACCGGTTTTTGTTTGCCCAAGCGATGAAGAAGTATTTGTCGATATTGGTGCGATGCATGCCAGAAGTGTAGTAGAAAAAGGAATTAAGTTCTTACCGAATAAAGACGAGGTGCCAAACGGCAAGTTATATTGGCTTGTATGGGTAACGATTGATCGCAAGCAAGAAGGACCTTACTACGCAGGTATGACAGCATGTGAAATGACCGTTGATCGTGAAATTCGCCGCGGCTATAAGTCACTTCCTGAACATGTAAACAAAATGGATAAATCCTTAAAACGACGCATTATGGTAGAAGAAATGGATAACAAGTCTAAGGCTTTGCTTCGTGAGTTTTTGAAGTCTCATAATGAAGAAATCTGGACGTTATCTAATGATGACTTAAAAGAAGCGCTTCAAACATCGTAATGCTAAAAAAAGCTTAAGGCCAAGGCCTTAAGCTTTTTTTAATCAAACCATTTTGGGAACCAGTGAAATTTTTTACCTTCTGTTTCACGCTCTTTTTTCTTCGTTTTTGCTGCATGATCGATGTGATCAGTACAATATGTTTTAGGCTGTGTTCCAGTTAAATAATAAGCTTTATATTGAACAGGACATGATTTGGATGCTAACTTTCCATTTTGAGGATTAATGTTGACGCTCATTAATCCGTTTGGTGCTTTAAACTTTTCTTTTTTCTTCCCTTTTAAAGCATCTTCCATAAATAGCGCCCACATTTTTTTTGCGTATCCTTTTTCAGCTACATCATCCATTGTCCTTCCTTGATCATATCCAACCCAAACGCCTGAAACGAGCTGAGGAGAGTAGCCAATCATCCAGCTATCCGTAGAGGTTGTGCCGGATTTTCCCGCGTAAGGACGAGATACATATTTAGAAATAGGCTTTCCTGTGACGGTTGTATAGCCATTTAGCTTTTGATTAAACATGCCTGTCATTAAATGGGTAGTAAGAAAAGCATAGCGTCTATCAATGACTTGTTTCCGTTCAGAAGGAGCTTGATAAACAACTTCTCCGTCATGGGTTTCAATTCGTTTAATAAATGTTGGACGAATTTCTTTTCCGCCATTAGCAAAGATGCCGTACGCATTAACCATATCAATGACTTTGACAGGTGAAGTTCCAAGAGCTAAAGATGGAACTTTCTTTAAAGGTGATGATATACCAAGTGTTTTAGCGGTTTCGATCAAGCGATTTTCCCCAATGAACAAATGCGTTTTGACCGCATAAATATTGTCTGAAAGTGCGATGGCTTGAGCCATTGTAATAGGCGCATCTGCATAATAATTGTGATAGTTACTAGGCGTGTATGTCGAAACACCATCTTCTAATTTGAACGTCGTTTCTTCACTTTTCATTGGAGTGGATTCAGTAAAACCATCTTTTAATGCCGCATAGTATAAAAATGGCTTCATCGTTGAGCCAGGCTGTCTTACTGCTTGAGTAGCGCGGTTAAACGGGCTCTTTTCATAATCTCTTCCACCAATAAGAGCTTTCACTTGTCCATTTTTAGGATTCATCGCAACAAATGCACTTTGTACGTCTGAAGAGCTGCTGATAACATCTTTCATTTTTTCTTCTGCCGTTCGCTGCATCTTTTCATCCAGCGTTGTATAAACGCGAAGTCCATTTGTATAAATCATGGTTTCATCAATGCCTAAATCTTGCTTTAATTCTGCTAGCGCTGCATCCATAAAGTAAGAAGCGTCTTCTTTGTTAGGATCTTTTTCAGCAGGCTTTGAAAATGCTAGGGGAGTTACCAGCGCTTTTGTTGCTTGCTTCGACGTAATAATTCCATCCTCTTTCATGAGAGATAAAATGATATTTTGTCGTTTTTTTGCATTTTCCTGATGAATAAGAGGAGAGTAGTAGCTAGGGCCTTTTGGAATACCGGCTAACATACTCGCTTCACTTAACGTCAAATTTTTGGCGTGCTTATCAAAGTACAGCCTAGCTGCCGCTTCAATTCCATAAGCTCCATGGCCGTAGTAAATCGTATTCATGTAGCCTTCTAGAATTTGGTCTTTGCTATAATTCATTTCTAACCGAATCGTATACAGAGCTTCTTGAAGCTTTCGAGTCCACGTTTTGTCGTGCTCTAAAAACAAGTTTCGTGCATACTGCTGAGTAATAGTACTCGCACCCTGTACTTTTCCCATAGCTTTTATATCAGCTACAATTGCTCCGGCGATTCGATGCATATCAAAGCCGTGATGCTCGTAGAAGCGCTTATCTTCAACGGCTAAAGTCGCATCTTTTACGTAAGGTGAAATTTGATTAAGTGAAACCCAGTAGCGCTTTTGTCCATTGTGAACTTCATCAAGAACTTTACCGTTTGCTGAGTAGAAAACAGCTGTTTGAGAAACGTTTAGCGGAGGAGGGCCAGCGATTTTGGCGTAGAGAAAGATGCTTATGTAGGCAAACAACAATAAAGCCCCCGCTAATATACCAAGGACGAGAAGAATTCGGAAGATGCGTCTTGCCTTTTTTAAATGTTCGGTTAATACCGTTTCCATTTCCATTCACCACCAATATGTGTCACTATGCACCGTACATGTTGCTTTCAACACAACAAAATTCTATTAAAAGAGCGGTGCAAGTAGATTCTAAAGCTTGTATCTATCATCAGTATGAAATAGAAAAGGAGGTTTTAAACCTCCATTGCTAAAAATTTTACTTGCTTTTTTGCTGAATTCATCTATACTTTTTTCATGTTTGTATAAATTATGTTAGGGTAATCTATGCATAGGTTAATTCTCAAAATAGAAGGGAAGATTTTGAAATGGAATTATGGTTCACAGAAAAGCAAACAAAGAACTTTGGTATTACAGCTAAAATTAATCGCACTTTACATACAGAGCAAACGGAGTTTCAAAAATTAGACATGGTTGAAACAGAAGAGTTTGGTAACATGCTCCTACTTGACGGTATGGTTATGACAACAGAAAAAGATGAGTTCGTTTATCATGAAATGGTTGCACATGTACCGTTATTTACGCATCCAAATCCAGAAAACGTACTAGTTGTAGGTGGAGGAGACGGAGGCGTAATCCGTGAAATCTTAAAACACCCAAGCGTAAAAAAAGCGACGTTAGTTGATATCGATGGAAAAGTTATTGAGTACTCAAAAAAATTCTTACCTTCAATTGCGGGTAAACTAGAAGATCCTCGTGTTGATGTACAAGTAGATGACGGATTTATGCACATCGCTAAAAGCGAGAACGAATACGATGTCATTTTAGTGGATTCAACAGAGCCAGTAGGTCCAGCTGTGAATTTATTTACAAAAGGATTCTATGCAGGTATCTCAAAAGCACTTAAAGAAGATGGTATCTTTGTTGCTCAATCGGACAACCCTTGGTTCACGCCAGAACTTATCTCAAATGTTCAGCGCGATGTAAGAGAAATCTTCCCGATTACACGTCTATACGTAGCAAATATTCCAACGTACCCAAGCGGTTTATGGACATTTACAATGGGCTCAAAGAAACATGATCCATTGGAAGTAAGCGAAGATCGTTTCTTTGATATTGATACAAAATATTACACAAAAGAATTGCACAAAGCGGCATTTGCCTTACCTAAATTTGTGCAAGATCTTATTAAATAAGTTATCACATACAAGTAAGATGCCAGAGGTTTAAGGCTGGCATCTTTTCTATGAGTAATGAAGGAGGAACAAAATATGCGTTTTGATGAAGCTTATTCAGGTAATGTATTTATTGGCAGTCACCCTGTTTTTGAAGAAAGTGAAGCGGTTCTTTACGGAATGCCAATGGACTGGACAGTTAGCTATCGTCCAGGTTCACGATTTGGCCCAACTCGTATTCGTGAAGTATCAATTGGATTAGAAGAATACAGCCCGTATTTAGATCGGGAGCTAGAAGAAGTGAAATATTTTGATGCAGGAGATATTCCACTTCCATTTGGGAATCCTCAGCGCAGCTTGAACATAATTGAAGAGTATATCGACCAGCTTTTAGCAGCGGACAAGTTCCCATTAGGCATGGGCGGAGAGCATTTGGTTTCTTGGCCTGTTATGAAAGCTATGTATAAAAAATACCCAGATTTAGCCATTATCCATATGGATGCTCACACAGACCTTCGTGAAGAGTATGAAGGAGAACCACTTTCTCATTCCACTCCAATTCGTAAAGTTGCTGAACTAATCGGACCGGAGAATGTTTATTCATTTGGTATTCGTTCAGGAATGAAAGAAGAATTTCAATGGGCAAAAGAAAACGGTATGCATATTTCAAAGTTTGAAGTTCTAGAGCCGTTAAAAGAGATTCTACCAACACTTGCAGGTCGTCCTGTTTATGTAACAATTGATATCGATGTATTAGATCCAGCGCACGCTCCTGGTACAGGAACAGTAGATGCAGGCGGTATCACATCAAAAGAGCTTTTAGCTTCTATTCACGCAATTGCTAAATCAGATCTTCGCATTGTCGGAGGAGATTTAGTCGAAGTAGCTCCAATTTATGATCCGTCTGAACAAACAGCTAATACAGCAAGCAAGCTTATTCGCGAAATGATCTTAGGCTGGGTTCAAAAGAAATAAATAAAGTAAAAAGGCGGCCGCCTACGGCCGCCTTTTTTGTTTGAAATATGTGAGTACGTCAAACACAGTGAAAAAAGGAATTCTCGGCTTATCTATCATATTTCCTTTGAAGTATTATTGAATTCTTTCTTTAGAATGTTTATACTATTTAAGTTATAACGTATTCATTTTAATAAGGAAGTGTCTTTTGTGAGTAACGCTTCAGAAGTCAAAAAACCCATTGAAGTTAAAATTGTGACAGATATCCGTGATGGTCACCGAAAAGAGACAACATCGGTAAATGCAAAAGGTATGTATTATGAAAAAGGATCGAAAATTTATCTTACATACACAGAGCGCCAAGAGGAAATCGGAGATATTAGAACAATGGTAAAAATTAGCGAAGACGAAGTATCAATTAACCGAACTGGTGCTGTTCAAATGAAGCAATCGTTTCGTAAAAAGGTACAGATCGAAGGAACTTATATAAGCCCTTATGGACGTATGGATTTACTAACATTCGCTCATAACATTGAATATAAACAAATGACTCAAAAGGGTCGGTTATTTTTAACGTATGATCTAGAAGTACAGGGTCAGCCTACCGGGAAATATGCGTTAACCATTACATTCAAGGAGGAGAAAAAATGAACATCGTCGAACAAGTGCAGCAAAAATTAAAAGCTGAAATTCAAGATGCTGTGGTCAAAGCAGGACTTGCTGAAAAAGCAGAACTTCCAGAAGTTCTATTAGAAACCCCAAAAGATAAAACACATGGTGATTATTCTACCAATATGGCTATGCAGCTAGCTCGTATTGCCAAAAAAGCACCGCGTGTTATCGCTGAAGAGCTTGTAGCAAACTTCGATAAATCAAAAGCATCTATCGAAAAAATTGACATTGCAGGCCCTGGATTCATCAACTTTTATATGAATAACTCTTATTTAACAGAGCTTATCCCAACGATTATAAAAGCTGGTGAAGCATACGGTGAGACAAACGTAGGGAACGGACAAAAAGTACAGGTTGAGTTTGTTTCAGCTAATCCGACAGGAGATTTACATTTAGGACATGCCCGCGGTGCTGCAGTTGGAGACTCATTATGTAATGTTCTTGAAAAAGCAGGTTACGATGTGTCACGTGAATACTATATCAATGATGCTGGTAACCAAATTAATAACCTGGCTTATTCAGTAGAAGCACGCTACATGCAGGCTCTTGGTTTAGAGAAAGAAATGCCTGCAGACGGCTATCATGGTGCTGATATTATAAACATCGGAAAAGAGTTAGCAAAAGAGCACGGAGACAAGTATGTAAACGCCTCTGAAGAAGAGCGTTTTGAATTCTTCCGTCAATACGGATTAGATTATGAGTTAGCTAAATTAAAGCGTGATCTTGAACAGTTCCGTGTGAAATTTGACGTATGGTATTCTGAAACGTCTCTTTATAAAAATGATAAAATTTCAGTTGCACTTGAAACGTTGAAAAAACAAGGCCACGTATATGAAGAAGAAGGTGCTACGTGGTTCCGCTCTACAACATTTGGTGATGATAAAGACCGTGTGTTAATTAAAAATGACGGTTCATTTACGTACTTAACGCCAGATATTGCGTATCACCAAGACAAAATTCAACGCGGATTTGATAAGCTAATTAATATTTGGGGAGCCGACCACCATGGATATATTCCTCGTATGAAAGCGGCGATTCAAGCGCTTGGTTATGAAAAAGATACGCTGGAAGTAGAAATTATTCAAATGGTTCAACTGTATCAAAATGGCGAAAAAATGAAGATGAGCAAACGTACAGGTAAAGCAGTAACAATGCGTGACCTAGTAGAAGAGGTAGGCCTTGATGCAACTCGCTACTTCTTTGCGATGAGAAGTGCGGATACACATTTAGACTTTGATTTAGATTTAGCTGTTTCTCAATCTAATGAAAATCCTGTATACTACGCGCAATATGCTCATGCCCGTATTTGCAGTATTCTTCGTCAAGGTGAAGAGATGGGGATTCAATCAACATCTGGCGCCGACCTTTCATTAATTAGTGCAGAAAAAGAAATGGAACTGCTGAAGAAAATCGGAGAGTTCCCTCAGGCCGTAGCGGAAGCAGCAACAAAACGTATTCCGCACCGCATTACGAACTATGTATTTGATCTTGCTTCTACGTTCCATAGCTTCTATAATGCAGAAAAAGTATTAGACAGCGATAATATAGAAACAAGTAAAGCGCGTATTGAACTAGTGAAAGCTGTTCAAGTAACGCTTCAAAACTCCTTAAAACTAATTGGTGTTTCAGCACCTGAAAAAATGTAAATAAAAAAAGAGCCTCTTGGCTCTTTTTTTATTTAAAAAACAAGCGTGGCGCCTCCCGTACGCTTTACTCCTCTCATTGATGCTAAATCTTCCACTAATTTTAGCAGCGCTTTATCTTTTAACTTTGCTTCAATCATTACGTCAAAATCTTGTCCCATATCTTTAGCTATTTGCAAAAAAGGTGCGATGAAATCAGTTGAGACATAATCAGAGTGACTTCTAAATTCTTTTTCAGATTTAGGAGAAGAGATATGTACTTTTGGTTTTAATCCGATATGTTTCCACGTGTCAAAGATACGAGGGAGCAATAGGTCAAGAGGTTCTTCTCCTTCATTTGCTTTATGGTGGTGATAATCAAAGAGGAGAGGGACTTTCTCTTTTTCGCATACGGCTAATGTTTCTTCAGTTGTGTATGTTTTATCATCGTTTTCAAGAGTCATGCGCTTTTTAATGGCAGGCGGCAGCGTTTGAATGTTTTCATGAAATCGACTAATCGCTTTTTCTTTATTGCCATAAGCTCCTCCTACATGAATATTAATAAGAGCTTGATCAGCTACTCCCATCGCTTCAAGCATTCTATAGTGATAATCCATATCTTTTACCGCATTTTCTGTAATGTGTTTTTTGTCGCTTGTAAATAATGTGAACTGATTGGGGTGAAAACTCACGCGCAGCTGATGATTCCGAATCAATTCTCCTATCTCTGACCAGTCTTCTTGGAACGCATCAATGTAATTCCAAGCTACTTCAGGATGAGTAGCTAAAGGGACAAGAGAAGATGACAATCGATACAGCATAATTTCGTGGGCAATATTAAAATGCAAAGCGCGCTTAGTATGATTCAAATTTTGTTTTGTGACGTGATGAAGCTTATCCAGCCTCTCATCTTTTTTCATTTTTCCCCATCTAGTAAACGTGAGGGTTTTAGCAGGTGAGCAGTCCCAAAGCGACAGGGCATGTGATACATAGCCAAATCTAATTTTCATGATAAATCTTCCTCTTTTCGTTCATTAAAGTAACGGAGAAATAAAGGTTGCAAATCCTTGCTTTAGTTTTTCACTCCATTTTCGGTTTTTGACATCTTCTAAAGACAAAATTGGGCATTCCCCCATACAAGCTTTAAAGCTGTTCTTTACTTCTTCAATATACGTTGCATCATAGATTAAACAGTTGATTTCAGCATTTAAGAACAAGCTTCTTTTATCAAAATTAGCCGTTCCTACATCGCAGATAACATTGTCTGCAATTAATACTTTGGCATGGTAAAAACCGTAATAATATTGATAAATCATACAACCTGCTTGAAGTAATGTGGGAAGATAAGCAAACGCAGCATGATGAACAAGCGGTTGATCTGCACGCATTGGAATTAAAATATGAACTTTTACTCCCCGTGCACGAGCTTGGAGTAAAGCATTCATCAAAGGTTCACTTGGAATAAAATAAGGAGTACCTATGTACAATTCCCTATTGGCTTGGTTGATAATCGATAAAAAGCTTTCTTCAAGTGAAAAACCTTCAGTCGACTTTAGCTGAATAACATAGTCTCCTTCAGAGGTTGGTGGAAAGTATCTTTCCACTTTACGCAGGTCTAAGCCGGTAGCAGCATACCAGTCGCTCAATAGTTGCATTTGAAGGTCTTGTATACCTTCCCCTTCCATACGCAGGTGGTAATCTTTCCACACCCCAAGCTTGGCGTCGAGTCCTAAATATTCTCTTCCAATATTAAAACCCCCAATGTAGCCAACTTTCCCATCAATAACGGCCATTTTACGGTGATTGCGTGCGTTGAGTGTATAAAACAAATAAGGCCACCGTAGCGTTCGACTGTAAGCAAAATGAACACCTTGTTTCTTTAAGAATGCAATTTTGTTTTTCTTGATTTTATAGCTTCCTACACGGTCTACCAATAATCTGACTTCAACATTTTGCTGTGCTTTTTGGACTAGTAAATCTAAAAATTCTTGGCTAATTTCATCATTTTGTACAATGTAAAACGATAAATGGATAAATGAAGAGGCATTTTCTATTTCGTGAAATAAATCTTTATACAAGACATTCCCGTCTGCGAACAAAAAGAGAGAAGCACGGCGTTTTGGAAAAGTATTTTCAGCCTGGGAAAATACTTTCTTTCCAACACCAAGGTCAATTGCAAGCCAAGCAATAAAAATAATAAAAAGTAAAATCACAATCATGCCGCTCATCATGTCACCTCTTTTCCCGATGTAAATACATTTTATGTTGTTCTTAGTGTCACCTTGTTTAAATAGAATATGAACAAAAGAACGAAAAGATATTGACTGAATGCTCATTCATTATATACAATGAAAACAGATATATTATCAGAAAATTTAGTCGTCAGGAGGAAAGAAAGGTAACAAATTATTCAAGGAGGGGACGAGATGACAGGGTTGCTGTGGGTGAATTTTCTCTTTTTTATTATTGTAACCGCTTACGCTATCTCTTTGTTTGTATATTTAATTCGCACACGCATTGAGTACATTCAATTAGGAAAAAAAGTGGAATTTGATCAGCGGTTAAAAGAAAGGCTGCAAAAAATTTGGGTGAATGTGTTTGGACAAAAGAAACTGTTAAAAGATAAAAAAAGTGGAATTATGCACGTCATGTTTTTTTATGGGTTTATTTTAGTTCAGTTCGGCGCGTTAGACTTCATTATAAAAGGTTTGCTTCCAGGTAAACATTTGCCGCTTGGACCTTTATATCCCGGCTTTACATTTTTCCAAGAAATTGTGACGTTTTTGATTTTAGTAGCAGTTGTCTGGGCTTTTCACCGTCGCTATGTAGAAAAGCTTGTGCGTTTAAAAAGAGGATTTAAATCTGGTTTAGTACTGATTTTTATTGGAGCACTTATGCTGTCAGTGCTTGTTGGAAACGGCATGTCAATCATCTGGCATAATCATGAACCAGCATGGACAGAACCGATTGCGTCATCTATTGCCATCTTGTTTAAGGGAATCAATGATACTGCCGCTATCTCCATTTTTTATGTTTCATGGTGGATTCACTTAGCCGTATTATTGACGTTTTTAGTATATGTTCCTCAATCAAAACATGCTCATTTACTGGCTGGACCGGCTAACGTATTTTTTAACCGTGTTTCTAAGCCAGGTAAGCTTGAAAAGATTGATTTTGAAGATGAGACGCAGGAGACGTTTGGGGTTGGTAAGATTGAAGAATTCACGCAGCATCAGCTCATTGATTTATATGCCTGTGTAGAATGCGGTCGATGTACGAATATGTGTCCGGCAACGGGTACGGGGAAAATTTTGTCTCCAATGGATTTAATTTTGAAGATGCGCGATCACTTAACAGAAAAAGGAGCGGTTGTGACATCTAAGGCTCCTTGGGTTCCTACGTATGCATTCTCTAAAACAAAAGGAAATCAGCTGGCGATGATGGCGGCCAGCCAAGGCGGAGCAGAAGCCGCAGCAACAGCGGAATATAATCCCGCCCTAATTGGAGATGTCATTACGGAAGAAGAAATTTGGGCATGTACAACGTGCCGAAACTGTGAAGATCAATGTCCCGTAATGAACGAGCATGTAGATAAGATCATAGATTTACGACGTTTTTTAGTATTAACCGAAGGAAAGATGGACGCGGATGCTCAGCGTGCCATGACGAATATTGAGCGTCAAGGAAACCCTTGGGGATTAAACCGAAAAGAGCGTGAAGAATGGCGACATGTAAGAGAAGATGTTCACATTCCGACTGTTAAAGAAGTAAGTAAAGCGGGTGAAACGTTTGAGTATTTGTTCTGGGTAGGTTCGATGGGATCTTATGATAACCGCAGTCAAAAAATCGCTCTATCGTTTGCTAAGCTTCTCAATGAAGCTGGTGTTTCATTTGCGATTTTAGGAAATAAAGAAAAAAATTCTGGTGATACGCCCCGCAGGTTGGGCAATGAATTTTTATTCCAAGAGTTAGCTTCTAAAAATATCGCTGAATTTGAAAAAAATGAAATCAAAAAAATTGTTACGATTGATCCACATGCTTACAATATCTTCAAAAATGAATATCCAGATTTCGGTTTTGAAGGAGAAGTGTATCATCACACAGAATTATTAGCTATGTTGGTGAAAGAAGGTAACCTGACACCAAAACATGCGGTTAATGAAAAAATTACCTTCCATGATTCCTGTTATTTAGGAAGATATAACGAAGTATACAGTCCACCAAGAGAAATTTTGAAAGCGATTCCAGGTGTTAGTTTGATTGAAATGGATCGCAACCGTGAAAATGGTATGTGCTGTGGAGCAGGAGGAGGGTTAATGTGGACGGAAGAAACGACCGGCCAGCGCATTAACGTAGCGCGCACGGAACAAGCCTTAGCCGTTAATCCAAGCATTATCAGTTCAGGTTGTCCGTACTGCTTAACGATGCTAAGTGACGGAACAAAAGCAAAAGAAGTAGAAGAAAAGGTTCATACGTATGACGTAGCAGAACTGCTTGAAAAGTCAATTTATGGTGACGTGCAAGAACAGGTTTCATAAAGGAGAAGTAGAGATGGTATTCATCTCTACTTTTTAAAGAAAGGAAATTGAGCAAGCGTTCAATCGGCAAGGACAAAGAGTAGGAAAAAGGGGAGGAAACAATAGTGGGGAAAACAGTTATTGTGAGTGCAGTTCGAACACCTTTTGGAAAATTAGGTGGCAGTGTAAGCGGACTAAAAGCGGCAGAACTAGGCGGGAAAGCGATTCAGGCAGCGTCAAAGGGACGTACAGAAATTGATTCCGTTATTATGGGGTGCGTGCTGCAAGGGGGCCAAGGACAGCTACCTTCTAGGCAAGCCATGCATTATGCAGGTTTACCGTGGCAAGTAGAGACGGAAACCATTAATAAAGTTTGTGCATCGGGTATGCGCAGTATCACAACTGCTGATCAGCTGATTCGATTAGGAGAAGCAAAAACAATCATTGCAGGTGGAATGGAATCGATGAGTAACGCGCCGTATCTTCTTCCAAAAGCAAGATGGGGATTCCGGATGGGAGATAGCGTGGTGACGGATTTGATGGTTCATGACGGTTTGACATGCAGCTTTACAGGGGTGCAAATGGGTACGTATGGAAATGAAATAGCTTCTGAAATGAATATTTCCCGAGAAAAGCAGGATGAATGGGCGCTTCGCAGTCATCAATTAGCGGTAGAGTCAGAAGAAAAAGGGAGATGGGGTGCAGAAAGAATTTCAGTTGATATTCCGTCTAAAAAAGGAACGATAACGGTTCAAAAAGATGAAGGACCAAGAAAAGATACGTCGTTAGAAAAACTCTCGTCTCTTCGGCCTGTATTTGGCCACAGTGGAACCATTACAGCAGGAAATGCACCTAGCGTGAATGACGGAGCAGCTGCGCTCATGCTAATGGATGAAGATGTGGCGAAAGCAAATGGCTATGAGCCTTTGGCTACGATTATAAACCATACTTCTCTTGCGATGGAGCCAAGGGAATTTCCGAAAACGCCTGGGTTTGCTATTAACAAGCTACTGCAAAAAACAAAGAAGACAGTAGACGATATTGCGCTGTTTGAAATCAATGAAGCTTTTTCAGCAGTAGCATTAATGAGTATGGAGATTGCAGGGCTTCCGGCTGAAAGAGTAAATGTGAACGGCGGGGCAGTGGCACTTGGACATCCGATTGGAGCAAGCGGCGCCCGTATTGTTGTAACGCTCATTCATGAATTAAGACGACGAGGCGGCGGACTAGGCATTGCTTCTATTTGCAGCGGCGGCGGCCAAGGTGATGCCATCATGGTAGAAGTGTAAAAGGGGGAGATCAACTTGAATATTGAAACAGTTATGGTTATTGGAGCAGGTCAGATGGGAGCAGGCATTGCGCAAGTATTTGCTGCGAGCGGATATCAAGTTTCTTTGTATGACGTTGATCAAAAAAATACACAAAAAGGAATAGAAGGTATTGATAAACGTCTGAAAAAACAGGTGGAAAAAGGTTCTCTCTCAGCTAAGGAATATGAAGGGATTATGGAGCGCCTTCACTTGGCAAATGAAATAACAGCAGCACAAAAAGCAGATTTAATCGTCGAAGCGGTTGTGGAAAAGATGGAAGTCAAGCAAGCCATTTTTGCAGAGTTGGATTCGTTAGCCCCGAGTCATACTATTTTAGCAACCAACACGTCTTCGCTTCCTATTACTGAAATTGCAGCTGTGACCACTCGACCTGAAAAAGTAATTGGCATGCACTTTATGAATCCTGTTCCCGTGATGAAGCTCGTTGAAATTATTAGAGGGCTGGCTACTGCTGATGAAGTGTATCAAGCAGTCTATGAAACAACAAAAAAATTAAATAAAACCCCGGTGGAAGTTCATGATTTTCCAGGGTTTGTTTCAAATCGAATTTTAATGCCAATGATTAACGAAGCTGTGTTTACGCTCTATGAAGGTGTAGCAAACGAAGAGGATATTGATCAAGTGATGAAACTAGGAATGAACCATCCAATGGGACCTTTGACATTAGCAGATTTCATCGGCCTCGATACATGTTTGTTTATTATGGAAACGCTCCATAAAGGGTTTGGTGATGACAAATATCGTCCTTGTCCATTGCTTAGGAAATATGTAAAGGCAGGATGGCTTGGTCGAAAAACAGGAAAAGGATTTTTTACGTACGAAACATAAAGGAGTGGCAAAATGATCTTTTTTACGTCTGAACAACACATGATTAAAAAGATGGTAGCTGATTTTAGTGAAAAAGAAGTCGCTGCGGCTGTGCCAAACATGGAAAAGGGTGAATTTCCTCGAGGTTTATTAAAGCAGATGGCTGATCTTGGCCTGATGGGCATTCCCGTTCCTCAAACATACGGAGGAGGTGGACTGGACTTTGTGTCGTACATGATTGCCATCCACGAAATATCAAAAGTAAGTCCAGCCCTCGGCGTCATTTTGTCTGTTCATACTTCTGTAGGTACGAATCCTATTGTCGTATTTGGGACGGAAGATCAAAAACAAAAGTATGTAAAAAAACTTGCGACAGGTGAGTATTTAGGTGCTTTTTGCCTAACAGAACCTAGTGCAGGGTCTGATGCCGCAAGCCTAAAAACAAAAGCAGAACGAAAAGGAGACCACTATCTTTTAAATGGGTCAAAGCTTTTCATTACAAACGGGGGAGAAGCGGATACATATATTGTATTTGCTAAAACGAATCCCGAACGCGGGTCGAGAGGGATGAGCGCCTTTATCGTTGAAAAGACGATGGAGGGATTTTCAGTAGGAAAAGATGAACATAAGATGGGTCTTCACGGTTCTCGAACGGTTCAACTGCACTTTGAAAATATGCAGGTGCCTGTAGAAAATCGTCTCGGAGAAGAAGGTGAAGGATTTCGAATTGCTATGGCTAATTTAAATGCTGGAAGAATTGGTATTGCTGCTCAGGCGGTAGGAATTGCTGAAGGTGCGTTAACGGCAGCCAAAAACTATGCAAATGAACGATATCAATTTGGAAAGCCGATTTTATCTCAGCAGGGAGTTGCCTTTAAGCTGGCTGATATGGAAACGGCTGTTGAATCAGCGAAGCTTTTAATGTACAGAGCCGCTTTTTTATATGACCAAAAACTTCCTTGCAAAAAAGAAGCCTCAATGGCGAAATTGTTTGCTTCCCAGACGGCTATGAATGTAGCAATCGATGCGATTCAAGTTTTGGGAGGCTATGGTTATATGAAAGATTATCCAGTAGAGAGGTATTTTCGTGACGCCAAAGTGTGCGAAATCTACGAAGGTACAAGCGAAATTCAGCGCATCGTCATTAGCAGTCAACTATAGGGGGAATAATCATGTTTTTTAAACTTTCAGAAGAGCACGAAATGATTCGAAAAATGGTGCGAGACTTTGCCAAAAACGAAGTGGCTCCGACAGCTGCACAACGAGATGAAGAAGAGCGTTTTGACAGAGGAATCTTTACGCAAATGGCTGATCTAGGATTAACAGGTATTCCATGGCCAGAGCAATACGGAGGAATCGGCAGTGACTATCTAGCTTATTGCATTGCCGTTGAAGAACTATCTAGAGTATGTGCATCAACAGGCGTTACGTTGTCGGCTCATACTTCTCTTGCCGGCTGGCCAATCTATACATTCGGAACAGAAGAACAAAAACAAAAATACCTGAAACCTATGGCAAAGGGTGAGAAAATAGGTGCTTATGGTTTAACGGAACCGAGTGCTGGATCAGACGCAGGAGGAATGAGAACGCTCGCTGTAAAGGACGGAGAAGATTATATTTTAAATGGTTCTAAAATCTTTATTACAAACGGCGGCGAAGCGGATATTTACGTCGTATTTGCTCGCATCGATCCTAATGAAAAACGCACGAGCGCTTTTATTATTGAAAAAGATATGCCGGGATTTTCAGTTGGTAAAAAAGAAAAGAAACTGGGCATTCGCTCTTCACCTACCACAGAAATTATTTTCGAGGACTGCCGTGTTCCAAAAGGAAATTTGCTAGGAAATGAAGGAGAAGGATTTAAAGTTGCCATGATGACGCTAGATGGCGGCCGAAATGGTATTGCAGCGCAGGCGGTAGGAATTGCTCAAGGAGCGTTAGATGCGGCGGTGGCTTATGCAAAGGAACGTCAGCAATTTGGAAAGCCGATTATTTCTCAGCAAGGAATTGCTTTTAAGTTAGCCGACATGGCCACGAGTATAGAAGCTGCCAGACTGTTAACCTATCAAGCTGCTTGGCTCGAGTCTCAAGGGCTGCCATACGGTAAAGAATCAGCCATGTCAAAATTATATGCTGGGGATACAGCAATGAAAGTAACGACAGAAGCTGTTCAAGTATTTGGAGGGTACGGTTATACAAAAGATTATCCAGTAGAACGTTTTATGAGAGATGCAAAAATCACGCAAATTTATGAGGGTACACAAGAAATTCAGCGTCTCGTCATTTCTAGGTATCTTGCTAAATAAAACACTTGTTGTAGGAGAGGTGAAAAAATGAAAAAGAGAGAAGTTCTCACATCCATTAAAGATGAAAAGCTGATTGTAGAGCGTCGTAATCAAATGATTAAAGGGGCCGTCACGCTATTTAAGGAAAAAGGTTTTCACCGAACAACAACAAGGGAAATTGCCAAAGCCGCTGGGTTCAGTATCGGTACACTTTACGAATATATTCAATCTAAAGAAGATGTTTTATATCTTGTATGTGACAATATTTACGATGAAGTGAGAGAGCGATTAGAAGAGATGGTAGTGGATCGTTATACAATCGCTGAGCTTCAACAAGCGATTCAGCACTATTTTAAAGTTGTGGATGAGCTTCAAGATGAAGTATTAGTCATGTACCAAGAAGCGAAATCGCTGTCTAAAGATGCGCTTCCATATGTATTAAAAAAAGAGCTGGATATGGTTGAAATGTTTAAGGTTATTATCGAAGGCTGCGTAGAAAACAATCAATTTGCACTTACAGATAAAGAAATTTCGCTGTTTGCTCATCATTTATTTGTTCAAGGTCAGATGTGGGCATTTCGCAGATGGTGGCTGCAAAAGCATTATTCACTAGAAGAATATACAAATATGCAGTTGGATTTTTTACTTAAAAATTTTTCATTTCAACAACTGTGTGAGGGGGAGACAGTTTGAGTACAAGCAAAAGACCGCTTCGTTTTTTAACCGCTTCTAGCCTGTTTGACGGCCACGACGCGTCTATTAATATTATGAGACGGATTCTTCAAGCCAAGGGGGTAGAAGTCATTCATCTGGGGCATAACCGATCTGTCGAAGAAATTGTTAACGCTTCCATACAAGAGGATGTTCAGGGGATCGCCATTTCTTCTTACCAAGGCGGCCATGTAGAATATTTTAAGTATATGTACGATTTACTCCAAGAACAACAGGCTTCTCATATTAAAATTTATGGCGGCGGCGGCGGGGTAATTATTCCGAGTGAGATTCAAGAGCTTCATGATTACGGCATCTCTAAAATCTTTTCTCCGGAAGATGGACGAAAAATGGGGTTAGAAGGCATGATTCAATTCATGATCGATGATTGTTATTACACAAATCCCCCTGCACTGCCGAATGATCGAACCTTAACGCCGGTTAATGACCGTTTAATTGCCCAGCTTATTACATGTGCTGAAAATGAAGCCTATGAATACACAAAAGAGCATGCAGCCGCTCTTGAAGAAATACGAGAAAGTGTAATCGACAGCGAGACAGATCAAAAAATACCGGTTATTGGAATCACAGGAACAGGAGGAGCGGGGAAAAGTTCGCTTACGGATGAATTAGTAAGAAGGTTTATTGAACATATTCCAGATATTCATGTAGCTGTTTTATCCGTTGATCCAACTAAACAAAAGACCGGAGGAGCGCTTCTTGGGGATCGAATTCGCATGAACATCGCAGCGTCTCCTCGTGTGTATATGAGAAGTTTGGCCACGCGTTCATCTGGACATGAGCTATCGGCGGCCATTCGAGATGGAATTGCCGTCGTGAAAAAAGCGGGCTTCGACATTATCATTGTCGAAACAAGCGGCATCGGGCAAGCTGATGCTCAAGTTAAAGATATTGCAAACGTCTCTCTTTATGTCATGACAAGCGAATTTGGCGCGCCGTCGCAGTTAGAAAAGATTGAAATGATTGATTACGCAGACTTTATTGTCATCAATAAATTTGAAAAAAAAGGTTCCGAAGACGCAAAAAAACAAGTGCAGCGTCAATATCAGCGCAATCATCAGCTGTTTGAAAATAGTCTCTCTACGATGCCAATTTACGGAACAATCGCGAGTCAGTTCAACGACGGGGGAACAAATATTTTATTTGAAGATCTTGTAAATCATCTGCATCAAACATGCCGTACGTCTTGGCACGTAGAAAAATCATCAGAGCGCGTAAGTGAAAAGAAATATACCATCATTCCTAATGATCAACAGCAATATTTACAGGAGATTGTAAACAGCGTTCGCTCTTATCACCGCAATACGGACGTTCAAGCGCAAACAGCGCGTAAATTTTATCAGCTAGAGGGTGCTCTCGAAGAAGTGGAAACAGAAACAGCCAAGCAAGAGCTCACTCAGCTAAAGGAGAAATATCAAAAACAGCTAACGGCCGAATCGATTGAAAAGCTGGAAAACTGGCCTAAATTAAAAAGTCAGTATCGGCAAGAAGAACTTATTACAAAGGTAAGAAATAAAGAAATTAAAACGTCATTGCAAGTTGATACGCTATCAGGACTGCGTATTCCGCGCGTGGCCCTTCCAAAGGTTGATGAATACGGGGAAGTTCTTCGTTTTCTTTATAAAGAAAACGTGCCAGGTGCATTTCCATACACAGCAGGTGTTTTTTCGTTCAAACGAAAAGGTGAAGATCCTAAGCGTCAATTCGCAGGTGAAGGAACACCAGAACGAACCAATCGCCGCTTTCACTATTTGTCAAAAGATGATGAGGCCAAGCGTTTAAGTACAGCGTTTGATTCTGTAACGCTTTATGGAGAAAATCCGGATCCAAGGCCGGATATCTTCGGGAAAATTGGCGAAAGCGGCGTAAATGTCTGTACGCTTGATGATATGAAACTTTTGTATAAGGGATTTGATCTTTGCCATCCTTCGACTTCCGTTTCGATGACGATTAATGGGCCGGCTCCGATATTATTAGCTATGTTTATGAATACAGCTATCAGCCAGCAGGTAGAAAAGAAAGAAGAAGAATTAAAGCGTCCTTTAACGGAACAGGAATACGAGGAAGTAAAATCGGGTACGTTGAAACAAGTGAGAGGAACCGTTCAAGCGGATATTTTAAAAGAAGATCAAGGCCAAAATACGTGTATTTTTTCCACGGAATTTGCGTTAAAAATGATGGGAGATATTCAGCAGTACTTTATTGACGAGAAAGTGCGCAACTATTATTCTGTGTCTATTTCAGGCTATCATATTGCTGAAGCAGGGGCGAATCCAATTTCTCAGCTCGCGTTTACATTAGCCAACGGTTTTACGTACGTGGAATATTACTTAAGCCGAGGGATGCATATTGATGATTTTGCTCCTAATTTATCGTTTTTCTTTAGTAATGGACTTGACCCTGAATACACGGTTATTGGACGTGTGGCGAGAAGAATATGGGCAATTGTGATGCGTGATAAATACGGCGCAAATGAACGCAGTCAAAAGCTTAAGTATCATATTCAAACATCCGGCCGATCGCTTCATGCACAGGAAATTAATTTTAATGATATACGTACGACGCTGCAAGCCTTAATGGCTCTTCATGACAACTGCAACTCTCTTCATACCAATGCGTATGATGAAGCAATTACAACACCGACAGAGGAATCTGTACGTAGAGCGATGGCCATTCAACTAATCATTACAAAAGAGCATGGACTCACTAAGAATGAAAATCCATTACAGGGCTCTTTTATTATTGATGAACTAACAGACTTGGTAGAAGAAGCGGTATTGGCTGAATTTCAACGCTTAAATGATCGAGGCGGCGTTTTAGGTGCGATGGAAATGCAGTATCAGCGAGGTAAGATTCAAGATGAATCGATGGAATACGAGATGCAAAAACATACGGGAGCTTTACCTATTATAGGAGTAAATACGTATATTAATCCAAATGAAGAGGAAAGTTCCTCAGTTGATGACATGCAGTTGGCCCGCGCATCAAAAGAAGAAAAAAATCATCAAATTAATCAGCTTCAGAAGTTTCAACAGCAGCATGAAGAAAAAAGAGAAGACGCGGTGAAAAGGTTAAAGAAAGCTGCAACAGAAGGAGAGAACATTTTCAAAGAGTTAATGGAGACTGTTAAAGTAGCCAGCTTAGGAGAAATTACGCGAGCTTTATATGAATGCGGTGGGCAATATCGTCGAAATATGTAATAATGTATCGTTAGTATATAGTGATATATTAAAAGCCGCTATGACTATTTTTGGTCATCGCGGCTTTTATAGACTTAACCCTAACGGACTCAGAATAACTGATGGTGAATTCCTTTTGGTCAAAGGATACTGTTGGTGTATCAAGTAGAATGTATTATAGTAATAAAATGTCTATTTTTTCGTTGTTTTATGCGAAATTCTCGAGAATTTTAGAAACGAGGCTAGCATAAATGTATTGAATTTGTTTATAATGAATGGTATGTATTTATTCGTTTCCATCATTTACACATATGATGAATTGATTTAATAGATTTTCGATATACATAGCCATAGAAAGGATGTGCCAGATTTGAGTTTAGCACAGTACTCAAAAACGGATTTAAAAGAAATGTCGATGATTGAGATTGCTTACGCGCTTCTAGAAGAAAAAACAGATCGTCAAGCAATGTCATTCCAAGAAATTATTGCTGAAATTAAAGCAGCAGCGGAAATGTCAGATCAAGAATTAAAAACGAGATTAGCTCAGTTTTATACAGATATTAATATTGATGGTCGCTTTTTAACAGTAGGGGACAACCATTGGGGTCTTCGTGGATGGTATCCTTTTGACCAGGCTGAAGAAGAAGTTATTCCGGTTGCAAAACCTAAAAAGAAAAAAGCGAAAAAAGCTGTTGTTGAAGAAGTTGAAGACTTTGATGATCTAGAAGAAGATTTAGATTATGAAGATGTTGACGATCTAGACGAAGAAGAAGATTTTGAAGACATCGACGAGCTAGAAGAAGATGAAGATGATCTTGCAGAAGACGATTTTGACGATTTAGAAGATGATCTAGACGATGATGAGGAAGATGAAGAAGACGATTATGAGGACGAAAAAGAAAAATAATCCTTCTTGACTTTTTCAAGCGAAGTAGGTAGAATCTTTTTTGGGCTCTTTAAACAAGCATTTAAAAAGTTTTTATTTAAAATAGACTATTGCTCCCAATCCAGTTTTGGTATTGGGAGCAATTTTTTTATTTTATTTATCAATGTTTTACACCCCGATATGTTCTTATAAATCCTTGATAGAAACTTTCTTTTGGTTCTTGAACGTTTCACATTCATAAGGTTTCTTATAATTTCGCATGCACAATGAATGAATTGTGATTGTTTATGTGAAAACTTTTAATATTGTACAGTTCAAATTATTTAGAGGGGGAAGTATAGATGACAAAGTATATTTTCGTAACAGGCGGTGTTGTATCATCTCTAGGAAAAGGGATTACAGCAGCTTCTTTAGGCCGTTTATTAAAAAACCGTGGGTTGAACGTAACGATTCAAAAGTTTGATCCATACATTAACGTAGACCCAGGAACAATGAGTCCATACCAACACGGTGAGGTATTCGTAACAGATGACGGCGCGGAAACAGACTTAGACTTAGGTCACTATGAGCGTTTTATCGATATCAACTTAAATCGCTACAGCAATGTAACAACAGGTAAAGTATATTCAACAGTATTGAAAAAAGAGCGTCGCGGTGATTATTTAGGCGGAACAGTTCAGGTTATTCCGCACATCACAAATGAAATTAAAGAACGCGTTTTCCGTGCAGGCAAAGAAACAAACGCAGATGTTGTTATTACTGAAATCGGCGGAACGGTAGGAGATATTGAATCACTTCCTTTCCTAGAGGCTATTCGTCAAATCAAAAGCGATATTGGCCGTGACAACGTTATGTATATTCACTGTACACTTGTGCCATATTTAAAAGCGGCTGGTGAAATGAAAACAAAACCAACACAGCATAGTGTAAAAGAATTACGTAGCTTAGGTATTCAGCCAAACGTGATTGTTGTTCGTACAGAAATGCCAATTTCTGAAGATATGAAAGATAAGCTAGCTTTATTCTGCGACATTGATCCAAAAGCAGTTATTGAGTGTGCAGACGCTGAAACATTATATGAAATTCCACTATCTCTACAAGAGCAGCACTTAGATCAAATCACATGCGATCACTTGAAATTAGATTGCAAAGAGGCAGAAATGACTGAGTGGAAAGCACTTGTTGAGAAAGTAAAAGGACTTTCAAACACAACAAAAATTGCATTAGTTGGTAAGTATGTAGAACTTCAAGATGCTTATATTTCTGTTGTAGAAGCAATGAAACATGCTGGATATGCATTCGATGCAGATGTAAATATCAAGTGGGTAAATTCTGAATTTGTAACAAAAGAAAATGTTCAAGATTTACTTGGTGATGTAGACGGTATCTTAGTTCCAGGTGGATTTGGGGATCGTGGAATCGAAGGTAAAATTGTGGCAACACAATATGCACGTGAGCAAAAAGTTCCATTCTTAGGTATTTGTTTAGGTATGCAGCTAGCATCAGTTGAGTTTGCACGCAATGTATTAGGATTAGAAGGCGCACATTCAGCAGAAATTGCACCTGAAACAAATTATCCAATTATCGACTTATTACCGGAACAAAAAGACGTAGAAGACTTAGGCGGTACATTACGCTTAGGATTATATCCTTGTAAATTGTCTGAAGATACGCTTGCATATGAAGCATATCAAGATGAAGTGGTGTATGAGCGTCATCGTCACCGCTATGAATTTAACAACGAATATCGCCAGCAAATGGAAGAGAAAGGCTTTATCTTCTCTGGTACAAGCCCGGATGGCCGTTTAGTTGAAATTGTAGAGCTTAAAGACCACCCATGGTTCTTGGCTTCACAATTCCACCCAGAATTCACGTCTCGTCCAACAAGACCGCAACCATTGTTCAAAGAATTTATTCGCGCATCAATGGAGTCAGGCCAAAACAAATAAGTGAAATAAAAACACGCTGTCTTTAGACAGCGTGTTTTTTATTCATATTCTTCTACGATTTCTTTTAATGTAAAAATTAAACCGTAGTACGCGTATAAAGCGACCATCATTGCTGGAAAACCAAATCTTGAGCCGTCTTCTCCAGGAATAAGGGGCTTTAACAATTTTGTATCAATATGAGCATCTGCGAGTGCTGTTAAAGAAGGTTCGGTTATTTCTTTAGGGACAGCAGCAATGCTGACAAATGGAATATCGCGTTTCTTTAAACGTTCAGCTATTTCCACAGCTTTGTGATCTGTTGAAAATCGAGAGACAAGCAGTACGCGATCGACGCTGGTCAGCTGATTCAATTCATGTAAAGGCAAAGGTTTTGCCTGACTTAAAGGTTCTGCACTGCTTAGTGCTTCTAGTGTAACGGCATGCATTTCTTCTACACCATAAATATAGATAAATCCTTCTCCGACAGAGGCCTGTGCTAAAATACGCGCGGCATCTTCAAATTGGAATTCCTCTTGTTCTTCAATTCGTTTAAAAAAACCTGAAAGTTGAGTTGTGAAAATTTTAAGCATAGAATCTCCCTTCGATTTAAGCGGCTAAAGCCGTCTATCTACACATTATAACGAAAAAAGCTATCTGTATTCTATCTTGAAATGAGCTACAATGAAAGTAAAGTGCAATGAAGTTAGATGGATGACAAAAAAAGCTATGTTTTGTAACAATTTCTCTAATTAGCAGGGATTTTTGTTTTAAAGGCGAAATACATATGTTAGTTTTGTCTGTAGAAGAGGAATATAAAAGGTGGGATTATATTGGCAGAGAAAATTTTAATTGTTGATGATCAGTATGGTATACGTATTTTATTAACGGAAGTGCTGCAAAAAGAAGGCTATACGACATTTCAAGCGGCGAACGGCTTCCAGGCGATTGATATTACAAAAGAGCAAGCACCGGATCTTGTCTTATTAGATATGAAAATTCCAGGAATGGATGGAATCGAAATTTTAAAAAGGTTAAAGCAGCACGATGAAACGATTAAAGTCATCATTATGACCGCTTATGGTGAATTGGATATGATTCAAGAAGCAAAAGATCTAGGAGCGTTAACTCACTTTGCAAAACCTTTTGATATTGATGAAATCCGCAAAGTTGTTAGGGAATATATACCAGTAAAGTCGAATTAAGGTTTTGGTAGGGTTTTCATCCTAACAAATTTTGAATATCAGCCTAAAAATGTTGCTGTTTTCATTGTTAGTTGGTATCCTAATTACTGTATTCATAATTCGACAATCTATTATGTAAAGATGCGCGTTGTTTCTACATGAAACACTCAATTCAAGAGCATACTATTTGAGTGTGCCTTTTGGTTAGCATCTAATCTAAGGTTGATTTTAAGGAGGATTTCAATATGCCTTTAGTATCAATGAAAGAAATGCTTATTACAGCAAAAGAACAAGGCTATGCAGTAGGTCAATTTAACTTAAATAACTTAGAGTTTACTCAAGCTATTCTTCAAGCAGCAAAAGAAGAAAACTCTCCAGTTATTCTTGGTGTATCTGAAGGTGCAGCACGCTACATGGGCGGTTTCAAAACTGTTGTAGCAATGGTTGAAGCTCTAATCGAAGATTACGACGTTCAAGTACCAGTTGCAATTCACTTAGACCACGGTTCAAGCTTTGAATCATGTGCAAAAGCAATCCATGCTGGATTCACTTCTGTAATGATCGATGCTTCTCACCACCCATTTGAAGAAAACATTGCAATTACTTCTAAAGTAGTTGAACTAGCTCACTTCCACGGAGTATCTGTAGAAGCAGAACTAGGAACTGTTGGTGGACAAGAAGACGACGTTATTGCTGAGGGTGTTATCTATGCAGATGCTAACGAGTGTGAAGAACTTGTTAACCGTACAGGTATCGATTGCTTAGCTCCAGCATTAGGATCAGTTCACGGACCATACAAAGGTGAACCAAACCTAGGTTTTGCTGAAATGAAAGAAATCGGAGATCGTACAGGCTTACCATTAGTTCTACACGGTGGAACTGGTATTCCAACAAAAGATATCCAAAAATCAGTTTCTTTAGGTACTGCTAAAATCAACGTAAACACTGAAAACCAAATTGCTTCAGCTAAAGCTGTTCGTGAAGTATTAGCTGCGCAACCTGAACAATATGATCCACGTAAATACTTAGGACCTGCTCGCGAAGCAATCAAAGAAACGGTTCAAGGTAAAATGCGTGAATTCGGTTCTTCTAACAAAGCATAATTTGAAATCTTCGGATGGCCTGTTTGCAGTTAGTTGAGTCTGAAAAATAAAACCGTCTTATTTTTATTGTAAGGCGGTTTTATTTTTACTATAATTTTCTTATCATTCTGAATACATAACACAGGGGGATGGCATTCATGAAGTTTTTTATTGATACGGCTAATTTAGACGAGATTAAGGAAGCGCATTCATTAGGTTTGTTAGCGGGGGTTACAACAAATCCTAGTTTAGTAGCTAAAGAGAACATCACGTTTGAAGATCGTCTTCGTGAAATTACAGAGTTCGTTGAAGGATCTGTAAGTGCAGAAGTGATTGCGCTTGATGCAGAAGGCATGATTCGCGAAGGAAAAGAGCTTGCTGCGATTGCGCCGAATATTACAATCAAGGTACCGATGACTCCAGATGGCTTAAAAGCAGTAAAAGAATTTACTAGTTTAGGTATTAAGACAAACGTTACGCTTATTTTCTCAGCTAACCAAGCGTTAATGGCAGCAAGAGCAGGTGCTACTTACGTATCGCCTTTCTTGGGAAGGTTAGACGATATTGGTTTTAATGGCCTCGATTTAATCTCAGATATTGCAGATATTTTTGCAATTCATGACATTCCATCCGAAATTATTGCAGCATCTATTCGTCATCCGATGCACGTAACAGAAGCTGCAAAAAATGGAGCACATATTGCGACAATTCCTTACAAAGTTTTAATGCAATTGTTCAAACATCCGTTAACAAATGCAGGAATTGACCAATTTTTAGCAGATTGGGAAAAACGAAATGTCTAAACATGTATAAATTTGTGTGGCATTTACCATCCTGACAGGTGAATGCCATATTTTTCTTTTATCTTGTCGAAACTATACATGATTTTTTCATTTTCGTGTACACTAGTAGGTAATAGGAAAAATAACCATTCTTTTAGGTATTCTTTGTACCAAAATTTTCCTCAATTACTAGGTGAGAAACTTTCTTTCACTAGAAGGGAGCTATAAATGGAAAAGTTAAAAATACAAGGTGGCTTTACCTTAAGTGGATCCGTCCGCGTCAGTGGTGCTAAAAATAGTGCCGTTGCGCTTATTCCAGCAACAATTTTAGCCGAGTCACCTGTTACAATTGAAGGTCTGCCTGATATTTCAGACGTGCAGTTATTAGGGGATTTAGTTGAAGAAATTGGTGGGAAAGTAACCATTGATAACGACGAATTAACAGTAGATCCATCCGGAATGGTTGCAATGCCTTTACCGAACGGAAAAGTAAAAAAATTACGCGCTTCTTATTATTTAATGGGGGCGATGTTGGGACGCTTTAAAAAAGCGGTAGTTGGTCTTCCAGGAGGCTGTTACCTTGGTCCAAGACCAATCGATCAGCACATTAAAGGCTTTGAAGCTCTTGGCGCGAAAGTAACAAATGAGCAAGGAGCTATTTACATTCGAGCTGATGAACTGATTGGTGCTCGAATTTATTTAGACGTTGTGAGCGTAGGAGCAACAATCAATATCATGCTAGCTGCTGTGAGAGCAAAAGGGCGTACCGTTATCGAGAATGCTGCTAAAGAGCCTGAAATTATCGATGTAGCTACGTTACTGACAAGTATGGGTGCCCGTATTAAAGGTGCAGGGACGGACGTTATTCGAATTGATGGCGTAGATCAATTAAAAGGATGCCGTCATTCCATCATTCCAGACCGAATTGAAGCAGGCACGTATATGATTATGGGAGCGAGTATGGGAAAAGAAGTTGTTGTTGACAACGTTATCCCTCAGCACCTAGAGTCATTAACGGCTAAAATGCGGGAAATGGGTATTCATATCGAAACAAGCTCAGATCAGATTCTCGTAGCGACTCGTCAGCTGTTGAAGCCCGTAGATATTAAAACGTTAGTATATCCAGGTTTTCCAACTGATTTACAGCAGCCATTCACGACGCTTCTAACAAGAGCATCAGGTACAAGCGTTGTGACAGATACAATTTACGGTGCAAGGTTTAAGCATATTGACGAGCTGAGACGAATGAATGCATCTGTTAAGGTAGAAGGACGTTCAGCTATTATTAATGGTCCCATTCACTTACAAGGTGCACGTGTGAAAGCGTCGGACTTACGAGCAGGAGCAGCCCTTGTAACCGCAGGCTTAATGGCCAAAGGGATTACAGAAGTAACGGGTTTAGAGCACATTGACCGAGGTTACAGCCATTTAGTAGACAAGCTATCGGATTTAGGGGCAATGATTTGGCGTGAAGAGATGACTCAAGAAGAAATTGAACAATTTCAAAATTCATAGAGGCAAATTGCACAACAGTCAGGAAAGTAAATTCTAGAAATGAGCCGTTAAATAAGCTACACAGGTGTAGGAACGTTCTTCTATGTCTGTGTAGCTTATATATTTATGAATAGGGTAAATAGATAAAAAGGGGAAGCTAAAAGATAAATTTCACTTCTTATTTTAACGTCCAGTTTATTTCCTTTAATGTGAAATTATGAAAAGGTTTTCCTTGCTTCTCTTAAGCTATTAAATTTCCTTTTTTTTATTCATCTTCTAAAGTAAAAAAAGATTGATTAAAAAGATAGAAAAAGGTTAGAATATAAATTGCTACGTTAAATTTATCAAGATAATATAAATGGTTTTATGTCGGAATTATTCTTCTAAAAGTGTATGGTTAATCAATTGATTCTACTTATTATACTTCAAAGGTTATATTCTCCATTTTCACAGATTTATTCCATCCATATCATCTCTCAATTTTATATTTGAATTTAATATGGGAGGAACGGTTAAAAATTATTCATTATAAAGCGTGGTGTCCTAATGAACTTAACATTATCCAGTTTAGAAAATATGAAATTAAAAGAGCTATATGAACATGCTCGTGAGTATAAAGTTTCGTACTATAGTAAATTAACGAAAAAAGAACTTGTCTTTGCTATTTTAAAGGCTCAAGCTGAACAAGATGGGCTTTTATTTATGGAAGGCGTTCTTGAAATTATTCAGTCAGAAGGATTCGGTTTCTTACGACCAATTAACTATTCACCGAGTTCAGAAGATATTTATATCTCAGCTTCACAAATTCGTCGCTTCGATCTGCGTAATGGAGACAAGGTATCGGGGAAAGTTCGTCCTCCGAAAGAAAATGAGCGCTACTACGGGTTACTGCATGTAGAAGCAGTAAACGGAGAAGACCCAGAAACGTCAAAAGAACGCGTACATTTTCCAGCACTAACCCCGATTTATCCAAATGAGCAAATGCTGCTAGAAACTCAGCCAAGAAGTTTCTCTACGCGTATTATTGACTTGATTTCACCAATTGGATTTGGGCAAAGGGGACTAATTGTTGCGCCGCCAAAGGCAGGTAAAACGATGCTGTTAAAAGAAATTGCCAATAGCATTACAACCAATCATCCTGATGCGGAATTGATTGTTCTTCTTATTGATGAGCGTCCTGAAGAAGTAACGGACATTGAGCGTTCGGTTGACGGTGATGTTGTCAGTTCTACATTTGACGAAGTGCCAGAAAATCACATTAAAGTAGCGGAACTTGTCCTTGAACGTGCGATGAGACTTGTCGAACACAAAAAAGATGTTGTCATTTTGATGGATAGCATTACAAGACTTGCTCGTGCTTATAACTTAGTTATTCCACCGAGCGGTCGTACACTATCAGGAGGTATTGATCCAGCTGCTTTTCATCGTCCAAAACGATTCTTTGGAGCTGCGCGTAACATTGAAGATGGAGGCAGCTTAACCATTCTAGCAACAGCCTTAATTGATACAGGCTCTCGTATGGATGATGTTATTTATGAAGAATTTAAAGGTACAGGTAACATGGAACTGCATCTAGATCGTTCACTAGCTGAAAAACGTATCTTCCCTGCGATTGACATTCGTCGTTCAGGCACACGTAAAGAAGAGCTGTTAATTCCAAAAGAGCATTTAGACCACTTATGGGCAATTCGTAAATCAATGGCAGATGCTCCTGATTTTGCAGAAAAATTCTTAAAACGTTTACGTCAAACAAAGACAAATGAAGAGTTCTTTTCGATGTTAACGGAAGAGAAAAAAACGCTTCTAGCAAATAAACGATAAGTTATAAAACATGTGGTTGCAAAAGCATACAACCCTTGTTATAATTTCATCATGTGTGTTGATAAAGTACACAGTGAAATAGTTATTATTTCATCACTATCTTTATCAATAAACTCTGTTTCAGAATGATTCAGGGCGGAAGGAGATGAAACGAATGAAAACAGGAATTCATCCAAACTATAAAACAGTTATGGTTAAATGTACTTGCGGAAACGAATTTGAAAGTGGTTCTGTAAAAGAAGAGATCCGCGTTGAGACTTGTTCTGAATGTCACCCATTCTACACTGGTCGTCAAAAATTCGCTGAAGCTGGTGGCCGTGTTGATCGCTTCAACAAAAAATACGGTCTTAAATAATCACATTGTCGAAACAAACAGGCAAGTAGCTTAACTTCTTGCCTGTTTTTTTGCTTAAAAAAGTAGAAAAACAGTGTCTGCTTGATAAAAAAGTGGGTACTTTATCATAGGAATAAGATCTACATAGAAGACGTAGATTAAGTTAGTAGCGGTTCGCTCAGAAACGGAACGAGAAGAAGGGAGAGTCCCGCAGTGGTGTACGTAATGAAACAAAGCGGTTGGATAGAAGTAATTTGTGGCAGTATGTTTTCAGGGAAATCAGAAGAGTTGATTCGACGTGTGCGCCGTACGCAGTTTGCTAAACAAAAAGCACAAGTGTTCAAGCCTGCAATTGATAATCGATATAGTGAAGAAGCTGTCGTTTCACATAATGGTACATCTGTTATGGCTTATTCAATCTCAGCATCGCGCGATATTTTAAAGCGAGTAAATGAAGAGACAGACGTAGTAGCGATAGATGAAGTACAGTTTTTTGACACAGATATTTTAGAAATTGTTCAATCTTTAGCAGATCAAGGCTTTCGTGTGATTGTAGCAGGGTTAGACCAAGACTTCAAAGGTGAACCTTTTGGACAAATGCCCCAGTTAATGGCTATTGCAGAATCGGTAACAAAGCTACAGGCCGTATGCGCTTCATGTGGCTCTCCTGCGAGCCGTACGCAGCGTTTGATTAACGGTGAGCCTGCTTCTTATGACGACCCTATTATTTTAGTCGGTGCGTCTGAATCGTACGAACCAAGATGTCGTCATTGCCACGTTGTGCAAAAGTCCAAAGGACAGGCTGTGTCTGTGGACTCAAGCGAAATGGTCGAAAAATAAAGCAAGAATTTTATGATGATAAAAACAGAACGCGCAGTTCTGTTTTTTTGTTCATATACGTGTATTAACAAGGTTTTGACTCTATTTTAAAGCTATACTATAATTACAATGTTATGGATAAAGAATGAGGTGAATGACGTGTTTGATCGTTTAGAAGCGGTAGAGGCGCGCTATGAGAAGTTAAACGAACTTCTGAGTGACCCTGAGATCGTAAACAACCCCTCTAAGTTGAGAGAATATTCGAAGGAACAATCAGATATACAACAAACGGTAGCCGCTTATCAGGAATACAAAGATGTGAAAGAGCAGTTATCAGAAGCGAAAACGATGCTTGAAGATAAGCTTGATGCAGATATGCGCGACATGGTCAAAGAAGAAATTGCCGAGTTAGAAACGCAGCAAGAAGAGCTAGTTGAAAAGCTACGTATTTTATTAATTCCAAAAGATCCAAACGATGATAAAAACGTAATCATGGAGGTTCGTGGAGCGGCTGGTGGAGATGAAGCAGCGTTATTTGCAGCTAATTTGTACCGCATGTATTCTCGTTTTGCTGAATCACAAGGCTGGAAAACAGAAGTAATGGAAGCAACGACTACTGGAGTAGGCGGTTATAAAGAAATTATCTTTATGATTAACGGTAAAGGTGCGTACTCAAAGATGAAATTTGAAAACGGTGCACACCGTGTTCAGCGAGTTCCTGAAACAGAATCAGGCGGTCGTATTCATACATCTACAGCAACGGTAGCCTGTCTTCCTGAAGCGGAAGAAGTTGAAGTGGACATTCATGAAAAAGACATCCGTGTAGATACATTTGCTTCAAGTGGACCTGGTGGCCAAAGTGTTAATACGACGATGTCGGCAGTTCGTTTAACACATTTACCAACAAATACAGTGGTATCATGTCAAGATGAAAAGTCTCAGATTAAAAATAAAGAAAAAGCAATGAAAGTATTGCGTGCTCGCGTGTACGACAAATTCCAGCGAGAAGCACAAGCAGAGTACGATGCAACGCGCAAACAAGCAGTTGGGTCAGGAGATCGCTCTGAGCGTATCCGTACGTATAATTTCCCGCAAAATCGCGTAACGGACCACCGTATTGGTCTGACGATTCAAAAGCTAGATCAAATCTTAGAAGGCAAGCTTGATGAAATCATCGATGCATTAGTAATGGAAGACCAAGCGCGCCGAATGGAAGATTCGAACTAATGAAAGTATTTGAAGCCCTTAAGTGGGCTTCTTCTTTTTTGAAAGAGGCAAAGCGAGATGAAAACGCGGGAGAACTCTTGCTTCGCCATCACTTACAGATGACGAGAACTCATTTGCTAGGTGCTCTGCAGGAAGAACTAGAAGAAGAAACGCTAAAAAGATTTGAACAAGATGTCCATGCTCATAAAGCAGGGATGCCTGTACAATATCTCATCGGGACAGAAGAATTTTACGGACGTTCATTTATTGTAAACGAACATGTATTAATTCCAAGACCGGAAACAGAAGAGCTCGTATATGGAATGATTTCTCGAATGAAAAAAGAATTTCAACACCAGTCTATTGAGCTTGTCGATATTGGAACGGGAAGTGGGGCGATTGCTATCACTTTAGCGTTGGAGCTTGACAGCGTCAATGTTACAGCAACAGATATAGCTATAGAATCTTTAAATGTAGCCAAGGAGAATGCTCAAAATCTGGACGCTGCTGTCACGTTTATACAGGGAGATTTATTACAACCATTCCTATCATCAAATCAGAAATTTGATGTAATTGTGTCTAATCCGCCTTATATTCCAGCAGATGATGAATTGTCCACAGTGGTAAAAGATCATGAGCCAAATCGAGCTCTTTTTGGTGGAAAAGATGGTCTGGATTTTTATCGACGTTTTATGGAAGAGTTGCCATATGTGACGAAGTCAAACAGTATTATTGGATTTGAGGTCGGGGCCGGACAGACAAAAGATGTAGCTGAGATGCTGCAAAAAACGTTTCCGACAGCTTTTGTAGAATGTGTATATGATATTAATGGAAAAGATCGAATGGTTTTTGCACAACTTCGTGATAACTAAAAAAATCAGAGGGAATGATTTTCCCTTTGGTTTTTGAAAATCATGCATTTTTTTACTAAATTACTAGTTTAAGATATCTTGCTTTCGGCCATACTGTTCCTATGAAAGGGCGGTGGCCGAAATGAAGAAATATGCTATCATTTATTTTATTTTATTAATTATTGGAGCAAATGCTCAACTTATATATACACATAACCAAGTGCAGGCAGATCAGCCTGCAGTCATTCCAGACGAGGCAATTCGACTGCGTATTTTAGCAAACAGCGACGGTGAAAAAGATCAGTACGTAAAACGTCTGATTCGTGACCGTGTGAACGAACAAATTACAGAATGGGTAAAAGATTTAACATCTGTAACTGTAGCTCGAAAAACAATTAAAGAAAATTTGCCAGCGCTTGAGACAATTGCGAAAGAAGTGCTAAAAGAAGAAGGCGTAAATGAATCTGTTCACGTTAAATTCGGAAAAGTAGAGTTTCCTACTAAGCTGTACGGTCAGTTTTTATATCCAGCAGGTGAGTATGAAGCCGTGCTTATTACTCTTGGTAAAGGAGAAGGAGCAAACTGGTGGTGTGTACTATTTCCTCCTTTATGCTTCTTAGATTTTTCAAACGGTGAAGCGGTAAAAGCGCCAGAGCCATCTGAAGAAGAACCAAAGGTAGAAAAAGAAAAACCAGCAGCTTCTGAATTAAAATCTGCAGACAAAACAGATGATACGTCGGCTGAAAGTAAAGAACCCGCAGTGAAGACAGAAATTCAATCTGCAACTATTACATCGGATTCTATTAAGCAGAAAGCTGAGGAACCTTCTCAACCAACGGCATCTTCTAAAGAAGCAGCTGCAAAGGATACAAGCAACACAGCGAAAGAAGAAACAAGCGCTAAGGCTGAGAAAAAGGAAAGTAAGGAAGCTGAAAAGTCTGTTTCATCTAAGAAAAAAGCTGATGCTAAATCGAAAGAAGATTCTGTAGAAGTTAAGTTTTTTGTAGTAGAATGGGTATCGTCCGTATTTAATTAATAGAATCATTAAAAATAAAATTCAGTTCTACTTTTTTTAACCATCTCATAGATTTGTTACTAGAAAACAAGTTGAGGTGATTAAAATGAGAGAACAATTAAAAATTGCCAGTGAAAATGATTATATTCGAATTCAGAAGTTTTTACAAAAAGCGGGTATTAGCACAGCGGGTGTAGAAGAACATATTCATCAATTTGTCATCATGGAAAGTGAAGAAGGCGAGCTGCTAGCAACAGTTGGGTTTGAAAAAGAAGGCATGGACGGAATTCTTCGCTCCCTTGTCGTGTCACCTTCTTTGATGCAATCTGATATTCTGCTGCTATTTAAAAGTATCGTTCAGCTGGCTCAAAAGCATGGTGTGAAGCAACTATATTTACTAACAAATAAGGCATCCTCTCTGCATTTTTTTCAAATGATGAATTTTCAGCAAACATCTTATAGTGCTCTACCTGATTTGTTAAAAGAACATTCGTATTTAAAACAGTTACCAAATCCTAAGGATGTCTACGTGATGTTTTATGCAGCTAGTTAAAAGGAAATGTGGATAAATCATTTTAATGGGGTATCCACAATGTTATTCACAAAAATCTAAGCTTTATCCACATTTTGTGGATAAAGCTTGTTTGCTGATATAATGAATGCATGTATTTTACTGTTTTTGATACATATTGTACTTTTAAAGTAAAAAAAACCTAGATATAGAAAGAAAAAGGAGTTGAAGAAGATGGAAACTAAGTTATGGGTTGTGGATAATTTTATGAACGAAAAAGATATTTATCCACAGATAGAAGAAGCAGCAGATTTGCTGCGCAACCACGAAGTGGTTGCTTTTCCTACAGAGACGGTGTATGGATTAGGAGGAGATGCAACATCGGATAAAGCTGTGGATAAAATTTTTGCAGCAAAAGGACGTCCTAGTGATAACCCTCTTATTGTTCATATTGGAGATAAAGAGCAGCTGCATACATTTGTAGAGTCAATTCCTTCAAAAGCAGAGAAAGTGATTGATGCTTTTTGGCCAGGTCCTCTTACCGTGATATTACCTAAAAAAGATCAAGTTTCAGATAAGGTTACGGCTGGTTTAAACAGCATTGCAGTGAGAATGCCATCACATCCGGTAGCTCTTGCATTATTGAAAAAAGTGGCTTTGCCTATCGCGGCTCCTAGTGCAAACCTCTCCGGCAAGCCAAGCCCCACTTTAGCTCACCACGTGATGAATGATTTAGAAGGGCGTATTAGCGGAGTTGTAGACGGAGGAGCGACAGGGGTAGGAGTAGAGTCGACTGTCCTTGATTGTACTGAAGAGATTCCTATTATTTTACGTCCAGGCGGCATTACTCAGAAAGAGTTAGAAAGTGTAATTGGTCCCGTAAAAGTAGATCGAGCGTTAATAAGTGATAAAGAAGCGCCAAAATCTCCAGGTATGAAATATACGCATTACGCACCTGATGCACCGCTTGTCATTGTTGACGGCAGTTCAGATTTTTTCCAATCTATTATTGATCACTATCAAGATCAGGGTAAGCGAGTAGGGGTATTAACGACATCTGAACATGAAGATGTGTATAAAGCCGATGCCGTCATTACATGTGGATCTCGCTCAAATTTAGAGACGGTTGCTAGCCACTTATATGAGTCTCTTCGTTCATTTAATGAGTGCGATGTAGATATTATCGTTAGTGAAAGTTTTTCTGAAGAAGGAGTCGGTCATGCCGTTATGAATCGATTAATGAAAGCTGCAGGACATCACGTGATTAAGCAATAAAATTCATCTTCTAAACCTTTTCGAATGTGCATATTTTGAAATAGGAGCACGTCCGAGGAGGGTAAAGATGAATGTATCTCAGTTAATTAGTGAAATGATCACGTTAGTCATTATGGCGTTTGCCTTAGGAATGGATGCTTTCTCAGTTGGTTTGGGAATGGGGTTAATTCGTTTACGCTTTCGCCAAATTTTCTACATTGGTGTTGTTATCGGTATATTTCATATTTGGATGCCGCTATTGGGCATGTTTATTGGACGACTTTTGTCTGATAAACTTGGAATGTTTGCTACCTATGGCGGTGGAATTTTATTGCTGATTCTTGGGGCGCAGATGATTTATTCCTCCTTTAAGCATGACGATACGCCGTTTATCAAACCAGTTGGCTTTGGACTGTTATTTTTTGCGCTCAGCGTGAGTCTAGATAGTTTTTCTGTTGGACTTAGCTTAGGTATTTTTGGGGCAAGAACGTTTTTGACCATTATTGTTTTTGGCGTAGTGAGTATGCTATTAACTTGGTTAGGACTGTTGCTCGGCAGAAGAGTACAAGGCTGGCTTGGTTCATATAGTGAGGCACTGGGCGGGAGCATTTTATTAGCTTTTGGCATCAAATTGCTATTACCTTTTTAACTATATATAAATAGGTAAAGGACCATGACCATGCAGGTTATGGTCTTTTTTTGCTTCTTTTAGATTACAGCAATAAAAAAAGGAAAGCGAAGGTGTTTTTTTCAAGATAAATAAAGAGATTATGGATAAAAAACACCCAAAAAAGCTAACTGGATTTATGCAAGCAATAGAGATACAATAGGGTGGAATATCAACATAGTCGCACATAGTGAAAGCAAGGGAGGATGTATCTTGAAAAACATCTTATTTGTATGTACAGGAAACACGTGCCGCAGCCCTATGGCAGAAGCGTTGCTGAAAGCTAAAAAAATAGATGGAATAAACGTGAAGTCTGCAGGCGTATTCGCTTCAAATGGAAGTGAAGCTTCTGTTCATGCACAAGTTGCCCTTCAACAGAAAGGCATAGCTTGTTCTCATGCTTCGGCAGCATTAACGGAAGAACAATTGATGTGGGCTACTTATATTTTTACGATGACGGAGCAGCATAAAATGCTAATTTTGAACCAAGCTCCATACGTAAGTGATAAATTATTTACGCTAAAAGAATTTGCCGGCGAGCAAGGTGAAGTATCTGATCCGTTTGGCGGATCATTACAGACGTACGAACAGACTTTAGAAGAGTTAGAGCGTATGATTAACAAAATAGTCGACAAATTATAAAAGGTCCCATAAATTTTTGCAGACTTAAACTGAACAAAAATTAATAGAAGATGAAGGTATGTATGAGGAGGAAACAAAGATGAAAGTAGCTATTGCATCTGACCACGGCGGTATAAATTTACGACAGGAAATTATCTCTTTAATGGAAGAATTAAATATTGAATATGTGGATTTAGGGTGTGAATGCTCAGCATCTGTCGATTATCCGGATTATGCACTTCCCGTTGCTCAAAAAGTGGCGAGCCAAGAAGTAAGTCGAGGCATTCTTATTTGCGGAACAGGCATCGGTATGAGCATAGCAGCTAATAAAGTAAAGGGAATTCGCTGCGCTCTAGTGCATGATACGTTTAGTGCAAAAGCCACAAGAGAACATAATGATAGCAACATTTTAGCAATGGGTGAACGCGTCATTGGGCCGGGACTTGCACGTGAAATTGCGAAAATTTGGTTAACGACAGAATTTGAAGGCGGGCGACATGAAAATCGCGTGAATAAAATTAAACAGTATGAGCAGCAAAGTGATGCAACAGTAACGGCATAATGTGAACGTATTCAATGGAAGAAAGGAAGAAAAACGTGTCTGAACTTACGAAATGGAAAGAGCAGTTGGAAACAGTTTTATCTGATTTTTCAGCACAAGTGCAGTTATCTTCAGAACATACACTTGTCATTGGATGCAGTACAAGCGAGGTAATTGGTGAAAAAATAGGAACCGCAGGCGCAATGGAAGTTGCAGAAATGATCTTTGATACACTAGCAGATTTTCGAAAAAAAACGGGTGTCCACTTAGCATTTCAATGCTGTGAACATCTTAATCGAGCACTGGTAGTAGAAAGAGAATTAGCTCGTAAAGAACGCTTAGAAATCGTTAGTGTTGTTCCTATTCATAAAGCAGGTGGAGCAATGGCTACACAGGCCTATGGCCAGCTTAAAGATCCTGTTTTAGTAGAGTTTATTAAAGCTGATGCTGGGATTGATATTGGAGATACATTCATTGGTATGCATTTAAAGCATGTCGCAGTACCCGTTCGTTGTACGTTGAACGCAGTTGGACACGCTCATGTTACTTTAGCAAAGACGCGTCCAAAACTAATCGGTGGAATGAGAGCGTTTTACGAACTTTCGTAATTAAATATATTAAAATAATACACATTTTTTCTTTTTTATTCTAAATAAATCATGTTACAATGTAGTTGAATTAACAAATAACGAACATTGCGAATACGAAACGAGGAGAGGATTTTGATGGAGAAACAACTAATGCAACAAGATCCAGCAGTTTATAATGCGATCAAGGATGAATTACAAAGACAACGTACTAAGATTGAGCTAATTGCTTCAGAAAACTTTGTAACAACAGCGGTAATGGAAGCACAAGGTTCAGTTTTAACAAATAAATATGCTGAAGGCTATCCAGCTAAACGTTACTACGGTGGTTGTGAACACGTGGATGTAGTAGAAGACTTAGCTCGTGATCGTGCAAAAGAAATTTTCGGAGCAGAGCACGTGAACGTTCAACCTCACTCAGGTGCACAAGCAAACATGGCTGTATACTTCACTGTTTTAGAGGCTGGAGACACAGTACTTGGTATGAATTTATCGCACGGCGGTCACTTAACGCACGGAAGTCCTGTTAACTTTAGTGGTGTTCAGTACAATTTCATCGAATATGGTGTAGATCGCGAAACACATCGCATTAACTACGATGACGTATTAGAAAAAGCTCGTACACACAAACCAAAATTAATTGTGGCTGGTGCAAGCGCATATCCACGCGCAATCGACTTCAAGCGTTTCCGTGAAATCGCTGATGAAGTAGGCGCTTATTTAATGGTAGACATGGCTCATATTGCTGGTCTAGTAGCTGCAGGACTTCATCAAAATCCTGTGCCACATGCTCATTTCGTTACAACTACAACACATAAAACACTACGCGGACCACGCGGCGGTATGATTTTATGTAAAGAAGAATTTGCGAAAAAGATTGATAAGTCGATCTTCCCTGGTATTCAAGGTGGTCCATTGATGCACGTTATCGCTGCAAAAGCAGTAGCATTTGGTGAAGCATTACAAGATGAGTTTAAGCACTATGCTCAAAATATCATCGACAATGCTAATCGTTTAGCAGAAGGATTAAAGAAAGAAGGATTTGCTCTTGTATCTGAAGGAACAGACAATCACCTTGTGTTAATCGACGTAAGCTCAATGAATTTGACAGGTAAAGTAGCTGAAAAAGCGCTTGATGATGTAGGTATTACAACAAACAAAAATACAATTCCTTATGATGAGCAAAGCCCATTTGTAACAAGCGGTATCCGTATTGGTACAGCTGCGGTTACAACTCGCGGATTTGGCTTAGAAGAGATGGATGAAATTGCTTCTATCATCGGATTAACGCTTAAAAATATTGAAGATGAAGAAAAGTTAGCTGAAGCTAAAACACGTGTTGAAGCTTTAACAAGCAAGTTTGAAATGTATAAATCACTTTAAGAGAGACAGGCCTTTGTGCCTGTTTTTTTATGGAGAAAGTGGTAGCAATCCAATCATTTTTTGAATAATGCTTGAACTCAAAAACTTTTTTCTGTAAAATGAATGCAATGTATAAATTTAATTAGCAAGAGATATGTTTTTACTAGTACGTACCATTCAATTCGTTGAATGGTATTTTAATGTGTACATCTTTATATATAAGGAGAGATATCAATGGGCAAAGTATACGTATTTGATCACCCGCTTATTCAACACAAATTAACTTACATACGCGATGTAAAAACGGGAACGAAAGAGTTTCGTGAATTAGTTGATGAAGTGGCAAGCTTAATGGCTTTTGAAGCAACACGTGATTTACCGCTAGAAGATGTTGAAATTGAAACACCGGTTTGCAAAACAAAGTCAAAAGTTATTGCAGGGAAAAAGCTTGGTATCGTTCCAATTCTTCGTGCTGGTATCGGCATGGTAGATGGATTTTTAAAACTAATGCCAGCTGCTAAAGTTGGACACGTTGGCTTATATCGTGATCCAGAAACATTACAGCCTGTTGAATATTATGTAAAGCTACCTAATGATGTAGAAGAGCGTGACTTTATTGTAGTAGATCCTATGCTTGCAACAGGAGGGTCAGCTGTAGAAGCAATCAACTCTCTGAAAAAAAGAGGCGCTAAAAACATTAAATTTATGTGTTTAATTGCTGCTCCTGAAGGCGTGGAAATTGTAAAAGAAGCACACCCTGACGTAGATATTTACATTGCAGCATTAGATGAAAAATTAAATGACCATGGATATATTGTTCCAGGTTTAGGTGATGCAGGGGATCGTTTATTCGGTACAAAATAATTTGTAGATTTGGGTGATGAACATGAAGCAGCCAATTAAAGTAATGACGATATTCGGGACAAGACCAGAAGCAATTAAAATGGCTCCTCTAGTATTAGAGCTTAAAAAGCGACCAGAAGAGTTCGAAGCAATTGTTACAGTAACGGCTCAGCACCGTGAAATGTTAGACCAAGTATTGAGCATCTTTGACATTCAGCCTGACTATGACCTGAACATTATGAAGGATCGCCAAACCCTTATGGACGTAACGACCAGAGGATTACAAGGCTTGGACGACGTAATGAAAAAAGTAAAGCCGGACATGGTACTTGTACACGGTGATACAACTACGACGTTTATTGCTGGGCTAGCAGCTTTTTATAATCAGATTCAGGTCGGGCATGTTGAAGCAGGTTTGCGCACATGGAATAAATATTCTCCATACCCGGAAGAAATGAACCGTCAGCTTACAGGTGTTCTCGCTGATTTGCACTTTGCTCCAACAGATAAGTCTGCAGCTAATTTGCAAGCAGAGAACAAAAAAGAAGAGCGAATCTTTGTGACTGGAAATACAGCTATCGATGCGTTAAAAACAACAGTAAAAGAGACATATGAGCATGAAGTGTTAACGAAATTGGGAGATGATCGTCTTATTTTGTTAACGGCACATCGCCGCGAAAATTTAGGCGAACCAATGAAAAATATGTTCCGTGCTGTTAAGCGTATTGTAGATGAACATGAAGATGTGCAAGTTGTGTATCCTGTTCATTTGAATCCAGTAGTTAGAGAAACAGCAAACGATATCTTAGGAAATGACCCGCGCATTCATTTAATTGAACCGTTAGATGTAATTGACTTCCATAACTTCGCTGAGCGCGCTCATATTATTTTGACAGATTCGGGCGGTGTTCAAGAAGAAGCTCCTTCATTAGGCGTACCTGTATTGGTACTTCGCGATACAACAGAGCGCCCGGAAGGAATTGAAGCAGGAACGCTCAAACTAGCAGGCACGGAAGAAGAAACGATTTATACGCTAGCAAAAGAGCTGTTAATAGATGAAGGCGTATATAAGCAAATGTCACAAGCATCGAATCCTTACGGAGACGGCTTAGCTTCTAAACGCATTTGTGATGCTATTAGCTACTATTTCAACCGCCGTGAAAACAGACCGGAAGCTTTTAATCCGCTTTCGTAAGATTTCTAAACACCTTTCACATGAAAAGCGTCTCTTTGAGACACGATAGTGTGAGAGGTGTTTTTTTATGTGGATTAAATGGTTAATGATTAGCTTTATATTGGGGAGTGGGGGAGGGCAAATGTCGCTCAATCCGACATTTCCTTCTATAAAACAAGAAATGAATCATCAGGAAAAATCAATCATTGTGATGATTAAAAAAGAAAAATTCACGAAATTTAAAAGTCAGCTACAAAAAAATTATCCTAATATAAAGATTAAGAGCGAATTTCACACGGTGTTTACAGGACTTTCATTAAACGGCTCCATCTCGGATTTGGAAAAACTATCTCAGAATCCATCTATTATTAGTTCACATTCTATTAAAAACTATCAGGTTACAGAAGAAAATAGCGTAACGTTCATTGGCTCAGAACAGGTAAGAGGCTTGTTTGATACTCACAATCAGCGCTTAACAGGAAAAGGGATCAAAGTAGGCGTTATCGATACGGGGGTTGATTATTCTCATCCTGATTTAAAACAAACCTACAGAGGGGGTTACGATGTAATAGATGAAGATTATGAGCCGATGGAAACCACTCGTGAGCAAGGAGAACCGACTCTGCACGGTACTCATGTAGCTGGTATTATTGCAGCGAATGGGAATATTACAGGCGTAGCACCCCAAGCGGAAATCTATGCATACCGAGCTCTTGGACCTGGAGGAGCTGGAACGTCTGAAAGTGTTATTCTAGCTATTGAAAAAGCAATTCAAGATGATGTAGATATTATTAATTTATCATTAGGAAATGATGTGAATGGCCCTGATTTACCAACAAGCTTAGCGTTAGATCGAGCTGTTGAAAAAGGAATTGTAACGGTTACATCTAGCGGCAATTCAGGTCCAGGTTTATGGACGGTGGGCTCTCCGGGTACAGCGGGAAAAGCTATTTCCGTTGGCGCTTCTGTTTCTCCGACAACAGTTCAATTTCTAACAATTGGATTTAACAAAGAAAAAATTATGATGGCGCCAGTAGAAGGGTCTCGTCCATGGACATTTAATCAAACGCTGCGTGTAATAAATGAAGAAGATTCCAAAGAGCAAAAGCATGCGTCGGGTAACGTCATTTTGCTAAAAGCAGAAGGAAATGCGGTTCAAAAAAAGATTAAACAAGCTGAACAGGCGGGAGCAAAAGCGGTTATTTTATATAGCCCGACAGAAAAAAGCATAGTCAGTAAACTAAAAGAGTCAGTAAATATTCCCGTGATATGGGTAAGTAAAAAAAGCGGTGACACCATTAGCCAACACATTCAGTCTCAACAACCGTACTTACGCACTGGGCAGCAAGTGGTGCAAGACTTGCTCACATCTTTCAGTTCAAGAGGGCCTGTAACGACTACTTGGGGAATCAAACCAGACGTCGTCGCACCAGGTTACTTCATTAATAGTACAGTTCCTGGAGGATATGAACGCATGCATGGCACAAGTATGGCTGCGCCCCATGTAGCTGGAGCGTGTGCGCTGATTTTACAAGCTCACCCGAACTGGTCTCCTGAACAAGTCAAAGCTTCATTGATGAACACCAGTAAAGTAATGCAGCAGCTAAACGGTCAAACGTATCGCGTATATGAACAAGGAGCGGGAAGAATTCAAATAGCAAAAGCCGTCACAGCAGAATCTTTGTTTTATCCATCTTCTTTATCTTTTGGTATTTTTACGCGTCCATCAAAGAAAGTTTTATCTTTTAAAATTGATAACCAGTCTGATAAAGCAAAAACGTATCGCTTAAACGTTCCAAAAAGGGATGAAGGAGTGAACTGGGATGTTCCATTACCCGTCACGGTGCCACCCCGTCAGACAAAAGAGATAGCTGTTACTTTATCGGTGCAGCCCCGTTTTAAAAATAAAGGTATATATGACGGATATTTGGAAATAAATGATTCACGTGAAACATTTTCGCTTCCCTATATGTACATGATTAGCATTCCAGATTATCCTCGTGTCATGGGATTGCAAGTAGCAGCGGAAAAAGAGAAAAATACGTATAGCTATGAACTGTTTTTGCCTGAAGGAGCAGATCAGTTAGGCGTCGCTCTTTTTGATAAGCAGTCTTTACAGTTTGTATCGTATTTAGATGTTGACGTGGATGTAGAAAGAGGCATGAGAAAACGAAAAATAACGATTGATGAATCGCTTGTACCAGGAGTGTACCAAATATTTGCATTTGTGAAAAAGCATAGACAAGAGCAGGTTGTACACAGTACAATAACGATTGAATGAACCTCTTTAAATGTTTTCATTTGAAGAGGTTTTATGTGTGGCAGAAATGTGAACAATAAGAAGAGATTGTGAAGTTTTTAGCTTAAACACATTGACATTAAATATACGCTATTGTATGCTTACAGGGAATATAAATGATAAGGTTTTCAACCTGTGAAAACCGTTGATATTTCTGCGTATTTTATTAGCTGTTTTTACCTTTTTTAGCAATTTTTTTGCCTTTCTATCATATATTGAGCTATGAAAACGATAGAGAATTCGGAAAAAAGAAAATTTTGCAAAAGGGGTATGAGCTTATGAAAGATCGCAACCGTCATCCTTTGCAAGCGATGGCATTAGTGTCAATCATTCTATCACAGTTAGCAGGTTCAGTCTTAATTGGCTTATTCTCTGGAAGATGGGCTGATCAATGGCTTGACACCGAACCACTATTTTTGATTTTAGGCCTTCTTTCAGGGCTAGCAGCAGGTGTTTTTATGATGCTGCGGACAGTCCACCATTTTTTTTCAGGAGATTAATAATTCATGCAGGATTTGCAGCACGTTTTTCCAAGACTTCGTTCATACATATTGTATTTGTTAGCATTATACGTTCTCGGCTGGGGATTTACAAGTTATAAGGCTGTTTTTGCAGGTTTAATTTTAGGAACCGCCCTGAGTTTGTATAATTTGTGGAACTTAGTAAGAAAGTTTGAGCAGTTTGGACAGGCGTTGGATGAGGGGAAAAAGCCCCGTTCAATTGGGACTGTTGTAAGATTTGCAACAGCTGCTCTCGCAGTTGTGATTACCATCTCTTATCCAAAAACCTTTCATATTATTAGTGTAGTTGTGGGATTAATGACGTATTATGTTGTCATTATCATAGATTTAGTTGTTCAAAATATGCGTAGAAGATAGAAAGAGAGGTGAACACAGTTGGGTCATGAATCACCAACTATAGAGTTTCTAGGCCTTACTTTTAGTCAAAGTAACTTGCTTATGGTTACCGTAGCTTCTGTTATTGTATTCTTAATTGCAGTTTTATGTACTCGTACTCTTGCTATGAAGCCAAGCGGTGCACAAAACTTTATTGAATGGGTCTTAGATTTTGTTAAAGGACTCGTTAATAGCAATATGGATTGGAAAACAGGTGGCCGCTTTTTGACGCTAGGTGTAACTTTACTTATGTACATTTTTGTGTCAAATATGTTGGGTCTTCCATTCGCCATCGTGATTGACCATAACTTATGGTGGAAATCGCCAACCGCTGATCCAGCAATTACGCTGACGTTAGCCGTTATGGTAGTTGTACTATCACATTATTATGGTATTAAAATGCGAGGTTTCTCTGCATACACGAAAGATTACTTCAAGCCAATGGCATTTTTATTCCCGCTTAAGATTATCGAGGAGTTTGCCAATACGTTAACGCTTGGCCTTCGTCTTTACGGTAATATTTATGCTGGGGAAATTTTGTTAAGCTTGCTAGCTGGTTTAGCAACAACAGGCTTCCTAGGTACAATTGGAGCTGCTATCCCAATGCTTTTATGGCAAGGATTCAGTATTTTTGTAGGCGCAATTCAGGCCTTCATTTTCACAATGTTAACGATGGTTTATTTATCTCACAAAGTGAGTAGCGACCATTAATTTATAAAGCTTTGTTCAAGTAATACCCAATTTGGACAAAACAAAACTTAGTTAAACAAAATCATATATATTAAGGGAGGACTTTATAAAATGGGTTTAATAGCATCTGCAATTGCGATTGGTTTAGCGGCACTAGGTGCTGGTATTGGTAACGGTCTTATCGTTTCTAAGACGATTGAAGGCACAGCTCGCCAACCAGAAGCACGTGGTACATTAACTTCAATGATGTTCGTTGGGGTTGCCTTAGTTGAGGCGCTTCCAATTATCGCCGTAGTTATTGCATTCATGGTACAAGGTAAATAATAATGTGTTACATGTGGCGAAGATCATTCAAAAGAACCTTCGCCATTACTTTATGTCTTTAAGAAGTAAATTATATATGTGGAGTCTCTGAAGGGAGTGAACATGGCCGTGTCGAACATGTTTGTGTTAGGAGCAGCAGGCATTAATGGTGGAGATATTCTTTTCCAATTAGTGATGTTCCTTATCCTACTTGCGTTACTTCAAAAATTCGCGTTTGGTCCTGTAATGGGAATCATGAAAAAACGTGAAGAGCATATTGCCGGTGAGATTGATGAAGCAGAAAAGCAAAATGAGGAAGCGAAGAAGCTTGTTGAAGAGCAGCGTGAAATCTTAAAGCAATCTCGTCAAGAAGTGCAAGTAATGATGGAAAACGCTAGAAAGTCTGCAGAAGATAAAAAAGAAGAAATCATTGCAGCAGCACGCGAAGAGTCTGAGCGTCTAAAAGCTGCAGCAAAACAAGAAATCGAACAGCAAAAAGATCAAGCAGTTGCTGCGTTACGTGAGCAAGTTGCTTCATTATCTGTTTTAATTGCGTCGAAAGTTATTGAAAAAGAACTTTCTGAACAAGATCAAGAGAAGTTAATTCATGAATATATCCAAGAAGTAGGGGATGTACGATGAGTCAACCAGCTGTAGCCAAGCGCTATGCACTAGCTCTTTTTCAATTAGCAACAGAAAAACAGATGATCGATGAAATGCAAGAACAGCTACAAATCGTTGAAGAGGTGTTTGCTAAAACACCTGAATTAATGGATGTATTAACTCATCCAAAAATTACAATTGAGCGAAAAAAACAGTTTGTAAGTGAGGCATTTGCTGAACTTTCACCAACTGTTCAACATACGGTTCTTCTATTATTAGAGCGTCACCGCATTCAAATTGTTAGCCAAATGGTGCAAGAGTATCGTTTCCTAGCGAACGAAGTACGTGGCGTGGCAGACGCAACTGTTTATTCTGTCAAACCTTTAAGCGCAGATGAGAAACGAGCAATCTCGCAATCATTTGCTTCAAAAGTTGGAAAACATACGTTAAATATTTCAAACGTAGTAGATAAAAGCCTAATCGGCGGCGTGAAGCTTCGCATTGGTAATCGTATCTATGATGGCAGCATTAGCAGCAAATTAGAAACGATCCACCGAGGACTTCTTGCACACAGATCGTAGATAGGGGTGAAATTCATGAGCATCAAAGCTGAAGAAATTAGTGCGCTGATCAAGCAGCAAATTGAAAACTATCAGTCTGAGATTAAAGTGAGTGATGTAGGTACTGTTATCCAAGTTGGGGATGGTATCGCACGTGCTCATGGCCTCGACAATGTCATGGCTGGAGAACTGGTTGAATTTTCAAATGGTGTCATGGGAATGGCACAAAACTTAGAAGAAAACAATGTAGGTATCATTATTTTAGGACCATATACAGAAATTCGTGAAGGTGACGAAGTTCGCCGTACAGGACGCATCATGGAAGTTCCAGTAGGGGAGCAGTTAATCGGTCGTGTTGTTAACTCATTAGGTCAGCCAGTAGACGGCTTAGGCCCGGTAGAAACAACAAAAACACGTCCAATTGAAGGTGCTGCACCTGGCGTTATGGATCGTAAATCAGTACATGAGCCGCTTCAAACAGGTATCAAGGCGATTGACGCACTTGTGCCGATCGGCCGTGGACAGCGTGAGTTAATTATCGGTGACCGTCAAACGGGTAAAACATCGGTAGCAATCGATACAATCTTAAACCAAAAAGATCAAGATATGGTATGTATCTATGTAGCGATTGGCCAAAAAGAATCAACAGTTCGTAACGTAGTAGAGACATTACGTAAACACGGTGCTCTAGATTACACAATCGTTGTAACAGCATCAGCTTCACAACCAGCTCCACTATTATTCTTAGCACCATACGCTGGAGTAACAATGGGTGAAGAGTTTATGTATAACGGTAAGCACGTACTTGTTATCTACGATGACTTAACAAAACAAGCATCAGCTTATCGTGAACTTTCATTACTATTACGCCGTCCTCCAGGTCGTGAAGCGTATCCAGGGGATGTATTCTATCTGCACTCTCGTTTATTAGAGCGTGCGGCAAAGTTATCGGACGCAAAAGGTGGAGGTTCATTAACAGCTCTTCCATTTATTGAAACGCAAGCAGGAGACGTATCTGCTTATATCCCAACGAACGTAATTTCGATTACAGACGGACAAATTTTCTTACAGTCAGATCTATTCTTCTCAGGCGTACGTCCTGCGATTAATGCTGGTCTTTCTGTATCACGTGTAGGGGGATCTGCACAAATTAAAGCGATGAAAAAGGTAGCAGGTACACTGCGTCTAGACCTTGCATCTTATCGTGAGCTTGAATCGTTTGCTCAGTTCGGTTCTGATCTTGACCAAGCAACTCAAGCAAAATTAAATCGAGGAGCGCGTACAGTTGAAATCTTAAAACAAGGTTTACACAAACCGCTTCGCGTAGAAAAACAAGTAGCTGTGCTTTACGCATTAACAAAAGGCTTCTTAGATGATGTTCCAGTATCAGATATTACACGCTTTGAAGACGAGTACTTAACATGGTTAGAATCAAACCGTAAAGAAGTACTTGAATCAATCCGTACAACTGGTGGCCTTCCTGAAGCTGGCGTATTCGAATCAGCACTTGAAGAATTCAAGAAAACATTTATTGCATCTGAATAATATATTGTCAGCATGGTATGTTAAGACAATCTTTCAATAAGGTGAAGGTGAACATTTGTTCACCTTTCATACCACGTGATCTTCTAAAACAAGGTGGTGAAACCTTTGGCATCATTACGTGATATACAAACTCGAATCACATCGACGAAAAAAACGAGCCAGATTACGAAAGCAATGGAAATGGTTTCAGCTGCAAAGCTGAATAGAGCGGAACAAAATGCAAAATCGTTTGTTCCATATATGGAAAAAATTCAAGAGGTAGTCTCAAGTGTAGCCCTAGGCAGCAGAGGCGCTTCACATCCAATGTTAACTGCGCGCAGCGTGAAGAAGACTGGTTATATCGTAATCACTTCAGATCGCGGTCTAGCAGGAGCATATAACAGTAATATTTTGCGAAAAGTATCTCAAGCTATTGAAGAACGCCATCAATCACCTGATGAATACGGTGTGATTGCAATTGGACGAGTAGGGAGAGATTTCTTCGTAAAACGCGGTATTCCGGTTTTGCTTGAAATCACAGGCTTAGCAGATCAGCCAGCTTTTGCTGACATTCAAGGAATTGCTTCACAAACAGTTCAAATGTTTGCGGACGGTACGTTTGATGAACTTTACTTATACTATAATCACTTTATCAATACGATTTCACAAGAAGTGACGGAGAAGAAGCTATTGCCTCTAACAGATCTTCAACCTTCTGGTAAACTTGTTGGTTATGAATTTGAACCATCACAAGAAGAGATTTTAGAAGTATTACTTCCTCAGTATGCAGAGAGTTTAATTTACGGCGGCCTGCTTGATGGAAAAGCAAGTGAGCATGCTGCTCGTATGACAGCGATGAAAAGTGCAACAGACAATGCAAAAGATCTTATCAATAATCTTACATTGTCATATAACCGTGCACGTCAAGCGGCAATTACCCAGGAAATTACGGAAATTGTTGGCGGAGCGGCAGCTTTAGAATAGAAAGTTTAATGGAAAAGCAAGTTAGGAGGGAACACGATGACAAAAGGACGCGTTACTCAAATCATGGGTCCAGTTGTAGACGTAAAGTTTGACAACGGACACCTTCCGGCAATTTATAACGCCCTTAAAATTTCACATAAACCGAGCAGTGCAAGTGAAGTTGCAATCGAATTAACATTAGAAGTTGCGATTCACTTAGGTGATAACACAGTTCGTACAGTAGCAATGTCATCCACTGACGGCTTAGTTCGTGGATTAGAAGTAGAAGATACAGGTGCAGCAATCTCAGTACCAGTTGGTGACGTTACGTTAGGTCGTGTATTTAACGTATTAGGTGAAAAAATCGACTTAGACGCCCCAATCGATGCAGGTGCACGTCGTGATCCAATCCACCGTCAAGCACCAAAGTTCGAAAATCTATCTACACAAGCTGAAATTCTTGAAACAGGTATTAAAGTAGTAGACTTATTAGCTCCTTACATTAAAGGTGGAAAAATCGGTCTATTCGGTGGTGCCGGTGTAGGTAAAACAGTATTAATTCAAGAGTTAATCAATAACATTGCTCAAGAGCACGGCGGTATTTCGGTATTCGCTGGCGTAGGTGAGCGTACGCGTGAAGGTAATGACTTATACCATGAAATGACAGACTCTGGTGTTATTAAGAAGACGGCTATGGTATTTGGACAAATGAATGAGCCGCCTGGTGCACGTCAGCGTGTTGCATTAACAGGATTAACAATGGCAGAATACTTCCGTGACGAACAAGGTCAAGACGTATTATTCTTTATCGATAATATCTTCCGTTTCACACAAGCGGGTTCAGAAGTATCAGCATTACTTGGCCGTATGCCATCAGCAGTAGGTTATCAGCCAACATTAGCGACAGAAATGGGTCAGCTTCAAGAGCGTATCACGTCAACAAGCGTAGGTTCTGTAACATCGATTCAAGCGATTTACGTACCAGCCGATGACTATACGGATCCAGCTCCAGCGACAACATTTGCTCACTTAGATGCAACAACAAACTTAGAGCGTAAATTATCAGAGATGGGTATTTACCCTGCGGTAGATCCATTAGCATCTACATCTCGCGCTTTATCTCCTGAAATTGTTGGAGAAGAGCACTATGCAATTGCGCGTCAAGTTCAACAAACGTTACAGCGTTATAAAGAGTTACAAGATATCATTGCAATCCTAGGTATGGATGAGTTATCTGATGAAGATAAACTCGTTGTACAACGTGCTCGTCGCGTTCAATTCTTCTTGTCTCAAAACTTCCACGTAGCAGAACAATTTACAGGTCAAAAAGGTTCTTATGTTCCTGTAAAAGAAACTGTTAAAGGATTTAAAGAGATCTTGGAAGGTAAATACGATCATTTACCTGAAGATGCGTTCCGTTTAGTTGGTCGCATTGAAGAAGTTATTGAAAATGCGAAACGTATGGGAGTAGAAGTTTAATTTAAGGGACATAGGAGGTTTTTTAAATGAAGACAATCCATGTCAGTGTAGTGACTCCTGATGGCCCAGTTTACGAATCAGAAGTGGAAATGGTAAGTACCCGAGCACAGAGCGGTGAGCTTGGTATTTTACATGGCCATATTCCGATGGTTGCTCCTTTACAAATTGGAGCCGTCCGCTTGAAGAAAGCAAGCAGTACAGAACTTGTGGCTGTTAGCGGAGGATTTCTTGAAGTAAGACCTGACAAAGTAACAATTCTTGCACAGGCTGCTGAAACAGCTGAAGCGATTGACGTAGCTCGTGCAGAAGAAGCGAAAAAGCGCGCTGAAATGCGCCTTGATAGCAAACAAGACGACGTTGATGTTAAGCGTGCTGAAATTGCCTTAAAACGGGCAGTGAATCGTTTAGATATTAGTCAACGTAAGTTCTAAAAAAAGCCCTCTCAAACGAATGAGAGGGCTTTTTTGCTCTATTATATAAAAGAGGAAGAGCAAATAGCATTCGTCTATGATTATATATTCCATTTAACTAAGCGTATCCGTCTTCTTTATTTTTCTTAATAATGGAAAAGGATCTTAAAATAGGGAATAAAATAAATGTTTTTCATGTTACCGTTTACGAATTTGCATAAGTGTGCTTTAATATGAAAAGAAGAGACGATGATCGTCTCTTCTTTTCATATGGTGTTTAAAAGGAGTGCTTTTATTGTTTGGAGGAATTGAGCAGCAAACGTTACTAACCATGATTTCACATTTGATTTTTATTGTGATTACTTGGTATGCTTTGCAAGGCTTTCAAATTGAAAAGCTGATGAAACCTAATCATGTGTTTCAAGCAAAATTAATGCTTATTTTATTGACCATTACTATTTCATCAACAGTAAGTAATTTCTTTTTGGATTATTTATTTTGGTCACAGCGCATTCCCTCATTTTTTCAATGATTGGCAGGCTATGAGTCTATGATAAAATAGACGTTCATTCGTTGAAGATATACGAATTTATACGCTAATGTATGTCGCTATGTCTAAATATGACGACCCTTTTCATGTATGTATCATCGCCTTCTGGAAAGACTGATGAGTACGGAGAGGGAGTGGCGAAATGTTTAAAAAAATTAGTGTCTTTTTGGCTATTTTCATTACTGGCTTATTCGTATATCATGGAAGTTATGTGAGCAATGCCCAAAACAATGAAACTACTATTGAGAAGATTGTTCACACCTTAAATAAGCAGCATGTTTCGTTAACTGAAGTATCGTTGTATGCAAGAGAAGAAGTAAAAGCTGTTACTGACCAAAAAACCTTTTATTCGCAAGCTGAAAGTATTAAAAGTAATTTTAGAGGTTTTAAATGGGAAGTGAAGAGGGAAAGAGACCTATGGAAAGCAATAGGTACACGCAAAAGTGAAGATGTGAACGAAGTCATTCTGTTAACTTATGCGATCGATGAACACAGCAATGCGTACATATCGTATCATGTAACGGGACAAGGTTTAAAAGAAAAAAATATGACCCATTTTCAAAATGTATTTCAGACAAATTATGAAAAAATTTTCCTGTCAGAACCCATAATTTTCTCTTGTGCAACAGGGGAAATCAATGATAAGATGGAAAGTGTTTTGTCTGTTGAAATTCAAGACCTATTACGAGCTTTCAATGCTAAACCAGTGGAATCTCTAGTGGAAGAGTCATTTACCTCTGTTTCAGCATATACTGGACTGTGGAAAGAAGCTCTTCAAACGAAAAAGCAGGAAATGAACTTACAAATTGCATTACGCAAGACAAGAATGGGCGGTCAAACAACCATAGTTGTTGGCACACCTATCATTACGTCTGAATATTAATATAGAGAAAATGGACGCGGAGGGGAATACCTTGGAAAAAATCATCGTCCGCGGTGGAAATAGATTAAGCGGTACAGTTAAAGTTGAAGGAGCAAAAAACGCCGTTTTACCTATTATCACTGCAACCTTATTAGCTAGTGAAGGAAAAACAATTCTAAATGATGTACCAGCTCTCTCCGATGTATTTACGATTGGCGAAGTTTTAAGACATCTGAATGCAGAAGTAGATTTTGAAACAAATCGTGTAGTTGTAGATGCATCAAGAGAGTTAAAAACAGATGCACCTTTTGAATATGTAAGAAAAATGCGCGCTTCAGTACTTGTAATGGGTCCTTTATTGGCGCGTATGGGTGAGGCTCGTGTAGCTTTACCTGGTGGATGTGCGATTGGATCAAGACCGATTGATCAGCACCTTAAAGGCTTTGAAGCAATGGGTGCTAAAGTTCAAGTAGGAAATGGTTTTATTGATGCAAAAGTTGAAGGAAGACTAAAAGGTGCTAAAATTTATTTAGACTTCCCAAGTGTAGGTGCCACAGAAAATATTATGATGGCAGCAGCATTAGCGGAAGGCACTACAATTATGGAAAACGTAGCAAAAGAACCTGAAATTGTCGACTTAGCAAACTTCTTAAACGCAATGGGCGCTAAAGTTCGCGGTGCAGGAACTGGTACGATCCGTATTGAGGGTGTTAATAAATTATATGGTGCAGAACATGCAATTATTCCAGATCGTATCGAAGCTGGAACATTCATGGTAGCAGCAGCTATTACAGGTGGAAACGTACTTGTACGCGGTGCAGTAGCAGAGCACATCAGTTCACTTGTTGCTAAAATGGAAGAAATGGGTGTTGAAATTACTGAAGAAGGCGACGGCTTACGTGTTGTAGGACCTGAAAAGCTAAAATCAGTAGATATTAAAACAATGCCTCATCCAGGGTTCCCTACGGATATGCAATCTCAAATGATGGCATTATTATTAGCAGCAGAAGGCACAAGTATGATTACAGAAACAGTTTTTGAAAACCGCTTTATGCACGTAGAAGAGTTTCGCCGCATGAACGCTGATATTAAAATTGAAGGACGCTCTGTTATTATTAACGGACCTTCTCAACTACAAGGCGCTGAAGTAGCAGCAACAGATCTTCGTGCAGCAGCAGCGTTAACATTAGCAGGACTTGTAGCAGACGGTTATACGCGTGTAACGGAATTAAAACACCTTGATCGTGGTTATGTAAATTTCCACAATAAATTAGCCGCTTTAGGCGCTGATATTGAACGTGTAAATGACGAAACAAAGCAGGTAGAACAAACTCAACAGGCTTCAGACGTCAAGTAAATATGTCATAAAAAAGCATCTCATAGCGAGATGCTTTTTTTGTCGTTGGACGACCCTTATGGCCGGTTTGCTGTCATAAAAGGTTGTCCACCTCCATACATATGGAATATAGGGATATAGGTGTTCCTTGTCAAAATAATAGATATGGAGGCTAGGCGTTCATGAAACAAGCAAAGCCAATCGTCGTACTAGGAGTCATCTTTTTTTTCGTTGTGTTACTCATCCCAACACTTCTCGTTGTTCCTTTTACTGAAAAGACAGATGGAAAGCTACATGAAAATGTCAAACAGACCCCAAAAACCGAAAAACTACAAAAAGTGACAGCGTCTCCTCTTGATGTCAGTGTTTATCGTACGGAAACGAAAAAAGTAGAAAAACTGCCGCTCGAAGACTATCTTGTAGGGGTAGTAGCAGCTGAAATGCCTGCTACTTTTGAACTTGAAGCACTTAAGGCTCAAAGTTTGGCAGCCAGAACCTATATTGTGCAAACTATGATGAATGGAAATAGTCATCTTCCCCAAGGAGCGGATGTGACTGATACCGTAGAGTACCAAGTATATTTAAATAAAGATGAGCTAAGAAGCCGATGGAACAAAGACTATGATTGGAAAATCAAAAAAATTCAAGAAGCAGTGAAGGACACCCAAGGTCAAATTCTTACGTATAAAAATAAGCCAATTAATGCTACGTTCTTTTCTACCAGCAATGGTTACACTGAAAATTCAGAAGCGTATTGGAAGAATTCCATTCCTTATCTAAAAAGTGTAGCTAGTCCATGGGATAAAAAGTCTCCTGAATTTACAAATCAGAAAGTAATGTCTGTTGCTAGCTTTGAACAGAGGCTTGGAGTGAAATTAACAAACAGTGGATCAGTAGGTGAAATCGTCTCTAGAACGCCGGGGCAGCGCGTAGATTACGTAAAGATAAACGGTAAAGAACTGTCGGGAAAAGATGTTCGGGAAAAACTGGATTTATCGTCAGCCGACTTTCATTGGACAAAAAAAGGGAATGAAATTATCATCAATACAAAAGGATATGGACATGGTATTGGGATGAGTCAGTACGGAGCAAATGGTATGGCACTGGAAGGAAAAACGTATAAAGATATTGTTACTCATTATTATACAGGTGTTGCGATTACTCCTAACGATCAGTTTGTTGCACAATTGACAGCTAAACGCTAATTCAACGACCCTTATAGCAGGGTCTTTTTTATGTTTTTCACTTTTTTTAAATAAAATGTATATTTTAGATTCATCTGTTGAAAAATAATCGAAAAAAATTTTTTATCGCTGTGTATATATTCATTCAATTGTGTTCAGACTGATTGCTGAGGTGATGATATATGAGAGAGGAAGAAAAGAAACGTACTTCTCCAAAATCGAAAGTTCAAAAATTAGTTAGAAAGCGTTGGGTGTTCCCGGCTATCTATTTAGCGAGTGCAGCAATTATTCTTACAGCAGTCCTTTGGTTTCAAGCTAATGGAAATGATATTAGCAAAGAAGACAAAAGCGGCTATAGCCAAGACGGTACGGCTTATCGAGACGACGCTGTAGAGGTAAATGCTTCGCTTGAAAATTTAAAAATGCCAGTTGCTAGTGAAGCATCAGCTATCGTGAAAAAGCCTTTCTACGACGATCAAGCATCTGAAAAACAACAAGAAGAAGCACTAGTTTTCTACAACAATACGTATCATCCAAACACAGGTGTTGATTTAGCTGTTAAGGGAGATAAATCATTTGATGTTGTAGCAGCAGCTAGCGGTACAGTAACAAAAGCAACAAAAGATCCTTTACTAGGTTATGTAGTAGAAATTGATCACAAAGATGGTTTAGTAACACAGTATCAATCTCTTGAGAAAGCTGATGTAGAAGTAGGAGATATTGTTAAACAAGGCCAAACGATCGCAAAAGCTGGAAAAAGCTTATATAATCAAGAAGCAAAAACACATGTGCACTTTGAAGTTCGTAAAGATGGTGTAGCAATTAATCCAAGCAGTTATTTTGGAAAATCGGTTAGTTCTATCAAAGAAGTCAAAGCAGCTGAAGTGACAGAACCAAAAGACGACTCTTCTTCTGAAGAATCAAAGGATAGCGAAAAATCATCTGATGAAAAGACTAAAGAAGATAAAGATTCAAAACAACCTTCAACAGATACGTCTAAACCAAATGCATAAAGCAAGACCATAAATACGAAAAGAAGCTGGATAAAACCGAGCTTCTTTTTTTATGAATTTTTCTAAAATGAGATGCATTATGTTAAAAAAGTAAATAAAAAACACTAAATTTTCAAAAAAATATAAGAAATCACTTGTCCTTACTGACTTTTCTAGCATATATCTGCACACAAGCTAATAAACTGTTACAAACCTATAAAGAGAATGTTAGAAAAGGGATAATATATACATTCCCTTGGATACTTCTCATATCCAATTTGGGGAGGGCGAGTAGTGTGCACGATTACATCAAAGAGAGAACTATCAAGATTGGAAAGTATATTGTAGAAACAAAGAAAACAGTTCGTGTAATTGCGAAAGAATTTGGCGTTTCGAAAAGTACTGTCCATAAAGATTTAACAGAGCGTCTACCAGAAATAAATCCTGAGTTAGCAAATGAAGTAAAAGAAATTCTTGATTACCATAAATCTATTCGGCATTTGCGTGGAGGAGAAGCAACAAAATTAAAGTACAAAAAAGAAGAAGAAACTGTAAAGTAAAAGAATGCCCGATATTGCCTTTTTTATAGAGGTAGTATAGGGCATTTTAATTTTTGGATAAAATAGGTATATAATAAATATTTTTGCTAATAACAACATACATATACAAATTGTGATAAAATAGTAAATTAGGAAAAAAGAATGGTTATCATGCAAAGATATGTAAATAGAAGGAGGATTTAAGGTATGTTAGCAAAAGACATTGGTATCGATTTAGGTACAGCTAACGTCTTAATTCACGTTAAAGGCAAAGGAATTGTGTTAAATGAACCGTCTGTTGTGGCGATTGATAAAAATACAAATAGAGTGCTAGCAGTAGGGGAAGAAGCGAGACGTATGGTAGGAAGAACGCCCAGTAATATTATTGCCATTCGTCCATTAAAAGATGGCGTTATCGCTGACTTCGAAATTACCGAGTCTATGCTCAAACACTTTATTAATAAATTAAATGTAAAAGGTTTTTTATCCAAGCCTCGTATTTTAATTTGTTGTCCAACAAATATTACCTCTGTTGAACAAAAAGCAATTCGCGAAGCTGCTGAAAAAAGCGGTGGAAAAACCATTTACTTGGAAGAAGAACCAAAAGTCGCGGCTATTGGCGCTGGAATGGATATCTTTCAGCCGAGCGGAAACATGGTCGTAGATATTGGTGGAGGTACAACCGATGTGGCTGTCCTTTCAATGGGCGATATTGTAACAGCAGCTTCTATTAAGATGGCTGGTGATCGTTTTGATGCGGAAATTTTGCAGTACATTAAACAAAAATATAAGCTCTTAATTGGAGAGCGTACAGCAGAAGAAATTAAAGTGAAAATTGGCACAGTGTTTCCTAAAGCTCGTAATGAAGAGCTGGACATTCGAGGGCGAGACATGGTTTCAGGCTTACCTCGTACGGTTACTGTTTATTCTGAGGAAGTAGAGGAGGCACTTAGAGAGTCTGTCAGCGTCATTGTACAAGCTTCGAAAAGTGTATTAGAGCGTACACCTCCCGAACTTTCTGCCGATATTATAGACAGAGGCGTTATTTTAACTGGCGGTGGAGCATTGCTTCACGGTATGGATCAGCTGTTAGCGGAAGAATTAAAGGTGCCTGTGCTAATTGCAGAAAATCCAATGGGTTGTGTAGCTGTTGGAACAGGTATTATGCTTGATAATATTGATAAACTATCTCGTCGCAATATTGTTTAAATAAATGAAGACTCCTCTATTGGCTCGTTTCATACAGAGGAGTCTCTTCTTTTATTTATTATACTCTGTCAGCCGGCTATAACGAACAACGTTTACTTGTAAGGAGGATGAAGTATGTTTAAAGGGTTTTACACGGCAGCAGCGGGTATGCTGTCTCAGCAGCGTCAAACTGACTTATTAACGAATAACATAGCAAATGCTAATACGCCAGGATTTAAAGCAGATCAAGGTACGTTAAAGGCATTTCCTGATATGTTACTGCAGCGAATGGAATCTGAAGATTTACCCACTGACCGTAACATCTCTGTTCAGAACAAAAAAGACATAGGTACAATTAATACGGGTGTGTATATGCAAGAAACAGTTCCAAATTTTACACAAGGTGATCTTCAGCAAACGTCTCAATCAACTGATATTGCATTGATGGAGCAAAATATGCCTACAAAAGAGGGCGGCCTATTTTTTGTGGTACAAAGCCCTAATAATACGCCTCAATATACAAGAAACAGTAATTTTACATTAGATCAAGAAGGGTTTTTAACTACGTCTACGGGAGCTTATGTATTAAATACAAATAATCAGCCAATTCAACTGAAAAGTGAAAACTTTACAGTTGATTCACAGGGTAACGTAACGGAAAATAATCAGCAGATTGCACAAATCGGTATTGCTTATTCTAGTGATTTACAAACGATTAAAAAGGCAGGGAATGGATTGTATGAAACGTTGAACAATCAGTCCTTGCCTTCAGCAAGAAATAATCCAGGCATTTCTTATCAGTTAAAGCAAGGATTTGTTGAACGTTCCAATGTAGATGCTGCTCAAAGTATGACGGATTTACTAACAGCTTACAGAGCTTTTGAAGCAAATCAAAAAATAATGCAAGCTTACGATAGAAGCATGGATAAAGCGGCAAATGAAATTGGACGTGTGCGCTAAAAGCAACAGGGGAGATGAAGAGAATGAACCGTACAATGATAACAGCGGCTAATACAATGGGGCAGCTACAGCAGCAGCTTGATGTCATCAGTCACAATTTATCTAATACAAATACGACAGGATATAAATCGAGAGACGCTTCATTTAACGATATGCTGTATCAACAAGTAAATAATCAAGTAGACCAGGGAACAGAAAAGCGGCTTACACCGTCTGGAATTCGACAAGGTTCAGGAGCTTATCTAGACCAAACACGCTTAAATATGACGCAAGGTGCTTTTGAAAATACAGACAAACCATTAGATGTAGCTGCATCAAATCCAAACGTTTATTTTCAAGTTGCCGTAAACGATTCCGAACAGCCTGTACAATATACGCGAGATGGTTCATTTCACCTTAGGCCTGAAGGCCCCAACAATGTTAAATTAGTAAACGGTTCTGGCCAGGATGTGCTGGGGGAAAATGGTCAAGCTATTATTTTCAGTAACGCATTTAAAGATATACAGATTGATGGAAGTGGAACGATAACGGTTACTACGAATACGGGCGTTGACCAGTTTACCCTTGGGTTAACAAATGTCCAAAAGCCGCAGGAGCTAGAAGCTAAAGGAGAAAATCTATTTGCTTTTCCAGCTGGGATGAACCAACCGAATATGTTTACAGATCTGACTGGAAAAGCTCGAGAAACAGCAGGCGTAGATCAAGGGAAATTGGAACAGTCAAATGTAGATTTGAGCAAAGAACTCACTGATATGTCCATTGCCCAACGTGCGTATCAGTTTAATTCCCGCTCTATTTCAATTGCAGACCAAATGATGGGCTTGGTGAATGGAATCAGAGCTTAAGCAAGTAGTTGCTTCTCAATTGAGCATTCTGTATATTGATAATAGTATCGTATGTTACATGCGGTTTGAAAGGAGACTTATTTATGCTTGATATTGAACAAATTAAAGAAATTATTCCACACCGATATCCATTTTTATTGGTCGATCGTATTTTAGAAGTGGAAGAGGGAAAGAAAGCAGTTGGTTTAAAAAACGTATCTGCCAATGAAGAATTTTTTAACGGGCATTTCCCTGACTATCCTGTGATGCCAGGGGTTTTAATTGTAGAAGCTTTGGCTCAGGTAGGAGCAGTAGCTATGCTAAAAAAAGAGGAAAATCAAGGACGTTTAGCATTTTTTGCAGGCATTGACAACTGCCGTTTCAAAAAGCAAGTAAGACCTGGTGATCAGCTGCGTTTAGAGGTTGAAATTGTACGTGCGCGTGGATCTATTGGCAAAGGAAAAGGTATCGCAACTGTAGATGGAGAGTTAGTCTGCGAAACAGATATTATGTTTGCTTTAGGCGATAAAAAAGAATAGTACATAAGAGCTGCTGATGCAGCTTTTTTTATTGGCGCTGCAAAGCAGAAAAAAGTTTCTTTAATAAAGGTATAATATCCGTTAGCAACTCTTTTTGAAGAGTTGGTGACAGAGATGAAAATTGTAAGAGCACATGTTTTAATAAGGGCTGTTTATCTATGAGGGTTAAAATGGTATTTTCCTGTGAATCCGATTCACGTTTTCTTGTTAAGTAAAGAAGTTGGAAGTCATGTAAATAATCTTGTTTATAAGAGGAAGGCTCAATAAGTTGGTCTAGCGTAATTTGAAAACAATTACATAGAGATAGAAAATCAAAAATGGAAGGCGTTTGTTTCGAACATTCCCATTTTGAAATAGTTGTACGAGAAACATTCAACTGATTTGCTAATTCTTCTTGTGAAAATCCTCCTTTTAGTCTGAAATGTTTAATTCTTTCTCCAAAATCTTTCATATGCATCACCTGATTTCGTAAAGATAAGTATATGTCTTATTGTTCGAATGTAGTTCATGTTCTTTGTAACATGCTTAATTTGCACAATATGAAACATATACACTTTACTTTCTGCAATAAAGGGAATAAAACCTGTTTTTATTTCTTTTTTTTCTCTAAAAAGATTCATTTTTCTGCATGGATATAAAAAAAAGAACAAAAATAGAGGTTTTTATAGTAAAAAAATCCTATTTTTTGTTCGGTATATTGAAAAAAATGGTTGAATAACGGGGAAAAATGCATTAATATACGAATTACAAAGAAAAAGGAGTGAAAAAATGACAAATTTTTATTTGAAAAGGCAAGGTGCTCGCATAAGAGATAATCGCTTCAAACGTTCTAGTCATGCACATTTATTTTTAGGAAAAAAAGAAAGGTACCTCTCCAGTGAGTTCTCTTTTCTTTACCCTTCTCATGGACCAACGAAAAAGACCTCAAACAATAATCCTCTCTTTTAAATCCAGACACCTTGAGATGACTTGACTTATTTTTTAGATGTACTTTTTACCGGTCTGTTTCGAAGCTGCAGTTTGAACTGTTGAAGTAAATCTTGACCTGATAACCCTTGGTTAATTAAATCCTCTAAGAGCATTTCAGCATAATGAAGTCTCCGTTCTTTTAAAACACCTTTCATCAACAAACTAATACGATTTTCACCAATTGAAGTAATGGAAGCCACGGTAGCTATAAAGGTAGCTGGATCATTTGTTTCTTTCGTAATTTTAGCTTCTACCGTCACTTTTTGTTTATCTTTCAACAAAACATGAAATTCATCGTACCATTTCTTATCGATAACTGCTTCTAAAATCCAGTTATTTTCGCCGTCTTCTTTATTAATAATAAGGCCATTAGTTAGTGAGACAGACTGACGCTTTTCTTGATCATCAACCAATTGAAATGACACAAGTTTAAATGTTTTCATTGATGTTTCCTCCTTTACGTAAATAGTAGGTTATCCATATTATAACATGAATGAGCTTAAAGATTCCCATTATTCAATCAGTTGGAGTGGTAGACTATGATTAACCATATTGTTCTTGTAGGAAGACTGACAAAAAAGCCGGAGCTTCGATATACCCATGAAGGGATTGCCGTATCTACTATTACGTTAGCAATTAATCGAACGTTTCGAAATGTTGAAGGTGAATATGATGCTGATTTTGTCAACATTACTCTGTGGAGAAAAAATGCAGAAAATACAGCTGCTTACTGTGATAAAGGAGCGGTTGTAGGCGTGGTAGGGCGTGTACAAACGCGCACATTTGAAAATAATCTTCAGCAACGAGTATATATGACCGACGTTGTGGCTGATGCGGTTAAATTTTTAAGTGGAAAGCCATCTGATTCTTCTTCATTTGGTTCAAATCAACAAGAAGAATAAAGTGATCTAGTATGAAAGGGGGTGATTAGTTCAGCTAAGGTTTTAATTCCCCTTATCTATCATAATAGAAGATAGATCCTCCTTAAGAGCAAGGCTCTTTCTATATTCTCAAGAGAGAAAATTAAAGTATTCACTATCCCCGAATTATTCCTCTATTTCAGCCGTTAAATTATTTAACGGTTTTTTTAATGAAAAGATCCGAACGAGTTTGATTCTCCATCAAGAATCAAACTCATTCGGATCTTCCTTCAGCTAACATACTCTTGTCTCAGCTTCTATCAGTTATTTAGCAAACCTTTTTGCACCTAAGTAGCGCTTGCTCCAGTAGCTGTTATCTAAGCTTGCAATGGTTACACCGGTAGAAGATCCAGCATGAATAAATTGACGATTACCAAGGTAAATGCCCATATGTGTAGGGCCGCTAGAATATGTATTAAAAAACACTAGGTCACCAGGCTGTGGATTACTTACGGGTGTTGATACACTCCAATAACCAGCCGTCGTATAGCGCGTTGTAGAAATTTGTTGTTTCATTACGTAATAAATGAATCCGCTGCAGTCGAAACCAGAAGGAGTTGTGCCACCCCATTTGTAAGGAACACCCATATAACGTTTTGCATCTGAAATCATTTGCGATACATTTAATGTTCCGCTAGAAGTTGAAGGTGTTGATGTACTTGGTTTTGTTGTTGGCGTAGTTGTTTGAGCGCTTTTTGATACCTTTAATTGTTGATTTACATAAATCGTATTAGACGTTAATCCATTTATTTGTTTTAATTCGCTCACGCTCATGTGAAATGCCGAAGCTATTTTAGACAGGCTATCTCCACGCTGAACTTTGTAAGTTCCGTTTGCATCCTTAGAAGGAGTTTCTGCTGGTTTACTCGTAGTTGGAGTCGATGCGCTGTTGCTTCCATTTACTTTTAACGTTTGGTTAATATAAATGATGTTGGAAGAAAGAGTGTTCAAACGTTTTAATTCTTCTACGCTCATATTAAAACGAGTAGCCACTTTCCAAAGGGTATCGCCGCTTTGAACTTTATAGGTTGAACCAGTAGCAGGAGCTGAAGGCTTTTCTTCCTTATTAGATGGTTGAGAGGTTGAAGCAGAAGGAATCGATAACGTTTGTCCTATGCGAATTGTATTTGAAGATAACTTATTTACGCTTTTTAAAGCTTCTATCGTTTTATGATATTTAGTAGATAACGACCAAAGTGTATCTCCAGCTTTCACTTGAACAGTTGAAGCAGATGCTTCAGCAGATGCTTCAGCTGAAGCTTGATATAAGAATGTCCCGCCAACAATGGCGCCTAGAGATAAAGCGAGCTGCCTTTTTTTCATTAATAAATCCCCCTAATTATGTAAATGTTTCGTGTTTATTTTTCCAATATGTCTATTAAATTACAAAAATATTATATGTATAAATATGCTGGAATTTAAAGAGAAAGTAAAGGGTCTTTTTCGCTATAAAAATACCTTTTTATTCAAAAAACGATATTTATCGCGTTTTTTGTATCTTTATCAGTAGTTGAAGAACGATTTACACTTATTTTTTTGTGTCGAATGATCTAATAAAAAAAGAGGACAAGTAAAAAAGTCCTCTTTTTGGTAACGGTGTAACACATTTTATAATTTTTCTTATTCATTTCTGTAAGCAAGAAGCTCTTGTAGCTCTTTATTCGAAAGTTCTGTTACCCATTGATCTCCTTGGATGAGTTCATTGTTGAGATGTTGTTTTTGATTGATCACTTCATCAATTTTTTCTTCAATCGTTCCTCTTGTAATGAATTTATGAACATGAACAAATTTATTCTGACCAATGCGATGGGCCCGATCGGTTGCCTGGTTTTCAACGGCTGGGTTCCACCATCGGTCAAAATGAATAACGTGATTTGCAGCTGTTAAATTCAATCCAGTTCCACCTGCGCGAAGAGAAAGGATAAAGATGGCTTTTTTCCTTGCTTGAAATTGAGCAACCATTTCATCTCTTTGCTCTTTTGACAAACTTCCGTGAAGGAATAAAACCGGCTCGTTGATTTCTTTTTCTAAGGTTCGTTGTAGCATGAGTCCTGTTTCAATATACTGAGTAAAGATTAAACAGCTTTCTTGCTGTGTGCGAATGCTCTCTACGAGTTCAATAATTTTTTCACTTTTATGAGATCGCCGTACCGTTTGTTTAGCTGCACTTTCCTTTAAGTACAAAGCTGGATGATTGCATAATAATTTTAGCTTATTTAGTGTTTGCAAAATCATGCCTTTTCGTTCAAATCCTGTTTTTTCCTCTGTTTCTTGAAGCATTTCTTGAACTAGCTCCTGGTAAAGTGAAGCTTGTTCCGCTGTCAGCGGGATATATTCTTTTTGTTCTTGTTTATCAGGCAGTGAGCGGGCGATGCTTTTATCTTGTTTTGTTCTTCTCAATAAGAAAGGTTGAATGAGTGCTTTAAGCTCAACAGTTCGTTCAGGTTTCTCGCCTTTTTCAATGCCGGCTACAAATCGGTTTTTAAATGAATTGATTGTTCCTAAGTAACCGGGATTGATGAATTCAAATAATGACCATAGTTCCAGCAGACGGTTTTCAATTGGAGTTCCAGTAAGCGCAATTTTGTGTCTTGCTTGCAGCTGACGGATGGCTCTCGCCTGTTTAGTCTGCGGGTTTTTAACATGTTGCGCTTCGTCTAAGGAAATGCTGTTCCATATAAACCCTTTCAACAATTCGACATCCAAAAGGGCAACTTGATAAGTCGTAATCACCACGTCAGTACTTTCACATATCTTCTCAAATGCATCTCCGCCGGTTCTTTTCGGCCCGTAATGAACATGAACACGAAGAGAAGGGGCAAATTTCTGTAATTCTTTTTCCCAGTTTCCAATTAAAGAAGTTGGGCAAACGATAAGAGAAGGAAAGCTATGTAACTGATGAATGTTTGTTAAATAACTAATTAATTGAATGGTTTTACCTAGCCCCATGTCATCTGCTAGACATCCTCCTAAGTTAAACTTTCTCAAAAACATGAGCCAATTCAAGCCTTGCTGCTGATAAGGTCTTAATATCCCTTTAAATTCAGAGGGAGGCAGCACTTCCGGCAGCCGTTCTAAATCCGTTAAGGATGTAATAAATGATTGAAAGGAAGCGGGGAGTTGGAATTCAACTTTTACCTCTTCTTCATCAGTTTTACTGTCTGCCATGTAGGTTAGCTTCGTTTTTAAAATTTCATGAATTGAGACGCCTTTTTTACTAGCTTCTTTAACAATTTTCTGCGCTTGTTTAATTAATCTAGAATCCAGTTGAATCCACTGTCCGTTAATAGATAATAATCGGCGTTTTTGTTCGACTAATTTCCGAAACTCTTCTTCTGAAAAAGTTTGATCGCCAATAGAAAATGACCAGCGGAAGCTGCTGATAGCTTGTTTACCAAACAATGCAGATGAAGTATTTTCTATAGCGCCAGATACTTTTATGGTGGCTTTTTTTAATGATTCCCACCAGCTTGGCAAATGGATAGAGACACCTTGTTCAATCAATGCTGCACTATCTTGAGTTAGAAATTCCCATACTTCCTCATCTGTTAGGACAGACTGAATAAACGCTCCTTTTTGGTATAAAGTAGGAGCCAATGCTTTCCATCGTTCGTGTTCGTAAGCGATATATGATTCGTAGTGATTCCACTCTTTAGGAAGTGTTCCTCCCAGTATAAAAGGTTCTTTGGCTTCATCGTGGGGAATCACAAATGTTTCAGCCGTCCATACATCTCCATCGGTCGTTGGCTCTACAACACGCAATGAAAGGTCAAAGGGAGGATTATAGCTCTCGCCTCCTATGCTTATTAAAAAGTCTTTTCCTTCTTTTTTTAATAGGCTCTCTTTAATTTGTGCTCGCCACTCTTGCTCATCAGCTTGTGAAAGCGATCCAGTCATTTGTTTTTTTAAAGGAAGAGAATGAAATTTCCCTTGGATAATCTTCTTTGTCATATCGACTGCAATTTGCTGATAATCTTCCGCTGAAGCGGATAAAGCCGGTTTCAACACATGCTGTTGAATAGGTGATTGTATGAAAGTGAACATTTGCCATGCAGAAAGAAGAATTCCTTTTTTTCCATTAATCTCAACCTGTGTAGCTTCACTTCCGTAATAGGTCTGTTCATGCCATAGAAACAGCGCATCTTTCCATGTATCAGGGAGCAAAATTTGGCCGCTAGGTGATACACAGTAGAGAAAAAAGTCATCGTGTACAGGTTCGACTTCAAGTGTTAAATGAAACAAATCAAACATTCAGTAAATCTCCTTTTTCTAATAGTTGTTGAAATGCGCGCTGTTTCTTCGTTTTTATCGCTAATTCTTCTATATAATGTTCCCATAGTAGAGAGCGATTCATTTGTAGATAAAGTCTTTTTAATTCTTGTAAGTAGATATAGGCTTCTTGATAACTGCTTTTCTTTTTTTCATAAATCAGCTTTGAAATCATTTGATGATAAAGAGGAATAACCAGCTTTTCATCTTTTTGTTTTAAGGCCTCTATCGTTTGCTCGTCATATTTAATGCTGTCATATTGAAGAAGCACCTGTAATTCAACCCATTTTTTTAATTGGTTAGAAGCATATAGAAAATCACTGTATTCAATAAAACTATAGGGAAGTAATGTTTGCAATGCTTCAGTATACAAAGTTTGCTCGTTCGTTAAGTCTTTATAGTGCTGAAATAAATTTACAATCATGGAGACCATATTTCGGCTTCCTTGATAAGTAGTTGGAACGGTGCGTACGTAATCTCCTATATAGGTCATTATATAAGAGCCCCACTGAGCAAAGCGGTCAGTTTCTTTTTCGTGCAATAAATCATTTAACCAAGGGATAAGATAGGGAATCATTTGTAATGTTCCATCGCTCAAACGTTCTTTTGCTTCTCTATCTTTTTCTTGAAGAAATAAAAGATAGGAAAGAGCTGTATTATTTATAAAAGAACCATGCTTGGCTTTTAATTCGCGTTCCTCATTTTTTCGCCATCTTTCTAACGTGAAGACTTTTTGCCAAATAACGCGATAAATTTCAATACGCTCATATTGTAAAGGCATATCATTATGCAATAATTCTCGGATGTATGGGATGCTGTCCTCTATAATAGATAATGCATCCCGATCGTATTTCGTTTGCTTTAATGAATCAGCGGTAGCATAAATTTCATTTGTTATTTTGTAGACGTGACTATATACGAATGATTCCTCGATGTTAGTAGAAAGCTGATGTGCCTGTAATTGAGCTGATAGTTTATAAAATGTATGAACCGCTCCATACATACAAAATAAAGCATAAAGCAATGGATGCTCAGGAGCTTTTTTCACTAAAGAACGGTAATAGTACTGATAATATTCATGATAAATGGACCGGTCATTTTCGTTCCGCCCCTGCATAAAAAGCGTATACTGCTCCTCAAAAGTTTGTCTCCACTCTTGAAAAGTTGCCTTGGGTTTTTTTAACACTTGTTTGGCAGATAGCATAGTCAAAGCTTCTTTCTCATGGTTTCGCCATTCTTTGAATAGGGGCGAAAGCGGTTCTATTAATGAATACATATAAAAAAACGCTGCAAAGCAGTGTTCACAAAATCCGTTATGCTGACAAGAACAGGTACTTTCAGGGAGCAGCTGTTTGTTTAGTTCAACATAAAACGAATCGATTTTAACGTTTAATATCTGTTCATCATTGTGCAAAATGAAGAATGAATGGGTACGGTAAAGGTCTAGTCCTGCTTGGGCATTTGTACGATAGCTTGCATCACTGTACGGGAAATGATGTATAAATTGGTGCTGTAAGTGATCTGAAAACGAACTCATAATCCCATTCCTTTCTATACATAAGTGGAACATAAAATTATATTTATAAGTGATTAATTTTCTTTTCATTATAAATGATAAAAATAGAATTATACAAAATCTTTTGTTATGATAAAGCAGAATCCAACATGACTCTTTATAAAAAGAAATGGATTCAACATGACTTTGTGTACATACTCAATCGAAGACTTACTATACTATAACCAATAAGCACGATTGACATTGACAGGAGGAAAAGTAAGTGAAAATTCGTAAAGCTATTATTCCAGCAGCTGGATTAGGGACACGCTTTTTGCCGGCTACAAAAGCACAGCCTAAAGAAATGCTGCCAATTGTAGATAAACCAACGATTCAATACATTGTGGAAGAAGCAGTAGCATCAGGTATTGAAGATATTTTAATTGTAAGCGGTCGCGGAAAACGAGCAATCGAGGATCATTTTGATAAATCATATGAGCTAGAAGAAACATTAGCGGCAAAGGAAAAGTGGGACATGCTTGAAGAAGTGCAGGGGATTTCGAATTTGGCTAATGTTCACTACATTCGTCAAAAGGAACCTAAAGGATTAGGTCATGCCATTCACTGTGCAAGAAGTTTTATCGGAGATGAACCGTTTGCTGTTATGCTAGGGGATGATGTAGTTCAATCAGAAACACCTTGTTTGAAACAGTTAATGGACGTATACGAAAAATATGAATGCGCTGTAGTTGGTGTACAGGAGGTGCCTAGGAAAGAAACCTCAAAGTACGGAATTGTAGGCCCTAAAGGAGAGCCTCTTGAAAAAGGATTATTAGACGTAGAAACGCTCGTTGAAAAACCGAATCCAGAAGATGCCCCTTCAGGCTATGCAATTATGGGGCGCTATATTTTAACACCGGAAATTTTTGATATCTTAAGCAGAGAAGAGATTGGTGCAGGTGGAGAAATTCAATTAACAGATGCTATTTTACGTCTGAATGAATTTCAACGTGTTCTTGCTTATTATTTCGAAGGAAAACGTTATGATGTTGGAGATAAATTTGGATTCATTAAAGCAACAATTGATTTAGCCTTACAAAGAGAACCGCTGCGAGAAGAGTTAGTGAGCTATTTTAGAGAAATTGTCGAAAAAGAAGGGCATATGTAAAAATAGATTTACTAGGAGAACTATTGGGAATCATGGAGATTTTCAATAGTTCTTTTGGGTTAGAGCCCGTTGTACAAAAGATGGTTATATCGTTTATTGATGAATTCTCATAAAATGTTACATAATAATAAGTAAAAGAAATTATTTCATGTTTTTATATAAATGCTATCATGAAATGACATTTTTCGATATAATATCAGATAGGTTTTATTTATTAAGCATGTCATATAAAGGAGATTTTCTGCAATGACAAAGAAATTGTGTGTAGTTGGTTTAGGATATATAGGTTTACCGACAGCTGTTATGTTTGCCAATCACGGCTTATATGTACATGGTGTTGACGTAAATGAAAAAGCAGTAGAATTAATTAAAAATAAGCAACTTCATATAGAAGAAAATGGCTTACAAGAACGTTTAGAATCAGCAGTTGACAACGGCCACTTTACGGTAGGCACAACAGCTGAAGAGGCGGATATTTTTATTATTGCTGTACCATCACCAATTAATGAAGATAAAACGGCAAACTTGAACTATGTTCGAGAAGCGACAAAATCAATTGTTCCTTACGTTCGTAAAGGAAATTTAGTTATTTTAGAATCCACAGTTCCTCCGCGTACAGTAGAAGACGTTATGCTACCTGTGCTAAAAGAAACTGGTTTAGAATTAGGCAGTGAGTTATTTGTTTCTCACTCACCTGAACGTGTTATTCCAGGAAAAGTATTTGAGGAACTAGTAAATAATGACCGTATTGTCGGTGGTATTAACGAAGAGTCCAGTCGCTTGACTGTTGAGCTTTATAAAACATTTGTAAAAGGAAATATTCACGTAACGGATGCTACAACAGCTGAAATGGTGAAAGTAATTGAAAACACATATCGTGATGTGAACATTGCCTTTGCAAATGAGCTGGCAAAAATCAGTGAAAAAATTGGTGTAAATGCGTGGGAAGCGATTAAGTTAGCGAACTATCATCCACGTGTAAACATCCATTTACCAGGTCCTGGTGTAGGCGGCCACTGTATTGCTGTTGACCCTTGGTTCTTAACGGAGCTTCAGCCAGAACTTGCGAAAATTATTTCTCTTTCTCGTCAGACAAATGATTCAATGCCTGAATATACAGCATTAAAAACGAAAAGCCTACTAGATGAGAAGGGCATTCAACATGGACGTGTAGCTGTTTTAGGTTTAGCTTTTAAAGGAAATATTGATGATATGCGTGAAAGTCCATCAACGGATGTGCTTCATCACTTAGAAAAGCTAGGTGTTGATTACACAGCATTTGATCCTCATATCAAAGAGAATAAAATCGAACGTCAGACGCAAAGTTTGGATGAAGCTGTTGCACATGCAGATGTGATTCTTATTTTAACAGATCATAATGAGTTCAAAGAGCTTCTTCCATCAGCTGTTGAAAATCATATGCGTACAAAGATTATTTTTGATACGAAAAACTGCATTCAGCGTGATCAATGGAAAGCAGCAGGCTTTGACGTAGTGTTACTTGGTGATTCAAAAGTTTCTACTTTATAAAAAGACGGGCTGAACAGCCTGTCTTTCGTTTGTAAAAAACTAAAAAATCAACATACGGGTGATTTAATGAAGGAAAACATCTTAGGAATAGACGTTTGTAGCGACACGTACGATGAGCTAGCGGCAAAGTTACTTCAGGATATAGATAAAGGCCGAAAATCATTTATTGTAGCAATCAATCCTGAAAAAATTATGAAAGCACAAGAAGATCAGGAACTAAAGTCACTGTTAAATCAAGCGACTTATCAAATTCCAGATGGAATCGGTGTGATTTTAGCTTCAAAGCTCAAAAAGGGACGTATTCGTGAGCGTGTAACGGGTATTGATATGATGCTGAAGCTGTGCAAAGAAGCAACTAATAACGGTAAAAGAATTTTTTTATACGGAGCCAAGCCTGGCATTGCAGATGAAGCCAAAGCTAAATTGGAAGAGATGTTTCCAGGGATTTTAATTGTTGGAACATTAAATGGCTATGAAAAAAATGAAGAAGTCATTGAACGTACGATTAATGATTCAGGAGCAGAAATTGTGTTTGTCGCTTTAGGCAGTCCAGCGCAAGAAAATTGGATTATTGCTCATAAAGAAAAACTCAATCCTTCTGTTTATCAAGGCGTAGGCGGCTCGTTTGATGTTATTTCAGGACGATTGAACCGGGCACCGGCTGTTTTTCAAAAATTTGGTTTAGAGTGGCTTTATCGACTATTAAAAGAACCATGGAGATGGAAGCGTCAGTTAGAATTGCCTAGGTTTCTTCTTCGAGTGTTAAGAGGTTAAAAAAGCATGCGGATGATATCCGCATGCTTTTTATTTTTAGATATCTTCTTTTTTGTTTTGTTGCTTGATTTCATCCGTTAGTTCGTGCAAGCTCTGGCGCACATTTCCTTTTCCAGAAAAGTTCTCAATCAATTCCTTTACATCTATACCTGAGGATGCTTTCAGCGATTCTTGAAGAGAAGACATTAAGTTTGTTGCATAACCAGTCACTTTATTAGCTCCGCTGTTTTCACCGTTGCTTCCTGTATCCACAACCGTAATTTTATCGATATTTGCTAAAGGACTTGCAACTTGTTTTGCATATTCAGGAAGCATTTTGATAATCATATCTAAAATAGCCGCTTGACCAAACTGCTCGAATGCTTCCGCAACTTTTTGTTTAGCCTCTGCTTCTGCTAAACCTTTTAAGCGGATAATCTCAGCTTCAGATTCACCTTGGGCACGCTGAGCGTCAGCTTTTGCTAAACCATCAATTCGAACGCGTTCAGCTTCAGCTTTAGCCATTGCTTCAATTCGATATTTGTTGGCGTCAGCTTCCGCAAGCTGTTTTGCTTTTTCAGCTTCTGCGGATTGCTCAACAGAGTAACGATCTGCATCTGCTTTCTTTTTTACTTCAGAATCGTATTGACGCTCACGACGAAGAATTTCTTTTTCTTCTAATTCAATTTGTTTCTGACGTTCAATAATGCGGATTTGCATTTCTTGTTCTGTTACATCTTGTTTCGCGCGAGCTGTTTCTAGATCATACGCTTGGTCAGCACGAGCTTTGGCAATATCTTGTTCGCGACGATATTCAGCGGTTTTTAATTGATTCATTTTTTCAGCTTCCGCGATTTCTGTATTTCGCTCAAGCTCCGCTTTTTGGGCATCTTTATGAGCCTCGGCACGCTTGATTCTTGTTTCTTTTTCAGCTTCCGCTGTTGCAATGTCAGCATCTCGCTTAACTTGAGCAATACGAGGCTTCCCTAGCGATTCTAGATAGCCGTTCTTATCCCGAACGTCTTTAATTGTAAACGATACAATAATTAATCCCATTTTAGCTAGATCTTGTGAAGCTACGCGCTGTACTTCTTGAGAGAATTTTTCACGGTTTTTATAAATTTCTTCGACCGTCATAGAACCAAGAATCGAACGAAGGTGACCTTCTAAGACTTCTCTAGCTTCGGTTTCACGATCTTCTTTTGCTTTGCCCAAAAACTGCTCAGCGGCCGTTGCGATTTCTGAAATAGAACCTCCAATTTTGATGATTGATACCCCATCAGCCATAACTGGAACACCTTGTTCTGTATATACTTCAGGTGTAGATACTTCCAGTTTGCTTGACAACAAGCTCAGAGGCTCAGCCTGCTGAAAAACTGGCAGCACAAACGTACCGCCGCCGCGAACAATTTTAATGCGGTTTCCGGATTCATCGACGTGCACGTTTTTATTTCCGAGATAGCTCCCTGTTACAATTAACGCTTCATCTGGACCTGCTGTACGGTATTTTGTAATAAATACGGCAATCAGCGCAATTAATAAAAAAACAACAATTCCAACGACAACTAATATAGGTGTTGAAAACATAAAACTCCCCCTAATACTATTTATAATGAGTGATTGGTCATAACTTCTTCGTAAATCACAACGAGTGCGTTGCCCCTTTGTATATCTACCACAAGCACTTTGCTGCCCAAAGGTATAGCAGTGTTTTTAAAGCTGGCAGCGGGTTTGGAGATCGTGCCGCTAACCCCTTCGATAAATACTTCTCCATAACCATCTGCAGGAACGGAAGTAATAATGGTACCAAGTCTTCCTTTTAACGAATCTTCAGTAAAAGCAAGAGACTCTTCAGCCGATGATAAAGGAATCAATACGAAAACGTTGAGCAAAATAACGAGTAGAAGGGCAATAAGAGCGGAAATCGAAATAATCCAATAATTTTGCAATGACGTATAGGTGAACAAATATCCACTGGCACTAAAGAATGTTAAAAAAGAAAAAAGAAGAGTGGGGTTAAAAAAAGGTATCGCTTCAGATAATCCATCTAACAAATCGCTAAATAAAATGTATAAGAAGGTGAGACTTCCGCAGATAATTAATCCATACAAATACACTGTTTGAACAGATAGACCAAACATAGTTCATTCAACACCCCCTTTATGTAAGATGAATGATACTGTTTCTACTATGTATTACGAACCGTATCAAAAAAAGTTTCATTTTTTTGATAAAATTCCTTTTTTTGTTTAATTTTATCTCTGTCCATTTCACTATATTTTAACTTTTAAATGATATAAGATAAGGACAACGATTCAGCGAATGTGGTTTGAAGTAGTGGACATGCATAGGTCAAAAGTTTGTTCATATAATGAGTGGGGCCATGTGAAATAAAAATAAAGGTTTAAATATGCTTAATAAAAAGGAAAAAGAGTTAAAGATGACGAATAAATTAGACGAAAAGGGGGGAGTTCGCTTATATTTTAATAAAATATAGTAAAGAAAATGTTCTACATAAAATAACCACATAAGAATAAAGTAAATCAGCTGTTTATACACCAAAAAATACAGTTCTTTTCTATTAATAGTTTGTAAATGTGCTAATTTTTGAGAATAAATTTCTATTTAAGTAGTAGAATCATTGTGATATAATCCATTTTGGGAATAAGTAAGTAATTATTGTTATACGCAATTTGAAATACTATCCAATTATATAAAGTTGGATACATTTTTTATGGTTTTGGTTAACATAAACCTGAGGAGGGTCTCCATGCTATATTTGACCTTGTTTATTTGTTTTATTACATCTATTCTGATCACTCCGCTGGTTAAGAAGCTGGCGTTTAAAATAGGTGCAACGGATAAACCAAATCAACGAAAAGTTCATCAAAAAATTATGCCTCGCCTTGGAGGTTTGGCGATATTTTTTAGTTTTCTTATTGGATACCTCGTTTTACAGCCTGACAGTAAATATGCGCTGCCGATTTTAATCGGAAGCATCATTATCATCATTACCGGTGTCTTAGATGATATGATTGAGCTATCCGCTAAAATTAAATTAGGCGGTCAGCTAGTAGCGACATTAATTGTTGTTGTATACGGTGGAGTCCAAATTGACTTCATTAACTTGCCGTTTGGCGGAAAATTAGAATTCGGAATGTTAAGTATTCCAATTACGGTATTATGGATTGTAGGAATTACCAATGCTATTAATTTAATTGATGGATTGGATGGATTAGCTGCCGGCGTTTCCTCTATTGTATTGATTACCATCTCTGGTATGGCTATTATGATGGGTAATGTGTTTGTGACAAGCATGGGTTTCATCGTATTGGGAAGTACGCTTGGATTTTTGTTTTACAACTTTCACCCCGCTAAGATTTTCATGGGCGATACAGGAGCACTATTTTTAGGCTATATGATTTCTGTATTGTCTCTGTTAGGATTTAAAAATGTAGCGGTTATTTCCTTCATTGTTCCAGTTATTATTTTAGGGGTACCAATTTCAGATACGTTCTTTGCTATTATTCGCCGAATCGTAAAAAATCAACCGCTATCGGCTCCTGATAAATCTCATTTGCATCATTGCTTGTTGCGCTTAGGGTACAGCCATAGACAAACGGTTTTAATTATTTATGGAATGAGTGCGATATTTGGCTTAGCGGCAGTTATCTTTTCAAAGGTACAAACAATGTGGGGGTCTTTTCTTGTACTAGCTATCCTCCTTGTGGCGATTGAAATTATCGTTGAAAAAATAGGATTAGTTGATAAGACATATAGGCCAATTCTTAACATGGTTCGTGGGCTTCGTTTAAAAAATTAATTAAAAAGACCTCTTGCATATCCAAGAGGTCTTTTTAATTATTCTGTTGTATCTGAAGTTGATTCAATGCCTAAATGCTTGCGGAGCTTTTCACTTACTTTTTCCACTGAATCATTGTCTAGTTTGAAGTAGTAAACGCCGTTAATTTTTTCATCGCTACCGTCTAAGTTAATGGTTTCGATGTCTACTTTTTTCGAAGCGTAATCATAAAACGAAAGCATTTCACCGAACATTAAATTCGTTTTCATATTATCGCCAACAGCTTCGATAAGATTGCCATATTTATTAAGTGATCCAATGGAAGCAGCTTTTTTAATCATGGCTTCGATCAACTGCTGCTGTCTTTTTCCTCGCTCAATATCGTTGTCTTGTTTTCGTGTTCGAGCAACAGCTAACGCTTCTTCACCATTTAAATGTTGGTTTCCTGGTTTTAAGACAATAGCATTATGACGATCTTTTGAGTCCTTTTCACTCATCGCATAAGGTACATCAAAATCGATTCCCCCAAGTGAGTCTACAATGTCTGTGAAAGCTTTAAAATTCACTTTAACATAGTAATCAACAGGGACATTAAACAGCTGTTCTACCGTTTCTACAGTTGCTTTTGGACCTCCGTACGCATGCGCATGCGTAATTTTATCTTTTTTGTTCACTTCAGGTATATAAACCCGCGAATCTCGAGGTATGCTTACAAGCTTTACGGTTTTATTTGTTTCGTTAAAGGTCGCCAAAATCAAAGCATCTGTACGGGCTGATTTTCCGAACTTCCTGGTTTCACTGTCATCTACGCCCATAAATAAAATGGATATATCATCTTTTTTGGGATCGATTTTACGATCACGCATAGGAGAGTTATCGCGATCTCCAAGTCCTTCATAAGAATCAGAAGCTACTGTTTTAGCCTTAACAAATAAATAAGAGCCATAAGCGGTTGCAGAAAGCCCTAAAATAAGGATAGGTAACAGAAAAAATGTAAAAAGCCTTCGTTTTCTTTTCCGTTTGTTTACTCTTTTTTGAAAACGTCTATATTGAGCCATACGGTTTCTCCTTTTATTCGTATATTCGAACACTTATTGTGACACTTAGTATGTGTTATAAATTGGAATGTATGAATCAAACTCGTCAAAGCTATGCGTCTTTACGAGGTTTTTACTCATTGACAAGTAGCGCAACCATCAGAATAGTTGCGCTATTTATCAATTGTACAATGTTTTTTAATAAGAGTAAATAATTCATTCTACATCTTCTTCTAAATAGGTCGTCTCACCTGCTCGAATATCTGCTTGGCCGTTTGTTAGCTCGGTCATCCATTCAATAAATGCTTCTGTTTGAGCTTCCTCTACAAATGTTTCAATCTCTACCATGTCTGCGTAGTGGATTTCTTTTAATAGATAAACGGAACTGCGAAGCTCATTTTCTAATTTTCCAAGCCATGTATAGTCGACGGTTGTATGCATAACCGCCATGAGAGTTCGTTTGACTGTACCTAATTCATTTAACGCTTCGGAAACGGATTTTCCATACGCGCGCACCAATCCACCTGCGCCCAATTTAATACCTCCGAAATAGCGCGTAACGACGACTACCGTATCTTTTAAGCCTCTCTTTTTAAGCACTTCTAACATTGGTACGCCTGCTGTTCCACTTGGTTCTCCATCATCGTTTGCTTTTTGAAATTGATCTCGTTCTCCAATTAGGTAAGCTGAACAGTTATGAGTAGCATTCCAGTGCTGTTTTTTAATGTCTTGAATAAATTGCTGAGCTTCTTCCTCAGTTGTTACACGTTTCATATGACAAATGAATCTAGATTTTTGAATAGTGATTTCATGTGAACCTTCTTGTTTTACGGTATAATATTGTGATAACAATCAAAAAATCCTCCTTAGCGTTATAAATAGAAGAAAAACGGGTATTTACGTACTGTTTACTTGCTATTAGTATAAAATGTTTATGAAAAGACATCAATTAATCAAATTCAACATCACTTAAACAAGCCATACAGAATATACGTTATAATAAAATAGTGTGCAGGCTTGTATAGCTAAATAATGAAATGATTTAAACAGGCAGTTAGTCACTGTTGAAGAGTGAGCGTAAATGGTAATCTATTCAAATAACGCGAGTCAAGCGTCGATTGATGTCGAGTTTGAGGGTACTAAAACAACCGTTACTTTTTGGATATAAAAAGTCAGATAGGGAGAAAATATGGATCTTATCCTCACAATTCAGATAGGTCATACGAATACTATATATAGCATGAACGTATAGACATTTCTCCGAATGTGAGTATAGTTTGGGGTGAGTAAATGTCGAAACATAAATTAACAAGCAAGGCACTTGATGAAATTTTTGAGAAGATTATTGGCACAGTGGGAGATAGTAAAAATGAAGTCTATCGCCTTTCTGAAGATGCCAGACAAGAATATCAGCAAATTAAAGAAGAGTTAGAAGTATTAAAAGGAAAAGTTCTTGAGACGATAGAGCAAGGTGATAAATTAGAAACTCAGGCAAGGTTGGCTCGAAAGCGTTTGTCTGATGTGAGCCGACATTTTCAAATTTATTCAGAGCCTGAAGTAAAAGACGCTTATGAAAAAGCACACGAATTACAAACCAAGCTGCTGATGAATCAGCAAAGCGAATATCAGCTGCGTAATCGTCGAGATGAACTAGAAAGACGCTTGCTTACATTGGAAGAAACGATTAAACGTGCAGATCACTTAGTAGGTCAAATTTCCGTTGTGTTAAATTATTTAACAAGTGACTTAAAACAAGTAGGGGAAATAGTAGAAGATGCTATTCAAAAAGAGTATTTTGGCTTTCGGATTATTGAAGCTCAGGAAGAGGAACGGAAACGTTTGTCAAGAGAGATTCATGACGGCCCAGCTCAAATGCTTGCAAATGTTATGATGAGATCAGAATTAATTGACCGAATTTACCGGGAACGTAGTGCAAAAGAAGCAATGGAGGAAATTCGAGATTTACGAAAAATGGTTCGTTCTGCCCTATACGAAGTACGTCGAATTATATATGATTTAAGACCGATGGCACTTGACGACTTAGGTCTAATTCCGACGCTGCGTAAATATCTTGATACAATCGAAGATTATAACGAAGGCAAGCCTCGGATTACGTTTATTTCCATTGGACAAGAGAAGCGAACTGCTTCAAAATTAGAAGTAGCACTGTTTCGTCTAGTGCAAGAAGCTGTAACGAACGCATTAAAACATGCAGACGCGACGGAAATCCAGGTGAAGATAGAGTTCAACAATGAACACGCTATTTTGCTGGTCAAAGATGACGGCTGTGGTTTTAATCAAGAAGAGAAAAAAGAGAATTCGTTCGGCTTAATAGGAATGAAAGAGCGTGTTGATTTGTTAGATGGGACTATTTCTGTTCATTCGAAAATTAACCAAGGCACGCTTGTTATGATTAAAGTACCGATTATAGCCGCTTAAAAAGGCAGAGATATGTATATAAATAGGGGTCAATATAGAGTAAAACATTTGTTGTTCGATTTGGGGAGGAATCAAACATGCAGACAAGAATTATCATAATCGACGATCACCAATTATTCCGTGAAGGAGTAAAAAGAATTTTAGATTTCGAAAAAGATTTTGAAGTAGTTGCAGAAGGTGACGACGGTAGCGAAGTTATTGACCTTGTAGAAGAACATCAACCTGATGTTGTAATCATGGATATTAATATGCCGGCTGTGAATGGTGTAGAAGCTACGAAAAAGCTTGTAGAAGTAAATCCGGATGCTAAAGTTATTATCTTATCTATTCATGATGATGAGACATATGTAACTCATGCCTTGCAAACAGGGGCACGAGGCTATCTGCTAAAAGAAATGGATGCGGATGCGTTAATTGAAGCGGTGAAAGTAGTTGCAGAAGGTGGTTCATATTTACACCCTAAAGTAACGCATAGTTTAGTAAAAGAGTACCGTCGACTAGCAGCTCAAGGACAGTCGTCTTCTTATCCGCACGAACCAATTGAGATTCGCCGTCCACTGCATTTGTTAACACGTCGTGAGTGTGAAGTGCTACAATTGTTGGCTGATGGTAAAAGTAACCGAGGAATCGGAGAAGCATTATATATTAGTGAAAAAACCGTTAAAAACCATGTGAGTAATATTTTGCAAAAAATGAATGTAAATGATCGCACGCAAGCTGTTGTTGTGGCTATCAAAAACGGTTGGGTAGAAGTAAGATAAGTTCAAAAGTCCGATATACCACTAGGTATATCGGACTTTTTTTTTCTTTTTATAACTTTTTTTGAAATTGTGGGTAAAAAGTCATGTGTAATGAGAGAGGAAACCAACCGATAAGTTAAGGGAAGAAGATATCTTCTAGGAAGGCGAAGGGTGATACCTCTGTGCATTTACTCGTCCTTCAACTTTCGACAAAAGCATCCATACCTCAAAACAATGTCCATCCATTTGATGCAAGCTCTTGTAAAGGAAGGTCTTCAATACATTCAGATACATATGAGGTCGTAAAAGAATTTATTCAAACCTCAACTGGTATACTTTAAAAATTTAAGAGTTATAGCGCAACACATAGAAAATGGATTTAAAGAAGGCAAGAAGGTGATGAAGCTGAATTTTATAACGGAAGAATTAATCTATCATAAATCTCCTCAAGAGCTAACAGCTATGATGTATGAAAAATTTATTCAAAATATTGATGAAGCTGTTAGAGCAATTCAACACAGCGATTATTTTACAGCGAATGAAAAAATTAAACAGTGCAACAATATTTTATATCGTCTAGGAATTGGCTTAACATATCAAGCAGGTATTATTGCAGAGCAGTTAGATACCCTTTACAACTATATGTCTGAGAGATTAATTATGGCTAATTTAAAAAAAGATACGTTTATTTTATGTGAAGTTCAACAAATGATGAAGAAGCTTTCTAACGCTTGGAATGAAGTGTTAAAAGAGACGCCTAAAGTTACCTCTTCGCCCCGCAAAAACAAGCTGCCTTCTTATGAACAGCACATACGTATTACTCTTAGCTAAAGGATAATCATCATATCCACGCATCAGATGCCTCTCGAAACTTTTCAGCTAATCAAGCAAGCACATCTAAAAGTCTAAACTGAATGAAGTGTATACTAACAGAGAAAGGAGAGATACATAGTGGAGTTACAGCGAATTAACGGTCTTTCTTCTTCCGTGAATCTCATTAGAGAAAAAGAAGTAAGTAGTTCGGCTTCATTTACAGGAGTAATGGTAAAGAAACAAAAAGAACTGACCTATGAACATTTAACTCAAGTGATAAATAAAATTGAAGAACAGGGAAAGCAGTTAGTAAAAAGTCAAACTATTGATTCTTTGCGGAAATACAAGACGCTTGTGAAGCAGTTTATGAACGAAGTCGTTAAAAATGGTTTTGAACTGCATGAAGAAAGAGGATTTAACCACAGAGGAACCACTAAAGTATATAAGCTAGTGAAAGAAGTGGATACGAAACTAGTTGACTTGACAAATGATATCCTTCAAAAAGAAAAAGACAGTTTAAATTTACTCAAGCAGGTAGGGGAAATTCAAGGTTTGTTAATTAATATGTATACGTGAAGGAGCTTTTACTAATAGGTAAACCTCTCGTTACATGCATTTTAATCCTAAATGTTGTAGAATAGAGTGAAATTATTTTATATAACAAAGGATGGATCCCTATCTTATGAAAACAGCAATTATTACAGATAGTACCGCCTATATATCAGAGGAAATTCGATCAAACTATCATATACATATGGTACCGCTAAGCGTTATTTTTGGTGAAGAAACATATCGTGAAGAAGTAGATATGACTGCAAATCAATATTTTGAAAAAATTAAAGAAGCAAAAAATCTTCCAACCACTTCTCAGCCTGCTATTGGAGAATTTGTAGAGTTGTTTGAACAGTTAAAACGAGATCAGTTCGATGCTGCTATCGTTATTACGTTATCTAGTGGAATTAGCGGAACGTATCAGGGTGCTTTGACGGCAGGTAGCATGGTAGAAGACTTTGATGTGCACGTATTTGATTCAGAAATCAGCTGTATGGTTCAGGGCTTTTATGCGATTGAAGGAGCCGAGATGGTCCGATTAAATAAACATCCTGACGAAATCATTGCGCGTTTCGAAGAGATGAAACTATCAATACGTGCGTATTTTATGGTAGATGATTTATCTCACTTACAGCGCGGAGGTCGCCTAAATGCTGCTCAGGCTATTATTGGCAGTCTTCTTCAAGTAAAGCCCGTGCTCCATTTTGAATCTAAAAAAATCGTTCCGTTTGAAAAAATTCGTACGCGTAAGCGAGCATTAAAACGAATTACCGAGCTTCTTGATGAAGATGCAAAAGAAAACGTACCTATGAAAGCTGTAGTTATTCATTCTAATCGTAAAAATGAAGCAAAAGAAATTCAACGAGACTTAGAACAAGAATATCCTCATATTGAATGGAGCCTTTCTTATTTTGGGGCTGTCATTGGCACGCATTTAGGTGAAGGTGCCATCGGTATAGGCTGGTATAAAAAGTAATCGAAAACCAAATCATTTGATTTGGTTTTTTTGCAGGAAAAAACACCTTTTTTTGCGTATATAGATGTGTACGATAAAAATGGAAAGGAATGAAGAGATGCTTTTTACTGTTAAACAAGAACTGCTAGATCCCGTTCAAGTGCCTAGTCCTGATGCTTTTCCTCTCTCTCAAATCGATACGTGGAGAACTCCACCTTTAAATCCTTCATACCCTTACTCTTTAGATCTTCAGCGCTCTTTAAGCGGAAAGCAGCTGCTACTCAATCAGACTCCCTATCCTTTACCCCTCATTCATGAACATTACCTAAACGGATATATTTCCTATCAAAAAGCAATCACCCAAAAAGAAAATCGATATAGATGCAACCGGTGTGGAAGTGATAGCCCTTTTTATTTCGCTTCATTTCCATGCAGTAGATGTCACCAGAACTGCTACTATTGCCGAGCATGTATTGTAATGGGCAAAGTAAGTGAATGCACACCCTTTATAAACTGGGAAGGGCCAGCAAGTAACGCCCTGCCAAAAAGCAGCGTGATGAATTGGAAAGGCACGCTGTCTAAAGCTCAAGAACGTGCTTCAAATGAACTCATTCAAGCTATAAGAAAGGATGGAGAGCTGTTAATTTGGGCTGTTTGCGGAGCAGGAAAAACGGAAATTTTATTTAAAGGTATTGAATCCGCGTTGAACAGCGGAAAGAAAGTCTGTATTGCTACTCCAAGAACAGACGTGGTTATTGAGTTAAAGCCAAGAATTCAATCGGCATTTCCGGATATATCTGTGCTGGCTATGTATGGAGGCAGCGAAGACCGTTTTCATGAATCCTCTCTTATTATTTCCACCACTCATCAACTTTTGCATTATTATCAAGCATTCGATGTGCTGATTATTGACGAAGTAGATGCATTCCCGTATTCAACAGAGCCTATGCTGCACTATGCTGTTGCAAAAGCAGCTAAACACGTTGCGTCAAAGATTTATTTAACAGCGACTCCAAGTGAATCATTAAAAAAAGACGTTGAGCAAGGAAAAAAACAAGTAGTTAAAATTCCAGCCCGCTATCACCGAATGCTTATTCCTGTTCCTCGGTTTGAATGGTGTGGCAATTGGAAGAAAAAAATAAAAACAGATACCTTGCCTGCTAATGTTGAGAAATGGGTAAAAAAAAGAATAGATGAAGGGAAACAATGCTTTGTCTTCGTCCCGCAAATTAAGTGGATTGCTCCGATCACAGACATGATTCGAAAGCTGACCGAAAAGGTAGACGGTGTCCATGCTGAAGATTCCCAGAGAAAAGAAAAAGTAATGAAATTTAGAGAAGGGCAGCTCGTTATTTTAGTAACGACAACCATATTGGAGCGAGGCGTAACGGTTCCCAACATAGATGTTGCAGTATTGGGAGCAGAAGAAACGATTTTTACTGAAAGTGCTCTTGTGCAGATTTCAGGAAGGGTGGGGAGGAGTGCTCAATTTCCAACGGGAGACGTGGTCTTTTTTCATTATGGACAATCTCTGTCTATGCGAAAAGCAAAAGGACATATTGAACATATGAATGCTCTAGCTTATAAGGAAGGGCTGATTGATCGATGACAATATGTCTGATTTGTTTTGAACCTCTTGTCTCTTCTTTCGATTGGAGGTCATTGTTAAAATCTTCTTCAACGGATAGGATTTGCACTGTTTGCTTGCAAAGATGTCCCATCATCACCAGTAGCGTTTGCAGGGGATGCGGCCGCTCTCTTGCAGACCTGGCTCCTTCTCATTATGAGCTAGACACATGTAAGGACTGTCAGAAATGGAATGATGCTTCTTTTTTTAACCGTTCTCTTTATACGTACAGTGATTTTATGCAAAGCATAATAGAGCGTTTTAAATTTCAAGGAGACTATGAAATTATCCAAGCATTCAAGGAGCAGTGGTATAAGTTCTATAAAAAAGAATGTAATCCAAAAGCTATACTAGTTCCTGTACCTTTAACGGAGGAGAGATTATATGAAAGAGGGTTTAACCAATCTTTAGCACTAGCTGAACTGATCAGTGACAACATAGAAATGCCTCTTGTTCGTTGTTCAGGAACAAAGCAATCAAAGAAAAATAGGCGAAGTCGGCTGACAGAAAGGCTGGAATTTAAAGTAGTCGACTCCTCAATGGTTACGAATCAAGAATTTCTCTTGATTGATGACATTTATACAACAGGAGCAACCGTGCGCCAAGCGGCAAAGTGTTTGCAGGAAGCTGGGGCACGTTCAGTTCGTTCGCTCACTTTAATTCGTGCATGAAGATGTATAATTTAAAACTTTGACCGATAGTAAAATAAAAAACAAATGAGGAGTTTCGAATATGGGAACGTTAGATAATTGCAGGGAATGCGGTCATTTATTTGTGAAAATTGGATCAATAAGTATATGTAAATCATGTTTTGACAAAGAAGAAGCTCTGTTTCAACGTGTTTCTTCATTCTTGAAGAAAAGAGCAAATCGTACAGCAACGACTTACGAAGTGATGAAAGAAACGGGCGTTTCAGATTTGTTAATTCATCAATTTATTCGACAAGGTCGCTTAGTGTTAGCTAACTTTCCAAATATAAGCTATCCATGCATGCAATGCAACACTCAGATTCGGGAAGGGAAACTTTGCCATTCATGCTCTCAAGAAATTAAACATGGGTTAGAAAAGCATAATCGTGAGATGATTCGTTCAAATGAAGAGCCCACGCGTCCCACCTATCGTTCTAACGAAAGGAAAAAAGAGTAAAAGTGTGCTGAATGTTTGCAGACTCTCTATCTATAGACCTATGTTTAAGGTGGACTGTGAAAATGGTCTCAACTTCCTTGCGGATGCTAAAGGTTTAGGTGGAAATTCCGATATAATGAATAGAGATAACGGATACAAATATAAAAAGAGGTGAGAGAGATGAAGATTAACCCATCGAACTTATTTGGAATAAATCCGTACAAAAAACAATCAGAAAAAACAGAACAGGTCTCTAAAAAAAATCCACAAGATCAGATTCATATTTCACCTGAGGCGAAGAAACTTCAGGGAAATGAACCATCTCCAGAAAGACTTGAAAAATTGGAGAAGCTCAAACAGCAAATTAACAGCGGAACATACGAAATTAACGGAAAAGAAATTGCTAAAAGTATTGTAGATTTCTATAAAAAATAAAAGGACTGACATTGATTGAACGTGCAAGAAATTCAAACGATACTAGAAAAACAAGTAACGCTTCATAAAAGTTTGTCTGTCATTGTTAAAGAGAAAACGAATTTTATTATTAAACAAGATGTAAAGGCATTGACGGCTTCTTTGCAAAAAGAGCAATCTCATATAGCTGCTATTTCTGCACTGGAAACAAAACGTATAGAAGCAATGGAAAAAGTCGGACATACTGCTCGCTCCATTGAAGAAATAGCAGGCTCATTCTCTGAATACTCCATCTTGATACCCTTTCAAAAACAGCTAATAGATATCATTCAAGATATAAAGTATGCAAATGACTTAAACAATCAGCTGCTCACACAGTCTTTACAGTTGATTCATACCGAACTAGACCTTCTTGTTCCATCGAAGCGAGAGGATTCGTTCAATTACACAAAAACAAATAATAGATCGTTTCAGTCCAACTCTATTTTTAATTCGAAGGCATAAAGAACGGAGGAAAGCAGAATGAGTTCAACATTTCATGGTTTGCAGGTGGCTAAACGAGGAATGGACGCCCAACAAGCGGCTCTTTACACGATTGGCCATAACGTATCTAATGCAAATACGCCGGGCTATACGCGTCAGCGAGTAAGTTTAGAAACGTTCCCAGCTTATCCGGCCCCAGGGATGAATCAGACTGGGACTGCGGGTCAAATAGGAATGGGAGTAGAAGCCAGCACGGTAGAGCGAATACGTGATACATTTTTAGATACCCAGTATCGAGATGAAACCATTAAAGTGGGGTATTGGGATGCACGCGCTGGTGCTCTTGAAAAAATGGAGGAAATTATGAATGAACCTACTGAAGATGGACTTTCAGCTGTTTTTAATCAATTCTTTGAGGCCATTCAAGATGTAGCTTCACACCCTTCAGAAGCAGGAGCCAGGTCTGTTATGATTGAACGAGCTGAAGCAGTAGGCGATACTTTCTCTTATTTATCTACTTCTTTAAAAACGATTCAAGGTGATTTACAAAACGAGCGTGACGTAGCCGTAACACAAGTAAATTCGTTGCTAGAGCAAATAAATAATGTGAACCAACAAATACAAAACGTAGAACCAAATGGCTATTTACCTAATGATTTGTATGATGAAAGAGATCGGCTGCTAGATGAGATTTCTAAATTTATGCCGGTTTCTTTAGAGTATACAAAAAGCAGCGGGAACGCTTCTGCAACGTCAGAAGGAGTGGTAACGGTTCAGCTTCAAACGTCTCAAGGACCTATTACTCTTTTAGATGGGAAAACTCATCAAATAAATACCATCAGTTTGACAACAAATCAAGATTCCTATGTGACGGGCATTCATATAGGGGATGAGATACGGAAACCTGAGTCATTTCCTCAAGGAAAACTTAAAGGGTTAATTGAGGCTTCTGGATATATAGATAATAGTGGTAATAGAACTGGTGTTTACGCTTCAATGATTGATGATTTAGATGAAATGGCATATGAATTTGTGAACTGGTTTAATGATAAGCACGAACAAGGTGTCACGCTAGATGGTGAGAATGGTGTGTCCTTTTTTAATGAGATTTCTCAAAAAGAAGGAGCTGCAACTGGAATTGTTATTGCTGATAAAATCAAACAAAACACAAATAATATCGCTGCTGCTTCTTCGGCCTCTTCTGAAGATGATGGAACTGGCCGCAAAGGAGATGGACAAAATGCTCAGCTGTTGTCTCAATTTCGTCAAAAGGTGCTTATTAATTCCGGAAACGGAGCTGTTTCATTAGATGGATTTTATCAATCTGTCATTGGCCAAATGTCAGTAGATGCCCAACAAGCCAACCGCTTAAAAAGTAATTCAGAAACTCTCCAAGGAGCTGTGGAGCAAAGGCGCCAGTCTACCAGTGCAGTTTCATTGGATGAAGAGATGACCAATATGATTCAGTTTCAGCATGCATATAACGCTAGTGCCCGTATGGTGACGATGATTGATGAAATGCTTGATAAAATTGTAAACGGTCTTGGAACTGGAGGAAGGTAAAGATGCGTGTCACACAAGGAATGTTAGCGGCTAATTCGTTAAAACAGATTAGCAATAGCTATAATAAGCTGGAAACCCTTCAAAACCAATTATCAACGGGAAAGAAAATTACTCGTCCTTCCGATGACCCGGTAGTCGCTACGAAAGGAATGGCGTATCGGTCTAATCTTTCTGAAGTAAATCAATATAAACGTAATTTAACAGAAGCTCAGTCTTGGTTTGATAGTTCAGAATCAGGACTTGAACAAGTCAATTCCATTCTTCAGCGCACTAAAGAGCTGGTCGTGCAAGGGTTAAACGGTACGAATGAAAGTGATGACCGACAAGCGATTGCACGTGAAATTGAACAGTTAAAGCTGGATTATATGCAAGTCGGCAATACGCAGGTGGCAGGAAACTATATCTTTAACGGTGTAAATGTAGGAGCGCCACCTGTTAGTGAGGACGCAAGTGGTACAATCAAGTCAACTATTAACCTAGATCCTTTTTCAGTTGAGGTATCAAAAGGTATCCAGCTGAGAGTCAATATTCATCCTGAAAACATCTTTGGACAAGGTGCATTCGACTTAATGAACAATGTTCAAACAGCTTTTGAACAAAACGATGTAAACTCACTAAAAGATCTTTCTACACAGGTAGACACGCAGCTGTCTACGCTATTAGCGGAGCGATCTGAATTGGGAGCAAGGAGCAATCGGCTTGAGCTGATCGAAAACCGCCTTGATTCACAGGAAATTACGGCTACTAAGATGCTTTCAAATAATGAAGATGCAGATATTGAAAAAGTCATTACGGATTTAACCGTACAAGAAAGCGTGCATCGTGCTGCTTTGGGAGTAGGGGCTCAAATTATTCAGCCTACGCTGCTAGATTTCTTGCGTTAAAAAGCTCCTTCTACACAGAAGGAGCTTTTTTATAATGAAAAAAGATAACAAGAAAAAATTAATTAGCAAAGGTGTGATGAGATGAAAATTTCCACAAGCTATCATGGAGATATAGAAATAGATAATCAGCAAACACTGACATTTAATCAAGGGATTCCAGGTTTTTTGGAAGAAACTGAATTTGTTATTTTACCACTTCCGGAAGCCGAAGCTTTCCAAGTTCTGCAGTCTACTCAAACCAAAGAATTAGCTTTTATTATCACGGATCCATTTCAGTTTTTTTTAGATTATGATTTTCAACTAGAACCTCAGGAAATCGAAAAGCTTCAATTACAACAAGCGGAAGATGCAGCTGTTTACGTATTGCTTACGATGTCAGATTCTGTGGAAAAGATAACGGCTAATTTGCAGGCTCCTGTTATTATTAATACAAAGCAACAGCTTGCTAAGCAAGTGATTTTAATGAATACAGCTTACGAAACGAAGCACAGGTTATTTGAGTAAGAGGAATAGATAAGGAGTGAGTCTATGCTTGTTTTAACACGAAAGTTACATGAAACAATCAAAATAGGTGATGAAATTGAAGTGACCGTCCTTGCAGTTAATGGTGATCAAGTAAAGTTAGGAATTCAAGCTCCAAAGTCTGTAGATATTCATAGACAAGAGATTTATGAAGAAATACGTAACGAAAATAAAAGTGCTTCTCAAATTACATTACATGCTATTGATATGCTGAAACAATTACCGAAAAAGAAATAAAACAATCAGATTGAAAATAATTAAAAATATACCGTATAAATAATATCTAAATCGGGAAAGATAAACATATAGTATTCCCCACTATGTCTTAAGCCTTTCTCTTTAAGAGAAGGCTTCTTTTTTATCAAAAAATTGAACTGAATTTCTGTTTTTTTCCTTTTTATCGTGTATCATTAAATTTATTAAGTATAATTCAAATAAATTTAACAAAAGAGGAGAAGAGTAAATGAGTGATGTTCAAGAGTATCATGATTTATTAAAAGAAGCCGAAGATGTGGTTGTCAGTGCTTTAGCTGATACGATGGATTTATATGGTGTTACACCTTCAGTAGGAAGGCTGTATGGCATGCTTTATTTTATGGATGAACCTGTTACATTAGATCAAATGAGTGAAGAATTGGGTATGAGTAAACCAACGATGAGTACATCTATTCGTTCACTGCAAAATATTGACATGGTCCACAAAGTGTGGAAAAAAGGTGTTCGAAAAGACTTATATGAAGCAGAAAAAGATTTTTCTAAGTCCTTTTTTTCATTTTTCTGTAAGAAGTGGCAAAGAGAAATTTCAGTTAATTTAGAGGCAATCGAAGAAGCGGAAAACAAGCTGCAGATTCTTTTAAATGATGAAGATGTACCTGAGGAGATCGCAGTAAAAGCAAAGCGTAATTTAGCGCAGATTATAGAGTCCAAACATTATTATCATTTCTTGAAAAAAGTAGTGAAAGTTTTTGACGACCGAAGAATCATCGATATTTTAAATGAAGAATTAGCGAAAGAGTAACATAAAAAAGGCTGTTGAAAAATCAACAGCCTTTTATCATTTTTATACGGTTAATGGTGTAGCTTCAAAACAGCGGTTATAAATCCATTCGTAACTTTTTACAGTTAAATCACGAGGATTCCCAACTGTTTGAGGATCATTAAATGCTTCTTGCGCTAAGCGAGAAACCGCTTCTTTTGGAACACCTTGTTCTTCTAAAGAAGGGATTTGTACATCTTTAACTAATTGATATACTTCACGAACAGCTGCTTGAGCTGCTTCTTCAAGTGTTAGTTCATGTGTATTAACCCCTAGAGCTTGAGCTATGCGCGCAAATTTCTCAGGCTCACCCATCCAGTTATACTCCATTACAGGACCTAGCATTGCTGCTACGCAAGGGCCATGGGCAATTGGATAAATGCCTCCTAATGTTTGAGCCATCGCGTGAGCTGCTCCTGCAGATTCACTTCCATATGAAAGGCCAGCAAGCATAGCTGCATGCGCCATTCCATAGCGTGCTTCGATATCCTGTCCATTTGCAACTGCACGTCGTAAGTATTTTCCAACGTACTCAATAGCCAATAAAGCAACAGAGTCTGTCATTGGTTGCGCAAAGTGGCATGTATAACACTCAATTGCATGAGCTAATGCGTCAATTCCTGTACCGGCCGTAATATGTGAAGGCATAGATACGTGCAGTTCTGGATCAATAATTGTTAAGTGAGCAGCAATTAAAGGTCCACCTGTATTAAACTTAAACTCACGAACAGGATCCGTAATGACGGCCCATTGTGTGACTTCGCTTCCTGTACCCGCAGTTGTAGGGATTGTTGTTAAAGGAGGGATACGTTTTGTTAAAGGTTTTTTTCCTTCAGCTGCTTCATAATCTAAGACGGGAGCATTATGAGCTACTTCTACACCAATAGCTTTTGCCGTATCCATTGAACTTCCGCCTCCAACAGCTACTAGTCCGTTGCATCCATTTTCCTTGTACATTTTTGTGCCGTCTGCTACTACGTGAATAGAAGGGTTGGCTTCTACTTGGTCAAATAGAATAACGTCTACGTCCGCTTCTTTTAAACTAGCGATTACGGGATCTGCTAAACCTACTTTTTTTACACCAGGATCTGTTACTAATAAAACTTTAGACACACCTAGGTTTTTTACTTCCTCTCCAGTATGTTTTACAGCACCAATTCCATGTTTTACAACCGTTGGCATCTCAAAACTTTTTAAACGTTCCATTCTTTCAAATCGCATAAACATCTTTAAATTCCCCCTTAATTTTTATTGAAACCAGCGCATTGGCTGTGGATTTGTATTGGTATAAATATGTTTAATTTCCGTATACTCTTCTAGACCGATATGGCTAAGCTCTCTTCCAATCCCAGATTGCTTATAACCTCCCCAAGGAGCCTGCGGGAAGTAGGGATGATAATCGTTAATCCAAGTTGTTCCCATACGGAGTGCTTTCACTACACGTTCAGCTCGGTTCATATCACTTGTCCAAACAGCTCCAGCTAATCCATAGATCGTATCGTTAGCAAGTGCGACTGCTTCTTCTTCAGTACTGAAGCGCTCAATTGTCATAATCGGACCAAATGACTCTTCTTGGACAACTTTCATGTCTCCATGACAGTTTGTAAAAATAGTTGGTTCGATAAATAATCCTTTTTGTAAAGAATCCTGAGTTGGACGCTTGCCTCCTAAAACAAGAGAAGCACCTTCTTGTTTCCCTAGCTCAATATAATGTTCCACTTTAGCTAGATGTTCTTTTGAGATAACGGGTCCCATTTGAGTGGCTTCGTCCATGCCGTCCCCTAGCTTAATTTTTTTTGCTTGTTCAATAACTGCTGAAACAAATTTATCGTGAATATCATCTTGAACGAGTAATCTCGCACCAGCTGAACAAACTTGACCAGCATGAAAGAAGACCGCATTTAATGCATAGTCAACCGCAGTGTCAAAGTCAGCGTCAGCAAAGACGATATTCGGATTTTTCCCTCCGAGTTCAAGAGCAATTTTTTTAAAGTTGCCTGCGGCAGCCTGCATGACTTTACGTCCAGATACTCCGCCACCTGTAAAGGAAACTAAATCTACTAAGTGACTCTCTGCCATTTCTTGTCCAACGGTCGCACCTGGACCGAGCACAATGTTAATGACGCCTGCTGGAAAGCCAACTCTTTCAAAAATTTTCATCATATGAATAGTTGTTAAAGGGGTGATTTCGCTTGGTTTAATAACAATTGTGTTCCCAGCAGCAAGTGCGGGAGCCAATTTCCAAGAGGCTTGCAATAACGGGTAATTCCAAGGAGTAATTTGGCTGCACACGCCTACAGGCTCACGGACAACGCGGCTAACAGAATCGGGATTAGGTGACTCAATCATCTGTCCGCCATCTTTATCTGCTAATCCAGCATAGTATTGAAAGACATCAGCAATTCCATCCATGTCTGCTAGGCTTTCAACGAGGGTTTTTCCGGTATTTAAGGTTTCAAGCTTTGCTAGTTCCTCGCGATCATTGCGAATTTCTTCCGCTACTTTAAATAACAAAGAACCTCTTTCGGCCGCTGTAAATTTAGACCATTCACCTGCATCAAAAGCTTTTCTAGCTGATTCAATGGCTTCTATGGCATCAGCACGATTTCCTTCTGTAACGACAGCGATAACCTCTTGATTAAAGGGGTTTACAATTTCTCTTTTCTCGCCGCTGCGTGCTTCAACCCATTGGCCGTTTATGTGCATTTTCTCAAGCATAAGTGTTTGTTCCAATAGCATCGACCTCCAAATAATAGAATTTGTTAAATTTATATTTAACGTTCTTAACAATTTGAATTATAGCATCGGCCATTTAATTTAGTCAAATCAAAAAACTTTAAATGTTCTGAATTTAAATTGATTTTCTTCTCTATTAAGAGCTGATTATTCGGATATTAAGAAAAAATTTAACAAAAAGTAATTAAAAAATACTGATTGCTATGTCCCTTGATACAAAAGGTTTTTTTATGTATGAGCTATGAGAATATTATTCTTTTTTTATATGAAAACACTTAAACTTTTTTGACAATATCCTAAACATTCAGATATATTAACCATAGTACGATATCTGCTTGCATACAAACCTTGAGAAACAAAGGATTTTGAATGTGGAAATTAAGAAAGGAGTTTAGAGAGAAGATGAAAATAATTATGAATTTTTAGCTGAATAATAAAATAAGTCAATTTAAATTATTTTAATATAATTATATAAACGTAATTTCTCCCCTTCGTATTGGTATTTATAATCCAACTATTTATAGTTTATTCTAAAAAAATCTATTTTTAGGTTTAATTGTATGCTGGTAGGAAAAAGGAATAGAGGACAGTTATGTCTTTAGATTTCTTTATCAATTTAAAGGATGTGAGACGATGCAAAATGCTAAAAAGCCATTTCGTTCAGACACACAACAAGCCAGGCCTGAAAAGTCGAATGAGACTTCTGACTTTTCAGGGAAATCAAACAGAAACAACCGTCTACTAACCCCCTTATGGACAACTATTATAGGATTTTTCATCTTTATGGTTGTCGCATTTATCTATTCTCTCTATAATCCAGATCTCTATTGGCCAGGCCTCATTTTAATGTTCATTATGTATGGTGTTATTTATTTTATTGGTGCTCGAGCTGCTGCAAGTAAAAAAGGAAAATCAGATGATATGCTTGTTGCGGGAAGATCTATGCCGCTATGGATTTCAATGTTCACAATGACCGCTACTTGGGTAGGTGGAGGGTATATTGCTGGAACGGCCGAAACTGTTTATTCCTCAGGACTGACTTGGACGCAAGCGCCATGGTGTTATTCAATCAGCTTAATTTTAGGCGGTATCTTTTTTGCTAGAAAGATGAGAAGGTTTGAGTTTATGACAATGCTCGATCCTCTAGAATCTCGTTTCGGTAAGAAAATGGCTACGGTTCTTTATTTTCCAGCTATATTAGGAGAGCTGTTTTGGAGCGCAGCTATCTTAACTGCTTTAGGAACAACATTCGGTGTGATTTTAGGCCTCAGTTTTTCAATTTCCATCATTCTTTCCGCACTTATTGCCATTGCATACACCGTGATTGGCGGCTTGTGGGCAGTAGCACATACCGATATCTTACAGCTTTCTATTATGTTTTTAGGATTATTTCTGGTGCTTCCTTTTGCATTTTCGAATACGGGAGGGGTGGGAGCCGTTTTTTCTACTTATTCAGAAGGTATGACTGGTTCTCTTCATTTATTTCCTCCATTAAAAGGCTGGGAAGATCCAAAATGGGGAAATACATATTGGCAATGGTGGGATAGCACATTTTTACTTATTTTTGGTGGTATTCCATGGCAGATTTATTTTCAGCGCGTGTTATCTGCTAAAAATGAAAAAGCAGCAATGTGGCTATCTATTACAGCCGGCATTTTTTGCGCTCTAGCGGCCTTTCCTCCAACTTTAATAGGAATGATTGGTTACAGTGCGGACTGGTCTTCATTTGGAGCGTCAAGCCCTGAGAGCGCGTCTATGATTTTAACATACGTATTTAAATATCTAACGCCTGATTTAGTAGGAGCGATTGCGCTTGGAGGACTAGCTGCTGCCGTCATGGCTGCAGTAGCGGCTTCGTTACTTTCAGCTTCGGGAATGGCAGCTTGGAACGTGTATCGTCCGATTGTAAAACCAAATGCGACACAGGCGCAGTTAGATAAAGTTATTAAACGTTCTATCATTATCATTGGAACTGGAGCAACTTTAATTGCTTTAAACTCTGAGAGTGTCTACTCCTTATGGTATTTATCAGGGGACCTAGTGTATTGTATTCTTTTTCCACAATTGGTTTGCGCTTTGTTCTTTAAAGGAGCAAACTGGTACGGATCTTTGGCTGGATTCATTGTGTCTCTTGTTCTTCGAATCGGTGGAGGGGAACCGCTGCTTCATTTAAAAGCGCTGCTTCCGTATCCGATGATAGAAGACGGGGTGGTCATGTTTCCATTTCGTACATTTGCGATGGTAGGCGGGTTGTTAACTATTTTTATTGTTTCTTACGCAACGCGACGTATTTGCCCTCCTCAGCCGCTTCGAAACCTTCATCGTGACATATCGGTTGAGAAATAATCAAAAACAAAATAAAAAAAGCCGCAGATGCGGCTTTTTTTATTTTGCAATATTTTCTGACTCGGAAAATTGATCGTCAGGTCGCTTGTTATTTGTTTTTTTGATGAACGAGTATGAAAGAAGAACAACAGCGGTTAATCCAAGAGTTAAGAAAAACTGTGAGCGCATCGAATCAATAAATGCCATTGATAAGAAGATCACGGTAATAACAGCAATTGTTACGTATGTTAAATACGGGAACAACCACATTTTCATCCCTTTAATTGGCTGGTTGGCTCGATTCATTTTCTTACGCAGGCGTAAGTGAGAAATAGCGATAGCTAAATATACAATAAGAGCAATGGCTCCTGATGCATTAACTAAGAATAAAAAGAGTTTATCCGGCGAAACGAAGCTAAAGATAGCACATACATATGCGGCAGCTGTGCTAATCCATACGGCTCTTGCCGGCACGCCTGATTTGCTTACTTTTGCTAAAGCACGAGGAGCTTGTCCTTTTTGAGCTAATGATAAAATCATTCGTGAGTTCGTATACAAAGCAGAGTTCAAGCAAGACAAAACGGATACTAATACGACTAAATTCATAATTTGTGCAGCAGCTGGAATGTTGACCATTTCTAACATTGTTACATATGGACTTTTTAGTAAATCAGCTGAGTTCCAAGGTAAAAGAGTTACTAAAATAGCAACTGAACCAATATAGAAAATTAAAATTCGCCATACGACACTGCGAATAGCAGTTGTAATAGCTTTTGCTGGATTTTCTGATTCACTAGCTGCAATAGCCGCAATTTCAGCTCCAAAATAAGAGAAAATAACGGTAATAACTCCTAAAAAGATAGAGTTCGTACCTTTTGGCATAAAGCCTCCGTGCCCCGTTAAATTAGCTAAACCAGGTGAAGATGTACCTGGGATTAATCCGAAAATAATAGCTAAACCGATTCCCATAAAAGCAACGATTGCCACAATTTTAATCATAGCAAACCAATATTCAAATTCTCCAAATGATTTGACAGAGAATAAGTTTGTTAAGGTTAATGCAAAGGTTAAGATTAAGCTTAAAAGCCAAATTGGTACGGAAGGGAGCCATTCATGAACAATTGCTCCTCCTGCAGTGGCTTCAATCGCAATTACAATTAGCCAGAAAAACCAGTAAAGCCATCCAACAGCATAACCTGCCCACGGGCCAATTCCTTGCTGAGCATATGTCGCGAATGAACCTTTATCTGGATTTACCATAGCCATTTCACCGAGCATACGCATTAATAGAACGACTAACAGTCCGGCTGCTGCATATGAAACTACTGCTGCTGGGCCTGTTGCGTTAATAACGGATCCGCTTCCTACAAACAAGCCGGCCCCGATAATACCTGCAATGGAAATCATGGAAACGTGACGTTGCTTTAACTTTCCGTGTGATTCTGTTTTGTTTCCCATCGTATTCACTCCTTTAAAATTATCGAAAGACTATTAGAAAATAAAGTAAATTCTGAAAATATAAATAGAAATTCCTCCCCTTACCTTTATAATAAGCAAGAAGTGTGCCAATTATCAAATTCCTATAAAAATCGACTTTAAGTTACTAAAATCGACGCATTTTAAGTCGAAAAAGACTCGTTTTATTCACTATAGACTTATTCGCCATTTGGGATGTCGAGTATATACGTACATTTTATACAAGTTTTCGACATACATCTTATTTATCTTGTATGATAAAAGATAAATCGGTATTATGTTCCAAGAAGAATGTTTGAAAGGGTGCGTGTGTTTGAGAAAATTTATAGCTGTTATTTTTCTATTTATTATCCTTTTATTTGGGTTGTATTTTTTCGTTAGTCCAGTTAGAAATGTTGAAAAGCTTGATCAGACTGCTTCATTATCTTCACTAGCACAAGAAAAGTCCGCTCGTGCGACGTCGCTAGAACTGAACGGAGGCTCCCCTATTTTAGGCTACCGATTGAGCGAGAGCGATGTTAACGATTATTTGCGCAGCTACCTTTATGAAAATGATGAAACGGTTGAGGGAGCAGAAGCGGAGTTGCTTCCGGAACATATAAAATTTTATATTAATAAACATGTAGTATCTTTTATGGAATCACAGTTTGTAGTTGATGTAACACCAAATGCCGAGAATGGAAAGCTTGTTTTGAAGGTGAATAGTGTGCATTTAGGAAGAATGCCGATTCCGAGGTCTCTTGTATGGGATCGCTTAAATATTAACGAGTCTTCTGATGTCACGGTCGATAAAGAAATGAATGAAATTACTCTGCTCAATAATTTGCCAGATTCCATTTCGTTTGAGCAAGCAGATACAACGGATGAATATATAAATTTATCTGCCTCTGTAACCATTGATTCGTTACGAGATATTATAAATCTAGCACCATACCTTATTCCTAAGGATATTCAAAGGAATTTATCCCAAAAACTGAACTTGTTTGGCCAATAATAAAAAGCTCACTTATTGTAAAAAAATAAGTGAGCTTTTTCTATCTTGCACCCTTTGACCTATGAAAAAAATGTTCGTTTTACCGATACAAAATAGAGAAGTGGTGAACCTATGAACGAATAGGGAGATTCGAAAAAATATACTTATATTTTATGGCTAGCAGTTGATGGATAGATGAATAAAAAAAACGGTGGTGATGGTAAGTGGTAAGAGTAAGTGGATTAGCAAGTGGGATGGATATTGATCAAATCGTCAGTGATTTAATGAAGGCTGAACGAATGCCTATTGATAAGATGAAAAAACAAAAGCAAACGTTAGAGTGGCAGCGCGACGATTATCGCTCTATGAATTTGCTGTTATCAGACTTTAATAATCTTGCTTTTAATATGACCTTGCAGTCTTCTTATTCGTCCAAAACGGTATCTTCAGCAGATGAAACAAAAGTAAAAGCATCAGCTACTTCCTCAGCAGGAAATGCGTCTTATACCCTTTCAAACGTGACAATGGCGACTGCTGCTCAGACTATTAGCACCAGTATTGATTCTAGTATGGATCCGACGAAAAGCTTGTGGTCTCAACGCGGGTCGATGGATTCAAGTGTTTGGACTGAGAAAACAGTGGAACAAGCCGCCATAACATTAAGTGCGGATACTAGTACAGTGAAATTAGCTAAAGGTGCTGTTTCTGCTGTAAATCAGAACACAGGCACTTTAAACTCTATATCCGTTACCACGGATGGTACAAGTAAAGCGTATACCGTAAGAATAGGAACAGCGGCGGGAACTATAAATTCTAATGAAGTATTTATTAACGAAGACACAGGTGAAATGACGTTTGGTACCACATTAACAAGCGGCAGTATAATTGAAGCGTTCTCGTATCAGCAAAATGTGCTGAACTTTTCTATGACAACTTATGATAGTACAGGCAAAGCAACAGGAAATATTCAAGATGGGGGAAGTACGCCATTTGAATTTGATGGTTCCACCTCATTAAACACCCTTCTCACACAAATCAGTAATTCAAAAGTAGGCATTTCAGCTTTTTTTGATGAAGGAACGAATAAAGTTGTCATGACTCGTAAAGATACGGGGAATTTATCTTCTGTTGACAGTCCAGATGGATCCAATATGGTTTTTTCAGGAGCATTTTTGACAACGGGGTTTCTACAGCTTGCCGGTAATGCGAAAGGAACAGACGCAAAATTTACGCTAAACGGTCTAGAAACAACTCGTAAGTCTAATACATTTACAACGGGAGGCGTTACCTATACCCTTCAAAATAATTTCACAGGAGATGTGCGCGTTAACGTAAGCAATGATACGCAAAAAGTATTTGATACAATCAAAGATTTTGTGACTAAATATAATGAGCTGATTGAGAAAATTAATGGAAAGATTACCGAAGAAAGAGACCGAAACTATCAGCCTTTGACGGATCAAGAAAGAGAAAAGCTAACGGACAAACAAGCTGAGCAGTGGGATGATAAAGCAAAAAGCGGTTTGTTAAAAGGAGACACAATTTTATCAAGCGGGCTGAATCAAATGCGTTCTAACTGGTATGCCTCTGTATCAGGAGTGAGCGGAGCATTTTCACAGCTAACGGACATCGGTATTTCAACTAGCGCAAACTATAGTGATCGAGGCAAGCTAGTGATTGAAGGTGACGGGACTAAATTAAAAGAAGCAATTGAAAAAGACCCGCAGTCTGTTATGGATTTATTTATGAAAAGTGGAAGTACAACAAGTGAAAAAGGGATTGTACGACGTTTACGAGATACGATTACTCAAACCGTATCCAAAGTTGAGCAGCGCGCTGGCCGTTCAACATGGACAAGTGAACAATTTTTGCTTGGGCGGAATTTAAAAAGCGTAAACAGCCAAATTACTAGTTTTGAAAGCAGGCTCACACAAGTAGAGGACCGGTATTATCGTCAGTTTACAGCAATGGAGAAAGCCATTCAAAATGCAAATGCTCAAAGCGCGCAGTTATCGCAATATTTTAGTTAAGAAGGAGTGAACGTTTATGGCAGCAAATAATCCATATCAAGCGTATCAGCAGGGAGCTGTTCAGACTGCCTCTCCAGGAGAGTTAACGCTTATGCTGTATAACGGGTGTTTGAAATTTATCAAACTTGCACGAACAGGCATACAGGAAAAAAATATTGAGCTAAAAAATACGAATTTGTTAAAAGCACAAAATATTATTCAAGAATTAATGATTACCCTTGATACAAACGTGCAAGTTGCTAAGTCTATGATGACTATGTATGACTATATCAACCAGTGTTTAATTGAAGCGAACACAAAAAATGACATAGAGAGCTTGGATGAAGCCGAACAATATGTAACAGAGTTCCGCGATACGTGGAAGCAAGTTGTGCAGCTTCACCGCCAGCAAGTCCATGGAAGCGGCGGCCAAGCATAAATATGATAAACGAACTGTATCAGATAACTGACGAGATTTACCGACTTACTCAAATATTTTCTGACAAAAATCGAGAAGAGGACATTCAGAAATTAGAGTATCTTCTATTAAAAAGACGTGACCTCATGGAGAAGCTGCCGCCAAAAAGTAGAGATCATGAATGGATGGGTAAGAAAATTGTCGAAATGAATAAGACGATTGATCAAAATCTGATCTTCATCCGGCATCGAATCATGGAAGATCTCCGTTTGCTAAAAGTGAAAAAAAAGCATAATAACAGCTATGTAAACCCTTACGAAATGAAATCGTTTGATGGGATGTTTTACGATAAAAAAAATTAATTTTGCGTAAAAAATACAACCCTTCTTCTTATGAAGAAGGTCTATTTTTTTGGTTTTTTCATAAACTTTTCTCAGGTTCCAAAAATTTTCACTAAATTTTCTAAAAATTTTAATAGTTTAGGAAGGGATTGTGTCGGGTATTGTAGAATTGTAGAGGTATAGCAATGGATTAAAGGAGGAGTTCGAACATGATGTATAACATTCGCGGTGAAAACATTGAGGTGACTCCAGCAATTAGGGAATACGTAGAGAAAAAGCTTGGTAAGTTAGAGCGTTATTTCGACGAGACACCAACTGCTGACGTAAATGTAAACTTAAAAGTCTACAATAACGATCAAAAAATAGAAGTCACAATCCCAATGAATGATCTCGTATTGAGAGCTGAAGAGACCCACAGTGATTTATACGCAGCTGTCGATCTTGTCCTAGATAAATTAGAGCGTCAAATTCGTAAACATAAAACAAAAGTGAATCGAAAAATGCGTGAAAAAGGTGCTGAGAAGTATCTATTTGCAGCATTAGAAAGTGAAGCGAACGTAGCTGTTGCAACTGAAGAGGATGAATTAGAGCTAGTTCGTACAAAACGATTTAATTTAAAACCAATGGATAGCGAAGAGGCTATTTTACAAATGAATATGTTAGGACATAGTTTCTTTGTATTTACAAATGCTGAGACAAACATTACAAACGTTGTGTACCGAAGAAAAGATGGCCGATATGGATTGATTGAACCAAACTAAAGGTTACAGTCTTTCTTAAATAAGAGCAGTAAAATAAAAGCAGCGTGCTTCCGCACGCTGCTTTTTTAGCTGTTTAAAAAAATAGTTCCATAACTACATAGCGTGTAGAAGATTTGGTGAATACACGCGTGGTTTCTTTCATTTTGAATGCCTGATAAAAAGATACTTTATTTTCTCGTGCGTTACACCAGACCCTTCGTATCCCAAGATTCTTGAGTTTGAACAAAACCTCTTTTAGCAAATGACTGCCGTACCCTTTTCCTTGTTCTTCTTTGAGCGTAGCAAATTTCCGGAATTGAGCTTCATCACCTGTTATAAATAAGGAAACAACTGATTTTAACTCTCCTTTTTCAAACAGTCCATAGTGCATGCCTGATGGATCCTCTTTCAGCTGAACATAACTGAAATCTTTATGAGGCCACATGACGATATGTCGGACTTCCCAAGCTTGTTCTTTCGTAATCGTTTGAACGTTCATTCTACATTCCCCTTTTTTATTGTAAGAGTGAGGCAGGGAAAATCACAATAGAAAATAACTCCTTAATAGAGTAGTACTAGTAAAGAGACAGACGAAAAAGGGTACAAGTTGCTACTTGTTTAGCTGCAATGTTACAATTTTACTCAGAATGTTTTATAATGAAAGATACAGATATGAATGAAAATAGTATAAAATGTACTGATTATAAATAGAGGAGCGTTTTAATATGCTTGGATTATTTAAAAAAGTGTTTGACGGCAATCAGCGCCAAATCGGCCGTTTAGAAAAAATGGCGGACCAAATTGATGCGTTAGGTCCTGAAATAGCGTCTTTAACGGACGATCAGCTTCGTGAAAAAACAGCTGAATTTCAACAACGCTACCAAAATGGTGAATCGCTCGATAACCTATTAGATGAAGCTTTTGCGGTTGTACGTGAAGCAGCGAAACGTGTGTTAGGCATGTATCCGTACAAAGTTCAGCTAATGGGGGGTATTTCTCTGCATGAAGGGAATATCTCGGAAATGAAAACGGGTGAAGGTAAAACGTTGACAGCTACTATGCCTGTATACTTAAACGCCATTACAGGCAAAGGTGTACATGTAGTAACAGTCAATGAATACTTAGCGAGCCGTGATGCTAGTGAAATGGGTCGTTTATATGAATTCCTAGGCTTGAAAGTAGGGTTAAACTTAAACCATTTAACGCGTGAAGAAAAACAAGAAGCATATGCAGCGGATATTACGTATAGTACAAATAATGAACTAGGATTTGACTATTTACGTGATAACATGGTGCTTTATAAAGAACAAATGGTTCAACGTCCGCTTCATTTTGCTGTAATCGATGAAGTTGACTCTATCTTAATTGATGAAGCACGTACGCCGCTTATTATATCCGGCAGCGCACAGAAATCGACTGCGCTTTATATTCAAGCTAATGCATTCGTTCGCACGCTTGATAAAGAAACCGATTTTACTTTTGATATCAAAACAAAAAGCGTTCAGCTAACCGAAGAAGGTATGTCAAAAGCCGAGCGCGCATTTGGCATTGAAAACTTATTTGATATTTCACACGTAGCGCTAAACCATCACATCAACCAAGCGCTTAAAGCACATGTAACGATGCAAAACGATGTGGATTATGTAATTGATGAAGATCAAGTCGTAATCGTTGACCAATTTACTGGTCGTTTGATGAAAGGAAGACGTTTTAGTGACGGCTTGCATCAAGCTATCGAAGCTAAAGAGAACGTTGAGATTCAAAATGAAAGCATGACGTTAGCTACAATTACATTCCAAAACTACTTCCGTATGTATGAAAAATTATCAGGTATGACGGGTACAGCTAAAACGGAAGAAGAAGAATTCCGTAATATCTACAACATGCACGTTGTCGTTATTCCGACAAACAAGCCAATTTCACGTGATGATAAAGCGGATTTAATTTACAAGTCAATGGAAGGCAAGTTTAATGCGGTAGTGGAAGATATTGCCGAGCGCCACGCAAAAGGACAGCCTGTTCTTGTTGGTACAGTTGCGATTGAAACATCTGAAGTTTTATCAGCATTATTAAAGAAAAAAGGCATTCGCCATCACGTTTTAAATGCAAAACAGCATGAGCGTGAAGCGGATATTATCGAGAATGCGGGTCACAAAGGTGCGGTAACAATCGCAACGAATATGGCCGGTCGTGGTACGGATATTAAACTAGGTGAAGGTGTCGTTGAAGCTGGAGGTCTTGCTGTAATTGGTACAGAGCGTCATGAATCACGTCGTATTGATAATCAGCTCCGCGGACGTGCTGGACGTCAAGGGGACCCAGGGGTGTCTCAATTCTATCTATCCATGGAAGATGAATTAATGCGCCGATTTGGTTCTGATAATATGATGGCGATGATGGATCGTCTTGGTATGGATGATTCACAGCCAATTCAAAGTAAAATTGTAACAAGAGCTGTTGAATCCGCTCAAAAACGCGTTGAAGGTAATAACTTTGATGCGCGTAAACAATTGCTTCAATATGATGATGTTCTTCGTCAGCAGCGTGAAGTTATTTACAAACAACGCTTTGAAGTGCTTGATTCAGACAACTTACGTGCGATTGTAGAACGTATGATTGAATCAACGCTACAGCGTGTGGTTGAGGTAAATACACCGCGTGAAGAATTAGAAGAAGAATGGAATTTACAAGCGATTATTGATTACGTAAATGCTAATGTTCTTGAGGAAGGCGAAGTCACAGAAGAAGATCTTCGCCGTAAAGAGCCTGAAGAAATGGTAGAACTGCTGGTAGATCATGCAAAAGCTCGTTATAATGAAAAAGAAGAGCAGCTCCCTGAAGAACAAATGCGTGAATTCGAAAAAGTAGTTGTTCTTAGAGCAGTTGATTCTAAATGGATGGATCATATCGATACGATGGATCAGCTTCGCCAAGGTATCCACCTTCGTGCGTACGGCCAAACAGATCCTCTTCGCGAATACCAAATGGAAGGTTTTGCGATGTTTGAAAATATGATTGCAACCATTGAAGAAGAAGTGACGAAGTATATCATGAAAGCAGAAATTAACAACAACCTTGAGCGTCAAGAAGTAGCGCAAGGTCAGGCGGCTGTTCATCCAAAAGAAGGAGACGCGCCGGCTAAGAAGAAGCCAAAAGTAAATGCGATAGAAGTTGGCCGAAATGATCCTTGTATCTGTGGAAGTGGCAAAAAGTATAAAAACTGCTGCGGTAAAGAATCATAAAATAAGAGTCAATTAGTATAGAATGAACTAGTACAGGAAGGAAATGAGTCTTCTCATTTCCTTCCTGTGCGTCAAAAATAAAATAGAGGTGTTTAACTCATGGATTTAGTAGAAATTAAGCAAGAACTTGACAAAACAGCTAAGCGATTAGCGGACTTTAGGGGGTCTCTTTGACCTCGATACAAAACAAGCTCGTATCGATGAATTAGATGAGACTATGGCTGATCCAAATTTTTGGAATGACCAGCAGGCAGCTCAGACTGTTATTAATGAAGCCAATGGTTTAAAAGATGCAGTAAATCAATTTAACCACTTAGATGAAACATACGAAAATTTACAGATATCTCATGAACTTGTAAAAGAAGAATATGATGAAGATTTAGCAGAAGAACTAGTTAGTGAACTAAAAGAGCTTATTTCAGGCATGAACGACTTTGAATTACAGCTGCTTTTAAGCGAGCCGTATGATAAAAATAACGCCATTTTAGAATTGCACCCAGGTGCTGGTGGAACAGAATCACAGGATTGGGGTTCAATGTTACTACGTATGTATACGCGCTGGGCGGAGAAAAAAGGTTTCAAAGTAGAAACACTTGATTACTTACCTGGGGATGAAGCTGGTATTAAAAGTGTAACGCTTTTAATTAAAGGCCATAATGCGTACGGGTATTTAAAAGCTGAAAAAGGCGTTCATCGTCTAGTTCGTATTTCTCCGTTTGATTCATCAGGCCGTCGCCATACGTCATTCGTATCGTGCGACATAATGCCGGAATTTAACGATGAAATTTCAATTGATATTCGTACGGAAGATTTGAAGGTTGATACGTACCGTGCAAGCGGTGCCGGAGGTCAGCATATCAATACAACAGATTCAGCTGTTCGTATTACTCACCTCCCAACTAATGTAGTCGTATCTTGTCAGACGGAACGTTCACAAATTAAAAACCGTGAGCAAGCAATGAAGATGTTAAAATCTAAGTTGTATCAGTTAGAAATTGAGAAGCAGCAAGAACAGCTAGCTGAAATCCGCGGAGAACAAAAAGATATTGGATGGGGAAGTCAAATTCGTTCTTACGTATTCCATCCGTATTCGTTAGTAAAAGATCACCGCACAAATACGGAAGTCGGAAACACGCAAAGTGTAATGGATGGAGATCTAGATCCGTTTATTGATGCGTATTTACGTTCTCATATTTAATCAAAAGGCAGTATACCTCGGTATGCTGCCTTTTTTTAGTTGTTAGGACTTTGTAAAATTTGAATGAAGAAAAACGAGCGTAAAGAACTATTTGTAGATAGAAAATTAAGAAAATGCAGAAATTTAAAGGTTGCTGTCGTCCGTTCGCTTATTTTGTCAATGAAATAAAATGGTTTAAAATACCTATTTTATGGTAAATGCTTCTTTACAATCCTTTATACCTCTTTTACAAACAGCTTTTATAATTTGAGTTAAATCAAGAGGAAGGGGCATGTGCAGTGGCAAATAAATCGTTACACGAATTAATAGAGCAAGTAAAACAGAACAGTTTTTCTTCGAGTAAAGGGTTTGATAGAAGGCATTTTTTACAAGGAGCTGGAAAAGTAGCAGGAGTATCACTTGGCTTAACAATTGCTCAGTCTATCGGTTTAAATGCAGTAGAAGTTTCAGCGGCAGCGCCTAAATTTTCAAGTTATCCGTTCACTTTAGGCGTCGCATCGGGAGATCCTTTAGCAGATAGTATTGTTCTTTGGACAAGATTAGCACCAGACCCATTGAATGGCGGGGGAATGCCTAATCAACCCGTTCCAGTAAAATGGGAGCTTGCCGAAGATGAAGACTTTCATCGAATTGTCAAACGAGGAACAGAAATAGCTAGACCTGAACTTGCTCACTCTGTTCACGTTGATGTAAAAGGATTAAAGCCAGGCCGTATTTATTATTATCGATTTAAAAGCGGTCATGAGTTAAGCCCGGTTGGAAAAACAAAAACACTTCCTTCAGCAAATGCAGAAGTAGCCAGCATGACGTTTGCATTCGCTTCGTGTCAACAGTATGAACATGGTTACTTTACAGCTTATGAACATATGGTTAAAGAACAATTGGATTTTGTGGTTCATTTGGGCGATTACATCTATGAATATGGACCAAACGAGTATGTGGCTGCAAGCGGAAATGTTCGTACTCACAGCAGCGCAGAAATTCAAACGCTTCAAGACTATCGAAACAGGCATGCTCAGTACAGGTCAGATGCCAATTTGAAGTCTGCTCATGCTGCTTTTCCGTGGATTGTGACGTGGGATGATCATGAAGTAGAAAACAATTATGCAAATGTAATTCCTGAAAAAGGACAATCAGTAGAAGCATTTATTCAACGCCGCGCGGCAGCTTATCAAGCTTATTACGAACATATGCCTTTGCGTCAAACATCCTTGCCTCACGGAACGGATATGAGATTGTATCGTGACTTTTCATATGGGAAACTAGCTTCCTTTCAAGTGTTGGATACGCGTCAATACAGAGACGATCAAGCAAATGGAGACGGAACAAAGCCGCAAACGCCAGAATCTCTTGATCCTAAACGTACGCTATTAGGGATTGAACAAGAAAAATGGCTTTTTACTAATCTTGAAAAATCAGCGTGTCATTGGAACGTACTGGCTCAACAAATTTTCTTTGCTCCCAGAAAATTTGGAACGGCGGCTAAGCCTACATACAGCATGGATGCATGGGATGGGTATACGGCGAATCGTCAGCGTGTTATTGATTTTATTGAAAAGAAAAAGTTGGACAACGTCATTGTACTAACTGGAGATGTGCACGCTAACTGGGCTTCTAATTTACACACGGATTTTGCCAATCTTAATTCAAGAATTATTGGTGCAGAGTTCGTTGGCACCTCCATCACTTCCGGAGGGAACGGAGCAGATAAACGAGCTGATACGGATAAAATTTTAAGTCAAAATCCACATCTCACATTCTTTAATGATTACAGAGGATATGTAAGGTGTACGGTCACTCCTGATATATGGCAAGCTGATTATCGCGTTGTGCCTTTTGTAACAGAACCTGGTGCGGAAATTTCAACTCGAGCTTCCTTTCAATATAAAAAAGATGGAAAAGGTATGACAGAAGTTGAAGTAAATAACGTGCCGCGTGGGCTAAAGATTTCTAAGGAAGTAGAGGAAGATCGTATGCGGGCACACGGGAAAGCACATGAAAAACAAGAGTTGAAAAAGAAAGAAAAAGTACAGCAGTAAATTGAGTAAGGGAAAGGAGGTCAAGTATGCTTTCTAATATTGGAATTCCTGGTTTAGTTATTATTTTGGTCATTGCGTTAATTATTTTTGGGCCGTCTAAGCTGCCGGAAGTTGGACGGGCGTTTGGGCGAACATTAACTGAATTTAAAGGAGCAGCAAAAGGGCTCGTATCAGATGATGAAAGTGTTAAAGAAAAGCAGGCAGCAACCGTTTCTGAACAAAAAAGGAATGAATCGACATTGTAAGTAAGGAAATAGACGAGGAAACTCGTCTATTTCTACTTGTCAGAAAGGAGAAATAGACAATGGGAGAAATGAGCTTGATGGAGCACCTTGAAGAATTGCGTGTTCGTATTATTAAAACACTTTGTGCATTTGTAGTTTTACTTATTGTCAGTTTTGTATTTGTACAAGATATTTATCAGTGGCTAGTGAAAGATTTGGACGGCAAGCTTGCTGTACTTGGACCAAGTGAAATTGTATGGATTTATATGGTGATTGCATTTGTTTTTGCGCTTGCTTTTACACTTCCAGTAGCTGCTTATCAAGTATTTCGGTTTGTTTCACCGGGATTAAAAAAGGAAGAGTATAAGATTATGATTACCTTCATTCCATTCTTTTTTCTCTTATTTGTAAGTGGCTTGGGGTTTGGTTATTTTGTTTTATTTCCAATGGTTTTAGCATTTTTAACAGGTTTGTCGAATGATCAGTTTTCACTCATGTTTACGGCGGAGCATTATTTCCGTTTTATGCTTAATCTGTGTTTACCATTTGGTTTTTTATTTGAAATGCCTTTAGTTGTCTTATTTTTAACGCGTTTAGGGGTTCTAAATCCAGTGAGGTTAGCTAAAGCAAGGAAGTTATCTTATTTTGCTTTAATTGTGATATCTGTGCTTATTACTCCTCCTGATTTTATTTCGGATATTTTAGTCATTGTCCCGCTTCTGCTCTTATATGAGCTCAGTGTGACAATTTCACGCGTAGTATACAAAAAACGTTTAGGAAACGAATCAATTGCTTGACCTCATACATAAATACGATGAGAGAATTCATGAAATTGAAACAAAGTCCTTGTAAACAGAGTGTTTTAAACATTCTTGAGTAGGTTATAATAGAGTGAAAACTCTACAGCAAGGGGGAGAAGGCTTGAAAAAAGTATTATTAACGTTAACAATTGGCCTAGCGCTTGTTTTGTCCGCGTGCGGCGGAGGCAGTTCCAAAAATGAATCTGCCGGTGAATCTTCAGCGAGTGCAGAAGATATTGTGAAGAAAAACTGTACAGGCTGTCACGGTGTAGATTTAGGAGGAGCAAATGGGCCAAGCTTGCAGCATGTAGGCAGCAAGCACTCAGAAGCTGAAATTGAAAACATTATTAACAATGGTCAAGGCGGTATGCCAAAAGGACTGATTAATGAAGAAGATGCCAAAAAAGTTGCGGCTTGGCTGGCAAAGAAAAAATAAGACGGGTATCCGTCTTATTTTTGTGTTAAAGCTGCTTTAATTGTTCATTTAAGACAATAGCTTGCTGTTGAGCTTTGACATCTTTTGCTATGTCTCCAGGTGCATTGGCTTCTCCAATGATGTATCCGCTAAAGGAAGAACCAATAAAATCGACAATGTATTGAAATTGCATAATAAGAGGAAGGGCCTTTACAGATGCGCCTGTGCCCCCGACTACTAATACATAGACGCGCTTATTTTTCATTTGTTCTTTAAAGTTGATTGTCGAATCTCTAAGGCTTTCAGACCAACGATCCACAAAGTTCTTCATCAATCCGCTCATACCGTACCAGTAAAGAGGCGTAACAAATAAAATAGTATCGTGCGCTGCCATCTTTTTCGCTATATCATAATAATCATCTTGTTGATTGGTAAATCCATGTTCATCGTGACGCATATCAGTAATGGGGTTAATGGTATGCCTACGTAAGTAAACTTCTTCAGTATTGATATCTTTTAAGACTGCTTTAGCCAATTCTTCCGTATTTCCGTTTTCCCGTGAACTTCCATAAATAGTGATCATGTTATCTCTCCTCATCGTTTTTCTTATTTATCATACCTTGTTTGTAAAAAAGTAGACATGAATGTGCTTTGTCTAACGATATTCGTAAAAAAATGAACAGCAAAAAACAACAGAATTAAAAATAAGGATAAATTCTCATACCCTGCTAAAAATATCCTACTTATGTCATATTTGAAATAAAAATGTAATATTTTTGGGGCTTATTTTCACGAAGAGTGATGTTATAATGAGAAAGCGCGTGAGAAGAGTCGAATTTTTGGTTTGAATTGTAGAGTTTTGTCGTATTTTGACAAGTTTTACATAGTATTAAAATAACACACTTGATTAGGTGATTACTTATGATTGAAATGCAAAATGTATATAAAACGTATCCGAACGGTGTAAAAGCAATCAATGGCATTAGCATCAAGATTAATCAAGGTGAGTTTGCTTATATCGTAGGACCAAGTGGAGCAGGAAAATCCACTTTTATTAAAATGATGTATCGTGAAGAAAAGCCTTCTTCAGGAAATATCATTGTAAACGGTGCAAATGTAGCAAAAATAAAAGATAGCAGAGTTCCTATCTTTAGACGTCATATTGGTGTAGTCTTTCAAGATTTCAAGCTGCTTCCAAAATTAACGGTCTATGAAAACATTGCTTTTGCACTAGAAGTAATTGAGCAAAGTCCCGAAGAAATTAAAAAGCGAGTGCTAGAGGTGCTAGAGCTTGTTAAGTTAAAGGGTAAAATGGATTCTTTCCCTGATGAATTATCTGGAGGAGAGCAGCAGCGTGTGTCTATTGCGCGTTCAATTGTGAATAGTCCTAAGGTTGTCATCGCCGACGAACCGACAGGGAACCTTGATCCGGAGACCTCATGGGAAATCATGGATATTTTTGAGGAGATTAATAAACGCGGTACGACTATTTTAATGGCAACGCATAACCGTGAAATTGTAAATACAATTCGAAAGCGCGTAATTGCGATTGAAAATGGAAATGTTGTGCGTGATGAAGTAAGAGGTGAATACGGATATGAAGGCTAGGACATTCGGTCGCCACTTACGTGAAGGATCTAAAAGTTTAGGAAGAAACGGCTGGATGACATTCGCATCTGCAAGCGCGGTTACCGTGACGCTCTTGCTTGTAGGCGTATTTTTTATGTTGATGATGAATTTAAATCACATTGCTAAATTGATTGAAAATGATGTGGAAATTCGCGTTCACGTTGATGCTGCAGCGACAGCGGATGATCGAAAAGCAATGAAAGAAAAGCTAGATGCAATTAAGCAAGTTGATACGGTGACGTTTTCTTCTAAAGATAAAGAGTTAAAAGATTTAATTAATAGTATGGGTGATGAAGGACAAGCTTTTGAACCGTTTGAGCAGCAAAACCCATTAAATGATGTGTTTGTTGTTAAAACAAAAGAGCCGACTGATGTCGCAAAAGTAGCTAAACAAATTGAGAAATATCCGTATGCAGCAAAAGTTCAATACGGACAAGATCAAGTTGAAAAGTTATTTAAAGTGCTGAAAGTAGCTCGTAATATCGGAGTAGTACTGATTTTAGGGCTTCTATTTACAGCGATGTTCCTCATTTCAAATACAATTAAAATTACGATTGTAGCTCGCCGTGAAGAGATTGAAATTATGCGCTTAGTTGGAGCCACAAACTCCTTTATTCGCTGGCCGTTCTTTATTGAAGGTCTGTTTTTAGGAGTGCTTGGTTCTATTGTGCCAATTGCTGTTATTATCGGTGTGTACAGCGTTTTATATAATGAAGTTCAGCCTAAGTTCGGTGGATTCTTTGAACTTTTACCTGCTTTTCCATTCGTGCTTCAAGTATCGCTATTACTACTTGTAATCGGTGGTCTAATTGGGATGTGGGGAAGTACATTATCCATCCGTAAATTCTTACGAAAATAAAGATAGATTTTTAACATAATAGATTATAACAACCTCACATTTGATGTTTATCAGATGTGAGGTTGTTGTGTAATTACAGATAAAAATAGAAAAAAGTGCTAATGGGGGTCTTGCTAATGCCCGTTTATACGGGGAAATATGTGCAAATGGGGAGAAACAAATGACACGTAAGACATTAGTAATGACAGCAGCAGTTTTAGTTGGACTAGGTACAGCTTGGATAGGTAATGAAAAAGTTGCTTATGCAGAAAGTGCCAGCACTACTAAACTCAGTGATTTAGAGAAAAAAAGTAACGATGTGAACCAAAATATTAATCAAAATAAAGAGAAATTAAAAGAAGTTCAAGAACAGCAAAAAAACGAAGAAGCTGAGATTGTGCGTTTGGATTCAGAAGTCGGACAGACAAATGCAGACATCCGCAGCCGTGAAGCTGAAGTAGAAAAAGCAAAGCAAGACATCGAAAAGCTGAAAAATGAAATTGACGTTGTAAAAAAAAGAATTGAAAAACGAAATGAGCTATTAAAAAAGCGTGCTCGTGCTTTACAAGAAAACGGCGGGTCTGTGGATTACATAGATGTACTGCTAGGCTCTGAAAGCTTCGGAGACTTTATTAGCAGAGTGAGTGCGGTTTCGACAATTGTAGGGGCTGACCGCGATTTGTTAATGCAGCATGAAGCTGATAAAAAGGCAAAAGAAGAGAAAGAAACAAAAGTTCAAAACAAGCTAACGGAAGTAAATCAAGCGCTTGAAGAACTTAAAAATCTTCGTGCGCAGCTGCAAAAACAAGTGGATGAAAAGAATCACCTCATGCAAACGCTCAAAGATCAGGAAAAAGAATTTAATGAAGAAGCCGTTGGATTAGAAGAGCAAGCTTCTATTTTAGCCGATCAAAAAAATGCAGCACAAGCTCAACAGCAAGAAATTGAAAAAGCCGGGGCAACAGAGGAGGCACCACCTGTTACAAGCGGGTCGTTTATGAGGCCGGCAAAGGGCCCGGTAACATCTCATTTTGGATATCGAGAAACGTTTGGAAGAGGACATTACGGTATTGATATTGGAAAGCGAGGAGAAAGTGTGCCAGTTGTAGCCGCAGCAAGCGGAAAAGTAATTAGAGCATATCATTCTTCTTCTTTTGGTAATGCCGTATTTATTCGTCACAATGTCGAAGGTCAGACGTGGGTTACAGTTTATGCTCACTTAGAGAGCTACAGCGTCTCAAGTGGTCAATCTATCAATAAAGGTCAACAATTAGGTTATATAGGGAACACAGGACGTTCGTTTGGTGCTCACCTGCATTTTGAATTGCATAAGGGCGATTGGAAAGGCAAAAGCTCTGCTGTAAACCCTGAACGTTATATTAAATTTTAAGTTCCTAGCATACGTGGTACAAGCTCAACATATAGTTTAACAAAAAGGCATCGCACTTGATTTGTGTGGTGCCTTTTGCTACAAATAACACATGCATCCTTTTTATTACATAGTTTTGGTTGTATCTATTATAATAAGAAGAGATGGCTTAAGGTTGAGGAGGATGAAAGAACTTGAATCGGAAAATCGTTGCACTATTAATGGCACTCTCCTTAGTTGTTGGAGCAGCAGGTACATATTTTGGCATTCAGTATGCAAATGCTGGAACGGTCAGTACCCCCCTTACAACTTCTTCAAATGATAGTAAAGTGGAAAAGGAAGAGCTAGACAAAATCAAGCAGGCTTACGAACTGATATCTTCAAAATATTACAAAGATGTAGATGACAAAAAATTATTAGATGGCGCAATCCAAGGAATGGTACAAACCTTAGGAGACCCTCACTCATCTTACATGGATAAGAAAACGGCACAGCAATTCACGCAGTCTCTTGATTCATCGTTTGAGGGGATTGGTGCTGAAGTAAGCATGGTAGATGGAAAAGTAACAATCGTAGCTCCGTTTAAACAATCTCCTGCGGAAAAAGCAGGATTAAAACCAAATGATCAGATTTTAAAGATCGATGGTAAAAGTATCGCGGGTCTTGAATTGAATGAAGCGGTATTAAAAATTCGCGGTAAAAAAGGCTCTACCGTGACATTAGATGTTCAAAGACCAGGCGTGAAAGAAACGATGAAAGTAAAAGTTGTAAGAGATGAGATTCCAATTGAAACCGTCTATTCTTCTGTTAAAAATGTAAACAATAAAAAAATTGGTTACATGGAAATTACGTCATTCTCTGAGTCAACGGGAGACGAATTTACGAAACAGTTGAAAAAACTTGAAAATAAACATATTGATGGTTTAGTTCTAGATGTTCGTGGAAATCCTGGTGGCTATTTAACGAGTGTTGAAAAAATGCTCGATAAATTAGTAACGAATAAAAAGCCATACATTCAAATTGAAGATCGTAACGGTGAACGTCAAAAAGTGGTTTCTTCAATGAAAAAGCAAAAGGATTATCCAATTGTGGCCTTGATTGATGGAGGAAGTGCATCTGCTTCTGAAATTCTTGCCGGGGCATTAAAAGAAGCAGGCGGATACAAGCTAGTCGGTGAAAAATCCTATGGAAAAGGAACGGTTCAACAAGCTGTTCCAATGGAAGACGGCAGTAATTTAAAATTAACGTTCTATAAATGGCTAACGCCTGATGGAAACTGGATTAACGAAAAAGGTATAAAACCAACGGTAGAAGTCAAGCAGCCGGATTACTATTATGCAAATCCAATTCAAGTTGATAAAAAGCCATTAACACGTGATATGACAGGTGACCAAGTGAAGAATGCTCAAGTGATGCTAAAAGGCCTTGGCTTTGAACCTGGACGTACAGACGGATATTTTAGTAAAGAGACAGAAACAGCTGTAACTGCATTCCAAAAAGCCAATAAGCAAAAAGCTACAGGTGAAATTGATGAAGATACAGCAGCGCTTTTACAAACAAAACTATTAGAAAAAATTAAATCCAAAGATGAAGATCGTCAGCTTCAAACGGCTTTAAAGCTAGCTAGTCAATAAGAAGTAGAAAAAGTTCCGTGCTTTTCCAAAGCACGGAACTTTTTTAGTAAAAACAACATTGTCGGTTAGTGATGCATTTTGATAAAATAAAGAAGCCTATGATACATAACAATCAATCGTAAATGTTGTAATAAAAATGTGAAAAATACAGGTGGTGAAAAAATGGATTTTGCATTAGAGCTTTTAAAAGGTATCGGGCGTTTATTTTTGCACCCGTTAACTTATTTATTTCTGCTCGTCTCGTTTTTTGTAGGTCTTTCTCGCGTCAAGAGAGAGCGTCAGAATTTTCATGTTCGCGTGTTTGATTTTATTTTAGAAGCAAAATATTTATTTTTTCCAGGTATCATTATTGGTTTGATTTTATCCGTTGTTACCGTGTTGCTAGGTGTCTATGTATCTATAGGAACGATTGTACTTGTAGCTGTTTTAACTTTTATCATAAGCGGCCCGTGGACGTTTAAATGGCTTTCTCCTTCTTATACCGTAGGACTGGCTGTGCTTGCGACCTTGCTTATTCCTGCAGCTGGTTTCGGTGAAGGATTTATTCAAACGTGGTCTGTGCAAGCTCATAACGCAGATTTACCTTCTCTTACTATTTTAATGTCGCTGCTTGTATTAGCAGAAGGATATTTAATTTGGAAGTTTGGAGCAAAAGGTACGTCTCCAGCCATTGTGAAAAGTAAAAGAGGGCAGGAAATTGGGGCTCATTATTCTCAAAAATTATGGGTTGTTCCGCTTTTTGTCTTAATTCCAGGCAGCGCCATTACGTCTGTGTTTCCATGGTGGCCTGTGTTATCTATTGACGGAACATCATTTAGCCTGTTTTTTGTTCCTTTTGCTATCGGTTTTTATCAGCGAATTCAAAGTATGGTTCCGTTTAAATCTATTGAATTTACCGGTAAGCGTGTATTAGCATTAGGCGTGGGATTAACGATTATTACAATTGTTGCTATTTTTTATCCTCCTGCCGCTGTCGCTGTTGTTATTCTAGCGATCATAGGAAGAGAGTGGATTCGTTTGCAGCAGCGTCGAAGCGATGAAAAAGCGCCCGCACTATTTACTAAGCGTACACAAGGTTTGGTTGTGTTAGGAATCATCCCTCATTCTCCGGCAGAGAAAATGGGTTTGAAAGTAGGAGAAGTGATTATTAAAGTAAATGGAATCGCTATATCTGAAGTCCATAAATTTTATGAAGCATTACAAGTGAATAACCGTGCTTTTTGTAAGCTAGAAGTTATTGACGAAAATGGAGAAGTTCGCTTTACTCAGCGAGCATTGTATGACAACGAACATCATGAACTAGGTATTTTGTTTGTACACAATTATACAAAACGTAATTCACAAGCTGGTTAAAAGACGGATAAAAAGGAGAAATGTTTGTGGAAGTCAAAACGATTGCCGCAGTTTTTCTACCCGCCATATTGCTTGTTCTGTTTGCTAGAGTAACATATAACCTATATGTTGCCACAGCGCTGACGCTTTTGTTGATAGCTGTTTCTGTATATAAAGGGTACGCAGATTATCCGCTTATTATTTTAATAGCTTTACTTTCAGCAGCCATTGGTTTTATATATGCAAAAGGCATGCTAGCAGCTGGAAAATAAAGATTGTTGCTTTGATGATAAGTGAATCGTCCTATTATCAAAACTTACGCAGAAGCTCTCTACGAAATGTGGAGAGCTTTTTTATGTCGAAAAACGAGTTAGAACTCATAACACTGTTGTTACGGTTCCATCGATAAATGAGTATAATTAAATTAATTATACAAATATGTTTGTAAATAAAATAACTTAAACAATTTTGTGTAAATTATTTTAAATACGTGTACAAATATGTAGTTAGGGTATAGAAAAATAAAGAAATTAATCTGAAAATTATATTTATTTTGATTTTTAAAAATAGAAGGAGGTTTAGTATCGATGGAAGTGTTAATGAGAACGATGTTTCAGTCGCTTGGCAAAAATCATTCAATGAATAAATTAGCTAAAAAGTATGGATTGCGGATGGGGGCAGCTCGTTTTGTTGCTGGAGACTCAATTGAATCAGCAATTCAAACATCCAAGGAGCTTAACAATGGTGGGAAAGTTGTGACACTCGATCATTTAGGCGAATTTGTTTTTACAGAAGAGGAAGCTAGGTTATCTACGGCCATGTGCATTCAGACACTAGAAGCCATTGCAGCATCGGGCGTTCAATCAAATTTATCATTAAAGATGACTTCTTTAGGATTGGATATTAGCAAAGAGCTTTGTATGGAAAATATGCGCAGAATTCTACACACAGCCAGAGTGAATGATATTTTTGTTCGAATTGATATGGAAGACTACTTGCACTGCCAAATCTCCCTTGATATGTATAAAGAATTACGCAAAGAATTTGATAATATTGGAATTGTGATTCAAGCGTATCTTTATCGTACAGAACAAGATATGAATGACTTACATCAATATCAAGCCAATTTACGTCTGGTAAAAGGAGCTTACAAAGAATCGCCAGAAGTATCGTTTCCGGAAAAGAAAGACGTAGATGAAAACTATAAAAAAATCATTAAAATGCATTTATTAAATGGACATTATACAGCTGTAGCAAGTCATGATGAGGAAATGATTCAGTATACAAAACGATTAGTAAGAGAAAACGGCATTTCAAATGATCAGTTTGAGTTCCAAATGCTTTATGGAATTTGCGTAGAGCTACAGGATCGTCTGGTCAAAGAAGGATATAAAGTCAGGGTTTATGTTCCTTACGGAATTGATTGGTTTGGGTATTTCATGAGACGCCTAGCCGAACGCCCCGCCAACGTATGGTTCGTATTAAAAAATTTCTCCAAATAAGTTCAGTCCAAGAAACATAAAAAATTCGACACAAGTATCCTGAGCTTCGTGTCGAATTTTTTAATTAGTTTAATCCGTATTCTTTGATTTTGTTATAAAGGGTGCCGCGCGAAATGCCAAGCAGATCTGCTGCTGCACTTTTGTTTCCATAGGTTTTTTGAAGAGTCTCTTCTATTAGCCTAGCTTCTTGGAGAGAATCTTCTTCTTTTTGAACTTCTGTGAAAGAACTGGCATCCTTCAGATTGTCAGGAAGGTGCGTAAGGGTAATCAACGACTGATCACTAAGAAAAATCATTCGTTCAATCGTATTTCTCAGCTCGCGAATATTTCCTGGCCAATCGTATTGCATAAAGGCTTCGAGAACTTCAGAGCTGATGAAAGGAGCCTTCTTTTTATACTTTTTACTAAATTCCTGTACAAATTGCTGCGTTAATGCTTCAATGTCTTCTTTATGGTCTCGAAGCGGCGGAATGATAATATTAATGACGGTCAGCAAATAGTAAAGATTTTCATGGAATTCACCGGCTTTTAGCAACTCTTCCAAAGGCGTCGTAGTAGAGGCTACAATTCGGGTTTGGACTTGAATTTCTTCCGTGCCTCCAACGTGATAAAAGGCTCGTTCTTCCAAGTAACGGAGAAACTTAACTTGAATTTCAAGAGGCATTTTATCAATTTCTTCAATAAATAACGTCCCGTTATGAGCCTGCTCCAGTTTTCCTGCAATGGTCGTTGGATCTTCTGAAAAGACGTCTTTTTGATGACCAAAGAGTTCAATTTCCAGAAGTCCAGATGGAATAGTGGCGCAATTTAAAGATAAAAAAGGTTCTTTATGTTTGGATCCCCCGTAGTGGATGGCCTGAGCCAGCATTTCTTTCCCAGAACCAGGTTCTCCTGTTAATAAAATAGGCATATCTGTAGATGCCACTTTTTTGGCAATGTCAACGGCTTGCTTAATTTCAGGACTGATACCCGCAAAAGAAGAAAATGGATTATCTTTCGGAATGAGAAGAGATACATCAATTTCTTCATTTAGTCTTACAATATTGGTAATGTCATGTTCGGTTGCGACTCCACCTATGACTCGGTTGTTTCTTATAATAGGAGATGCATTGATGAGCACGTGAGTTTGTTCATTAGGACGATGATACGTTCCGCGCACAGGACGCCCTTCATTTAGAATCGTATGTAGAATGATGGATTCATCTTTAAAATGCTCTCCGATTTTTCTACCAATAATATCATCTCTCTGAATCTTATACGTATGTTCCGCAGCAGTATTCCACAAGATTACATTTCCTTCATGATCGACCGCTGTCACTGCATCATTAATGGTTTCTGCCAATGTATCAAAATAGGAAGCTAATATCTCATTTTGGCTATGCAAATGTGTAATCCACTGTGAAGGTGTTACAAGTCCTATTGTGGTTTCTTGGTTTTCTGCTTGAATGAGGACTGGTCTATTCCAGTTTGTGTTGGCTTGTAAATTGGCTAACGTAGAAGTAGAAGATGAAGGCCAATTTGTGTCCGCTATTACTTTTTTAATGGACGATGCCTCGTCATGACCTGTTAAAAGGTATCGTTCATCTTTTTGTATTACATAAAAGGTACTTGCTGTGACTACAACGAAATCATAGTTGGAAAGTTCAGATTTCACTTTAGCTAAAGAAGTTGATTCTTCAACTGTTATAAAGGAGTTATTTATAAGAACTTGATCAACGCTTGCCATACTAAACCCCTCTCAGTACATATTTTTTATACTGTATCATAATTTAGAAATTGGCGCAAAAGCCTATCTTTTTCAAACAATTAGGCAGCTTACTTTCTTTTATTGCTTTCATCTAAAGAGTTGTATTCCCCTCGAAAAGGGTAGTATAAGAATTTAGTGGGTAATAAAGTAACAGGGTAAAAAATCAAAACAAACAAACACTATATAAGATTAATACTCATTAGTTTCATTTATGAGTATAAAGTGATAAAATACGAATATCAGTTCGTGTTTTCGGTTTTTACATATCGTAATAAAAATATATAAAACAAGAAAATAGAAACGGAGGCCTTCATTTGAAAGATCAGTTTGAATTAGTATCCCCATATCAACCGCAAGGTGATCAGCCAAAGGCAATTGAAAAGATTGTGAAAGGAATTAAAGAAGGTAAGCAGCATCAAGTATTATTAGGTGCTACAGGAACGGGAAAAACCTTCACTATGTCTAATGTTATTAAGGAAATAAATAAGCCGACATTAATAATGGCTCATAACAAAACGCTTGCTGGTCAATTGTACAGTGAGTTTAAAGAGTTTTTTCCTAATAATGCAGTCGAATACTTTGTCAGTTACTATGATTACTATCAGCCTGAAGCTTATGTACCTCAAACAGATACATTTATTGAAAAAGATGCAAGCATTAATGACGAGATTGATAAACTTCGTCACTCGGCAACTTCTGCTCTTTTTGAACGAAAAGATGTCATTATTATTGCCAGCGTATCCTGTATTTATGGATTAGGGTCTCCGGAAGAATACAAAGAAATGGTCGTATCTCTTCGAGTAGGAATGGAAAAAGAACGCAATCAGCTGCTTCGTACGCTAGTGGATGTACAGTACGAAAGAAACGATATTGACTTCAAGCGCGGAACGTTCCGCGTTCGCGGTGATGTTGTTGAGATTTTTCCTGTGTCTCGAGATGAACACTGTATTCGCGTGGAATTTTTCGGGGATGAAATTGACCGCATTCGCGAAGTCGACGCCTTAACAGGAGAAATTATTGGAGATCGTGAACACGTGGCTATCTTCCCGGCATCTCACTTCGTCACGAGGGAAGAAAAAATGCGTGTGGCCATTCAAAACATTGAAAAAGAACTAGAAGAACAGCTAGAGAAGTTAAAAGAAGCAGGAAAGCTTTTAGAAGCGCAGCGCTTGGAGCAGCGCACTCGCTACGATCTAGAAATGATGAGAGAAATGGGATTTTGTTCAGGAATCGAGAATTATTCTCGTCATTTAACGCTTCGTCCGGCTGGTTCTACACCTTATACACTGCTGGATTTCTTCCCGGAAGATTTCCTTCTTGTGGTGGATGAATCCCACGTTACCATTCCTCAAGTTAGAGGAATGTATAATGGAGACCAAGCGCGTAAACAAGTGTTGGTGGACCATGGTTTCCGCTTGCCGTCTGCATTAGATAACCGTCCGCTTAAATTTGATGAATTTGAACAGCATATTAAACAAATCGTCCATGTTTCAGCAACACCAGGTCCTTACGAACTTGAGAAGGCGCCTGAGGTGATTGAACAAATTATCCGTCCAACGGGATTATTAGATCCAAATATTGAAGTTCGACCAATTGAAGGGCAGATTGATGATTTAATTGGAGAAATTCACGACCGGATTAAGCGAAATGAACGAGTGCTCGTCACGACGTTAACAAAGAAAATGTCTGAGGATTTAACGAACTACTTAAAAGAAATTGGCATTAAAGTTCAATATCTTCACTCTGAGGTGAAGACGCTCGAGCGTATTGAAATTATCCGAGAGCTGCGGCTTGGAAAATATGATGTGCTCATAGGGATTAACTTACTCCGTGAAGGTTTAGATATTCCAGAAGTTTCGTTAGTAACCATATTAGATGCGGACAAAGAAGGATTCTTGCGTTCAGAACGATCGCTTATTCAAACCATCGGACGTGCTGCGCGAAATGCTAATGGACATGTCATTATGTATGCAGATCGCATCACAAACTCCATGGACATTGCTATCAATGAGACCAAGCGTCGTAGAAGTATTCAAGAAGCTTACAACGAAGAGCATGGTATCACACCGACAACGATTCAAAAAGAAGTTCGAGGCTCAATTCGTGCAACAGTAGTAGCAGAAGATACAGAAACGTATGAAGAAGCACCGGCATTTGATAAACTCAATAAAAAAGAAAAAGCAAAGCTCGTAGAAGAAATGGAACAAGAAATGAAAGAAGCAGCCAAAGCGCTTAACTTTGAACGCGCAGCTGAGCTTCGTGACTTGATTCTAGAATTAAAAGCGGAAGGGTGATAAAACATGGCGATGGAAAAAATCGTGGTAAAAGGTGCACGAGCCCACAATTTGAAAAATATCGATATTGAAATCCCGCGAGACAAATTAGTGGTATTAACAGGGTTGTCAGGTTCTGGTAAATCTTCTTTAGCTTTCGATACAATCTATGCTGAAGGACAAAGACGTTATGTCGAGTCACTTTCGGCGTATGCAAGACAGTTTTTAGGTCAAATGGATAAGCCAGATGTAGATTCGATCGAAGGATTGTCGCCTGCTATTTCAATCGATCAAAAAACAACGAGCCGAAACCCTCGTTCAACCGTCGGAACTGTGACCGAAATCTATGACTATTTGCGCCTTTTGTTTGCTCGTGTAGGAAAGCCGATTTGTCCTAATCATGGAATTGAAATTACGTCTCAAACGATTGAGCAAATGGTAGATAGAATTTTAGAGTACCCTGAACGTACAAAACTTCAAGTACTGGCCCCTGTGGTATCTGGCCGAAAAGGCACCCATGTAAAAGTATTAGAAGATATTAAAAAGGAAGGGTACGTTCGCATTCGAGTAGACGGAGAAATGCGTGAAATAACAGAAGAAATTGAACTGGAAAAAAACAAAAAGCACTCCATTGAAGTAGTGATTGATCGCGTTGTTGTCAAAGAAGGTGTAGCCGCTCGTTTGTCGGACTCTTTGGAATCAGCTCTTCGCCTTGGAGATGGGAAAGTAATTATTGATGTAATAGGTGAGGAAGAATTACTTTTTAGCGAGCATCATGCTTGTCCAAAATGTGGCTTCTCCATTGGAGAACTTGAGCCCCGCATGTTTTCATTTAATAGTCCGTACGGGGCGTGTCCAACGTGTGACGGTTTAGGAACGAAATTGGAAGTGGATAAAGATTTAGTGATTCCTAACTATGACTTAACACTTCATCAGCACGCAATTGCACCTTGGGAGCCAACAAGTTCTCAATACTATCCGCAGCTGCTTGAAGCCGTATGTACACATTACGGCATCGACATGGATGTGCCGGTTCGAGATATCCCGGAACATTTATTTGATAAAGTATTATATGGCAGCGGTAAAGAAAAAATTTATTTTCGCTATGAAAATGATTTTGGCCAAGTAAGAGAAAATCATATCGAATTTGAAGGTGTGCTTCGGAACGTAGAACGCCGTTATCATGAAACAAGTTCTGATTATATCCGTGAGCAAATGGAAAAATACATGGCTCAGCAAGCTTGTCCAAAATGTAAAGGAAATCGTTTAAAACGCGAAAGCTTAGCGGTGCTTATTGACGAAAAGCATATAGGAGATACAACACGCTTTTCAGTAAAAGAAGCATATGACTTTTTTGAAAGTCTCAGTTTATCTGAAAAAGACATGAAGATTGCGGATATGATACTGCGTGAAATTCGTGAGCGTCTAAGCTTTCTCATTAACGTGGGACTTGATTACTTAACATTGAACCGCTCTGCTGGAACTCTTTCAGGAGGGGAAGCGCAGCGCATTCGCTTGGCTACTCAAATCGGTTCTCGTTTGACGGGGGTTCTTTATATTTTAGATGAACCTTCTATCGGTCTTCATCAACGTGACAACGATCGCTTAATTCGCACAATGCAAGACATGCGCGATATTGGAAATACGTTGATTGTTGTAGAGCATGATGAAGATACGATGATGGCAGCTGATTATTTAATTGATATCGGACCAGGAGCCGGCGTACACGGGGGTGCCGTTGTTTCTCAAGGCACGCCTCAGGAAGTGATGGATGATGAAAATTCCTTAACGGGTCAATATCTATCAGGAGAGAAGTTTATTCCACTTCCAGCCGAAAGACGTTCGATAGATAAAGATCGGATGATTGAAATTATAGGAGCAAAAGAAAACAATTTAAAAAATGTAAAAGCAAAGCTTCCGTTAGGTGTATTCACAGCTGTTACAGGTGTATCTGGATCAGGTAAGAGTACGCTTGTAAATGATATCCTTCACAAATCATTGGCGCAAAAGCTGCATAAAGCAAAAAGCAAAGCAGGAGAACATAAAGAAATCAAAGGCATTGAACATTTAGATAAAGTCATTGATATTGATCAGTCTCCCATAGGCCGTACGCCTCGTTCAAACCCTGCAACCTATACGGGTGTATTTGATGACATTCGAGATGTATTTGCCCAAACAAACGAAGCAAAAGTGCGCGGATATAAAAAAGGCCGCTTTAGCTTTAACGTGAAAGGCGGCCGATGTGAAGCTTGTCGAGGAGACGGTATTATTAAAATCGAAATGCATTTCCTGCCAGATGTATACGTTCCTTGCGAAGTCTGCCACGGCAAACGATATAACCGGGAAACTTTAGAAGTAAAATACAAAGATCAAAACATTTCAGATGTGTTGGATATGACAGTTGAAGACGCGCTTCACTTCTTTGAAAACATTCCAAAGATTAAGCGGAAGCTGCAGACCATTTACGATGTAGGACTTGGCTATATCACGCTTGGACAGCCGGCCACTACTTTATCGGGTGGAGAGGCCCAGCGTGTAAAGTTAGCTTCAGAGCTTCACCGTCGCTCAACAGGAAGAACGCTGTACATTTTAGACGAACCGACTACCGGTCTTCATGTCGATGATATCGCACGTTTATTAAAAGTGCTTCAGCGTTTAGTTGAAAATGGAGATACAGTTCTAGTGATCGAACATAATTTAGACGTGATCAAAGCAGCTGATTATCTACTTGATTTAGGGCCTGAAGGTGGAGATAAAGGCGGACAAATTGTGGCTACGGGTACGCCAGAAGAAGTGGCGAAAGTAAAAGAATCCTATACGGGCCATTATTTGAAGCCAATTTTAGAACGTGACCGTAAGCGTATGGAGAAAAAAGTTGAAAAAGCAGAGGCATTAACTCGTTAAAAGACACCAGCATTGGTGTCTTTTTTATAAAGAATGAAACTTTTTAACTCATTAAAACGTAATACATGATATAAGGAGCTGATTATTATGGAAGGAAATCGCATACTATCTTCCTTAAATTATTTTAGCGTTTTCTTTGCACCATTTTTATTACCTATTATTATTTATTTTGTTGTTCATAACATAGAAGTAAAGAAACATGCAAAAACTGCATTTTTGTCACATTTATTACCTATCGCTACAGCGATCTTGTTCTTATTTTTCTTGCTTCCTGCTCTTACTGGCTCTAGTGGAACGGTATTTATTCTTTTAATTGTAGCTTTAGTTGTTGTTTCTTTAGTTAATGTTGTTGTGTTTGTATGGAATATTGTAAAAGGGATACAAATATTAAGCAGATAAAAGTTAAATGACTAAAACGTAAAGAGGAGATGGAAGGTATGAGTGAAAAGCGCAAACAAATTTTACAGATGGTAGAAGAAGGGAAACTTAGCGTAGATGAGGCTTTAACCCTGCTGAATTCACTGGAAAAAGACTCAGCTAATGACTCTTACTATGCTACGCCTGATAAAGCTGAGCTATCCCCTTATGTAGGAGGAAAACAGAAAAAAACGTACGCTTCTAAGTCATCTCAAAGCTCTTTAAAGGAAAAATTATTTACATTTGTAGATCAAACGGTAAAAAAAGTAAAAGAAGGAGATTTAGATTTTAACTTTGGTCCTTCGATTGACGTTCAGCACATCTTTCAGCAATCAGAAGCATATATTCAAGAGATTGACGTAGATTTAGCAAATGGAAGCGTTCAACTCCGACCTTGGGGAAGTACAGAAGTACGAATAGAGTGTGAAGCTGCTATCTACAAAGTAGAGAATTCGGATGAAGCGCGCCGCACTTTCTTGCAGCATACCGCATTTTCCATCGAAAATGGCAAACTGCGCTTTGCAATTCAGCAAAAGCAAATGAAGGTGAAAGCGATTATTTATATTCCAGAAATGGAATATGAACGCGTCAAGCTCCGTATGTTTAATGGTTCAATCGATGGGGAAAGACTAAGCGTACGAGACCTAAAAGCCAAAACAGCTAATGGCACCATCCGCTTTTACGATGTGAATAGCCATTCTCTTGAAATGGAGACATCAAACGGGCATATGGAACTTTCTCGAATACTCGCTTCGAAATGTGAGCTTGAAACAATCAATGGAACGGTTAAATTTGATGGAGATACAAAAAAGATTGATGTTCAGACATTTAACGGGGATATTGATACGTATTTAAAAGGAGAGCGCATTGAAAAAGCATTTTTCAAAACGACTACAGGAAGCATTACGCTCTATACGCCGTCCCACCTCTCCGTTGATGGAGATTTGAAATCTAACTTTGGGAATTTTACGTGTACACTTCCTGAGATGGAAATAGTAGATGAGAAAAAAGAAACGGTGATGAAACAACTTCGTTTCAAAGCAAATGTCGCTTCGCCGAAAGGCTATAAATTGTTAGCTGAATCCAAAACGGGCTCAATTGTTATAAAATAGAAAATGCTTGTTTTAGTAAAAAAGCAAAGGAGATGATTAACGTGCGAAAGTTGTATCGTTCGCGAACAAATCGCAAGCTTGCGGGTGTTATCGGCGGTATTTCTCAGTATATCGGAATAGATGCTTCACTACTCCGCGTATTGTTTATCATCAGTTTATTTTTTACAGTAGGTACTCCGGTCATTTTATATATGATTTTTGTGTTTTTAGTTCCAAATGAAGAAGGAGATTTCTAAAAATGTTATTGCGTGGAATCATTAGTATTTTAATCAATGCCCTCGTATTAATCGTAATCGCAGGTTATATTGACACCTTTCACTTGGAATCGGTCAGTGCAGCTATTATCGCGAGCTTAATTCTATCGATTTTGAATGTGTTTGTTAAGCCGATTTTAATTTTACTTACCCTGCCGGTGACATTTCTTACGCTTGGCCTATTCTTATTCGTCATTAATGCCATTACGCTGATGATTACACAAAGTGTTATGGGAGATTCTTTTAATATTGACGGGTTTGGTACAGCGCTTTTAGCCTCGGTAATTATGTCGCTTCTAAATGCGCTTATTCAACGAGTGATTGTTGAACCGCTTCAAAATAGAAGATAACTTTCTTGCAATATTTAATTTTCTAAAAAAGATGGTAAGGCGATGCAGCCTATGCCATCTTTTTTTTCTTTTCTTTCTGTATTAATGATAAAATAAAGTGGCTAGTAGAACCAAACGCGACATAAAAGCGAGAGTTGGATATACTGTAGACATGAACAGGTATATGACTGTTTATAAAAGGAGGATGCACGGTGGTTAAAGTACGTACAAAAGACATCATTGAGAAATTTAAATTAGAGCTTATTAGCGGAGAAGAAGGAATCGACCGCCCTATTTCAACAAGTGATATTTCACGTCCAGGTATTGAAATGGCAGGTTATTTTACATACTACCCAGCAGAACGTATCCAGCTGTTAGGTAAAACAGAACTATCATTTTTTAAACAGTTAGATGAGGAACAAAAAAAAGTTCGAATGGAAAAAATGTGTACAGATATCACGCCGGCTATCATTGTTTCCCGCGAAATGGATGTACCGAAAGAACTTATCGAAGCTTCAGAGCGTGAATCAGTTCCCGTGCTGCGTTCAAGCTTTAAAACAACGCGACTTTCCAGCCATTTAACGAATTTTCTTGAAAGCAGGCTAGCACCTACGACTGCCCTGCACGGCGTATTAGTTGATATATACGGAATTGGTGTATTAATCATGGGAAAAAGCGGCGTTGGTAAAAGTGAAACAGCTCTAGAGCTTGTTAAGAGGGGTCATCGTCTAGTAGCCGATGACTGTGTGGAAATCCGTCAAGAAGATCAAGACACCCTTGTAGGAAATGCGCCTGGTTTAATCGAGCATTTGCTTGAAATTCGAGGACTAGGGATCATCAATGTGATGACGCTATTCGGCGCAGGAGCTGTACGAAGCTATAAGCGAATTTCACTTGTTATTCAGTTAGAGACATGGGATCAGCAGAAACATTATGATCGCCTTGGTTTAGAAGAAGATAAAATGAAAATTATTGATACAGACGTTACAAAAATTACATTGCCAGTACGTCCGGGACGAAACTTAGCTGTTATCATTGAAGTGGCAGCAATGAACTTCCGCTTAAAGCGTATGGGTATTAACGCAGCAGAACAATTTTCTGCACGTCTAACAGATGTAATTGAAGAAGGAGACCGTGAAGATTTATAAGAAAGGGTGTTAACTTGTGGAAGCAACTATTCAGCCGTTAGATCGCGTTTTCCTTGAAATTGGCCCTCTAACGGTCTACTGGTATGGTGTCATTATCGGTGCAGGTGTTCTGTTGGGTCTTTATATTGCGACAAGAGAAAGCGTAAGAAGAGGCTTATCAAAAGATACATTTGTTGATCTTATTCTATTTGCTGTGCCAATAGCTATTATTTGTGCACGAATTTATTATGTATCCTTTGAATGGGGATACTATTCAAAGCATTTGAACGAAATACCTCAGATTTGGCAAGGCGGGATCGCCATTCATGGTGGCTTAATCGGAGGCGTATTAACTGCCATTGTGTATTCGAAAGTAAAAAAGATTTCATTTTGGAAGTTGGCTGATATTGCTGCGCCTAGTTTAATCCTTGGCCAAGCCATTGGGCGCTGGGGCAACTTTATGAATCAAGAGGCACATGGGGGGCCGGTTACCCGTGCTTTTTTAGAAGGGTTGCACCTTCCAAATTTTATTATTAACCAAATGTATATTAATGGTACATATTATCACCCTACGTTTTTATACGAATCATTATGGGATTTTGCCGGATTTATCCTGTTGATGGTACTTCGCCGCACCAGTCTGCGAAAAGGAGAAATTTTCTTATCTTATTTAATCTGGTACTCAGTTGGACGCTTCTTTGTAGAAGGGCTTCGCACGGATAGTTTAATGCTGACGCATACACTCAGAATCGCTCAAGTTGTTTCACTTGCACTGATTGTCATAGCCATTATTTTAATTATTATCCGCCGCGTGACGGGAATGAGTAAACAGAAATACTTAGAGAATGAAGAAGCACAATCTAAGGCGTAAATGAAGAAAAGCTACAAGGTTTAGACAAACTTGATTTGACGCAAGGGAAGGAAATGAATAATGACGATTAATACGGTTTTGTTTGATTTAGACGGTACGTTAATTGATACAAATGAATTAATTATTGCTTCGTTTACTCATACGCTTAATCACTATTATCCTGAACAATACACTCGTGAAGATATTTTACAGTTCATGGGTCCGCCTTTATACGACACGTTTGTAGAAATGGATAAAACGAAAGTAAACGAAATGATTGAGATGTATCGCACGCATAATCTAGCCAATCATGATTTGCTTGTGAAAGAATTTGAAGGCGTACTTGAAACAGTTAAATGGCTGCACGAGCAGAATTATAAATTAGGTATTGTCACAACTAAGCAAAGAAATACGGTCATGATGGGGCTTAAGTTAACAAAGTTAGATCAGTTCTTTGATACGATTGTCGCAATTGAAGACGTAACAAATGCAAAGCCGCATCCTGAGCCGGTCGAAAAAGCGCTGAATCTGCTTGATGCTAAACCTGAAGAAGCGCTGATGGTAGGAGATAACCATCACGATATCGTTTCCGGCCAAAGAGCTTACACGAAAACAGCTGGAGTTGCTTGGAGTGCAAAAGGAAGAGATCATATCGCTTCTTATAACCCTGATATTATTTTAGAAAATATGACGGATTTAATTGATATATTAAAAGGAGAACGTCAGTGAGAAAAACAACGCGCTATCCGGTTAAAGGAGCTAACTCCCTTTGGCATGTCTATAAGACCGTGCCTTTTTGGAAAGTAGTGCGCAACTTCCTCATCATTCAATGCGCTCGTTATACGCCTTTTCTTTCGATGAAAAACTGGCTGTATAAAGCGTGCTTAGGGATGAAAGTAGGACCTCAAACATCCTTTGCCCTTATGGTGATGCTTGATATTATGTTTCCTGAAAAAATACAAGTAGGACGCAATACGGTCATTGGATACAATACCACTATTCTCGCTCATGAATATCTGATAACGGAATATCGTCTTGGAGATGTCATCATTGGGGATGAAGTGATGATTGGAGCAAACAGCACCATCCTTCCAGGTGTAACAATCGGCAACGAAGCGGTTGTAGCGGCTGGAACGGTGGTTCATAAAGATGTAGCACCCGGTTTCTTTGTTGGAGGTAACCCTATGCGTGTCATCTATACAAAAGAAGAAATGGAAAAGCGCAGGGAAGCAGAACCTAAAGCCACAACTTAGCAAGAACTAAGCTGTGGTTTTTTTTGTAAATTTGAACAGCTGGCGGTTGACGGCTGACTTTATCGGGTGTAAACTATCAATAACTTTAATTTGTTATTTCGCTAATACATTAGCGTGATAAAGTAAAATCAACCTATCAATGGTTCCTTAATAGATAAAATCAAGCTTAAAGGACGTGTCAGAATGTCAAAGTTATTTATGTTTGAAAAACCCCTTGGAATGAGAGATACCCTGCCAGCTCTTTTTGAAAGAAAAAAACAAGTTCGCAGTCAGCTGGCAGATGAAATCAGCAGCTGGGGCTATCAATATATGGCAACACCTACTGTGGAATACTACGAGACGGTAGGAAGCGCATCAGCTATTTTAGATCAACAATTGTTTAAACTTTTAGATAAAGAAGGGCATACGCTTGTGCTGCGACCGGATGTAACAACGCCATTTGCACGTGTGGCCGCTTCAAAACTTTTAAATAATTCTCCTTTGCGCTTAGCTTATGAAGCAAATGTATTCCGAGCTCAGCAGCGTGAGGGTGGCCGCCCGGCGGAGTTTGAACAAATAGGCGTTGAGCTAATTGGAGATGCTACGATGAGCAGCGATGCTGAAGTCATTGCTCTCATGATCGGCGCATTAAAAAGAGCGGGACTTAAATCATTTAAAGTCGCAATTGGCCACATCGGGTTCGTTAATTCGCTTTTTTTAGAGATTGTCGGAAATGAAGAACGTGCTAACGTGCTTCGCCGCTTTTTATATGAGAAAAATTACGTGGGTTATCGTAATCATGTAAAAGATTTGAATTTATCTTCTATCGATAAACAGCGTCTCCTTCAGCTGCTTAACCTGCGTGGAGATGAAAAGAAGATTGAAGAAGCGGTTGAACTCGTTGAAAACGAAGCTGGGCAAAAAGCAGCCGGTGATTTGAAAAAGCTATGGAATATGCTTGATGCGTACGGTGTAACGGATGAAATTAAAATTGATTTTAACTTAGTCAGTCATATGAGCTATTACACAGGTATTTTATTTGAAGTTTTTGCTGAAAACGTTGGTTTCCATATCGGTAATGGAGGACGTTATGACCAGCTTCTTGAAAAATTCGCGTCTAAAACACCAGCTACAGGATTTGGAATTCAGCTCGACCGCTTAATTGAAGCGCTGGGCGAAGAAGTATATGAGCCTTCAGTAGTATACGGCATATTATATAGTCAAGAGCGTTTAGATGAGGCATTAGCTTTAGCTGCTGAACAGCGCAAGCAAGGATACCGGGTAGTGACTCAGGAAATTGCGGGCGTTGATGATGTTGATGTATTTACTGCACAGTTTGAAGAAGTCACGTTTCTAATTGGAAAACGAGGCAAGGGGGGACAATAATGAGTGAACTATTAACAATTGCAATGCCAAAAGGACGTATTTTTGAAGAAGCAGCTGAACTTTTGCGTCAAGCAGACTTTCAATTGCCGCCAGAATTTGACGATTCGCGCAAGCTGATTGTAGACATTCCTGAAGAGAACATGCGCTTTATTTTAGCGAAACCAATGGACGTTACTACTTATGTAGAATACGGAGTAGCGGATCTTGGTATTGCAGGCAAAGACGTAATGTTAGAAGAAGAACGAGATGTCTATGAGCTGTTGGATTTAAATATTAGTAAATGTCATCTGGCCGTTGCCGGCTTGCCTAATGCTAAAAAATCAGAAATTGCTCAAAAAGTGGCAACCAAATATCCAAATGTAGCATCTACTTATTTCAGGGAGCAAGGAGAGCAAGTAGAGATTATTAAATTGAATGGTTCGATTGAATTAGCGCCTTTAATCGGCCTTGCTGATCGGATTGTTGATATTGTATCAACAGGACAAACACTAAAAGAGAACGGACTTGTTGAATTGGAGCACATTGAAGATATTACATCGCGTTTGATTGTGAACCCTGTAAGCTATCGTTTAAAAGACGAACGAATTGATGATTTAGTGAATCGTTTAGCCCAAGTGGTTCAACCTGTATAAAAGAGGTGACATACATTGAAAATTACACGTGTAACAGAACAAGTGAGCTTAAAGCGTACGATTGATCAAGGGACGAGTGCCCAAAGAGAAATTGTCGTAAATATTTTAAAGCAAGTGCAAGAGCAAAAAGACGAAGCTTTAAAAAGATATACAGCCCAATTTGACGGCGTTGAGCTTTCTTCTTTGCTTGTGACAGAACAAGAAAAGAAGCGTGCTTATGAGCTGGTTGATGCAGATATGCTGTCAATCATTCGTGAAGCTGCTGACAACATTCGTGATTACCACGAAAGAATGGTCGAGCAGTCTTGGATGACAACAAAAGAAGACGGCACCATTTTAGGGCAGAAAGTAACGCCTTTAGATGCAGTAGGTGTTTATGTACCGGGAGGTCTTGCAGCGTATCCTTCTTCCGTTTTAATGAATGTCATTCCTGCTCAAGTGGCAGGTGTAAAACGTATCGTGATGGTTTCACCTCCAGGAAAAGACGGCGCGCTTCCTGCTGGAGTAGTTGTAGCAGCGAGTGAGCTTGGGGTCGAAGAGATTTATAAAGTAGGGGGAGCTCAGGCAGTAGGAGCACTTGCCTATGGAACAGAAACAATTCAACCCGTCGATAAAATTGTAGGGCCTGGTAATATCTTTGTTGCATTGGCGAAGAGAGAAGTATATGGCTTAGTAGACATTGACTCAATTGCTGGACCTAGTGAAATTGTCGTACTAGCAGACGATACGGCTAAGCCGAACGAAGTGGCCGCTGATTTATTGTCTCAAGCAGAACATGACAAATTAGCTTCAAGTATTTTAGTTACGCCTTCTATGAAGTTAGCCGAAGCTGTTAAAGAAGAAGTGGAAAGGCAAGTAGAATCTTTACCACGTAAAGAAATTGCCAAACCTTCTATTGATAACCATGGCGCTATTTATGTGACCGGGTCATTAGAAGAAGCGGTTGAAGCTGTGAATCAATTAGCCCCTGAGCATTTAGAAATTATGACTGAAAGTCCGCTTGAACTTTTAGGTTCCATTCGTCATGCCGGTGCTATTTTTCTAGGAAGATACAGTTCAGAACCTGTTGGCGATTATTTCGCTGGACCAAACCATGTTCTTCCAACCAATGGGACAGCAAAATTCTCAAGTCCTTTATCAGTTGATTCATTTGTGAAGAAGTCTAGTATTATTTCATACAGCCAACAAGCCCTGCAGAAAAATGTCTCAAAAATCGCAGCGTTTGCTCGTTTAGAAGGGCTAGAAGCTCATGCAAGGGCGGTTGAAGAACGCTTTAAAAAATAAGGCGGAGATTAAAAAAAAGAGTAGAAATGTTCTTTTCTTTACTTATTACATGCACAGTTGAAAGGAGTTTCACAATGAGAGAGTCAAGTATTAAACGTACAACAAACGAAACGGATATTGCATTAGCGATTGGAATCGATGGAGAAGGAAAAGCGAACATTGATACAGGCGTTCCTTTTTTAAATCATATGCTCGATTTATTTACAAAACACGGACAGTTTAACCTTGATGTAAAAGCAGATGGAGACACGGAGATTGATGATCACCATACAACGGAAGATATCGGTATTTGCCTTGGTCAAACGTTCAAAGAAGCGCTCGGTGATAAAAAAGGAATTAAACGCTATGGAAATGCGTTTGTACCAATGGATGACGCGTTAGCCCAAGTCGTAGTAGATTTAAGCAATCGTCCTCATTTTGAATTTAAAGGTGACATTCCCGCTTCGCGCGTCGGTACATTTGATACAGAGCTTGTATATGAATTTTTATGGAAATTTGCATTAGAATCTCGCATGAATGTACATGTAATCGTACACTACGGTAAAAATACGCACCACATTATTGAAGCGGTATTTAAGGCATTAGCACGTGCTTTGGACGAAGCGACAACGATTGATCCGCGTGTCAAAGGTGTGCCTTCGACGAAAGGGATGTTGTAAATGATTGGCATTATTGACTATGGGATGGGAAACTTATACAGCGTAAGTAAAGCTCTTGAACGATTAAACTATGACTATATCATCTCCGCAGATCCTGCAGAACTAAGAAAGGCAAAAGGGCTGATTCTTCCTGGAGTTGGAGCATTCAAAGATGCGATGGAACAGCTGAATCAAACAAAGCTGACGGACTTTATTAAAGAAGAAGTAGAAAAAGGAATGCCTTTGCTTGGAATTTGTTTAGGTATGCAGCTTTTATTTGAAGAAAGCGATGAGAACGGTGTAACAAAAGGGCTGGAACTGTTAAAAGGGAGAGTCGAGCGTATTCCCGGCATTACTGCGGAAGGACAGACATATAAAGTTCCGCATATGGGCTGGAACTCTTTAGATTTTCATCAGCAGTCCGCTCTGCTTGATGGAATCAGTGCAGGTCACGTGTACTTTGTTCACTCTTATTACGTAAAAACAAACGACCAAGACGTGCTTTTAGCAACAAGTCCTTATGATGTTGAAGTTCCAGCAGTTGTTGGAAAAGAACACGTATTTGGCACTCAATTCCACCCTGAAAAAAGCAGTGCAATCGGAATGCAAATGCTTCAAAATTATGCAAACTTCGTAGAGAAAAGGAGCCCATCGTATGAGCAAATTTGAAATATATCCAGCCATTGATATGCGCGGAGGGAAGTGCGTCCGTTTGCTTCAAGGAGATTACACAAAAGAAACGGTGTACGGAGACTCTCCGGTAGATATGGCCACACAATTCGCAAGTGAAGGCGCTCAGTGGATTCACATGGTTGATTTAGACGGCGCAAAAGCGGCTAAGCGCGTGAATGATGAATTTGTGCTAGGCGTGAAAAAGAAATTAAATGTACGTGTGCAAATTGGAGGAGGCATTCGCTCAGAAGCTGACGTTGCTTACTATTTAGAAAACGGAATTGACCGCGTCATTTTAGGAAGTGCAGCTATTTCAAATCCTGAATTTGTGAAAAAAATGTTGAAGGAATATGGTGCGCGTATTGCTATTGGTATTGATGCACGTGATGGCTATGTTGCGACGGAAGGCTGGGTGGAAACATCTACAATCAAAGCGACAGAACTAGGAAAAGAATTGGCTAATGCTGGTGCGGAAACATTTATTTTCACGGATATTTCTACAGATGGTATGCTGTCTGGTCCTAATGTGGAAGGAATTGTTGAAATGGCTAAGGCTACTGGAAAAGGTGTGATTGCATCAGGGGGAGTTAGTAAGCTTGCTGATCTAGATGCACTAAAGAAATATGAAGCTGACGGCGTTATTGGTGCGATTGTAGGGAAAGCACTTTATACAAATAAGTTTACAGTAGCTGAAGCACTTCAAGAGGTGAAAGCGTAATGATTACAAAACGAATCATTCCTTGTTTAGATGTAAAGGACGGCCGTGTGGTAAAAGGAGTTCAGTTTGTGGAACTTCGAGATGCAGGAGATCCTGTAGAGTTGGCGAAATTTTATGATGAAGAAGGCGCAGACGAATTAGTCTTTTTAGATATTTCTGCTTCTCATGAAGGACGCAAAACAATGGTACATGTTGTAGAAGAAGTAGCATCTCAGCTAGCGATTCCTTTTACGGTGGGCGGAGGAATTAATGCATTAGAAGATATGAAGAGAATGCTTCGTGCTGGTGCAGACAAAGTGTCATTAAATACAGCGGCCGTACTCAATCCAGCACTGATTACAGAAGGGTCCGACTTTTTTGGAGCTCAGTGTATTGTGGTAGCAATCGATGCTAAGTACGATGAAAGCTTACAATCATGGCGAGTCTATACACACGGAGGCCGCAATGCAACGGACTGGGAAGTAATCGACTGGGCAAGAGAAGCAGTGAAGCGCGGTGCGGGTGAGATCTTGTTAACGAGCATGGATAAAGACGGCGAAAAGTCAGGGTTTGATTTAGCGTTAACCAAAGCGGTCAGCCAAGCGGTGAGCGTTCCTGTTATTGCTTCTGGCGGCGCAGGAAATGGTCAAGATTTTGTCGATGCGTTTGAAAAAGGAGAAGCTGACGCGGCTTTGGCGGCTTCGATCTTTCACTATAAAGAAACATCTGTAAAAGAAATTAAAAGCTATGCAAAACAACAAGGAGTGAGCATTCGATGACGATTGAAAACATTAAATTCAACAGTGATGGACTTGTGCCAGCTATTGTACAAGATGCTGTGAGCAAAGAAGTTTTAACATTGGCTTATATGAACGAAGAATCACTTCAAAAATCAATTGATACACGTGAAGCATGGTTTTACAGCCGTTCTCGACAAGAGTTATGGCACAAGGGCGCAACCTCTGGGAACACACAAAAAATTGTGAGCATGGCATATGACTGTGATGCTGATTCTCTTGTTGTAAAAGTGGAGCCTCAAGGTCCTGCTTGTCATACGGGGGCTTACAGCTGTTTTAATGAAACAATTCTTGGCGAAAATAAACAAAATGATAATCGGTTTGCTATTATTAATGAGCTAGAAGAAGTGATTGCTAAGCGTGAAGCTGAAATGCCAGAAGGAGCTTATACGACGTACTTATTCGATAAAGGCGTAGATAAAATCCTCAAAAAAGTAGGAGAAGAAGCAGGTGAAGTGATTATTGCAGCAAAAAATCGTGACCATGATGAGCTGAAGTGGGAAGTTGCGGATTTACTGTACCACGTACTTGTTTTACTTCGTGAGCAAAAGCTGCCTTTGGACGATGTCCTATCAGTATTAAAGGAACGTCACTCTAGCTAATAGCTACATAGTGAAAGGAGAGAAGGAGTTGTCTCATTTTAGATAAAAGAGGCAAACCCTTCTCTTATTTGCGTCAAGAAATGACTGCTTGCAGGCTCCTTTTTTGAATAGAGGTATTAAACTTCTTGGCAAATGTGATATACTACGAACGTCGAAATTATCAACTTATTTGGAGGGCTTAATGGAAAAACACTCAAAAGTAATTCAAAAAATGGCACAAGTAATTCCATTTTCGCAAACGGGTGACTTCTATTTCGAAAAAGCGCTGCAGGCGTTTGAAGAAGAGGAGTCAGATAAAGCGCTCAAGTATTTAACGCGTGCAAACAAAGAAAATGCCCGTAATCCACAGCTTCTTACAAACGTTGGAGTAGCTTTAACGGAGCAGGGAGATTATCAAGATGCCAACGAGCTTTTTCTCCATGTGATTCATCATATGGACGATACATTAGGAAGCTGTTACTACTATATAGCCAACAGCTATGCGCATCTTGGACTGTTTGAAGAATCAAAAAAATACGCGATGTATTACATTGAGCATTTTCCAAATGGTGACCTCTTTCGATCGGCTACAGATCTGTTAGATTTACTATCAATTGATGTGGATGAAGAAGATGAAGAGCCTAAAAATCAGCTAGGCGACATGCTGATTATAAAACAAGAACAAGCAAAACGACTGCTTGAAGCAACGAATTTTGAAGAAGCAGTGGATTTGTTAACTGAAATAATTGATGAGTATCCAGAATTCTGGTCTGCATATAATAATTTAGCGTTAGCTTATTTTTATTTAAATAAAATTGATGAGGCAATGGATTTGCTGAATGAAGTATTGGAGAAAAACCCTGGAAATCTTCATGCGTTATGCAATCAGCTGATTTTCTATTATTATTGCCATAAGCATAAAGAAGTTGAGGAGCTTACAGACGGGCTTAGCCGCGTTTATCCGATGTCATTTGAACACCGCTATAAGCTTGGAGCAACATTTGCGTTGATTGGTCAATACAAACTATCATACAGATGGTTAAAAAAGCTTTATACACAAGGTTTTCAAGGAGACAACTCATTTCATTATTGGCTTTCATACGCCTCTTACTATACTGGACATGAAGCCTTCGCTAAAGAAATGTGGAAGCTGGCATTGGAAGACGTTCCTGATAAAGAAGGAGAGGAGCCTTGGCGCATCAGTCAAAAAGCTGCGAAGGTTTTTCAATCGAAAGTGGATGTTACAGCGAAAAAGAAGTGTGCAACAAACAATGTTCACGATCAGCTTTACAGCTTGTATATGGCAAAAAAACTTCCTCAACAGCAGCGTCTGCTTCTTTTAGAAGAAATCAAATCGTCCATACATATGAGTACACTTTTGGATGAAGTATATACGTATGTATGGCAGGATAAACAACATGTGATTTTTGAGGTGGCAGATGTTATTGAACTGGAGATGGAATGGCAAACTGAAAGTGATACCCAGGATCTTTTAAGCTTTTGGTTTTATGTATATGTACAGGTATATAAACAATCCTATGATTTTCAGCATGTGAACGTAAATGCATGGGCTGCAGCCGTCACATATATATGGGCGAAAGAACAAAACCAGTCTATTACTCAAGCCGATGCGGCAAAACAATATTCCATTTCGGCTGCAACAGTTAGAAAGTACAGTAAAATTGTGAATACGTTATTAAATTGAGCAAAAAAATAGACGATAATAGGAAGAACATATTAGGATAGTGGTAACGAAATAATTATCCATAAATTTGGAATCAACTACGAAGGAATTTCCTAAAAGGAGTGTAAAGAAATGACAGAAGAAAAAATTTATGATGTCATTATTATTGGGGCAGGTCCAGCAGGTATGACTGCTGCTGTATATACATCTCGTGCAGATTTATCAACACTAATGATTGAACGCGGAATTCCAGGCGGTCAAATGGCTAATACGGAAGATGTAGAAAACTATCCAGGTTATGATCATATCCTTGGTCCTGACCTTTCTAACAAAATGTTTGAGCATGCAAAAAAATTCGGTGCGGAATATGCGTACGGTGATATTAAAGAAATCATCGACGGAGAAGAATACAAGACAGTTCGTGCAGGCAGCAAAGAATATAAAACACGTTCAGTAATCGTTGCTACTGGTGCTGAATATAAAAAATTAGGTGCGCCAGGAGAAAAAGAACTAGGCGGCCGCGGCGTATCTTATTGTGCGGTATGTGACGGTGCATTCTTTAAAGGTAAAGAGCTAGTCGTTGTAGGCGGTGGAGACTCTGCGGTTGAGGAAGGCGTATATTTAACACGCTTCGCAACAAAAGTAACAATTATTCACCGACGCGATGAGCTTCGCGCGCAGAAAATTCTACAGCAGCGTGCATTTGACAACGAAAAAGTTGATTTTATTTGGAATACAACAGTCAAAGAAGTAAATGAAAAAGACGGTAAAGTAGGCAGCGTAACGTTAGTAGACACAAAAACAGGTGAAGAGCGCGAGTTTGGTGCGGACGGCGTATTCATTTATGTTGGAATGGTTCCACTAACAAAACCATTCGAAAGCCTAAACATCACGAATAAAGAAGGATATATTGAAACGAACGAGCAAATGGAAACAAAAGTACCAGGTGTGTTCGCAGCTGGAGACGTTCGTGAAAAGGCTCTTCGTCAAATTGTAACAGCTACAGGTGATGGCAGCATTGCTGCTCAAGCGGCTCAGCACTATGTAGAAGAGTTAAAAGAAAAGTTAAAAGCTATTCAGCAATAAGGCTGAAATCAATCGTTTACAAAACGTAATTCGGTTTTAACTGTTCTGTAACACCTGTGAAACATTGATGGGGTACTATATAGATAGTAATTGACCCCCTTTTATAAAATATATGTATGTCGGGCATAGGACGTGTTCCTATGCCTCTTTTTTTTGACTATAACAGATTGAATTTACGTATATAACAGTAAGTGTTTATTTTCAGAAAATTTAGTAATAGTTAGTTCATCTCCGTTGTGAGAGAAGTTTGTTTCGTAGTATAATAAAAGAAAATGTCAGTATACATATGATGAGGTGGAAAACATGCAAAGGGTCACAAATTGTGTATTAATGAAAGACGATAAAGTATTGTTGCTTCAAAAGCCACGAAGAAACTGGTGGGTGGCCCCGGGTGGGAAAATGGAGCAAGGAGAATCTGTAAAAGACTCTGTTGTAAGAGAATTTCGTGAAGAAACAGGAATTTATTTGAAAAATCCCACTGTAAAAGGTATTTTTACTTTTACGATGAAAGAAAACGATCAAATTTCATCTGAGTGGATGATGTTTACTTTTTTTGCTACAGATTTTGATGGGACAAATGTGCTAGAATCAGAAGAAGGCAAACTCGGTTGGCATAATTTGAGTGAAGTAAGTGAATTGCCGATGGCACCGGGAGATCATCACATTATCGATTATGTAGCAAAAGGGTCGGGTGTTATTTATGGCAACTTTACGTATACAACGGATTTCGAGTTATTATCTTATCGAATTGATCCTTGTTAATGATAAATAGACATGTATGCATAGATTGAGGGGGATGAAAAATGAGTACTGGGTCTGTAAGCGATATTCAATTAGTGATTATTACTGGAATGTCAGGTGCAGGAAAAACAGTAGCAATTCAGAGTTTTGAAGATTTAGGGTTCTTTTGTGTAGATAATTTACCCCCTACATTGCTACCGAAATTTTTGGAACTCATGAAAGAGTCAGGGAATAAAATGAATAAAGTTGCTCTTGTTATGGATTTGCGAGGCAGAGAGTTTTTTGAAAGCCTATTTGAAGCATTAGATAACATGAGTGAAACAACGTGGGTCACGCCACAAATTTTATTTTTAGATGCAAAAGATTCTGTACTGGTGACGCGCTACAAAGAAACGAGACGTTCACATCCGCTAGCTCCTTCAGGTTTACCGTTAGAAGGAATTGGTATGGAACGGGAGCTGCTTGAGGAGTTAAAAGGAAGAGCTCAGCTTATTTATGAGACATCAGAGTTAAAGCCAAGAGAGCTTAGAGAAAAGATTTTAACTCAGTTTTCTTCGCACGCTTCACAAGTTTTTACTGTTAATGTGATGTCATTTGGTTTTAAATACGGGGTGCCTATTGACGCTGATTTAGTCTTTGATGTGCGCTTTTTGCCAAACCCTCACTATATTGACCATATGCGTCCTAAAACAGGGCTTGAAGAAGAGGTTTCTTCTTACGTATTAAAATGGACGGAAACTCAAAAGTTCATTGAAAAAGTAGTAGACCTACTTTCGTTTATGCTTCCGCAGTACAAGCGAGAAGGTAAAAGCCAGCTGGTCATCGCTATAGGGTGTACAGGGGGACAGCATCGCTCCGTCACATTAGCTGAATATTTAGGTCACCATTTCCAGAATGAATACAAAACTCATATTTCTCATCGTGACATTGAGAGGAGAAAGGAAAATCATAGATGAGCAGTGAACAGCTTCCAAAAGTTGTCGTCATTGGGGGAGGAACGGGTTTACCAGTGCTGTTAAGAGGGTTGAAGGAATACCCTCTTGATCTTACAGCCATCGTAACCGTAGCAGACGACGGGGGAAGTTCTGGCCGATTGCGCGATGAACTTGAAATCCCTGCTCCTGGTGATATTCGAAATGTGCTAGCTGCTTTATCTGATGTAGAGCCACTAGTTGAAGAGCTTTTTCAACATCGATTTGATACAGGAAATGAGCTTACAGGCCATTCTCTTGGCAATTTGTTGCTTGCAGCTATGACGTCTATTACTGGCGATTTTGTGCATGCTATACGAGAAATGAGCAAAGTACTAAACGTCAGAGGGAAAGTGCTTCCGGCAGCTAATCAAAGTGTTGTGCTGCATGCGGAGATGCAAGATGGATCCATCGTAACAGGTGAATCTAAAATTCCAGAAGTTAATAAAAAAATTAATAAAGTGTTTTTATCGCCTGCCGATGTGAAACCGCTTGTCGAGACAATAAAAGCTATTCGACGCGCTGATTTAATTGTATTGGGGCCGGGAAGTCTTTATACAAGTATTTTGCCGAATTTACTGGTGCAAGATATTTGTAATGAGCTTTGTTCGACAAAAGCAAAGAAAGTGTACGTGTGCAACGTGATGACGCAGCCGGGTGAGACATTGGGTTTTAAGGCAAGTGATCATATTAAAGCGCTTTACAACCATATGCCGTGTGCGTTTTTAGATGCGATTATTGTCAATAATGCACCTATTCCGGCACCTTTAAAAAAGAAATATCAAGTAGAGCAGGCTCAGCCTGTAGAATATGACCGTGAAGTATTGCTAAAATTAGGTTTAGAAGTGATTGAAGATCAAATTATTCAGTATGACGGCAGCGTAATTAGGCATGATACAAAAAAAGTAGCAAAGCTTGTGTATTCTATGCTGACATCGCTGCAAGGTAAAGCGAATACAGGTGTTTAACACTATTTCCGTATGTAGATTGGAGGTGAAGTTATGTCATTTGCATCAGAAACAAAAAAAGAGTTAACGAATTTAGAAGTCAAGGATTGCTGTGCAAAAGCAGAGCTCTCTGCATTAATTCGAATGAATGGTTCACTTTCTTTTTCGAATAAAAAATTCACAGTTGATGTCCAAACTGAAAACGCAGCGATTGCTCGACGCATTTATGTCCTGCTTAAGAAAAATTATGATGTGTCAGTAGAACTGCTTGTACGTAAGAAAATGCGGCTGAAGAAAAACAATGTGTATATTGTTCGATTAGTAGAGAAAACAAGAATGCTTTTGGAAGACTTAAAAATTGTAGAAGAAGGATTCACGTTTACACATCGTATTTCACCAGAGCTAGTACAAAAGAAATGCTGTAAGCGATCCTACTTAAGAGGCGCATTTTTAGCCGGCGGCTCTATTAATAACCCGGAGACATCATCGTACCATCTTGAAATCTTTTCATTGTATGAAGAGCACAACGAAGCTTTATGCAATTTAATGAACGAATTTCAATTGAATAGTAAAACATTAGAACGAAAAAAAGGCTATATTAACTATTTGAAAGAAGCTGAAAAAATTACGGAGTTTCTAAATATCATTGGAGCCCATAACGCTCTTTTACGGTTTGAGGATGTAAGAATTGTCCGAGATATGCGAAATTCCGTTAATCGCTTAGTTAATTGTGAAACAGCTAACTTAAACAAAACAATCGGAGCGGCCATTCGTCAAGTGGAAAACATTCGTTATATTGATGAAACAGCTGGATTAGATATCTTACCAGAAAAGCTAAGAGAAATTGCTCGTTTGCGTGTGGAATATCAAGACGTTACGTTAAAGGAGCTTGGTGAGATGGTATCTGGAGGTCAAATTAGCAAATCAGGCATTAACCATCGATTGCGTAAAATTGACCAAATAGCAGACAAGCTTCGCGCCGGTCAGCCAGTCACATAAGGGGAATTGCAAGGGGGAGGATTTTATCATGGAAAAACAAGTAGAAGTAAAATTAAAAACGGGATTACAAGCTCGTGTTGCGGCACTATTCGTGCAAGAAGCAACTCGTTTTACATCTGATGTGTACTTGAAGAAAGATGAGAAAGTAGTCAACGCTAAAAGTATCATGGGGTTAATGAGCTTAGCGATTAATAACGGTTCTCTTATTACGCTCATTGTTGAAGGGGTAGATGAAAAAGAAGCAATGGATGCGTTAGTCGCTTACGTAGAGAACGATGCATAAAAAAGCCTTTCCCAAAGTGGGAAAGGCTTTTTTCTTATTTAGGGTCGTTTTCTAATACTTTGTCAATTAGACCGTATTCTAAAGCGCGTTCAGCAGTCATGAAATTATCACGATCTGTATCACGTTGTAGCACTTCTAACGGTTGACCTGTACGCTCAGCTAAAATTGAATTTAGTTTTTCACGTAGGAATAGAATACGTTTTGCCGCAATTTCGATTTCAGTAGCTTGTCCTTGAGCACCACCAAGAGGTTGATGAATCATTACTTCGCTGTTTGGAAGAGCAAAACGTTTGCCCTTTTCACCAGCAGCCAGTAAGAAAGCACCCATTGATGCAGCCATACCGATACAAATTGTAGAAACTTTTGGCTTAATGAATTGCATCGTATCATAGATAGCCATTCCAGCTGTAATAGAGCCACCTGGGCTGTTGATATAAAGTGAGATATCTTTTTCTGGGTCTTCAGCAGCTAAGAATAGAAGCTGAGAAACGATCGAGTTAGCTACATTATCATCAATAGCACTACCTAAAATAATAATGCGGTCTTTTAATAAACGTGAATAAATGTCATAAGCACGTTCACCACGGTTTGTTTGTTCAATAACTGTAGGAATTAAGTTCATATTAAATTCCTCCTTAACAAGAATAATTTGTTATGTACCTATAATACACGTATGGTCAATAAAGGTCAAACAAAAGAACCTCTACTACACATATTCGCTTAAAAGACTATGTATTCCTCTTTGACATTATTAAAATTTTTCCCCCTTCTAAAAAAAATAAACGTAGTATTCTATTGAAAAGAGAAGTTTTCTCTCCTATAATGGAAGTTGTGACAAATATGCCCTCGTAGTGTAGTGGATAGCACAAGAGATTCCGGTTCTCTTAGGGTGGGTTCGAATCCTGTCGAGGGCGTCTTAAAACGTTGCGGATTACGCAACGTTTTTTCTTTTGAGTAAAAAGGCTCATCTTCTCAAAAAATAATATTTATTTTCCTTCTATAACCCTTTATACGCGTAAGGAAGCAAGAAATTAATTCCATTGTACCGGTTGCGGAATTTGTCAGAATACTATAAAACAGTATATAAGGAAAAGAAACACGGAGGAGGAATAAATATGAAATACATGAACAAACTTTTCATTGTCAGTGCATCGGTAGCCCTATTACTATCTGCATGCGGGACGAACGAAGATTCTGCTCAGCCGAAGTCTAATGATCAAGCAGAAAATGTTCAGCAGGATACAGCTTCTAAATCTGATCAAACATCAGGCGCTGCAAAAGAAGAGTCGAAAAAAGATGCGGATTCTGCTGAGGTCTCAGCCGAACCTTCAGGAAGTCAATCATCGACTAGCGAAACGGCGGAAGGTGGACAGTCAAGGTCTTCTTCAGAAACAAAACTAACAAAAAGCCCAGAACAAGATTATTCTATTCAAGTAATGGACGGCTATAAACTAACGGGTGAAGAACCTGGAAAAGATGCGTTAGTGTTAACTTCAGATGATTCTCAATTTATGCGTATTGAAATGCTTTCATCAGAAGCATCGCTGGATGACGCTGCTCAATCTGTTAAACAAACGGCAACAGCAGTTAATAAAAATGCAGTAGAGAAAAAGAATCTTGAAGAGAATGGAATCTTCAAAGATTCTGTTTGGTATGAAGCCACATCTGGCGATCATACGGTAAACGCCGTGTTGGTTAAAGGAAAGAAACCAATGAAGCTAACCATTTTTACGAAAAATGACGCAGAAAACTTAGACAAGTTTATGCAAATGGCACAAACTATTCAATAAGCAATTCTTCTATATATTATACAAATGCAGAAAATTCGACATGACGAAGAAAACGTCATGTCGAATTAGTACTCGGATCATGTAGTAGGCGCGAATTATAATGAAAAGTTATAAAGGTGTATAGCTCTATTACTTTTTTGATGGTTAGTAACTAAAAATAGGATGAAATGCTTCGTTAACAAAGGTTGACGGAGATTTTTTGATGAAAAAATTACATATAAAAAATAGTTACATGCTCTTTGAAAGCGTTTTTATAGTAAAATAGATGAAGGGGAGGGGAGAAATAATGGAGATTGGATTATTTCAGCAGCAGTCGTTAAAACTGACGATGTCAAAAGAATTATCACAAGCTATTTCTCTTTTACAATATTCATCGATGGATATTGTAGCGTTTTTACATGAGCAGGCGCTTCAAAATCCGCTTATAGATTTTTCAGAGCTGCCCGTCAATACATCTCACAATCAAAAAAATCATGCAACTTCTGATTCAACAGATTATATGAGCAGTATACCAGCTCCTAAAGAAACGCTGTACGAACATTTAATGAATCAATCCGCATTATTAAAATTAGATGAATGTGAGCAGGCAGCCGTTGAGTTTGTTATTCATAGTCTGGATGATGCTGGCTATTTGCACGATGAGTTAATCATACTTGCTAACCAGCTTGGCCAAGATCAAGAGCAGGTTGAAAAGGCTCTTCAACTTGTGCAGCAGATGGACCCGGCAGGAGTAGGGGCGAGAAGTTTACAGGAGTGCTTAATGCTCCAATTAAAAAGAAGTAATCAATGGACAGAAAAAATAGAGCAAATTTTGACACATCACTTTGAGGAATTTGCTTATAAAAAATGGATAAAAATCTCAAAGTTATGTCAAATCTCACTTGAAGCTCTTCAACAATTACATGAACAGATTAAGAAATTAAATCCTCGTCCTGGATCATTTTATATGAAGTCCAATGAACGATTCATTGTACCGGATTTTATTGTGAAAATTGAAGATGGAAATGTCGTTGCTTATGCAAATGAGGATTTGGAACCTCGTCTTTCAGTGAACGAACAATACAAACTTCAGCTGAAAAATAAGCAGAACCAAGAAATGTTTTCTTATTTGCAAGAGAAATATCGTGAATTTCAATGGATTATGAAAAGTTTACACACACGCAAAGACACATTAAACGCATTAATGAATACTTTACTCGTTGAACAAGAAGCGTTTTTTAAAAAGGGCCCTTCGTATTTGAAGCCGTTAACGATGAAGGAAGTAGCGGAACAAACCTCTGTGCATGAATCAACGATTAGCCGTGCTACTCGGCACAAATATATTCAAACGCCTTTTGGCACCTTTTCAATGAAATCTTTTTTCTCAACTAGTATTCAACTGGGCAACAACGAAGCGACTTCTACAACTCACGTAAAAGAACTGCTTAAAAAGCTAGTATCAGAAGAAAACAAACAGCGTCCGCTTTCAGATCAGCAGTTGGCTAACGTCTTGCAAAGCAATTATAACGTTACTATTTCAAGAAGAACGGTAGCCAAATATCGAGACCAATTAAACGTTCTACCATCCAGTCAACGAAAACTTTTTGTCACGCAGTAAAGGAGTGGGAATGTGGAAGTCGTACTATATACCAAAAATGGCTGTCATTTATGCGATGATGCAAAGAAGCTGCTTGCAGAGATGCAGTCTGAGTTTCCCTTTCAGCTTATGGAACGAGATATTTACAAAAACGATGAGTGGTTGGAAAAGTATCACCTTGCGATTCCTGTAGTAGAAATGGATGGAGAAGAAGTGGAATATGGAAAAATAACAGGTATTCCATTAAGAAAACGCTTACTTTTAAAAATAGGCAACACATGAGTTGAATAAAGGATTCACTCCTGTTAGAATAGATTTTGTAGCAGGGTGAATTTTTTTTGCGCAAGGTGGGACATAATATGTCTATATGGGACAAAATATGTCCAGCAAGTTTATGCCTTAAGGGGATTTTAACATGCGTTCTTTAATAGAAGTACAACGAAAATTATTACCTGAACTTCTCTCAGTTATGCAAAAGCGCTATCAAATCTTGCAATACATACGTTTAATGCAGCCGATTGGCCGCAGAAACTTAGCTGTAAGCCTTGGGCTAACAGAGCGTGTGTTACGAAGCGAAGTAACATTCTTAAAAGAACAAGATTTGATTGACATTTACCCTAGTGGGATGACGCTTACAAACGAGGGAGAACTACTTCTAGCTGAGTTAGAAGAAGTAATGAAGGAAGTTTCAGGACTTCGATTATTGGAAACAACATTAAAAGAGGCGTTTTCTTTATCAGAAGTTGTTGTTGTATCTGGAGATAGTGATCAGTCTCCTTGGGTCAAAAATGAAATGGGTCGAGCATCTGTTTCGTGTATCAAGGAGCGCCTTGTTGGTGAAAAAAATACCGTTGCTGTTACAGGTGGTACAACGCTTGCCGCCGTTGCCGAAATGATGACACCTGATTCAAAACACCCTGATGTACTTTTTGTACCTGCTCGCGGAGGGTTAGGTGAAAATGTACAAAACCAAGCAAACACGATTTGTGCTAAGATGGCTGAAAAGTCCATGAGTCACTATCGCTTGCTTCATGTTCCAGATCAGCTTAGTGATGAAGCATACCGATCCATTATCGGTGAGCCATCTATTAAAGACATGCTTCATTTAATCAAGTCCGCTGGTATGGTTGTTCACGGAATAGGAGACGCTATGACAATGGCAGAACGCCGTAAAACACCACAAGCTGACTTAGAAAAAGTGAAAAATGGACATGCTGTAGGTGAGGCATTTGGATACTATTTTAATCATCAAGGCGAAGTTGTTCATAAAGTTAAAACAGTTGGCATACAACTCGATGATTTAAAGAACAATAAATGTGTTATTGCTGTTGCAGGAGGTTCATCAAAAGCAAAGGCAATTAAAGCGTTTATGCAACAAGCGCATGATTCGATTCTCATTACAGATGAAGGCGCCGCAAAAGAGTTAGTAAGGGATTTTAATTAATCCCTCATATAAAAAAATACTTTTTACATTCAAGGAGGAAATACCCATGGCAGTAAAAATTGGTATTAACGGATTTGGTCGTATCGGCCGTAATGTATTCCGCGCAGCTTTAAAAAATGATAACGTTGAAGTAGTAGCAATCAACGACTTAACAGATGCTAACATGCTTGCTCACCTTTTAAAATATGATTCTGTACACGGAAAATTAGATGCAGAAGTAGTAGTAGATGGTAGCAACTTAGTAGTAAACGGTAAAACAATCGAAATCTCTGCTGAACGCGACCCAGCTCAATTATCTTGGGGCAAACAAGGCGTAGAAATCGTTGTTGAATCTACTGGATTCTTCACAAAACGCGCTGACGCTGCAAAACACTTAGAAGCAGGAGCTAAAAAAGTAATTATCTCTGCTCCAGCATCTGATGAAGACATCACAATCGTAATGGGTGTTAACGAAGACAAATACGATGCAGCTAACCACAACGTAATTTCAAATGCTTCTTGTACAACTAACTGCTTAGCGCCATTTGCTAAAGTGTTAAACGACAAGTTCGGTCTTAAACGCGGAATGATGACAACAGTTCACTCTTACACAAACGACCAACAAATCTTAGACTTACCACACAAAGATTACCGTCGTGCTCGTGCAGCTGCTGAAAACATCATCCCAACTTCAACTGGTGCTGCTAAAGCTGTATCTCTAGTATTACCTGAATTAAAAGGTAAATTAAACGGTGGAGCTATGCGTGTTCCAACTCCAAACGTTTCTTTAGTAGACTTAGTTGCTGAACTTGATAAAGAAGTAACTGTTGAAGATGTAAACAACGCTCTTAAAGAAGCTGCTGAAGGCGATCTTAAAGGCATCCTTGGTTACAGTGAAGAGCCACTAGTATCTGGTGACTACAATGGTAACATCAACTCTTCTACAATCGATGCATTATCTACAATGGTAATGGAAGGTAACATGGTTAAAGTTATCTCTTGGTACGATAACGAGAGCGGATATTCTAACCGTGTAGTAGACCTTGCTCAATACATCGCTGCTAAAGGACTATAAGAATAACTTAAAATTCGCTTCTATTTGATTCAATAAGACAGAAATCGACTAGACTTTCCTTTTTTATTGGATATCTGAAAATAGAACGACTATAATAAGACTTGCTAAGGAAGAGAGGGGCATACCCCCTCTTCCTTGATTTATGTATTGGCTTCTACATGAAAAAGCGTCATAAACAGCTAACTCGAGTTTCACTTTATATAGAAAGGCGCCAATATATAAAATGAAATGTACGTTGGTTTGTGGATTGATGATTACATAGAAGCCTACTTGCTTAGTACCATAAATACTTAAGGAGGCCTTTTAACGATGAACAAAAAAACGTTGAAAGACATCGATGTAAAAGGAAAGCGAGTATTTTGTCGCGTAGACTTTAACGTACCAATGAAAGACGGAAAAGTAACAGACGAAACTCGTATTCGTGCAGCTGTTCCTACTATTCAATATTTAGTAGAACAAGGTGCAAAAGTAATTTTAGCTAGCCATCTTGGACGTCCAAAAGGCGAAGTTGTTGAAGAATTACGTCTAAATGCTGTTGCAGAACGTTTACAAGCTCTTCTTGGTAAAGACGTTGCAAAAGCTGACGAAGCTTTTGGTGAAGAAGTAAAGAAAACAATCGACGGCATGAGCGAAGGCGATGTTTTAGTACTTGAAAACGTACGTTTTTACCCAGGCGAAGAGAAAAACGATCCTGAATTAGCAAAAGCGTTTGCTGAATTAGCAGATGTATACGTAAACGATGCATTCGGTGCAGCTCACCGTGCGCATGCTTCAACAGAAGGAATTGCTCAACACATTCCAGCAGTAGCAGGTTTCTTAATGGAAAAAGAGCTTGATGTGCTTTCAAAAGCATTATCGAACCCAGAACGTCCATTTACTGCAATCGTTGGTGGAGCAAAAGTTAAAGACAAAATCGGTGTAATTGACCACTTACTTGATAAAGTAGATAACTTAATCATCGGTGGAGGACTTTCTTACACATTTATTAAGGCACTAGGCCATGAAGTAGGTAAATCACTTCTTGAAGAAGACAAGATTGAACTTGCAAAATCTTTCATGGAAAAAGCTAAGAAAAACGGAGTAAACTTCTACATGCCAGTGGACGTGGTAGTAGCAGATGACTTCTCAAATGATGCTAATATTCAAGTTGTATCAATTGAAAACATTCCAAGCGATTGGGAAGGCTTAGACGCAGGACCGAAAACGCGTGAAATCTATGCTGACGTAATCAAAAACTCTAAGTTAGTTATTTGGAATGGACCAATGGGTGTATTTGAATTAGACGCATTTGCTAATGGAACAAAAGCAGTAGCTGAAGCTTTAGCAGAAGCAACTGACACATATTCAGTAATCGGCGGAGGAGACTCTGCAGCAGCTGTTGAAAAATTCAACCTAGCTGATAAAATGAGCCATATTTCTACAGGTGGCGGTGCGTCACTAGAGTTTATGGAAGGTAAAGAACTTCCAGGCGTAGTTGCACTAAACGATAAGTAAGTTTATGTTTCAGTAAGACGGAGGACCGACCTGACGACTGATAATATAAATAATTATCAAGCAGCGAAGAAGGATGACCAAGAGATAAAAGGGACCGAATCACTTTTAACAGCACCCTCTTGGACATCTAACGCGTGAAGTGAAAACCCACAATAAACAAAGGACGGTGTTACACATGCGTAAACCAATTATTGCAGGAAACTGGAAAATGAATAAAGTACTTTCTGAAGCAACTAGCTTTGTTGAAGAAGTAAAAGGAGCAGTACCATCTCCTGAAAGCGTAGATTCAGTAGTATGTGCACCTGCACTATTTTTAGATCGTTTAGTAGAAGCGACTAAAGGCACAGACTTAAAAATTGGTGCACAAAACATGCACTTCGAAGAAAACGGTGCGTTCACTGGAGAAGTGAGCCCTGTTGCATTAGCAGACCTAGGTGTGAACTACGTAATTTTAGGACACTCTGAACGTCGTGAAATGTTTGCTGAAACGGACGAAACAGTAAACCAAAAAACAATTGCTGCATTCAAACACGGTTTAACACCAATCGTTTGCTGCGGTGAAACAAACGAAGAGTATGAACAAGACCAAACAAAAACAGTTGTAGCTAATCAAGTACAAAAAGCATTAGCTGGTCTAACTGATGAGCAAGTAAAACAAACGGTTATCGCATATGAGCCAATCTGGGCAATCGGTACAGGTAAATCTTCAACTGCTGAAGGTGCAAACGAAGTTTGTGCATACATCCGTAGCGTTGTTGCAGAACAATTCTCTCAAGATGTTGCAGATGCTGTACGTATTCAATACGGCGGTAGCGTAAAACCTGCTAATATTAAAGAATATATGTCTCAATCAGACATTGACGGAGCTTTAGTAGGTGGAGCAAGCTTAGAAGCAGATTCTTTCTTACAGCTTTTGGAGGCTGGTAAGTAATGAGTAAAAAGCCAGTAGCATTAATCATCTTAGATGGTTTTGCATTACGCGATGAAGATAAAGGTAATGCGGTAACACATGCAAAAAAACCAAACTTCGACCGTTTCTGGAACGAGTATCCTCATGCTACACTTCAGGCGTCTGGAGAAGCTGTAGGCTTACCGGAAGGCCAAATGGGTAACTCTGAAGTAGGTCACTTAAACATCGGTGCAGGCCGAATTGTGTACCAAAGCTTAACTCGTGTAAACGTAGCAATTCGTGAAGGCGAGTTTGAACAAAACGAAACGCTTGTAGCAGCTGTAAAGCACGCAAAAGAAAAGGGTACAAACCTTCATCTTTTCGGACTTTTATCTGATGGCGGTGTACACAGTCATATCGAACATCTTTATGCATTATTGCGTCTAGCTAAGAGTGAAGGCTTAGAAAAAGTCTACATTCATGGCTTCTTAGATGGTCGTGACGTAGCACCTCAATCTGCTGAAACGTATTTAAAAGAACTTAATGAAAAAATTGAAGAGTACGGCGTTGGTGAAATTGCAACACTTTCAGGACGTTACTACTCAATGGACCGCGACAAACGCTGGGAGCGCGTAGAGAAATCATACCGCGCAATGGTGTACGGTGAAGGTCCATCATATACAAGCGCTGAAGAGTGCGTAAAAGATTCATATGAAAATGGAATCTATGACGAATTCGTTTTACCTTCTGTTATTACAAAGGAAGACGGATCGCCAGTTGCGACAATTCAAGACGAAGATGCAGTCATTTTCTACAACTTCCGTCCCGATCGCGCAATTCAAATTTCAAATACGTTCGCAAACGAAGATTTCCGCTCATTTGATCGCGGTGAGAAACATCCGAAAAACTTACATTTTGTATGTCTAACTCACTTCAGCGAAACAGTTGACGGATATGTAGCCTTTAAGCCAATTAACTTAGATAATACGCTTGGTGAAGTATTATCTCAAAATAACTTAAAGCAGCTTCGTATTGCTGAAACGGAAAAATATCCTCACGTAACGTTCTTTATGAGCGGTGGACGTGAAGCAGAGTTTCCTGGTGAAACACGTATCTTAATCGATTCACCAAAAGTAGCAACATATGACTTGAAACCTGAGATGAGTGCTTATGAAGTGACGGACGCGTTGCTTGCAGAAATCGAGGGCGACAAGCAGGACGCTATTTTATTAAACTTTGCAAACCCTGATATGGTAGGTCATTCAGGTATGTTAGAACCAACGGTAAAAGCGATTGAAACAGTAGATGAGTGCTTAGGCAAAATTGTAGATGCAATTTTAGCTAAAGGCGGTACAGCAATTATCACAGCAGACCATGGTAATGCTGATGAAGTGATTACACTTGAAGGTAATCCAATGACGGCTCATACAACGAATCCTGTTCCGGTAATTGTAACAAAACAAGGCTTAGAGCTTCGTGAAGACGGTATTCTAGGGGATCTAGCTCCTACAATGCTTACTCTTCTAGATGTAGCACAGCCAAAAGAAATGACAGGTAAAACATTAATTAAATAATTAATTATAAAGGAGAGTTTTAAAATGCCAACAATTCTTGACATTTATGCACGCGAAGTATTAGATTCTCGCGGTAACCCAACAGTTGAAGTAGAAGTATATACTGAATCAGGCGCTTTCGGACGCGCAATCGTACCAAGTGGTGCTTCTACTGGTGAACACGAAGCAGTAGAATTACGCGATGGTGACAAATCTCGCTACCTAGGTAAAGGTGTATTAAAAGCAGTAGAAAACGTAAACGAAATTATCGCTCCTGAATTAGTAGGTATGGACGCAACTGATCAAATCGGTATCGACCGCCTTATGATTGAGCTAGATGGTACGGAAAACAAAGGTAAATTAGGTGCTAACGCTATCCTTGGTGTATCTATGGCAGTAGCTCACGCAGCAGCTGATTTCGTAGGTCTTCCATTATATCGTTACCTTGGTGGATTCAACGCGAAGCAATTACCAACTCCAATGATGAACATCATCAACGGTGGTTCTCATGCTGATAACAACGTTGACTTCCAAGAGTTCATGATTTTACCTGTAGGAGCTCCTACATTCAAAGAAGCAATCCGTATGGGTGCTGAAGTATTCCACGCGTTAAAATCTGTTTTATCTGCAAAAGGCTTAAACACAGCTGTAGGTGACGAAGGTGGATTCGCTCCAAACCTTGGTTCTAACCGTGAAGCATTAGAAGTAATTGTTGAAGCAATCGAAAAAGCTGGCTACAAAGCTGGTCAAGACATCCAATTAGGTATGGACGTTGCTTCTTCTGAATTCTTCAACAAAGAAACTGGTAAATATGACTTAGCAGGCGAAGGTCGTACAGGCGTAACTTCTGCTGAAATGGTAGATTTCTACGAGCAGTTAGTTAACGAATTCCCAATCGTTTCAATCGAAGACGGTTTAGACGAAAATGACTGGGATGGTCACAAGCTATTAACTGAGCGCATTGGCGGCAAAGTACAGCTTGTTGGTGACGATTTATTCGTAACAAACACGAAAAAACTTTCTCAAGGTATCGAACAAGGCGTAGGTAACTCTATCCTTATCAAAGTTAACCAAATCGGTACATTAACTGAAACGTTCGAAGCTATTGAAATGGCTAAACGTGCTGGTTACACAGCAGTAGTTTCTCACCGTTCTGGTGAAACTGAAGATGCAACAATCGCTGATATCGCTGTTGCAACAAATGCTGGTCAAATCAAAACTGGTTCTATGAGCCGTACAGACCGTATTGCGAAATACAACCAATTACTACGCATCGAAGACGAGCTAGGTGTTCTAGCTGTATACGATGGCGCTAAATCTTTCTACAACTTAAAAAAATAAGTTGAAATCATAAAAAACGGATGACGATTGTCATCCGTTTTTTTATGTTAAAATCCGGTGTATTTCGCTGTCATTACTTGTATGAGAGGGTTTTTTATGATAAATTAACCTTAGCGTAGTGCGCGTACTTTATCCCCGGTAATGCCAATCAGAAGGGATGAAGAAACCCCGCTGATTGACTATTACTTGGTGTAGGAGGTGTGTCTTAGTGCATACATTGCTGATTACTTTGCTAGTGATTGTTTCAATTGCATTGATTGTTGTGGTCGTTTTACAATCAAGCAAAACTACTGGATTATCTGGAGCTATTTCCGGTGGAGCTGAAACGTTATTTGGAAAACAAAAAGCACGTGGAATTGACTTAGTTTTACACCGTTTGACAGTAGTGTTATCTATCTTATTCTTTGCGTTAACACTTGCTGTATCTTATTTCAAACTTTAATATGTTACTGGATAGACTGCCACCTAATGCATACGTACTTGGTGTATACCAACTTATGTATTAGGTGGCTTTTTTAATGGGCGTGTTGAATACTTTAATTTCATTTTTAAGTAATGATATAATATAGCTTTAGAAAAAAGTACTAAATATAGTATAAAAGCGTAAAAGTTGACGGACACATCTCTTGTTATGTGATGACCGTCACATAAATACATGTTTTTTTCTATTATGACTGCAGATATTATAACTAAAAGGAGTTAAATGATATATGAAAATTGCACAACCAAAGCCATTTACATTTGAAGGCGGCGAAAAGGCTGTTTTATTACTTCACGGTTTTACCGGAAATTCTGCTGATGTTCGTATGTTAGGTCGTTTTTTAGAGAAAAAAGGATACACATGCCACGCACCTCACTATAAAGGACACGGTGTAGCGCCTGAAGAGCTTGTTCATACTGGTCCAAAAGATTGGTGGAAAGATGTCATGGAAGGCTATGAGTTTTTGAAAAGTAAAGGCCATGAAAGTATTGCCGCTGTAGGTCTTTCACTAGGTGGCGTATTTTCACTGAAATTAGGTTACACTGTACCTATAAAGGGTATTGTGCCTATGTGCGCGCCTATGTATATAAAGAGTGAAGAAGTCATGTATGAAGGTGTTTTAGCGTATGCACGCGAATATAAAAAGCGTGAAGGTAAATCGTCTGAACAGATTGAACAAGAAATGGAAGAGTTCAAACAAACACCAATGAACACGTTAAAGTCTTTACAGGAATTAATCGCTGAAGTGCGAAATTCAGTTGATATGATTTATGCACCGACATTTGTTGTACAAGGTCGTCATGATCATATGATTAATACAGACAGCGCCAATATTATTTATAATAGCGTCGAGTCTCCTACAAAAGATATAAAGTGGTACGAAGAATCTGGTCATACCATTACCTTTGATAAAGAGCGAGATCAGCTTCACGAGGATGTATATGCATTTTTGGAATCACTTGATTGGTAATAGAGATAATACGAATAAGGAAAAAGGAGGGACATGATGTGAAAGAAGAAAATCAGCCCTATATGAATGAAATATTGGATTTTATGAAAAGGGATAATTACAAACCTTTGACTGTCCAAGAGCTTGCAAAAGAATTTAATACGGAGGATGCAGAGTCATTCAAAGAGTTTGTTAAGGCACTTGTTATTATGGAAGAGAAGGGTTTAATTATCCGAGCAAGAAATGACCGCTACGGGCTGCCGGAACAAATGAATTTTGTCAAAGGGAAAGTAAGCGGACATGCAAAAGGGTTTGCGTTCGTAGTTCCTGAAGAAAAAGATGCGGGTGATGTATTTATTCCCCCTACTGAAACAAACAATGCTATGCACGGAGATATTGTGCTTGCAAGAGTGTTATCAGAATCATCAGGTGCTCGTCGTGAAGGAACCATTGTAAAAATCTTAGAACGAGGTACCCAGCAAATTGTAGGTACGTATACGCAAAGCAAGAATTTCGGCTTTGTGATTGCGGATGACAAAAAAATTGCAGGTGATATCTTTATTCCCAAAGCAGCAAGAAACGGTGCAGTTGAAGGCCATAAAGTAGTAGTAGAGCTCACAACCTATCCGGAAGGCCGCATGAATGCAGAAGGAAAAGTTGTTCAAATTCTTGGACATAAAAACGATCCGGGGATCGATATCATTTCTGTTATCCATAAGCACGGTCTTCCTCAAGAATTTCCTGCTGACGCTTTAACGCAAGCAATTGATACACCTGAGACGATTGATGAAAAAGATATCGGTAACCGTCGCGATCTTCGGGATCAAGTTATTGTAACCATTGACGGAGCAGATGCAAAAGATTTGGATGACGCTGTAACGGTTACAGAGCTTGAAAACGGAAACTACAAATTAGGTGTTCATATTGCAGATGTAAGTCACTACGTTAAAGAAGGTTCTCCGATTGATGTAGAAGCAGCAGAGCGCGGAACAAGCGTCTATTTAGTAGACCGAGTTATTCCGATGATTCCTCACCGTTTATCTAACGGAATCTGCTCATTAAATCCAAAAGTTAACCGTTTTACACTTTCTTGTGAGATGGAAATTAATCCACAAGGTGAAGTAGTAAAACATGAGATTTTTGAAAGTGTCATCAAAACGACAGAACGAATGACGTATTCAGATGTGAACAAAATCTTAGTGGATAAAGATGAAGAAGTGTTAGAACGCTACGAGCCAATCGTTCCGATGTTTGAGCGTATGGAAAAGCTGGCAGCTATTCTTCGTAAAAAGAGAATGGATCGCGGTGCCATTGATTTTGATTTCAAAGAAGCAAAAGTATTGGTAGATGATGATGGACATCCTCACGATGTTATTTTGCGTGAACGTTCAGTTGCTGAAAAGCTAATCGAAGAATTTATGCTGGCGGCGAATGAAACAGTAGCAGAACATTTTCACTGGATGAACGTACCGTTTATTTATCGTATTCATGAAGATCCAGATGCAGAGAAGCTTACTCGTTTCTTAGAGTTTATTACAAACTTTGGTTATACAGTGAAAGGGACAGGCAACGATATTCATCCGCGTGCGCTGCAAGATATTTTAGAAGAAGTAAAGGGTACGCCTGAAGAGATGGTTATTTCAACTGTTATGCTTCGTTCGATGAAACAAGCGAAATATGAAGCAGAAAGTTTAGGCCACTTTGGTTTATCAGCTGAATTCTATACGCATTTTACGTCTCCAATCCGTCGTTATCCGGATTTAATCGTTCATCGTCTCATTCGTACGTATTTAATTGAAGGAAAAACAGATCAGCAAACGCAAGAAAAATGGCGCGAGCTTCTGCCTGATGTTGCTGAGCATTCTTCTAATATGGAACGTCGTTCAGTTGACGCTGAGCGAGAAACGGACGATATGAAAAAAGCTGAGTTTATGGCTGATAAAGTTGGGGAAGTATTCAATGGTATTATTAGCTCTGTTACAAACTTTGGGATGTTCGTGGAGCTGGAAAATACGATTGAAGGGTTAGTTCATGTTAGTGACTTAACGGATGACTATTATCGTTACGACGAACGTCATTATGCGATGATTGGAGAAAGAACGGGCAACGTCTTCCGAATTGGAGACGAAATTGAAGTGAAAGTTGCCGATGTGAATAAAGACGAGCGTTCAGTGGACTTTGTTATTGTGGGAATGAAAGAAGGCCGCAAACGCTTATCTAAAGATCGTCCTAAAGTGATTAAGGCAAAACAAAAGTCACGCAAAGACGATAAAGGAAAAGGTCGAGAGGGCAGCCGAAGCAAAAATGAAGAGTGGTCTACTCAAAAACCAAAGAAGAAAAAGAAAAAAAGATTCTTCGAAGGCGCTCCAAACGTTAAGCGTAAAAAGAAAAAGCGCAAATAATCGACAGCAGTGAAGCAGAAGGATAGACCTTCTGCTTCAAAACAGCTCTATTAAACGTTTTAGTTGTTGTTTAGATTTCCATACAGTAAAATGATACATAATATCATACATATACGTAAGTACGGCTGAAGGGAAGGAACGTTTTATGCCAAAAGGTGAAGGGAAATTAATTGCACAAAACAAAAAAGCCCGCCACGACTTTTTTATTGAAGAAACATATGAGACGGGTATTGTTCTACAAGGAACGGAAATTAAATCAATTCGTAATGGTCGTGTGAATTTAAAGGACTCTTTTGCTCGTGTGCAAAACGGAGAAGTATTTTTACACAATATGCACGTTAGTCCTTACGAACAAGGAAATCGATACAATCATGAGCCACTTCGTACACGAAAGCTATTGCTGCATAAACGCGAAATCAGCAAGCTAATTGGCTATTCAAAAGAAACAGGTTATTCACTAGTTCCGTTAAAAGTGTATTTGAAAAATGGATACGCAAAGGTTTTACTAGGGCTTGGTAAGGGTAAAAAGAAATATGATAAGCGTGAAGACTTAAAGCGTAAAGAAGCCAAGCGTGATATCGAACGAGCATTTCGTGATCGTCAAAAGATGTAAAATTACAAAATCTTACAATTGCAAAATGCTCATTTTGTGATATAATAAATATTGTTATCAGTTAGATTTCATTTTGCACACTGAAGTCGCTATCTGATGTAAGAATTTTTCTTACACATTCCGACTCCCTTTTATATGGGGACGTTACGGATTCGACAGGGATAGTTCGAGCTTAGGTTGCGAGTCGAGGAGATGGCCTCGTTAAAACATCAACGCCAATAATAACTGGCAAATCTAACAATAACTTCGCTTTAGCTGCATAATAGTAGCTTAGCGGTTCCTCCCTCCATCGCCCATGTGGTAGGGTAAGGGACTCACTTTAAGTGGGCTACGCCGGAGTTCGCCGTCTGAGGACGAAGGAAGAGAATAATCAGACTAGCGACTGGGACGCCTGTTGGTAGGCAGAACAGCTCGCGAATGATCAATATGCCAACTACACTCGTAGACGCTTAAGTGGCGATATTTCTGGACGTGGGTTCGACTCCCACCGTCTCCACCAAATACATATTTTTGGTGGCTTACCTTACTTATAACAGGAGCTAATCAAATGTATGATCTACATTTGATTAGCTCCTTTTTAATTTATGATGTATGTAAAATTGAAAAAGCGGTACAAAAGTAAAAGGATGCCTCTTTGTGTAAGAGGCATCCTTTTACTTTTGCTTAAGCTGAACAAAAAGCAGCATAAGAAAGGAAAGAAAGACGATCGAGATAACCCATAGCCAAGCGAGATTCATGTTTCCAGAGTCAATCGCGACGTAGATAGCGGTAGGAACAGTTTGAGTTTCACCTGGAATATTGCCAGCAAACATCAAAGTGGCTCCAAATTCTCCGAGTGCTCTTGCCAGACTTAACACACCTCCTGTTACGATAGCTTTAGAAGCTAAAGGAATGGAAATAAAGAAAAAGACTTTCCATTCGCTTGCACCATCTACTCGAGCTGCGTCTTCAATTTCATGATCAACGCCTTGGAAGCCCGTTTTGGCAGATTGATACATAAGGGGAAACGCAACGACAACGGATGCAATAACAGCTGCCCACCACGTAAAAATAACGGGTTGTTGAAAGACCCATTCAATTGCTCGGCCAAGTAGGCTGTGTTTTCCGAATATGACAATCAATAAAAATCCAACAACGGACGGAGGCAGGACCAATGGTAGCATCAACACCGTTTCAACCATCACTTTTCCCTTAAAGTGTTTCCTGGATAACAGTTTTCCTATAACAGTGCCTAGAATAATCACGACAAATCCCGCTACTAATGCAATTTTAAGCGATAGCTGAAGAGGAGATAAAAACTCTTGAATCATAGCAATCTCAATTCGCAGTGAAACCGTATTTTTTAAACGTGTTAAGAGCCGTCTTACTTTGTAAAAATTGATAAAAATCCTTTGCTTCTTGTGGATGTTTCGAATCCTTAATAACGCCTACAGGATATACAATTGGTTTGTGAGTGCTATGATCTGCAGTGGCGACAATCTTCACTTTTTTTGAAATCAACGCATCGGTTTTATAAACAACTCCAGCTTCAACGTTTTCTGTCTCCACATAGGAAAGCACCTGGCGTACGTCTTTTGCATAGACGGTTTTAGGCTCAATGTTTTTCCACAGATTCATGTGTTCAAAAGTCTCTTTTGCATACTGTCCGGCAGGAACGGATTCCGGTATGCCAAGTGCAATTTTTTGAACAGCAGGCTTTGATAGATCTTCAAAATTTTTGATGGCAGCCGAATTATTCTTTGGGACGATAAGCACAAGATCGTTGCCAACCAAGTCAGTTCCATTTTCTTTAGAAATAACTCCTGACTTTACCAGTGCATCAAACTTATCTTCCGCTGCTGAAAAAAACAAATCAGCCGGTGCGCCGTTTTCGATTTGCTGTTGCAGCGAGCCTGAAGCCCCAAAATTAAATTTTAAGTCGACATTCGGATGCTTTGTTTCATATTGCTTTTGAATATCGGTAAGCGCATCTTTTAAGCTGGCTGCAGCGGATATCGTTAAGCTGACGTTTTGGTGCTGAGCCGCTGATTGACTCGTATTTGTTCCGTTTGAACAAGCAGCAGTAAACATAATTAAAAATAATAGTGCGAATAAGGGTTTAAAGTATTGTTGCATCGTGTCACCTCAATTAGTTTTAGTAGAGCAATTTAGTATAACTATATCACGTTCACTTAGAAAAGGACTTCCTAAAAAGAAAACAGCGACTTGAAAGGGAAAAACTTTCAAGTCGCTGCCTTATTTACTCTTCCAACGCTTTGCCCATTCCTTTTAAAAAGTGAAGTCCAAATCCAATTGCACGATTAACATCTGGATCATTTAGCGCTTTTATAAGAGCTAACGCACTTACTTTTTTTCCTGTTTTTACATATTCATTTGCTTCGTTCATACCAGCTGTTGCACTGTTAACAAGTTTAGCAGTTACCTCTGGGTCTGCCTTCATCAAACCGCTGCTTGCACCCATAAGGGTATTAATTAAATTGGTTACGGGTTCTCTAGAAATTTGATGAAGCGCAATTTTTGAGATTTTTTCTTTTGCTTGAATCATTGAATCAGCAGCTTCAAGAACACCCATGTCGTTAAGTTCTCCGACAATACCGAGAATACGATTCAGCGCTTCTTCATTATCTGCCAGCAGAGAAGTCAAGTCTTCTAATTTTTGCTGTTTTTTTTCTTCCTCGCTTAGAAGAGGCTTTTTAATTTCTGTAATAGGTTGTGCCATCTTTTCTCCTCCTATTTACTTGTTAAATGGACGTAGCCAGGACGATTCCATTTACGCTGAACCTCGACCCCATTTTGAGGATGACGTTTTTTGTTACGCGGATTTGTAGACGGTAAAGGCGTTTTTCCACCTTTGCTTAATACTTCCATCCGTACTTTTGTTTGTTTGTAAGCCGGCGTATTTGTTCGTTGGTCGACTGCAGGTCCCGTCAAGAAGTTAATAGCCGAATCTTTATGAACGGAGTGCATCGGAAGATACAGCTCATTTGCTTTTACTCGCTCTGTAATTAATGCCTGTACTTTTACTGCTCCAAACGGTGAGATTAATCTGACAAGCGAACCGTCTTCAATTTCACGCTCCTTGGCAAGCTGAGGTGAAATTTCTACAAATACTTCCGGTACCTTTGATTGAATACCGCTCGATTTATTGGTCATATTCCCTTCATGAAAATGTTCTAACATTCGTCCGTTATTAATGTGCAAATCATATTCCTCTGGAAATTCAGCAGGAAGAACCCAATCTGATAAAGCAAAGCGCGCTTTTTTATCTGGGAAATTAAACCCATCGACGTAAAGTAAAGGCGTGCTTTTCCCCTCTAAGCTCCCCCATAAGAAGCTATCCCAGCCTTCAAGGTTTTCGTAGCTGGCTTGGCTGAACAGAGGTGATAGACTAGCCATTTCTGAAAAGATGTCACCAGGGTGTGTATACGTCCAATTTGCACCTAAGCGGTTTGCAATCTCTTGAACAATCCACCAATCCGGCTTCGAATCACCAAGCGTTGGCAATGCTTGATACAATCTTTGTACGCGTCGCTCCGTATTGGTAAACGTTCCGTCTTTTTCAAGAGAAGGAACAGCAGGGAGTACAACATCAGCATATTGAGCCGTTCTTGAAAGGAAAATGTCTTGGACAACAAAAAAATCTAGATTTGATAATATTTCGTGTACGTGATTAGCGTTCGAATCGACAAGAGCCATATCTTCTCCTACAAGGTACATAGCTTTCATTTTTCCTTCATCAATTGAATGAAGCATTTGGATATTATCAAGACCCGGCTTGTCTTTAATTTTCACGCCGTATGCTTTTTCAAATTTTTCTCGAGCGACTGAGTCCGTGACGTGCTGATAACCTGGAAGCCAAGCGGGAAGAGTTCCCATATCGCATGCGCCTTGCACGTTATTGTGGCCTCGGAGTGGATAAGCGCCTGCACCAGGGCGTCGATAGTTTCCAGTAGCAAGCAACAGGTTTGAGATAGCCGCTGATGTATCAGAGCCTCCTGTATTTTGCGTCACGCCCATACCCCACAGCACACAGGTTCCATCGGCGTCTCGAATCATTTCAGCTATTTGAATGAGTGTTGCTGCTGAAATACCCGTAATTTGTTCAGCATATTCAAGCGTGTACTTTTCAAGCAAAGAGTTAAAGTCTTCAAAATAGTTGACGTTTTCTTGGATAAATTTTTCGTTGTGCCATCCTTGATCAATCATGTATTTTGTTACAGCCATTAGCCATACTTGGTCCGTACCTTGTTTTGGACTGATAAAAATGTCAGAGCGTTCAGCCATTTCGTTTTTGCGCAAATCTGCGACGATTAGTTTTTGGTCATGAAGCTTATGCGCGCGTTTGATACGAGTTGCTAATACAGGGTGACCTTCGGCAGGGTTAGCTCCAACGATGATAACCAGTCCAGCTTTTGCGATGTCTTTTATCGTGCCGGCATCGCCTCCCATTCCGACTGTTCGAAATAATCCATCGGTTGCAGGAGACTGACAGTAGCGAGAACAGTTGTCTACGTCATTTGTTTCAAACATTTGGCGAGCCAGCTTTTGAATAACATAGTTTTCTTCGTTTGTAATCTTAGAAGAAGAGATAAAACCAACGGATCCATGTCCGTACTGCTGATTGATGGAGTTTAACCTGCTTGCTACTAAATCGAGCGCTTCTTCCCATGACGACTCTACAAATGCGCCATTTTTTCGGATTAAAGGCTTAGTAATACGTTTTTCAGAGTTTACAAAATCCCAGCCGAATTTTCCTTTCACACAGGTTGAAATAGCGTTTGCGGGAGCATCTGAGCTAGGTTGAACTTTAAGGATTTCGCGGCCTTTTGTCCACACTTCAAATGAACATCCAACTCCGCAAAATGTACAGACGGTTTTTGTTTTTTTCGTCCGAGTTTCACGCATAGCTGCTTCCACCTCTGAAACAGCAAAAATTCCGCTGTACCCTGGTTCCACTTCTTTAACTAAATCAATCATTGGATTCAAAACGCTTTTTGGAAGTCCGGTCATGAATCCAGCTTCTCCGAGCATAGATTTTTCCATTAAGGCATTACAAGGGCATACTGTTACACATTGACCGCAGCTCACACAAGAAGATTCATTGATTGCTACACCATCATCCCAGAGAACGCGGGGACGTTTCGCTTCCCAGTCGATAGAGAGCGTTTCATTAACTTGAAGATTTTGACAAACCTCTACACATTGTCCACAAGCAATGCATTGATTAGGGTCATAACGGTAAAACGGATGAGACATATCGACTTCATCCTCTGAGGCCTTTGGCGTATAGGGGTATTTTTGATGTTCAATCTCCATCATTTCGGCTGTATTATGTAATTTACAGTTTCCGTTGTTATTATCGCAAACGGTGCAGTATAGCAAATGATTTTCTAATAAGCGATCCATTGCTTCCGTCTGTGCCGCTTTTGCGGGTGCTGATTGTAATTCAATCTTCATGCCGTTTTCAGCTTTTGTAGAACAAGAACGAACTAACTCGCCATTCATTTCAACAATACATGTGTCACAAGTTTGAATAGGGTCTACTTCAGGCACATAACAAATCTGAGGATGCTCGATGTTTTGCTGGTTAATAATTTCGAGTATGGTAGAACCTGAAGCTGCCTTGTATTCGCTGCCATTTATATGAACAGTGATGATTTCACGACTCATTTGTTTTCCTCCTTTATATAAAACAAAAAACCACCATGAATACACATGCCTAATTAAATAAGGGAAGTGCAATCATGGTGGAATAGTTTACTAGCAGGTCTTACTAATATGCCAATCCGGCCCATTTATATCGTTAAGAAAAAGTGATAGAGTAATAACAATTCATTATTATTATTATTCCATCTCGGTTATTTATAATTATATCGCTACGTTTTTAAATGCACAACTTTTTTAAATACCCAACTCTCTTCAAAAGTTTTGCTGCAAAGATTTTAGGCTTTTATTTTTTGAAGTGTTGATTTATGATAAAAAAACTGTAGGAATAAAATGCACAATTTAATTTTAATCGGTGGGAGAGCGTTGATTATGTCAAAAACAATTCATGAATTTAATGATATTATTCGGAAGCTTCGAAAAGATTTATTTGGAAAAGGACCGGAAAGAATACATACGGTTTTTGTTGAAAATATGGCTGTCTCAACACTGTATGGAAATTTAACTCCGACAGAAACATTTATTGCAAGCACTTCTGAAGGGTGTGACATGGTTCATTTAGCTCGAACAAAAATGATTCAAGATGTATATGCATCGAATCCGCCGGAAGGGCTAGAAGAATTGGTAGGAGCAAAGCTGGTTAATTTATTTTCAGATATGAAAATAAAAGAAAATATAGCGGTTTCCGTATTTGTTTTTGATAAAAACATTATTTAAAAAAGGAGACATCACATGAATTCGACCGTTAAGAAGCGTACAGTTCTTAGATTTAAAAATGGTGAAATGGAAAGCGTGGAAGATAAAATTGTAACGGAGTTTCCTGTGACTGTGAAAATTAATGAAGAAGAGTTTGTCACGATGGTATGTAGCCCTCAATACATTGAAGATATGGTAATTGGCTATTTAGCATCTGAAGGGGTTATTCGAGAATACAAAGACATTAAAAACATATGGGTTCAAGAAAAAGAAGGGTATGTTCATGTTACAATAGATAAATTAAACCCGTATTTTCAAAACCTTCAAAATAAACGATATATCACGTCTTGCTGCGGGGCGAGCAGACAAGGGTTTGTCTTTATAAATGATGCGCTGACTGCTAAAAAAATGAATGATATATCGGTAGAACTTTCAATTAAGGATTGTTTTCAACTCATGAATAAGCTGCAGCAATCTGCTGCTACGTTTCAAGAAACGGGTGGCGTTCATAACGCTGCCATTTGTGATAAAAATGGTTTCATGCTTAGCAGAATGGACATTGGCAGGCATAATGCTCTAGATAAACTATATGGGTATTGCTTAAAACACCATATTTCAATTAGGGATAAAGTAGTCGTTTTCAGCGGCCGTATTTCTTCAGAAATTTTGTTGAAAGTAGCGAAGATCGGGTGTGAAGTGGTTCTTTCAAAATCCGCTCCGACTGAACTTGCTTTAAATCTAGCAGAAGAATTGAGAATTACAACGGTAGGGTTTATCCGAAGTGATTCGTTGAATATTTATACATACCCGGAAAGAATTTTAAGAGAAAGTTAATCTGCTGTGGAGAAGCTGACAGCTAGAGAGGAGAGATGAGGCAGATGTCATACACTATAGTTGATACGTTAAAGCGCCCTTTACGAGACTTGCGTTTGTCCGTAACAGATCGCTGTAACTTTCGCTGTCGATATTGTATGCCTGAAGAAATTTTTGGGGCAGACTATCCATTTTTACCTGCCGAAAATATTCTTTCGTTTGATGAATTAGAGAGACTCACGAGATTATTCGCATCGCTAGGAGTAAAAAAAGTGCGTATAACGGGAGGAGAGCCACTGCTAAGAAAAGGCTTGCCAGATCTAATCAATCGTCTGAAGCAAATTGAGGGTATAGATGATATTGCCATAACAACAAATGGCTCACTGTTAAAGAAGCATGCAGAAGCCTTATCAAAAGCGGGATTATCAAGAGTAACCGTCAGCTTAGACTCGCTTGATGAAGTGAGATTTCAAGAGCTGAACGGAAATCGAGGAAGCGTCAAACGAGTGTTAGAAGGAATAGAGGCAGCAGCTCTTGCGGGGATTTCAGTCAAAATAAACATGGTTGTCCAAAAAGGCAAGAACGAGCAGGATATCCTTCCGATGGCCCAATATTTTAAAGGCAAAAAACATACGCTGCGCTTTATTGAATACATGGATGTTGGAAATTCAAACGGATGGAAAATGGATGAGGTTATAACAAAGAAACAAATTCTTGATATAGTTGGACAAGAAATGCCTCTTGAAGAAATTCCGCCTCATTACACGGGAGAAGTAGCTACCAGGTATCGGTATGTTGGGACAGAAGAGGAAATTGGTATCATTTCATCCGTGACAGATTCATTCTGTTCGACTTGTTCACGCGCAAGAGTATCGGCTGAAGGAAAGCTCTATACCTGCTTGTTTGCGTCAAAAGGGTACGACCTCCGGAAACTGATACGATCACAAGCATCTGATCATACTGTTTGTGACACCATTTCTGATATCTGGAATCATCGGAAAGATCGTTACTCAGATGAGCGGGCTAACGGAAGACAGGTCCAAGGCGCTGAGAAAGTGGAAATGTCTCATATTGGTGGATAATTCAAAAAAAGCCTTATAAATGCCAATCACTGCGATGATTTACATTTATAAAAGTAGGATCTTCTGCTGAAAAAGGCACGCGAAGGACGTTTGCCTGATTCAACAATCCTGTGAGCCTTCTTTCACCTTGTGTAACGAGTTGGTCAATAAGAGGAAGCGTTCTACGGTGATAGAGGGCTAGAAGCGGGTGCATGTGATTTGGCTGAACAGGAAGAACAATATCAGCTGAGTTCGCCTGAGTTAGGGTAATCATATTATGAACAAACTCAGCATTAACAAAAGGAATGTCACACGAAAGAATAAAGAACCATTCAGCACGGCAATCAATTGCAGTTAAAGCATGATGAATTGCATACAAAGGTCCTTGATACGGGCATTTTTCAACTGCAAATGAAACATCTTTTCTTTGAAAATAAGGAAGTAAATCTTGGTTGGTAGACACAAGTATAGGTGTGACGTGATTTTCTTTTAATGCATCTATACTATATTCGTAAAATGATTTCTTGTTATAGGTTTCAAACATTTTTGGTTGACCGTAGCGAGAAGATTTTCCTCCTGCTAATACAATGCCGGCAATGAACATTTATTAAATACCTCCATCAAAATATAGTTGTATATTTATGCACATAAGCGTCCGTAAAGCAGCTTAGCTTTATGTGTATAATAGCATGTTTTTAAAGAAATATCTTTGACGAAGGAATAGATAGTGAAGTCATAGATTGAACGAGAAAGGGAGAGAAAAGAGTGACAGAACGTTATTCACGTCAGCAGCTTTTCCAGCCCATTGGAAACAAAGGGCAGCAGCAAATTAGAAGTAAGCATGTTTTAGTTGTAGGCGCAGGGGCTCTAGGCAGCGCTAGTGCAGAAGCTCTCGTGCGTGCTGGAATTGGAAAATTGACTCTTGTAGATCGTGATTATGTAGAATGGAGTAATCTGCAGCGTCAGCAGCTTTATACAGAACAAGATGCGCAAAACAAACTGCCTAAAGCTGTAGCAGCCAAAAATCGTTTGCGTCAAATAAACACAGAAGTGAAAATCGAAGCGCTGGTGATGGATGCTCAGCCTGCTAATTTAGAAAGTATCGTCCAAACAGCTGATTTGATTATCGATGCGACAGACAATTTCGACATTCGCTTTATTTTAAATGATTTGTCACATAAGTATGAAGTTCCTTGGATCTACGGCTCATGTGTAGGGAGTTATGGCACCACTTATACCGTTATCCCAAACGTAACCCCTTGTCTGCACTGCATATTGAAAAAAGTGCCTGTGGGAGGAGCGACGTGTGAGACAGCAGGAATTATCAGTCCAGCCGTTCAAATTGTGGCAGCCTATCAAATAACCGAAGCATTAAAAATTTTAGTGGGAGACGTTGAAGCTTTGCGACACACATTTCTAACTTTTGACGTCTGGAATAATCAGCACGCTGAATTTAAGACGGGTAAAATGAAAAGTTATGAATGTTCTTCTTGCGGATCGGCACGCACATATCCGTACTTAGCGTATGAAAATCAGCTTAAAACAGAAGTTCTTTGCGGCAGAGAGACGGTTCAGATCAGACCCTCGCAGCAGCATTTACACAACTTTGATGAATTGGAAAAGCGTTTAAAAAACCAAGGGAAAGTAGACCGCAACCCATATCTTCTGTCATGTCAGCTTCCAGAGCAGCGCTTTGTTATTTTTCAAGATGGCCGTGTATTTATTCATGGAACGAATGATATTCAATTTGCGAGAAGTTTATATTATCGTTTATTAGGATGAGTAAAGGAGTGAAAAAATGAGAGAAAAGCGAACTCCTATCCCTGTCGGAGAATGCGTTGGGCGAGTGATGCAGTATGTCAAAAGCGGAAAGCAAGAAATCATTGCGCTTGAAGAAGCTCACGGCAGATTTTTAGCAGAAGATTTAATGGCAGATCATGATGTTCCTGCTTTTAATCGTTCTCCATATGATGGTTTTGCTATTCGGTCACAAGATACGAAAAAAGCATCATCACTTCATCCAGTAGAACTGGATGTTCGAGGAGAGATAGGAGCGGGTTCTGTTTTTGAACATACAGTCAACGCGATGCAGGCTGTGCGTATTATGACAGGAGCTCCTATTCCAAAAGGCTGCGATGCGGTGGCAATGCTTGAAGTAACAAAAGAATATACAAAAGACAACCAGCCCGTCGTTCAAATCAAGCGGTCGTTTAACAGCGGAGATAACATTTCGTTTCAAGGAGAAGAAACAAAAAAAGGCACCATGTTAGTTTCAAAAGGAACGTATATCACTCCGGGAGTAGCTGCTCTTCTAGCCACATTTGGTTATAGTAACGTAGCTGTCTTCAAAAAGCCTGTAGTTGGATTACTTGCAACGGGAAGTGAACTAGTGGAAGTACGTGATCCTGTTCAGCGAGGGAAAATTCGTAATAGCAATGCTCATATGCTTCGTGCCCAAATTGAAAAAGCTGGAGGAGAAGTAAACTATTTTGGTATTATGCCCGATGATTTAAGTCAGTGCTACAGCGCGGTAAAATCTGCGCTATCAGAAGTGGACATACTGATTACAACGGGGGGCGTTTCAGTAGGAGATTATGATTATCTACCAGAGGTGTATAAGCAATTACAGGCCGAAGTTCTTTTTAATAAAATAGCGATGAGACCAGGCAGTGTCACAACAGTTGCACGTATGGAAGACAAGCTTTTATTTGGTCTATCGGGAAACCCTACGGCCTGCTACGTTGGTTTTGAACTGCTAGCTCGTCCGGTCATCAGTACATATGCGGGGAAAAGAACCCCTCATCTCCGGAAAGAAAAAGCTTTGTTAGGAAAAGACTTCTTAAAGCCAAATCCTTTTATGCGATTTGTATCTGGCAGGCTTTCATACAGGGAAGGACAGCTGATTGCTTCTCCATTAAGCTTTACAAAATCTAGTGCTGTTTCTTCTTTAGCTCATGCGGATACGTTAATTATATTTCCCGGAGGGACGAGAGGGTACAAAGAAGGAATGCTGGTTGACGTCTTATTGCTAGATGACGTGCAGGGAAGTGAATGGCCTTGGTAGCAAGTTGCACCGTTTTACAAGTAGTTGGATTTCAAAACAGCGGAAAAACGACTTTAGTGGAAAGGCTAATTAAAAAAGCGAAACAATTCGATCTACGTGTAGGTTCTATTAAGCACCATGGACACGGCGGACCTCCAGATAGCAGCAGTGAGCTAAAAGACAGTCATCGCCACCAGCAAGCAGGTGCCGATGTGGCAGGTGTAGAAGGAGGTGGGATCCTTCAGCTTACGGCAAACAGTAAAGACTGGAGCCTAAAAAAGCTGATTGATTTTTATCAATTTTTCTCGCCAGATGTCATTTTTGTTGAAGGATATAAAAAAGAATCCTATCCAAAAGCAGTCTTGATTCGAAGCGAAGAAGATCTTGTTCTGCTTTCCTCTCTAACCAATATCATATGCGTGATTAGTCACATTCCGCTTAAAAACGAAGTGCAGCGAGCATATCCAATGTTTCACTTACAAGAAGACGAGCTTTATCTTAATTTTTTATTGAAAGAAGTGGGGGAAAGAAGATGAACCAGCACTTATTTGAAGTAGTAAATCAGCCAATTGCGGTAGATGAAATAATTAAAAAAGTTTCTAGAAGAGACGCGGGAGCTATTACGACATTTATTGGAACGGTAAGAGAATTTACAAAAGGCAAAAAGACGCTCTCTCTTGAATATCAAGCCTATGTGCCAATGGCAGTGAAAATGCTCAGCCAAATTGGTGACGAAATTCAGGAAAAGTGGCCGGATGCTTTGACAGCTATTACTCATCGAATCGGAAAGCTTGATATAACAGAAGTCGCAGTAGTTATTGCGGTTTCTTCTCCGCATCGCAAAACAGCTTATGAAGCAAATGAGTATGCTATTGAACGTATTAAGCAAATTGTGCCAATTTGGAAAAAGGAATTTTGGGAAGATGGAACAAAATGGATTGGGGATCAGTTAGAAACAAAAGAATATCCTGAAGGAAAGCCATTGAAGGAGATGTAAAAATGATTAACGTCTTATTTTTCGCTGCTATACGTGAAGAGGCTGGAGTGGAACAAGTAACAGTTGATAAGCAAGATATAACAGTGAAGGAATTAAAGGAATATGTACAAAAAACATATAAGCTGTCCTCTCTGAATCAAACGATGACAGCAGTCAACGAAGAGTTTGTAACAGATGAAGAAATCATTGGAACGGGAGATACCGTTGCATTTATTCCACCCGTTAGTGGAGGATAAAAAAAGGTGCTGAATACACAGCACCTTCTTTATTATCTAAATTGAGCTACTTTTTCAATTGGTAAACGTACAGAAGGGTAACCGCTATTTGCTGCTTTGCCGATTGAAAGTAACATAACCGGTGCATAGCGTTCTTTGTCTAAACCGAATGCTTCGGCAATTTGATCTTTTTCATAACCGCCAATAGCATTCGTATCATAACCGTGAGCACGTGCAGCAAGCATTAACTGCATAGATACTAAACCGCCGTCAATTAATACCGTTTCTTTATTTAATTCTTCAGAAGCAGCTGCGTAGTGCGCTTTGATTTTTGGAATTTGCATATCTCTAATTTCTTGTGGCATATAGCCTAGTTCAACAGCTTTATCGTAAATTTCATCTAAATTTTCTTCGCTTTTTAAATCGCCGAATATCGCAATAACAGCTGCCGATGTTTCTACTTGTGATTGATTAAATTTAGCAAGCGGAGCTAGTGTTGCTTTTCCTTCAGGGCTATCAATTACTAGAAAGCGCCAAGGCTGTGCATTAACAGAAGATGGAGCTAGCGTCGCTTCTGTTAAAATTTCTTTCATTTCTTCACGGCTGATTTTGACAGATGGATCGTAATAACGAATAGATCTGCGCCCTGTAATAATATCTTGGAAATCATTGTTTAGTGTTTTTGTTTGTGTCATGATGAACTCTCCTTTATGTTAAAAATGTTATGACCGTTCAATGGCCGAAATGTTTACTTTTAAACGCTCAAGCATTTTGGAAAGCAGCAGCTGTTCTTCTTCGCTGAAATCTTTAAATGCTTCATCAATAAAGCGAGCTTTTTCGTTTCGAAATGCACCGATTTTTTCATGTCCGCTTTTCGTAAGCTTTACAAATGTTACGCGGTTGTCATCAGGATTTTTACGGCGTGATACAACATCTCTTTCTTCTAGCTGCTTTAAATGCCTTGTAATTGCAGCATTATCAATGTTTACTTGCTGTTGAAGCGCCTTTTGACTCATTTCACCTGTTTCATAAAGCTGATGTAAAATATCAAGACGTGATTGGCTAACACCGGTACAATGCTCAAACTTTTGATTAATTTGTTTATTAACTTCTTGCAGAGCATACAGAACATTTGCTTTTTCAGAACATGAATGTGACAAGAAAGTCGCTCCCTTTTTTCTATGATATTTATTGATGGATTAATATTTGATACATCAATGTTTGATACATCAACTAATATAAAATAAATAAAAGTGAAAGTCAAGAAAGTGAACAATCTTTTTTTTATAAATAATAAAAAGAGATTGAGATATAACGAAATCAATGCAATCTAAAGACGAACAAATCGGATAAATGAGCTCGTATGGACCGCTTGTGACACGGTAGTTGATTTCCGTGCAAGACTTCGCTTTGTCCTCCAATCAACTGCCAGAAGGAACGAAACAGATAAAATCTACGTTCATCGTAACCAAAAAAAACGAACCACTGATCAAACGGTTTGATTAGTGGTTCGTTTTTCACTTCAACTATACTATTTTTGTTTCAGCGTCTTTAAGCTGAATGATTTTTTTTACTAATTTGTTCATGCGTGTAAGGAGACAGAAACGGAATACGCTTGATAATCACATCGTGAATCCAGAATAATCGCTGGATAAGAGGAGCTGTTTTATCTGAAAGATAGATAACAAAGCAGCTGATAGCTCCCGCAATTACCATTCCTCCAAGTACATCTGCTGGATAGTGGACACCTACGTAAATGCGTGAAAGGCCCGAGATGGCAGCCCATATAAAAATGACGCTTCTCCATTTGTTTTTTCGTAACCACATGATCCAAGCAGCAGAAAAGACTAAAATCGAATGATCACTGACAAAAGATGAATTAGCCGGGTGCGGAATCAGCTTATGAACATGATGAGTCACAAACGGACGCGGGTGGTAATACACCAGGTGAATGACTTCATTGATACAAAGAGAAAGGACAATTGTAAACAACATGTATAAAGCCGTATAACGGTGATAAATTGTTCTTTCTGTTTTTCCGCTAAACCAAAGCAAAAGCAAACAAGCCATTATAAAATAAGGAACGCTATTCGTAATGATAACCATGACAGAATCCATTGCGCTGGATTTACCAGCAAACGAGTTAATCCATTGAAATACTTCGTAATTGAGGTTCATTTGTTTTCTCCTTATGCAGTACTTTTCACTCTTAGTTTAGATTGACACTCTAAAAAAACGATGAATTTCACATTAAAAATCAATTAAAATCCGAAATTCAAGGGCATTTAATGATATAAAAAGGAGAGGAAGAAACTGCTTTTAGAATAGGAGATGAAACAGTTGAAAAAGGTTTTATTTTTACCTCTTCTAAAAATGCCTTCTGGCCATCATCAAGTGGCAGAGGCGTTAATGGATATATTGGAAAGAAGAACAACAAATATTTGTTATAAAAAAATAGATTTATTAAGTTATACAAACGAACTATTAGAAAAAGTGGTTACAGGCACATATTTGAAATGGATTCGTTATGCTCCAGAAACATACAATATGGCATACAAACATCTCTTTTATGAACCGCCTGTTCATTCATTCAAATGGTATCATCACGTATTCGCAAAAAAAATGGAGCACTTAGTTAAAGAAGAAAATCCGGATTTAATTATATGCACACATGGATTTCCTTCTTATTTGCTCAGCCAATTAAAAGCAAAAGGCAAGTGCAATGTTCCTATTATAAATGTCTACACGGATTTCTTTATTAATAATTTATGGGGAAAAGAAGAGATTGACTTTCACTTTCTTCCTAGTGAAGAAGTAAAAAGAGGGCTTCGTGCTCAAAGTGAAATTCCACTTCAAAATATGATGGTCACAGGGATACCGGTACATGAAGAAATAACAAAAACAAGAACTGTTAAGCATCATGGTAACCGAAATATTTTAATTGCCGGAGGCAGCAGCGGTCTAGGCAATATTATGGATTTTTACAATGATTTAAAAGACGCGCGCCATTTTCATTACTTTGTCTTATGCGGCAAAAATCAAAAGTTATATGAAGAAATCAAAGGGTGGGAACTACAACACGTTACACCAATTCCGTACATTTCATCACGCACAGAAATGAATGAACTGTATGAGCGAGTGGATGCTATTGTAACAAAACCAGGTGGTATCACGGTCAGTGAAGCTCTTCGCAAAAATTTACCGATTTTTGTTCATTCTGCTTTACCGGGTCAAGAAGAGGTGAATTTACGCTATTTAACAGAGCGAAACTTAGTTCAAGAACTAAAGGCGGATCAATCGTTAGAAAGTCAGCTGCAGACAGTGCTGCAGGATGCTGATAAAATGAGCACATTGTATAACGCGATTGCTGCTTACCATAAAGAAATCGAAGCACAAACGCCTGAAGAACTTTTAGCAGTAGTCAATTGGATTCTAGGTGAAAAGCAAACGATTGGTCTTCATGCGTAAAACATTCATGTTTACAAACAATAAGGATAAGCTAAAGAACAAGTATGTTGAAAAAGTAGGATTTAGATAAAAAAACAAACATCTTTTGAAAAAGGTGTTGTTTTTTTATCTAAAGAAGCTATTCTTTCACTTAAGACATGTGGTGAGAGGTGCATAATATGAAAGAGAAAATTTTAATTGTGGAAGATGAAGCGCAAATTGCGAAAGTGCTAAAGATTGAATTGGAATTTGAAGATTATGAAGTAGATGTTGAGTACGACGGGAAAGCGGGTTTAGAGACGGCAATATCCGCTCAATATGACCTCATTTTGCTCGACGTGATGCTTCCAAGTCTGAGCGGTATTGAGGTGTTAAGAAGACTTCGGAAAGCGGAAGTGTTTACGCCAGTTATTTTATTAACTGCCCGAAATACGACGTTAGATAAGGTAATGGGGTTAGACCAAGGGGCTAATGATTATGTTACAAAACCGTTTGAAATTGAAGAGCTGTTAGCACGAGTTCGCTCTTGTATTCGCTATCGTTCGCTCGTAGAAGCATCAGGAACGAAAGAAGCTGAAGCAGAGCTCTTAACGATCAGTGATTTGACCATTAATCTTGAAACAAGGGAAGTCCTAAGAAACAATGAATCCATTACGTTGACACCGAAAGAGTATGATTTAGTCGTGTATTTGCTTACGAATAAAAATAAAATTGTCACGAGAGAAGGGATTCTCACAAACGTTTGGGGCTATGAATATGAAGGA
>NZ_JBSGKN010000020.1:0-614 GCF_058323215.1 Priestia sp. USM5
GTTGTACCATTTATTCGCTAATGGTTAAGTTAGAAAGGGCGCACGGTGAATGCCTTGGCACTAGGAGCCGATGAAGGACGGGACTAACACCGATATGCTTCGGGGAGCTGTAAGTGAGCTTTGATCCGGAGATTTCCGAATGGGGAAACCCACTGTTCGTAATGGAACAGTATCTTTATCTGAATACATAGGATATTGAAGGCAGACCCGGGGAACTGAAACATCTAAGTACCCGGAGGAAGAGAAAGCAAATGCGATTTCCTGAGTAGCGGCGAGCGAAACGGAATTAGCCCAAACCAAGAGGCTTGCCTCTTGGGGTTGTAGGACACTCTATACGGAGTTACAAAGGAACGAAGTAAATGAAGCGACCTGGAAAGGTCCGTCGAAGAAGGTAACAACCCTGTAGTTGAAACTTCGTTCCCTCTTGAGTGGATCCTGAGTACGGCGGAACACGTGAAATTCCGTCGGAAGCTGGGAGGACCATCTCCCAAGGCTAAATACTACCTAGTGACCGATAGTGAACCAGTACCGTGAGGGAAAGGTGAAAAGCACCCCGGAAGGGGAGTGAAAGAGATCCTGAAACCGTGTGCCTACAAGTAGTCAGAGCCCGTTAA
>NZ_JBSGKN010000021.1:0-386 GCF_058323215.1 Priestia sp. USM5
ATATACGTGGAGCGGAAGACGAGGTTCGAACTCGCGACCCCCACCTTGGCAAGGTGGTGTTCTACCACTGAACTACTTCCGCGCATATATGAAATTAAGTAAAGATGCGGGTGAAGGGACTTGAACCCCCACGTCGTAAGACACTAGATCCTAAGTCTAGCGCGTCTGCCAATTCCGCCACACCCGCGTGTGAATATTAAATGGTGAGCCATGAAGGACTCGAACCTTCGACCCTCTGATTAAAAGTCAGATGCTCTACCAACTGAGCTAATGGCTCGAAAAAAATGGTGCCGGCAAGAGGACTTGAACCCCCAACCTACTGATTACAAGTCAGTTGCTCTACCAATTGAGCTACACCGGCGTGCAATCTCTGACTTAAATAGTCG
>NZ_JBSGKN010000022.1:0-225 GCF_058323215.1 Priestia sp. USM5
ATTGGATAGAGCGTTTGACTACGGATCAAAAGGTTAGGGGTTCGACTCCTCTCGGGCGCGCCATAAACGGGAAGTAGCTCAGCTTGGTAGAGCACTTGGTTTGGGACCAAGGGGTCGCAGGTTCGAATCCTGTCTTCCCGACCATTTATGGGGCCTTAGCTCAGCTGGGAGAGCGCCTGCCTTGCACGCAGGAGGTCAGCGGTTCGATCCCGCTAGGCTCCACCA
>NZ_JBSGKN010000006.1:0-94629 GCF_058323215.1 Priestia sp. USM5
ATTTTCAAAGTTCAACCGCCGCTCTTAAGCGACTTTACTATCATAACAAGTTGCAATCTAGTTGTCAACAAGTTTTTTATTTGTTTATCACTTCGATGTTTGCTTTAGCAGTTCATCTTAGCGACATTTAATAATATACCATGCCTTCTTTTATTGTGCAATAGTTTTTCGATATATTTTTAAAAACTATTTTCTTGTACACGAAACGTTAGCCAATTAATAGATACTAGCATATCTAGACCTAAGCTAGCATAATGTCTATTAAATCATTATCCGCCAAGGAGGCGTTCACTTGGATACCTTAATTGCAGCTGCACTCTATTTGTCCTTTTGTATGTCTATTCTCTTAATTTCACTTGCTTATTGGGAATCAATTCAAATGTCTAATAAAGAAGGCAAAGTCAACGGCCTTTCATTTATTTCACTTTCAACATTCAGCATAATTTTTTGTTTGTTTACTTCATATTTTTATACCATTCTTTATTAACATGATGTTACGTTGTCTTCTTATAATAAGGAGACATTTCTTTATTTTATTACAATATTCGCATTCGGTATACTTACTTATTGAAATCAATACGATAAACTCAGCTCCCCCCTTCTTCATACGTGCGATGGACAGTGAAGGAATTTGTCGAATGATTTTTTGGAACACTTTCTTTAAATTTGATAAACTACTTTTAGAAAACGCTTTCATATATACTTTAACATTATTCAAGGAGGAAACCAAATGAAACCATTGCTTGAAGTAACGGTTGGAGAACTTTTAAAAGAAAGTACAAAAAAGTTTGGGCATCAAGAAGCGGTTATCTACTCTGAACAAAATATTCGCTATACGTACGCAGAGTTTTATCAAGAAACCTCTCGAGTTGCAAAGGCACTTCTAGCCACCGGTCTCAAAAAAGGCGATCATATCGCTATCTGGGCTACAAATGTGCCGGAATGGTTACTTCTGCAATTCGCAGCAGCTAGAATAGGCGCTGTTTTGGTTACCCTTAATACAAGCTACCAATCCTCTGAATTAGAGTATGTATTGAGGCATTCTGATACAGCAGCGCTATTTTTCATTGATGAATTTAAAAGCACTTCTTATACGTCTATTATCACCGGTATTGAACATAATCTTCCCAATCTAAAACATCTTATAAACTTAAGTGAATCAAGCGAACATACTTCTTGGAACGAGTTCTTAATGAGTAGCTCAATGGTATCGGATGAGGTGCTCGATAAGTATGAGCAATCCCTACATATCCATGAAGTTATCAATATGCAATACACTTCCGGAACAACAGGTTTTCCAAAAGGAGTTATGCTAAGTCACCATAATATAGTAAATAACGGCTTTTTAGTTGCTCAGTCTATGAAACTGACTAACGAAGACCGCTTATGCATCCCAGTTCCTTTCTTTCATTGTTTTGGATGTGTACTGGGCGTTCTAGCATGCGTATCCGTAGGTGCTACTATGCTACCGATTATTGAATTTCAGCCTTCCTCTGTTTTACGCACCGTAGAGAAAGAAAAATGTACAGCGCTTCACGGTGTACCAACTATGTTTATTGCGGAATTAAATGCACTTGAGTTTAATCAATATGACTTATCTACTCTTCGCACAGGAATCATGGCTGGTTCTAATTGTCCAGCAGAAGTAATGAAACGAGTCATAAATGACATGGGTATCAGCGAAATTACCATCGCCTATGGTCAAACCGAAACATCTCCTGTAATCACCCAAACAACCCCAACTGATTCTATCGAGCGGCGAGTACAAACGGTTGGCAAAGTACATGATCATGTACAGATTCAAATTATTAATCCAATTACAGGTAAACAAGCTTCTTTTGGAGAACAAGGAGAACTTTGTGCAAAAGGATATTTAACAATGAAAGGATATTACAAAATGCCGGAAGAAACAGAAAAAACAATTGTAGAGGGCTGGCTACATACAGGAGATTTAGCTACCATCGATAAAGATGGCTATGTAAAAATTACAGGACGTCTAAAAGATATGATTATTAGAGGTGGAGAAAACATTTACCCAAGAGAAATTGAAGAGTTTTTATATAGATTACCCGAGGTAGAAGATGTGCAAATTGTCGGTATTCCTGATCCAAAGTATGGAGAACGAGTTGCTGCATGCATTAAACTCAAGCAAGATTCTTTTCTTACCGCTCAAGAAATCAAAGACTTTTGCAAAGGTAAGCTTGCTCATTTCAAAATTCCCGAACATATTTATTTTATAGACGACTTTCCCATGACGGCATCCGGCAAGATTCAAAAATATAAATTAAAAGAAACGATCGTAGCGCTTTATAAATAATCAGATTTTTTCGAATTTCACCTGTCATTATGAAGAAAAGTTTACTATACTGATACATATCTGTTTTTCTTCTTTCATACAGATATAAACAACAATGTCTATTGAAATAGGTGAAAATAATGGAAAATGAAATGTTGCTCAAATTAGGTATTTCTGCTGTACTTGGTCTTATTATTGGAATTGAAAGGGAACTAAAACGAAAGCCTGTTGGTTTAAAAACATCTCTCGTAATTTCCATTATTAGCTGTTTACTCACGATTGTTTCGATTGAGTCTTCTCAAATTTTTAATAAAGGTGATCATATCACAATGGACCCGCTTCGTCTGGCTGCTCAAATTGTTTCTGGAATTGGTTTTTTAGGAGCGGGTGTTATTTTACGAAAAGAAAATGACAGCATCTCTGGGCTTACAACAGCCGCTATTATCTGGGGGGCAGCAGGTATAGGTATTGCTGTAGGTGCAGGGTTTTATCCCGAAGCTATTACCGGAGTTGTACTGCTCATCATCAGCGTTGAACTTCTCCCTTTCCTTATTACTATTCTAGGGCCTAGGCAACTGCGCGAGAAAGAGCTTATTCTTCAACTTAAGCTGGCTGATAAGCACAATATTTTTGATACAACTAACAGCATTAGAGAAAAGAATATTACAATAAAAAATATTCGAATCAAAGATTTAGACACCAATGAATTATATATACGTATGAAAGTGTCAGTTAATAATCAGCGTCCTACTACAGAAGTGTATTACGAGATTCAAAAAATCAGCGGTATTCGTAGCATTGAAGTTGAAAATGTATAAATGAAAAACGGCCAATTGGCCGTTTTTTTATTTATATTTTTCAATCTGTTGTAAAAATTCCCTCTGTTTTACTAGAGACAGCCGGTATTGATCATCGATAATTTCTGTTAACAACTCATGTTTACGGCTCTTTGACACATTCAATCTGTGGATAAGAACTCTGCATTCGTACAAAAACTGTGTATACTGTGTGTAACTCTCATCATAATTCGAAGATAATTCTTCTTTTATTCGTTTTGTCAACAAAGGACTAGCGCCATCTGTGGATATTGCTAGCGATAATCTCCCTCTAGAAAACTGTGCAGGAATTTGAATATTTCCATCGGAAAAACCGCTGGCCATATTAACCAACTGATCATTTTTAATATGCTGCTTAACGAACTTATTCACAGCTTTATCATTTGTAGCTACAACAATAAAAAAAACATTAAGTAAGTCTTCTTCTCCTACTTTTTTTCTTTTTACACACAGCTGATTCTTAGCTTCCCACTCATTTATTTCAGCTGAAACAGTTGGAGCAACCACTGTAATGGCTGCTCCTTCTTGTAAAAAACCTTTAATTCTACGAGTTGCGATTGTTCCGCCTCCAACTACTAAGACCGAACGACCCTTTAAATCAAGCATAACGGTATACATCGTATTGATTTCCTCTACTCGATAATAACGTTTTTACTTGATGACTTAAAATGTGTGCAAGTCCATCATGATAACCTAGGTAGTTTGCTAAGATAAACTGCTGGTCATCTGTTGATAACTGCTCCAACTCTTCCTTAATTTCGTTCATTAAAATACCGGTAAACAAAAGGTACGGGAGAACGAATACTTGCTTATACGAAGTTTGTTTAGCAAGGTGCAGGCCTTCTTTTAAATTAGGGGCAGCGGCAGCTAAATAGCATGTGCTCACTTCTTTAAAAGCTCCTTTACCTTTTAGCAGTTGAGCTATTTCGTTAAAATCTTTTTTTACAGCAGGATCACTGCTTCCTCTGCCGACCAGCAATACCATCGAATCTTCATGCTTATCCACATTGGTTTCATTGATTCTCTCTACTAAGATATCAACAATTCGTTCGTCTACGCCGAACGGTTCTCCGTACAGTACTTCTACTTGTGGATAGCGTTCATATACTTTGTGTATTTCTTCAGGTATATCATGTTTTGCATGGGCAGCTGTTAATAACAGCAGCGGCACAATGGCAATACGAGTAGCACCTTGTTCAATACACGCTTCAAATCCTTGTTCAATAGTAGGGTAAGCTAGCTCTAGGAAACAAACTTCTTGAATCGGTACATCTAGATTTTTTTTACATCTTTCAATAAAAGCAACTGCCTGATCAGCGCCTTCTTTTACGCGGCTGCCATGGCAAACATATAAAACTGCATCCATATAATCAACCTCTTTAGTAAGCTTCTTGTGCATACGAATAGTAATGCTGTCCAGTCTTCTCAAACCAATTCAATCGGTCATGAAAATTTACAACTTCACCAACGATAATCATACTGGGATTTTCAATTTGTTCTTCTTTAACAATATCAACAATTGTACCAAGAGTTCCAGTTACAGTGCGCTGGTCCGCACATGTGCCCCAGTGAATCAATGCAATTGGCGTAGCTGAGGTTTTTCCATGTTCCATTAACTGTTGGCAAATGTACGGTAAGTTCCTCACTCCCATATAAATGGCAAGAGTATCTACACCTTTGGCTAGGCTATCCCATTTGATTGCATCATGCTCGCTGTCTTTACGGTGTCCTGCTACAAAAGCAAAGCTTGCGCTGTATTCCCGGTGAGTGACAGGGATTCCTGCATAAGCAGCAGCTGCGATACCTGATGTAATTCCTGGAACAATTTCAAATGAAATGCCCTGTTGCACGAGAGCTTCTGCTTCTTCCCCTCCGCGTCCGAAAACAAATGGATCTCCGCCTTTTAAGCGCGTTACAATTTTCCCCTTTTTAGCGAATTTCACTAAAAAGTTATTGATTGTTTCTTGCTTGAGGGTATGGTAGTTTGGAAGCTTTCCGCAGTAAATAATATCAGCATCACTTTTAGCATACTCCAGCAGGTCCTTATTCACTAAACGATCATATAAGATAACATCTGCTTGCTGAATTGCTTTCAACCCTTTTAATGTAATTAAATCTGGATCTCCTGGTCCTGCACCGACTAGATATACTTTCCCCATGAATGCCTTTCACCCTTCCATCATTTCCACGTCTCCGCAGCGCTCCCAAATTTTAATTTGAATTAGAACAGCGGACAAAGTCCGCTGTCATTTAGATGAATTTTCGGTTAGATAAATATTCAATAACAGTTTGTACACATTCTTCTACAGACTGTGTGCTTGTATTAATTGTTACTTCAGGATTAGCAGGTGACTCATAGGGAGAATCAATTCCTGTAAAATCACGGATTTCTCCGCTTCTTGCTTTTTTGTAAAGGCCTTTTGGATCTCTTTTTTCACATTCTTCTAACGGACACTCTACGTATACTTCCAAAAATTCATTCCCCTCTAAGATCTCACGCACTTGAGCGCGATCTTCTTGGAATGGAGAGATAAATGCTGTTAGTACCACTTGACCGCTGTCTACGAACAGCTTAGAAACCTCACCGATACGGCGAATATTTTCTGTACGATCTTCAGCAGAAAACCCTAAATTCTTGTTTAAGCCAAAACGAACATTGTCACCATCTAATACATAATTGCGAATATTTTTATCAAAAAGCGCTTTTGCCACTGCGTTTGCTACGGTAGATTTACCTGAACCCGAAAGGCCCGTAAACCATAATACAAAACTGTGATGATTATTTTGCTCGCGTCTTTCCTGTTTTGTAATTCCAGCATCATGCCACGTAATGTTTGTTGATTTACTCACTTCAACCGCTCCTTATTTTGAAGATACTTTTTGTTTTGCTAATCCCTTAATTAACACTTCAATTACTTCTTTACGGCTGAATGTGCTTGGTGGCACTTCTCCGTTACGAAGCATTTCACGTACCTTGGTACCAGATAGAATCATATGATCTTCCTTGCTGTGAGGGCATGTTTTCGTTGATGCCATCGCTTCACACTTCTTGCAGTAGAAGCTGTGTTCAAAAAATAAAGGTGTAATTCCTAATTCATCTGCCGTAAAGTTACTGAAGATTTTTTGTGCATCATATGTTCCGTAGTAGTCACCAACACCAGCGTGGTCACGGCCTACAATGAAATGCGTGCATCCAAAGTTTTTTCGAACCATTGCATGGAAAATAGCTTCTCTAGGTCCAGCATAGCGCATTGCAGCAGGGAAAACTGCCAAAGCTACACGATCGCTAGGATAATAGTTCTCTAAAAGTACTTCATAACTTTCCATACGGATATCTGCTGGGATATCATCTGACTTTGTTTCTCCTACAAGTGGATTTAAAAACAGGCCGTCTACAATTTCTAATGCTGTTTTTTGAATATACTCATGCGCACGGTGAACAGGGTTACGAGTTTGGAATCCAACAACCGTTTTCCAACCGCGCTCTTCAAATGCTGCTCTTGTTTCAGTTGGATCTAGGTAATACTTTTCAAAACGCGTTTTAGGTGTACGTTCTACAAGTACGATTGGACCTGCTACATATACATTTGGGCGTTCCATCATTTTCTTCACACCAGGGTGGGCCAGTTCTGCTGTGCGGTACACATTTTCCGCTTCTTTTTCTTTATTTGGCGTATATACTTCAGAAACTTCTAAAACACCATATGTCACACCGCTTTGAACTAGTTTTACTTTGTCGCCAATGTTTAATTCTTTAGCCTGCTCTTCTGTTACGGGAAGAGTAATAGGAATACTCCATACAGTTCCATCTGCTAGACGCATATTTTCAACAACTGATTGATAATCTTTTTCTCCTAAAAACCCCGTAATTGGGCTATAAGCACCAATTCCAATTAGTTCTAAATCGCTTAGAGCCATGTTGTCTACTTCAATTTCTTTTGTTAGTGACGTGTAGTCATATGTTGGTTGATATAAATTAATTAATTCTCCACCGTGTGCTTGAATTGTTGCCATTTTGTAAAATCCTCCTTAAGTAATTAACACAATATAATAAAAAGTACTTGAATCACGCAGTCATTTTTTCTTTTTCCGACTGCAGGCTTGCTCTTTTTCTTCTAGTCGTTCTAGCTAAGCTTAGAATACCTCCTGTAGCAATACATCCACTAGCTAGCACCACAAATGAATATAAGTCGCTTTCAAGTACTAATTTCACAAGAACATATGAGATTACGAGTGAAAATACAGGGGATACCACCCAAACCTTTAACATTTGAATGACCACTTCGCGCTGTTCTTTCGTAAATCCCGTTTTCGCTGCGCCTATTCCAATAATAGAAGACGTAGTGACCTGTGTAAGCGGTACTGGCAAACCAAACAGTGAAGCGACTGTAACAAGAGAAGCACCAGTACCCGAGATAATGCAGCCTTCTCCTACAGAATAGCGAGTAATTTTTTTTCCGTTTGTTTCAATAACTCGGCCTCCTAGTAAAAGAGCTCCGAGCGCCACCGCCAATCCTCCTGCTATGACACCCGTTGTAGCATCCATTAATCCAGCTCCTACTAGAGGACCGACAGCATTTGCCACATTGTTCATTCCAGCTGAGAAGGCTTCAAAGAATCCCGTTGCAATAACTAAAATCGTTAAAACTCTTTTCCACTTTCCCTCTGCTTCTTTTTTATGCGCTCTGCGCTTTATCACTTTCCCAATCAAAAAAGCAATAACAAATGAAACTAGCGGAACAATAATCCAAAAAGACATCACAATTAAAAGTTTTTCTACATACAGAGATTGATAAGCTACCCCTACTCCAACAACTGAGCCAACTGTTACTTCACTTGTTGATAGAGGGATACCAATCAAATTCGCGAAAAAGAGTGACAGCGTTGCAGCAGCCAGAATGATAATAACTAATTCTACTGACAGCAGTTTTTCAGGTATGATACCTGAACTGATGGTTTTTACCACCTCACCGCCTCCGGTAACAGCTCCGAGCACAATTCCTACAGCACAGATGAACAGGGCCACTCTTCGCTTTTTAATTGCACCGGAGCCGTATGAAACGCCCATAGCAGCTGCTGCACCGCTTGCCCCAATATTCATTGCAAAAAAAAGCGCAATGATAAAGGCAACATATAAAAGCATCATTTATTCAGCTCTTTCGTATTTAAGATTCGTGTAATCCGCACTCCACTTTTTGTGTACCTGCCCATCTTCCTGAACGTAAATCGTCTACATTATAGGCAGGTGCGGTACAGGGCTCACAGCCGATACTTGGGTAGCCTTGATCATGAAGTTTGTTGTATGGCAAATCATGCTTATACACATAACGCCAAATTTCTTTCCATGACCAATGAATTAACGGACAAACTTTCACCTTCTTGAATTTCTCATCTTTATTAAAATAATTCGTGTTGGCACGAGACTCAGACTGCTCGCGTCTTAAACCAGAAATCCACGCATCATAAGGAGCAAGGGATTCTCTTAGCGGAATGATTTTTCGAATTTGACAGCATAGGTTAGGCTGACTCTTCCAAAGCTCATCTCCATGTTTTTCAGCTTGTTCTGCAAGAGTTAAATCCGGCTTTTTCATATGAATACGTAAATCAGGGAAGCGTTCTTTAATTGCATCAATCACTTCATATGTTTCTTTAAAATGAACCCCTGTATCTAAAAAGACAATTTCAGCATCTTTTTTCACTTTTGAAATTAAATCAATTAACACGATTCCTTCGATCCCAAAGCTTGACGCATAAATAATTGAATCTCCGTAGGTATCATACGCCCACTGCAATGCTGAAAGGGCTCCTTTTGTTTCATCTTTACTGTCGAACTCTGGAAATGTATCGCTCCAGTTTTCGTACGTATATAAGTCTGCCATTTTCTCCACTCCAATTCTTAGTTATCCGCGTTATCCAATAAAAAAAGACGGTTTTACCCACTAGAATTGGATAAAACCGCCTCTAGTGTGTCTAGTCAGCGAAACTATTTAATTCTTACTTTGCTTCGGCGTGTTCAAAGGTTTGTTTTAAGTCGGGGTTTACAGTCATCGTTGTCCCTCCTCAAAATATCTCTTGCGCTATATCAAAATAAAAAGTCTTCCGTATTGAAAGACTGGGTAGGCAATAATTTTCACCTTATCTTTCAAAATGATACACACTTTGCTGGAATTAGCACCTTGCTAAGCAGGTTGCCGGGGTTCAGCGGGCCAGATCCCTCCACCACTCTTGATAAGCATTTTTTAAAAATTTTAGCATATTTAGAATATTTGTCAACATTAAAAATTATATATCCGATAAGAAAACTATACTTTAAATTCACAGAAATATCTATACTTTTATTTAAAACAACATATGTAAATTTAACCCAAATGTGAATATATCAGTTTATAAAACGCTTTCTTTTTTTTCGACTTTTTATGTTCTCTTGCTAAATAAAATACAAAATCTCTCTATAAAATTAATAACAGATTTATGAGCTTTACGGATAATTCACCCACATTAGCACACATTACAGATAACACTGACTGACAGATAGGAGCTATATAAGATGGAGAGACAACCCTTTCAATTAGACGATACAATTAAAAATAATGTGCGAACATATTTACAGCAGATTTCAACTGAAGCCTCTAATTTAATTAAACATTTAGACACGAGTGATCATTGTATTTTATGTGATTTTGAGGAGATGAGAAGGTTATTTCAAGATGTTCAAGCTACGGCCGCCTCTTATTACTTGCGCCATTACTTATCGCCTTATACATTTGAATACGCTGCTCTATCCCTAGCTATTCATAACCTCTCTGAGAAACGTCACGGCGCTTTAATTGTCATTGAACGGGAACAAAATGTTGATCCTCTTATTCAAAAAGGAATGCCTATTCAAGCTCCTGTCAGCGCTACGCTAGTTGAGACACTGTTCTATCCAGGGACACCCTTACATGACGGAGCCGTCCTAATTAGAAATAGTCAGCTTATTTCAGCTGCTAATGTTTTACCTCTCTCGTCTATTATTTCAACGAACAAAAAGTTGGGAACACGTCACCGTGCAGCCATTGGAATGTCAGAAAAATCGGATGCATTAATTTTAGTTGTATCTGAAGAAACAGGCAAAATTTCGTTTGCGCTTGATGGAAGCCTCTACCCTATTCACTCCAGCAAAAATATGATTTAAGAGCCCTTTCCTGATAAGCAGCCCTATCTTGACTTATCTATCCTTTCTCTTTAATATATTTCATAGTTTTTACATACTATAGATACGGGTGATGCATATGGCAATTTTAAAATTTGAACATGTAGGCGTTCAAGTAAAGGATATAGAAGAATCTATTGAGTTCTATACACAAAAAGTGGGATTGGAGCTCATCGAAACACTACCACATACCGATCCGTCTTTGAAGCTAGCTTTTCTAGGTTTAGAAGGCAATGTAATCGTAGAGTTAATTCAAGGGTATAACTCAAGCTTACCTAGTGAAGGTAAAGTTCATCATTTTGCGCTGGCAGTAGATGGAATTGAAGAGGAGTTTGAGCGTTTAAAATCAGCAGGCGTTTCATTTGTGGAAGAAAACATTGTAACTTTGCCAAATGGAGCAAGATACTTATTTTTCTACGGTCCAGACAAAGAATGGATTGAATATTACGAAGTAAAAAGATAAAGATATCTTATACCTTCAGTGAAAAATGGTCATACTGTGGCTATGACTAATCACTGGAGGTTTTTTTATGATGGAATGGCTATTATTCCGACTTTTTCGTCGTTCTATTTTAGTGCGGCTTCTTTTTATTATCGGCTGCCTTGTTTTACTTTTCGGCATGCTTATACATTTCCTAGAGCCGCAAACGTTTGGGAATGTGTTTGAAGGAATTTGGTGGGTTATTATTACAATCTCTACTATAGGGTACGGTGATTTTGCTCCCACCACTACGATTGGAAGGTTAGCTGCAATTATTTTAGTCCTGGTTGGAACGGGATTTATTACTACTTATTTTGTCACGCTTTCTAAAATTGCTGTTTCCGCTGAGAGCGCTTATTTGGAAGGGAATTTAAAGTTTTATGGAAAAGATCACTTCATCGTTGTGGGGTGGAATGAGCGCGCCAAACTCGTGCTAGAGTCTTATCGCGACGCATTTCATAAAGAAGACATTGTTCTTATCGACGACTCTCTGACTAAAAACCCCATGATTTGTGATCGCGTTCATTTTATTAAAGGAAGTCCCTCTCACTATGAGGTATTAGAACTTGCTAATGCTCGGTACGCAAAAAAAGTGCTGATTACTGCGGATCAGCATAAGACAGAAGAATATGCAGACATGAATACTATTGTTACACTAGTCGCTCTGCAAGGACTGAACCCTTCTATTTACAGCATCGTTGAACTGTTAACAAAAAAGCATATTCAAAATGCGCAAAATTTGGGGGTAAATGAAATGATTAAAACAAACGAGTTGATTAGTCAGGTCATGTACGAACATATTTTTGTAAAAAAATTAGAGAGTTTAAGAAAAGAATAGTCCCTTCAATTACCGAAGCAGCGCCTCTTCTGCCTCTCTAATTAGCTCTTCTCCTAAGCTGATATACTTTTCTGGAAATGAAGCGTCTGCGTCTTGGGGTTCTGCAAACTGATTAAATGAAGCACCCACGTTTCCATTGTGAACATTGTCATCTAGGCCAATTTGATACTTATGTGAAAGTAAAAATGGCGTACCAATCTGTACGGTTGTTCCTTTAGAATCCAGTTCTCCATTCGTAGCTGTAAACGGGATACGTAAAAACTGATAGCCGACTTCATCATTCATCTTATAGTCGAATGAACCATGATCATAATCCCAATTTCCTCCAATGTTATACCCAAGCGGCTTAAGCGTTTTTTCTAATTCATAAAGCTTGAATAATGTGCCGTCTAATCTTGAAGATAATTCAATCATCTTATCCCTCCTCTGTTTTAACATGTCCTTTTTCCAGCTTTTTATCCTTTATCTCAAAAGCAAAAAAGTTCACCTTCTAACAAGAAGGTGAACTTTTTATTTATTTCAAACGCTTTTCTAATTCTGCTTTCTTCTCTTCAAAACCAGGTTTTCCAAGAAGAGCAAACATATTTACTTTGTATGCTTCTACTCCCGGCTGATCAAATGGGTTTACGCCTAATAAATAGCCGCTGATTGCGCATGCTTTTTCGAAGAAATATACAACATATCCAAATGTATACTCATCTAGCGCTGGAATGTTCACAACTAAGTTTGGAACGCCTCCGTCTGTGTGAGCAAGCATTGTACCTTGGAACGCTTTTTTATTTACAAAGTCAACTGTTTCACCAGCTAAGTAATTTAGTCCATCTAAGTCCGCTGCATCTTCTTCAATTGTTAGCTCATGACGAGAATCTTGAACTTGTACAATTGTTTCAAAAATATCGCGACGACCTTCTTGTACATATTGACCTAAAGAATGAAGATCCGTTGAGAAGTTAGCAGATGAAGGGTAAATACCTTTTTGGTCTTTTCCTTCACTTTCACCAAATAACTGTTTCCACCACTCAGCAAAGTACTGAAGAGCTGGCTCATAGTTAATCAGCATTTCAATTGTTTTTCCTTTATTATAAAGAACATTACGAGCTACAGCATATTGATAAGCTGGGTTCTCTTCTAGCTCTGATGATGAAAATGCTTCTTGAGCATCAGCTGCCCCTTTCATCATTTGTTCGATATCAAGACCTGCAGCGGCGATTGGTAATAAGCCAACCGCTGTTAATACAGAATAACGGCCGCCTACATCATCTGGAATAACAAATGTTTCATAGCCTTCTTCGTCCGCTAATGTTTTTAATGCGCCGCGCGCTTTATCTGTTGTTGCATAAATACGCTTGCGTGCTTCTTCTTTCCCGTATTTCTCTTCTAATAATTTACGGAAGATACGGAAAGCAATCGCCGGTTCTGTTGTTGTACCAGATTTTGAAATAACATTAATAGAGAAATCTTTATCTTGTAAAACATCCATTAGGTCTTTCATGTATGTTGAGCTGATGTTGTTACCAGCAAAAATAACTTGCGGAGTTTTACGCTGTTCTTTTGATAATGTGTTATAGAATGAATGCTGAAGCATTTCAATAGCAGCACGAGCACCTAAGTAAGATCCTCCAATACCAATAACAATCAATACATCTGAATCCGATTTAATTTTTTCTGCACTTTTTTGAATGCGTGCAAATTCTTCTTTGTCATACTCCGTAGGAAGGTCTACCCATCCTAAAAAGTCGTTCCCAGCACCTGTTTTTTCATGAATTGAATGGTGAGCTACTTTCACGGCATCACGTAAGTATGTAAGTTCATGTTCACCAAAAAATGATAACGCGTTTGAATAATCAAAACGAACATGTGTCATAGTCTGTTCCTCCATTAAAATATCTTTATTTTCCACTTTATCGAAACTGTTAGCTGAATTCAAGGGAATCCACTTACAATTTGACACAATCATTATAGTTTGTTGAAACTGCAATCATTGTATGTACCCTTTTATTTAACGATAAATTCAGTTATGAAGTCAACTAATGTTCTTTGATTAAAAAACGTAATTCATGCACGATTACGCAAATAATAAGCAAATAAAAAACGACTAAAGAGTGGTCTTCAATCGTTTTTCATTTACTTACCGGATGGTGCAATATAGTTCATTTCACCTATCTTTACATATTGTCTCGGTTTATAAGAGGCTTTTAACAGGGAAGAGTCTATTGATATAGAATTTTCAGCTTCGTTTTTAGAAGTGAGCAGCATCCTGTTTTCTTCTTTCATTTCTAAGTGATTATTCAGTACAAATCCGCTCATACATAATGCGCTAAAAATGAGAAAACTGATGGTTACTTGTTTCCTATACATTTCCATCACCTCACTCTTAGAGTGACAATTTCACCTGATTTTTATACGTCTAAAAAAATTTTTTTATGTTTTTTTTATGGATTTTGTGACGAGTTTCTATTTATTTAATAAGGTTTGAAAAATCCGCTGATACTAAGAATTAGCATGGATGCATGCATAATTAAATTATTATATAATCGGTTACAGAATTGAATATCACAAGGAGGTTTGTCTTTTGTCGTGGTTGCACTTGGTGATTTTATCGCCTTTTTTATTAGCCTTTTTTGTCCCGCTTCTGTATAAGAAATTCCAGCGTATTCATACAGGGTGGTTCGTTTTACCTCTTCCACTTGTGTTGTTCATTTATTTCACACAATATATCAGTGGTGTTTCTAAGGGGGAAACATATCTACATTCAATGAAATGGATACCTAGTCTGGGCATTAACTTTGATGCTTATGTGGATGGACTCGGTCTTCTATTTTCTCTGTTAATCACCGGAATTGGGACACTTGTTATTCTTTACTCCATTTATTATCTTTCTAAGACAAAAGAAGCGCTGCATTCGTTTTATGTCTATTTGCTTCTTTTTATGGGGTCTATGCTAGGAGTTGTATTATCAGACAACTTAATGAGTCTTTACAGCTTTTGGGAATTAACAAGCCTTTCATCTTTTTTATTGATTGGTTATTGGTACAAACGAGAGAAATCTCAATACGGAGCCTTAAAATCTATGCTCATTACCGTATTCGGAGGACTTTCCCTATTAGCAGGAATTGTACTTTTATATGTCATGACAGGTACTTTCAGCATACGCGAAATTATCTCAAACGTAGATGTGGTTACATCAAGTCATCTATTTATTCCAGCTCTAGTCCTCATTTTATTAGGGGCCTTTACAAAATCTGCTCAGTTTCCTTTTCATATTTGGCTGCCAGATGCAATGGAAGCTCCAACCCCAGTGAGTGCATACCTTCATTCAGCTACAATGGTAAAAGCAGGAATTTATCTTTTAGCAAGACTAAGCCCTGTTTTTGCTATAAGCGCCACTTGGTTTTTTGTTATTTCAATCACAGGACTAATTACACTGTTTTGGGGCTCGTTTTCAGCAGTAAAGCAACAAGACTTGAAAGGGATTTTAGCTTTTTCAACAATTAGTCAGCTTGGGATGATTATGTCACTTATAGGAGTAGGTAGCGCAGCTATTCACTATGATTTTTTAGACGATAATATCTACTTAGTGGCTCTTACTGCAGCAGTTTTCCATTTGATTAACCACGCTACCTTCAAAGGCAGCTTGTTTATGGTAGTAGGCATTGTCGATCATGAAACAGGCACGCGTGACATTAGAAAGTTAGGCGGGTTAATGAGCTTCATGCCTGTGACATTTACCATTGCTATCATCGGGGGATTTTCAATGGCAGGTCTCCCTCCCTTTAACGGATTTTTAAGTAAAGAGATGTTTTTTACAGGCATGGTAAACGTGACAAAAATGGATATGTATAGCATGCAGACGTGGGGAATTTTGCTGCCTATCATCGCTTGGGTGGGAAGTATTTTCACTTTCGTCTATAGTATGATTCTTGTCTTTAAAACCTTTACAGGCAAATACCAGCCCGAAAAGTTGGAGAAGAAGCCGCATGAAGCACCAGTAGGCATGCTTATTTCACCTGTTATTTTAGCATCGCTGGTTGTTATTTTTGGCTTTGCTCCTAATTTATTAGAATCAACTCTTATTGAGCCAACAATGGCCTCTATCGCACCTAGCCTGCTAGAGGCAGGTAAAGAATATCAAGTGCATATTAAATTTTGGCACGGCTTTACGCCAGAATTATTTATGACGCTAGGGGTCATTACATTTGGTATTTTGTTGTTTATGACACTTCAAAAGTGGTCAAAAATTTATACACGATTTCCTTCTTCTTTAACGCTTAACAACGGATATAATTATGGCATTAAAGGGATGGAAAAAGGCTCAACGCGCATCATGAAAACATTAATGACAGGATTTATTAGAGACTATCTTTTAATCATTTTTACTTTCATAGGCATTTTACTTCTCGTAACGCTCTTTTCTCAGAATGCCTTTGCGATTGATCTAAAAGATACTGCTTCTATCGGCGTTTATGAAGCCATACTAGCAGTTGTAATGGTTGCGGCTACTATTACAACTTTATTGGCAAAATCACGCCTCACAGCCATTATTTCGCTGGGAGTTGTCGGCTATACACTTTCTTTATTTTTCGTATTATTCCGCGCTCCTGACTTAGCTTTGACTCAATTAGTTATTGAGACTGTATCCGTATCACTGTTTTTACTATGTTTCTACTACTTGCCGGAGTTTCGGAAGCGAAAAGTAAGGGTGAAGTTTCAACTGCCAAATTTACTGGTTGCCCTTCTTGTAGGAACGACCGTTACATTGCTTGGCATATCAGCAAACAGTACAAAACTATTTGAATCCATTTCACATTACTTTATTGAAAACAGTTATGAAAAAGCAGGCGGCGAAAACATGGTGAACGTTATTCTTGTTGATTTCCGCGGATTTGATACATTATTTGAAATTACTGTACTTTGTATAGCAGCTCTTGCTATCTATGGCATGATTCGTCTTCGGTTAACAAAGGAGGAAGAAGAATGAAAAAAAATGATTTGATACTACAAACCACAACGAAAGTAGTCACGTTCATTATTATCATTTTTGCCATTCATCTTTTCTTTGCAGGTCATTATACACCCGGGGGAGGGTTTGTTGGGGGACTTACTACCTCAGCAGCCCTTGTATTACTACTGCTGGCTTTCGATATAAAAACGGTATCGAAAGTCATCCCATTTGACTATAAGAAGGTGGCGGCCTCTGGACTGCTGCTAGCTATTTTAACGGGGCTTGGGTCATTTATTTTCAAAGTCCCATTTCTGACTCACACATATAGCTACTTTAACCTTCCCCTTCTCGGGAAAACATCTTTAGCTACCGTTGTGCTGTTTGATTTAGGCGTATATCTAGTAGTTGTTGGTGTTACGATGACCATTATTCAAACGATTGGAGAGAGTGAATAGTGGAAATATTAATGTCCATAGTGGCAGGGATTCTATTCACTGCCGCTGTATATCTCATGTTATCCCGCAGTTTACTGCGAATTATTATTGGAACAGGCTTATTAAGCCACGGTGTTCACCTGTTGATTTTAACGATGGGCGGATTAAAAGGGGGGAGTGTTCCCCTTTTGGGAGAAAAGGCTTCTTCTTATACAGATCCTTTACCTCAAGCCCTTATTTTAACTGCCATTGTCATAAGCTTTGGTGTCACTTCTTTTTTCCTTGTACTAGCTTACAGGGCTTATCAAGAACTCGGAACAGACGATATGGACAAGTTAAGGGGAAATGAACATGACGAGTAATTTTGTAATCATCCCACTGCTTATCCCGTTTGTTGTAGGTGTTGTGCTCATTTTTTTCAAAGACAATATTAAACTTCAAAGGATAATCAGTGTTTTATCATTAATCACCACCACTGCTTTTGCTGCATATTTGGTACAGTTGGTTCAATCAAAAGGTGTTTTAACTCATGAGCTTGGGAACTGGAAACCTCCTTTTGGAATTATTCTAGTAGCGGACATGTTCGCTTCCCTTCTCGTACTTACTGCTAGTATCGTAACACTATGCTGCGTTCTTTTTGCTTTTCATACAATTGGCGAAAGACGTGAACGCTTTTACTTTTATTCGTTTGTACAGTTTTTATTAGTAGGCGTATTTGGCGCTTTCTTGACAGGTGATATCTTTAACTTATTTGTCTTTTTTGAAGTCATGCTTATGTCTTCGTACGCTCTTATTGTAATTGGCGGTACAAAAGAACAGCTTCGAGAGTCTCTTAAGTATATTTTAGTCAATGTCATTTCATCTGCTTTGTTTGTAATTGCTGTTGCTTATTTGTACGCCGTAACAGGAACTCTCAACATGGCAGACCTTTCGCAGCGAATTGCAGAGGCTAATCAGCCGGGAATTTTAACAACCATTGGCATGCTTTTATTTATTGTATTTGCATTAAAAGCAGCTTTATTCCCAATGTATTTTTGGCTTCCAGGTTCGTACAGTGCGCCTCCACCCGTTATTATCGGATTGTTTGGTGCGTTGCTCACAAAAGTAGGCGTTTATTCGATTTTCAGGACTTTCACTTTACTGTTTTACCATCATCCTGAATTCACTCATCAAATTATCGGCTACGTTGCGCTTTTGACTATCGTTGTTGGTGCAGTAGGCGCCATTGCTTATTCGGATGTGAATAAAATTTTAATTTATAATATTATTATTGCTGTGGGAGTCATTGTCTACGGTGTAACTTTAACAACAAAAGCAGGTTTTGAAGGAGCCATTTATTATTTAATTCACGACATGATTATTAAAGCAGCTCTCTTCCTTCTTGCTGGAAGCATCATTCGAATAACTGGAACAACAAAATTAAAGAAAATGGGTGGGTTAATTAAAGACTATCCGCTGCTTGGCTGGATGTTTTTTATCGCTACTATTTCGTTGGCAGGAATTCCTCCCCTAAGCGGCTTTATTGGAAAATTCCTTTTAGTTCAAGGCGGTTTAGAATCAGAGAGCTACACGTTTGTAGGAGTTTTACTCGTTTCAAGCCTGCTCGTTTTATATTCTGCCATTAAGATTTTCATGAGCTGCTTCTGGGGTGAACCTACGCTTTCTTCTGAGCATGAAAAAGTATCCCTTAAAGGTATTCTATACCCATCCGCTATCTTACTTGCTGTTTCTGTCTTTTTAGGACTAGGTGCAGAAGCTGTTATTCCTTATGTGTCGACAGCCGCTCAAACGCTTATGGATCCTTCAATTTATATCCAATCGGTGTTAAAGGAGTAGATCTGCATGTCATTTCAACTATTATTAAACGTAATCATTGCATTCACATGGATGTTTTTGAGAGGGATTTGGACACTACCTTCCTTTATTATAGGATTTTTCTGGGGAGCGGTACTGCTGTTTGTTTTCCGCCGTTTTTTTCACAGACGTTTTTACCTGCATAAAGTGTATGCGATCATTAAGCTGCTGTTTATTTTCATACGAGAATTATTCAAAGCCAATATTGCAGTGACGAAAGACGTATTGCGCCCTAAATTAAATATTCAGCCAGCCATCTTTGCAATGCCAACCCGTCTGGAGAGTGAATGGGAAATTACCATTCTTTCTCTTTTAATTACGCTAACGCCAGGCACACTGGTAATGGATGTGTCAGATGACAATTCTACTATCTATATTCATGCAATCAATACCGACGATATTGATGACATTATTACAGATATTCAGCAAACATTCGAAAAAGCTATTATGGAGGTGAGTCGTTAAATGCTCGATATTTTTCTAAACGTTTCGCTCATTCTCATTTCTGCTTCAACTATTGGGTTTGTTTACCGAGTGGTAAAAGGTCCGTCAACTGCTGACCGAGCAATGGCCCTTGATGCTATTGGAATTAACATCATTGCTATCACGGCCATCATCTCGATTATTTTTCGAACTCAGGCTTTTTTCGAAGTCATTTTACTGCTAGGCATCATAGCCTTTGTAGGTACCGTTGCTTTTTCTAAGTTTTTAGAGAAAGGAGAAGTGATTGAATATGAACGTGATCAGTGAAATCATTGTAGGAGCTTTGGTACTCATAGGGTCTCTTCTGACAGTTGTGACCATGATTGGGCTTATTCGTTTGCCTGATACGTACACAAGAAGTCATGCTGCCTCCAAAAGTGCTACCTTAGGCGTCCTGTTTATATTAGTGGGCTGCTTACTCTACTTTTGGATTGACACTGGCCATATTAGTGCACGGTTAATTTTAGCGATTGTCTTTGTGTTTATCACCTCTCCTATTGCTGGGCATTTACTAGGAAGAGCAGCTTATTACAGCGGAGTTCCTCTTTCTGATAAAACCGTTCGGGATGATTTGAAAACCAAACAGCAGAAAAAGCTTACCCATCATGAATAAAAAAAAACGCCGTGCGGTTTGCACGGCGTTTTTTATCGAGAATCTTATAAAGAAGCGCGTAGGATTGCTAGTACATCTTCTTTGTTTAATTTTTTAAATTTACCAAATTCACCTTTGGCCATCGCACGATCAGCCATAAGATCTAATTTGTCTTCCCCAATATCATAATCAGCTAAGCGAGTTGGTGCACCTAGGCTTGACCAGAATTCACGAAGCTTATCCACACCTTCAAGTGCTACTTCTTTATCTGTCTTACCTTCCGTATCTACGTTAAATACGCGTACAGCTACTTGCTTGAAGCGATCTACGTTCTCATCCATTACGTGTTTCATCCAGTTCGGGAATAAAATTGCGAGTCCACCCGCATGTGGAATATCATATACAGCTGATACCGCATGCTCAATATTATGAGTAGCCCAATCGCCTTGGTGTCCCATTTGTAACATACCGTTTAATGCGATGGTACCATTATATAAAATCGTTTCACGTAACTCGTAGTTTTCTAAGTCGTTTAATAATTTTGGTCCCGTTTCAATAACCGTTTGTAGCACACCTTCACACATACGATCTTGAAGCGGCGTATTTGTTGCAGCATGGAAATATTGTTCAAATACGTGGCTCATCATGTCAACCATGCCATAAACTGTTTGATTTTTTGGTACAGTAAATGTATTAACCGGATCTAAAATAGAGAATTGAGGGAATGTTGCCGGACTGCCCCAGCCGTATTTTTCTTGTGTTTCCCAATTTGTAATAACAGAACCAGCATTCATTTCTGAACCTGTTGCTGCTAATGTTAGCACTGTTCCAAATGGAAGAGCTTCAGCTGCGAATACGTCGCGGTTAATGATGTCCCATACGTCGCCATCATATTTTGCGCCAGCTGCGATTGCTTTTGTACAATCGATTACGCTTCCTCCACCTACTGCAAGTAAAAATTCAATACCGTTTTCTTTACAAATATCGATTCCTTTGCGAACAGTTGTCAGACGAGGATTCGGTTCTACTCCCGCTAACTCATGTACTTCTGCATTCATGTCATTCAGTACATCCATTACTTGATCGTATAAACCGCTGCGTTTTACACTTCCTCCGCCGTATACTAATAATATCTTTTTACCAAAGCGACTTGCTTCTGTTTTTAATTGCTCTAATTGACCTTTACCAAAAATTAATTTTGTAGGATTATAAAATGTAAAATTGTTCACTATAAACTCCTCCTTACGAGCTTGATTACATGCATCATTATGAAGAACAACTTTTTGATTGTAAAGAAAATTGACTTCCTAAAGATTATTCCCTGTTGGCTAGATGCTCACCCCATCCAAATGAACGTTTATTTGTCTGTATCTTCCAAAAGCAAATATGCATATTTCCCTCTAAAAAAAGCAGGCTAATAAGTGAACTACAAAACAAGGAGGGTTCATCATGAGTGGTATTCAACGTATTGCGCTCGTATTAACGATTATTGGAGCAATTAACTGGGGACTTATTGGCTTTTTTCAATTTGATTTAGTAGCAGCAATCTTCGGCGGTCAAACATCTGCTTTCTCCCGCATTATTTATGGATTGGTTGGAATCGCAGGACTGATTAACCTAGGTCTATTATTTAAACCTTCTGCTGAAGTAGAGCGTACAGAACCTAGAACGGAACATTAAAAAAGAAGGATAGCTAAGCTATCCTTCTTTTTTTCTTATTTCTTATTTCTTAATTAGATCTTCGCGGTTTGATTGCTCAATCCACTCTTCTAATTTTTCTTTTAATGTGTTGAATCCTTGAGTAGATTCAGTATGAACTGTTGCTTGACCTTGACGCTTTTTAGCAGGTTTTTTAGGTGCAGAAGCTTCAGTTTTTTCTGGAGCTGGCTCAGTTGCACGAATAGATAAACCAATTTTACCAGTTGACTCATCAACAGATAAAACTTTAACGTTTACTTCGTCTCCTACTGATAAATGTTCGTTAATATCTTTAACGAAGCCATGTTTTACTTCTGAGATATGAACTAATCCTTGAGTTTCTTCATTTAATGCAACGAATGCACCGTATGGTTGAATTCCTGTTACTTTACCTTTTGTAACAGTACCGATTTCAAATTTTGACATATAAACACTCCTAGATACCTTATTATTTTCACCATTATAGCCAATTTAAAATTATAGCACAGTTCATAGATTGAATCAAAAAGTAGTTATACTATATTTATTATTTACCAATTTCGTCACAAATATAAACTAACACTACATTTCATCATAGCAAAAAAGATATTATATCAAACCGTCTATACGATATGACATAATATCTTATTTTTATTATAACTTATTTTCAACAAAACGGCTAATCCGTTTTATGGATTCTTCTAATGATTCCATTGAAGAGGCGTATGAACAGCGAATATGTCCCTCTCCGCCTTTTCCAAATACATTGCCTGGCACGACGGCTACTCGTTCTTCAAGCAAAAGCTGCTCAGCGAATTCTTCCGATGACAATCCCGTTTTCTTGATAGACGGGAATACATAAAACGCTCCTCCGGGAGAATGGCATTCCAGACCAATTTGATTTAATGACTTCACCATATAGTTCCGTCTTCTGCGATAGCTTTTTCTCATCTCTTCTACGTCATGCTGCCCGTTTTGTAGTGCTTCAATTGCTCCATACTGGGCCATGGTAGGCGCGCACATCATTGTATACTGATGAATTTTCAGCATTGCTTTAGCAATCTCAGTTGGTGCACATATGTACCCAAGACGCCATCCAGTCATAGCAAACCCTTTAGAAAAGCCTGAAATAATAATAGTTCGTTCTTTCATTCCTTCTAAAGAAGCAATAGATGTAAATTCTTCATCATATGTTAATTCTGCATATATTTCATCCGTGATAACAAGCAAGTCATGCTTGATTACAATATCCGCAATAGCCTGCAACTCTTCTTTAGATAGCGAACTTCCTGTTGGATTATTAGGAGAACATAAAAGAAGGGCTTTCGTGTTGCTTGTAATGACTTCTTCAATCTGTCTAGGCTGTAGTTTAAACTCCGTTTCTGCCGTTGTTTCAATTGCCACAGGAACTCCTCCTGCTAGAGAAATTAACGGACTGTAAGACACAAAGTTTGGCTCCACGACAATAATCTCATCTTCAGGGTTAATCAAAGCTCGCATTGTAATGTCTAAAGCCTGACTTCCTCCAACGGTCACAATAATATCATCTTTATAATCATACGAGACGTTAAAATTTCTTTTCATATACTTCATAATTTCAAAGCGGAGCTCTAAAAGCCCCGCATTTGCTGTATAAGAGGTATATCCTCTTTCCAACGATAAAATACTCGCTTCTCGAACAGCCCAAGATGTGACAAAATCAGGTTCACCTACTCCAAGAGAGATGACGTTATCCATACTTGCTGCTAAATCAAAAAAGCGGCGAATACCTGAAGGTTTCAGCTGTTGTACAGTTGTTGACAAGCGCTCTTTCATTACGGAGACACCACGATTCTGCGATCTTCATCGCCTTGATCGTAGATGGTACCATCGTGCTTGTATTTTTTCATAATAAAGTGAGTCGTTGTAGATAAAACAGAGTCTAGCGTAGAAAGCTTTTCAGAAACGAAAAATGCTACTTCAGACATTGATTTTTCTTCAATAATAACAGACAAATCATATGCTCCTGACATTAGGTACACGGATTTTACTTCTTGAAAACGATAGATGCGCTCCGCAATCTCGTCAAAGCCTACTCCTCGCTTTGGTGCAACTTTTACATCTATCATAGCTGTAACGCCCTCATGTCCATCTACTCGTCTCCAGTTAATATCAGCTGAATATTGCACAATTACTTTTTCTCTCTCTAACTTTTTAACAATATTAGAGGTTTCTTCAAACGTTAAATCCACCATTTTTGAAATACTATCTATTGAAATACGGCTATTTTTTTCTAGAATTTCTAAAATTTCTAACTCTTTTTCTTCTAAGAACACCGCGTTCCCCTCCTACACCGATTAAATTTTTTCACTTTTTCCATTATATCAAATTTAAACACATCTTTAATGTGAAATCTATACCGGTAATTGAGTTTCATTTTATAGATTGCTGGAAATTAGGACAGACTAGAAAGAAAAAGATGGAGTGAAACAAATTGACTGACTCTAAAATTACTTGCCACCAGCGTACTTTTAATGGCGTCAATGTTTACTACGAATGCCATAACTATCACCCTGATAAACCAGCTATTGTATTTATTCACGGCTTTTTATCATCCAGTTTTAGCTTTCGGCGTTTAATTCCTTTATTTGAAGATACGTTTTCTGTCATTACGCTGGACCTTCCGCCATTTGGGCGAAGTGAAAAATCGTTAACCTTTCAATACTCGTATAAAAACTTAGCCAAAATTGTCATCGAGTTGATTGAATACTTAAAATTGAAAGATGTTGTACTATCGGGACACTCAATGGGAGGACAGGTTTGTTTAAACGTAGCAAAATTAAAGCCTTCTTGTGTATCAAAACTCGTTCTTCTGTGCAGCTCAGCTTATTTAGGCCCTTCACATTATGGGTTGGTCATGTCTTCTTATGTTCCCTTCTTTTATCTGTGGGTAAAAACGTGGCTGTCTCGCAAAGGTGTATTAGGTAACTTGCAAAATGTCGTATTTGATCATCAGTTAATCGACGAAGAAATGATTGATGGCTATACTGAACCCTTTTTGGATGACCGTACGTTTATGGCTTTAACAAGAATGATTCGTGATCGAGAAGGAGACCTCTCCTCAAAGGATTTGCAGCACATAAAAAAACCAAGTTTACTCATTTGGGGAGAAGAAGACCGAGTTGTCCCTTTACATCTCGGACGTAAATTAAAAGATGATTTGACAGACTCTACCTTTATCTCGTTAAAGGAAATTGGACATCTTTTACCAGAAGAGTGTCCCGACATTGTGCAGTCTCATATGGTCGATTTCTTGTACGGTGAAAAAGCCCTGTCTCAATAATGACGGAGCGAGTTCATATATTTCACACGAGGCGCTAACTTTAATAAAAAATTTATTAGTGGTGCTTCAGCCAATTTCCCCACTTTCTTTATTGACTTCACAAGTTAACTTCGTTGACAAACGTATTAAAAATAAGCAAACTATTATATTAAAAAAGGGGGTACTTTTATTGTCTACTTATTCTTTTGATCAATTAATTAATCGTACAGGTACGCAGTCCGTAAAGTGGGACAAAACGGATCTCGTTTTTGGAGCAAAAGATGTTCTGCCTTTTTGGGTAGCTGATATGGATTTCCAAGCGCCGCCTAATGTTCTTCAAACCATTAATGAGCGTGTCAAACACGGTATTTTCGGCTACACTTCCCCTACAGAATCTACGGCAAATGCTTTATCATCTTGGGTAAAAAACAAGCATCAGTGGACCATTGATCATGAATGGATTACATACAGTCCAGGAGTTGTATTTGCCCTGAGTATGGCTATTCAAGCATTTACGGAACCTGGAGATTCAATTTTAATTCAACCTCCAGTTTATACTCCGTTTTTCAACATGATAGAGGTAAATGATCGAGAAGTTGTTGAAAATCCGTTAAAACTTGCGGGCGATAAATACGAAATTGATTTTGCAGATTTAGAGAAAAAATTTGCAGAAGGCGTAAAATTAATGATTCTTTGCAGTCCTCATAATCCAGTAGGACGCGTGTGGACAAAAGAAGAACTGAAGAAGCTTGCCGATCTTTGTCAAAAATACAATGTATTAATTGTTTCAGATGAAATTCATTCTGATCTAATTTACCATCCTTATAAACACATTCCCATCAGCATGGTGAGTGAAGATGCAGCCAATCGAACCATTACGTGTATGGCCCCTAGCAAAACATTCAATATACCAGGACTTCAAGCTTCAGCTATTATTATTCCAAATGAGAAGCTGCGCACACAGTATGTTCAGCAGCAGCAAAAACAAGGTTTCTCTAATCTAAATACATTTGGAATCATTGGTTTAGAAGCAGCTTACAGCGAAGGTGGCGAATGGCTAGAAGCACTGCTTGTGTATCTGAAGAAAAATGTAGATCTCGTGACAGGGTTTATAAGTGAACACTTACCTGAACTGCGAGTCATTCAGCCGGAAGGAACTTATCTACTATGGATTGACTGCAACAAGCTGCACTTATCAGAAGAAGAATTACATGAACGTTTATTAGAAAAAGGCAAAATCGCCGTAGAAAAAGGCGAAAAATACAGTTCCACATATGGAAAAGGTTTTATTCGCTTGAACATTGGCTGTTCACATGAACAACTTCAAGAAGGATTAAATCGCTTAAAAATAGCTTTAACGTAAAAAACAGCGTTCTTTCTCACGAAAGAACGCTGTTTTTAATGTTTTTTTGAAATAACTCCGCACGCGATTCGCTTGCCAGAATTACCTGATGGCTCTGTCATTCCATCATCACCTTGTTCAGTAATTACAAGAGAGGAACCATCCATACGCTTAACGAGAGACGTCTTTCCTTCTTTTAACGTGACTTGAGGAACCATATCCGTTCCTTTATACGTCTGATCGTCTTCTACCACAATATTTTTCATATCGCCTAAATGTGGTCCTTTTGGATTTAACAGTCCGTGTTTCTTTTTATCAGGATCAAGGTGATTTCCTGCACTTTTAAAGTTAGGAGCTTTGCAAATCCCCATTTCATGAATATGTACGCCGTGTTCGCCAGGTGGAAGTCCGCTTAAATCGTACGTAAACTCAATTCCATCAGCCTGCTCTTTCAATTTGACTGTACCGATGCTATCTCCATCTGCGTTATAGACTTTGACTTCTTTATTGGATATTTCTTTTTCCATACACCCCGTTAACAAGAAAAAAGGCACGGTTCCAATGAGTAGTAGTTTTTTCATGTTGCCCTCCAATCGCATACGCACTAGCGAAAGTTTTAGATGTCTTTCCATAGATTGTCCAGCAACATATCATTTTAAACGCTTACATTTTATTTGCATTTCATTAGAGTGACTTCTTATTTTCTTGTTCTTTCAACTTTGCTTCTAATTCCTTCGTTTTTTCTTCTTCTTTTTTAGACACCTTGATGATGAACCGCCAGACTGCAACTGCTGCTAGTACAAAAATCGCCATTGTAGCAAAAGCAGGAATATATTCTGTTTTATCTTCCGGAAAATAAAGCAAAAACATTAAATACATCATGTACAACATCCTTTCATAGAAACGGTAGTAGGTTTTGATTTATACTGTTTATAACAAACACTTTACTTAAAGGAGATCTGGCAATATGACATTTACAATTGGTCAAACCGTTACAGCACTTTATAAAACCGGGAAATACATCGGTGAAATTACACAAGTTCGAGATCTGCATTATGTTGTACGAATTCAAGCTGTGTTGAAGCATCCAGAACAAGGTGACTTACATAATCCTGGACAAGTGGACGTACCTTTTTTTCACGAGCGAAAAGCACTTGCGTTTCGAGAGCAGGCCAACATTCCTCAAAAAATGGTTCATCTCTATGAAGACAGCGTTCCTGATTATAAGCATTCACTAAAAAAAGCCCTTGAATTAAAGATAGCTGAACAACAAGCCAAAGATAGCGCTTTTGCTCAAGCAAGTATTGACTGTTTAGAAGAGTTAAAAAAAGAGTACGGTATTCATTAAGCAAAAAGCCAAATTCACATAGAAGTGATTTGGCTTTTATAATGCAAATTTATTTAATACTTTTGAAAAATCGATTCGATCTCCTATGGTCGTCGGCTCCGGCTTTTGAAGGTACCGCTTATCTTTTTCTACAAGCTTAAAGATGTTGAGTGTCGTCATCGCATCATCAAGCGCGCAGTGGTGCTTTCCAGTTCCTTCTTTACCATACTCTTGCACAGCTTTCCAAAGGCCGGTTTGATTTTGATCTCCAAAAAAGCGCTTATACTCCATCGAAAGATCAATTTCTTTACCTGTAAAAGGAAACGGCACCTTATTTTTTTGACAGCACTGCCTTAATACTTTCATATCCATGTTTCCCCATGTAATAATCGTGCTGTTTTTATACATGCCCAGTCGCTGTACAAGCTGCTCTAGCGTAATTCCTTCATTTACTTGATTTTGTTCGATATGGAGAAATGATTTACAGCGCTCAGTTAATTTTGTAAAGTGTGTAGGCTGTACGTAAGAGGAGAAACGATCAATGATTTCTTGATTTTTAACAAACACCAAACCAACTTCAATGATTTCCGGAAAAAAGCCTTTTGGAAAACCTTTATACTCTGGCATTGTAAATTCAAAATCAATGAATAAATACTGAGAGTTCTTATCCAATATTATCACCCCTTTGTAAAATAAACCGCCCTACTATATTAATGCTATTATAGCACGATTGAACAATCGGAAGGTCTATTTTCTGTTCTTATTTTTAATATTATGAATATTCTAGTTGCTGAATAAAAAGAATACTTTACTACTACTATATTCTAGAGCATGTCTCTATGCGCAGGGTAACTGTCACGAATAGACATAATTTCGCTTCTTTTTTTTACCTATTTTTTCACTTTTTTATGTATCCGCTCTTCCAAATTCTCTTTAAGCTCTCACATCAGTGTGTGAGGTGCTCCTGCTGACTTCAAAAGCATACCTCACACCTTTTAGACTAAGCCTTTCTTATATTTAAGCTTTAGGCAGAATAGCAAGCGTGCACCGGGATATACAGATTAAATTCTCTTCTTCATCTTGAATTTTCACTTCCCAAACCGCTGTTTTTTTTCCTTTATGTAAAGGAACGCCTATAGCTGTAACTGTTCCATCTTTTTTCCCTTTGATATGATTAGCATTAATCTCTAAACCCACGCAGATTTCTTTTTCAATATCTACACTTTTAATAGCACCTAGACTAGCCACAGTTTCGGCTAACGCCACCGATGCTCCTCCGTGCAAAAGCCCGAATGGCTGACGCGTTCGCTCATCAACAGGCATCGTCGCTTCCACTCTTTGTTCACTTGCGCTAATAATCTCAATTCCTAATGCTTCTAACAGCGTATCTTTTGTTTTCATATACATACCTCCCTTTGTATCTAGTATACAATAACGGTTTTGCTACAACATATACGAACCCTCTACATATACATAATAAAAATCCGTTTTTTAGGAGGATTCTTATATGAAACCATTTGCTCCCTTGTCTTACTACTGGCCATCGTACTACATGCCTCACCCTTATACATACAGGGTACCTAGCTTACCTGAGGCGGACATAGCGACTTTCCAGCAATCTCTTAAAGTGATTCCCTCTACCATGCAAAGCGCTACCATATTTATCCAAAGAGCTAACGCTTCGCCAGCTTTAATAAAAAAAATAAAAGCTGCTGCTCAAGAATCTAAAGTGAGTGAAGTAAAAAGACTCATTCTTTCAACAGGCGTTAAGGCCAAAATTGATGTTTTTTATACGCCAGACTATATTAAAATTACGTTTATTCATCCCGATAACCAATTTGACTGCTGTCACGTTTCGTTAAATATTAAATGGTAAAACACAAGGAAAAAAGTCTTATTTTCTTTTGAAAAAGATGTACATGTTGTTTTGTTTCGAATATTATAATATATGCCGTTTTTGGATGTAAAAACAAATTACATGATAATTGTATTTAGGAAATAAATATGATATTGTATTTGGAAATATATTTTTTCTTTAGGAGGGATGACATGATGAGACATGTTACGCTAGTAGAAATTTTCACGCATCCTATCGCTCAAAAATATTTAACACGATCTGGCGTTGCGCATGCTGTATCGGTCGCCTATCATGCGTTTCGTCTATCTGTACAGCATAATGTAAACCCTGATTTAGCTACAAAAGCAGCGCTGCTTCATGATATTGGCCACTACGAATGGTACACAAATGGTCAGTGGGACTATGAGAAGTATCGTCAAAATGATATTCACGCTATTAAAGGTGCTGAACGTGCACATAAATTACTCATTCGTTTAGGCGAGGAACCTCAGGCGGCAAAAGAAATTGCCTTAGCTATTTTACTACACACAGACTCCTATTTGCCTGAAGGAACCATTCAGCAACGCCCTCTTCAAAAAGTAGTCAAACTAGCTGATGAAGCTGATGAAGAGCCAGGCGGCAAACATCATTACCGTGAAATGGAATACAATTTGGCTGTAAAGAAAATTAAGGAGCTTGATAAGAAAGTGCTTGAACTTCTACATTCCAACCAATTTAAACAGTTAGGCTGACAGGATTAACTCCTTTCATAAGAGTTAATCCTTTTTATTATTTCTCCTCATAATTCCCTGCAAATTACTCATACTACTTATTGATTCTCATTTTTGGTTAGTTAGGAGGAAGAAGAATGTCTAAAAACGCTAGAGGTTACGTGCAGGATTCTTGTACGTCATTAAATCAGGCAAAAGCAAGCCTTGAACAAGCTCTTCAAACAGTAGAGAAAGATTCAAATCGCGAACATATTGAACAATCTCTTCAGGCTGTAGAGCAAGCATTAGGAGCTTGTGACAGCACTGCTTCTACTCTTTCTCAAGCATGAAAAAAAAGCAGCCGGTTTTAATCGGCTGCTTTTTTTTCATTAGAGACCCTCTATTTACAAGATAACTGAGGCAACCCACCCAAAAATAATGAGTGGAATGTTATAGTGAAGAAAAGTTGGTACACACGTATCCCAGATATGATCATGTTGACGATCGACTGCTAGTCCAGATGTTGGTCCAAGCGTACTGTCTGAAGCTGGTGAACCAGCGTCTCCAAGCGCTCCCGCTGTACCAACAATACAAATCGTTGCCATTGGACTCATACCAAGTTCTAAGCAAAGAGGAACAAAAATCGTCGCGATAATTGGAATGGTAGAGAAAGAAGAACCAATGCCCATTGTGACTAAAAGCCCGATGACAAGCATAAGAAATGCACCCAGCATTTGGTTTCCGCCAATAAGAGCAACAGAGCCTTTTACAAGTGCTTCTACATCTCCAGTTTCTTGAAGAACTTTTGCAAAACCAGAGGCTGACAGCATAACAAATCCGATGAAAGCCATCATTCTCATTCCGTTCGTTAATACTGGATCTGCTTCATTCCACTTCAAAGCCCCGCTGAAATAAACGACCACAATTCCTGCAAGCGCTCCGAAAATCATAGAATCTACTAAGAGCTGCACAGTTAAAGCCGCTACAATCGCAAGTAACGCTACTATAATCCCTCTTGTTGTGTAACCTGTACGCTCCTCTGCGCCTTGATCAATGTCAATGTCTTTATAACTGCGCGGCTTACGGTACGAAATAAACACAGCAAACAATAAGCCCGCTACCATTCCTAAAGCTGGAAGAGCCATCGCCGTGGTAATATCTCCTTTATCAATCGTTAATCCACTTTCTTTGATGTTAGTAAATAAAATGTCGTGATAAATCTTACCGAATCCTGCCGGCAAATACATATAAGGTGTAACCAATCCAAATGTAATAACTGTTGCGACTAATCGGCGATCTATTTTCAACTGATTAAATACTTTTAATAGCGGTGGAATTAAAAGCGGAATAAATGCAATGTGAACCGGAATAACATTTTGAGAAAAACACGAAATAATAAGGATGATCAATAAAATTAGTACTTTTGACAGTGACTTCTTTTTCGTTTCTCCTTCTTTTCCTACTATTTTCAACGCTAGCTGAACAACGGCATCAGGCAGCCCTGTCCGCGAAACAGCCATTGCAAATCCTCCAAGCAAAGCATAGCTTAATGCAACAGAAGCACTGTTTCCAAGACCATCTGTGTATATACTTACTGTATCTGTGAGGCTGATACCGCCAACAAGTCCTCCAATTAGCGCTCCGACCGCTAAAGAAAAGACAACGTTGATACGCAATAAGCTCAAAATCAGCATCACGAGCACAGCTATTAATACTGCATTCATTTTGAAACCTCCATTTTTCTTTTTACTTTATCTCATTAAAACATTAGAGAGATAAACAACATGTTCATTATATTAGGTATAGAAAAAAAGTCAATCATCTTACTAAATAAACGTTTGTTTAACTTCTCTACATCCTTAACAATATAAGGATTTTTTTAAACAATCTTTTCTTCCTAAAAAGAAAAAAATGTTATGTAAACATATTAAAAAAGAAGCATCTTCGATGCTTCTTTTTACGTTTCTTTCTATCACTGCTATGTTCTTTTTATTAATTGGCTTCAAATAAACAAACCATCGCAGCTAGGGTTCGCACCATCACGCCTGTTGCACCTGAAGGTCCTAACTCATGAGAAGCAGCGGATGTTGCAGTTCCAGCAATATCCAAGTGAACCCATGGTGTTTGCTCTGCAAACTCACCAATAAAGGTTCCTGCCATAATTGCGTGCCCCTCCCGTCCAGGAGAGTTATTTAAATCTGCTACTTTACTTCCCCGAACACGCTTTTTGTCTCGTTCTGTAATAGGCAGCTCCCAAATCGGTTCGCCTGTCTCAATGCTCGCTTTCGCTATTCGCTGCAATAAAGCAGAATCATTCGTCATTGCCCCAGTTGTGTGTGTACCAAGAGCTACAATTACACCACCCGTTAATGTCGCCACGTCTACTAAATAATTTGCTCCATGATGCTTGGCATATGAAATACCATCAGCTAGTGCTAAACGCCCTTCAGCATCTGTGTTCAGCACTTCTATTGTCTTTCCATTCATTGCTGTAATAACATCATCTGGTTTAAAGGCACGCGCGCTAATAACGTTGTCAGTTGATGGAATGACCGCTACTACGTTTTGATGAGGTTTTAATTCTCCAATCGCTTCCATTGCACCAAGAACAGATGCAGCTCCACCCATATCTGTTTTCATGCCTACAATCCCGTCTTTAGATTTGATAGAGTAACCACCTGTGTCAAAGGTAATCCCTTTTCCTACCAACCCAATAACGTCTTCCCATTTTTCTTTACCTTGATATTTCAGCACAATCATTTTAGGAGGCTCTGCGGAACCTTGATTGACTGCGAGCAACGCGCCCATTCCTAGCGTTTCCATCTCTTCTTTTTCTAAAATTTCATATTCAAAACCATATGTATGTGCCATTTCTACTGCATAATTAGCTAAATCTGTAGCCGTTAGCATATTGCTTGGTAAGTTAACGAGGGTGCGGGCTGAGTTTGTTGCTTTCCCGTACGTATATCCAACCAACGCAGATTGTAAAACGTCTTTATAACAAGAAAACAGTTCAATTTTCTCAAGCTGCTTGTCAGGCTCATTTGATTTCTTTTTGTAGTTTTCAAACTCATACATAGCAAGCTGTTGAGCTTCTCCTAGTAAAGCTGCAGTTTCTTGCTCTGACCACTCTCCTGTATCAAATGTAGGAAGGACGACCGATGCGTTTGAAATTTTTGCTTCTTTTAACTTTTTAAATAAAAGGCCAAAGCTTTCTTTGAGCCCATTTTTAGTTAACGCTTGCTTTCGTCCGAGCCCTACAAAATAAAGACGTTTTGCTCCTAATTTTCCTAGTGTATGAATCGTTGATATACGCTTTTCCTGTACGCGAATATCTCCTTCCTTAATCAAATGAATGAGCTGTCCACCTAAAGCATCATCAATTTCTTTTAGAAAGCCTTCAAACTGTTGGTTTTGATTAAATAACCCGATTACGAGCGCTTCTGTTTGATGATCAACACCATATGTTTCTACGTGCGAAAACATAAAATTCCTCCCTTTTACGTATAGATATTTTATTTTTATTTATCATCTGCTTTGTTTAATCTATTCAGCAAGTGGAATATATATCATATTCACCACTGTTTTCATCTATATACATATGATAGCAGAAATACAATTTTTAATCACAGTTCAAAAACCTTAGTTTCACACATATACTTTCATCTACCACTGTTTTCATCATACGGATTTATCTTTTTAGACATTTTAAGTTGAGGGAGGACATCTCAATGGAGTTATTCTCAAATTTTCCACTTTGGAGTTCATTAATCGCTATTTTCTTTGCTCAATTTATTAAGATTCCCCTTTCTTTTGTAGCTACTAAAAAAATAGACGGCAGCTTATTTTTTAGTACGGGGGGCATGCCAAGCTCTCACTCCGCAGCCGTAACTTCCTTAGCAACTGCCATTGGGCTAGCAGAAGGTCTTAAATCCCCTATTTTTGCTCTATCCGCTATTTTTGCCATCATTGTCATGTTTGATGCTAAAGGAGTAAGAAGACACGCAGGAGAGCAAGCAACAGTTTTAAATCGTTTGGTTGAAGACTTTCAGCGCGCAGTAAAAGAGGCAAAGCTGTGGACGACCAATGAAGAGGACGAAAAACAAGTGAAGCTAAAAGAACTGCTTGGGCATAAGCCTATTGAAGTTTTCTTTGGAGCCTTAACAGGAATAGCAGTTGCTTTTGTAACGTATTATGTATGGCCATAAAACATAAGAAAACACATGAAGAATGCTTCATGTGTTTCTCGTTTATTTCACCTGCTGACGAAAAACTTGCATCGATTTCTTTTCATTCAGCATTGTTAACTCTTCTTCAGTTAAACGGCCGTCTCCTGATTTGACTACATAGACGTTTAATTCTTTCTTACCCCATATGTTATACACATCAGAAACAGTTTCAAAGTATAAATCAAGATGATTGCCTTTAATAGCCCCACCTTTATCTGCTACCACTCCGTACCCATAGCCCGGAATGAACAAGATCGTGCCGATTGGAAATATGGTTAAATCAGCAGCGATGGTTGAATACAAGTCACGTTTTACTTTAACGCCCGAATATGTAATACCATACCCTGGATGATTGGGATTTTTCCCAGTTGATTCGTAACCAGCTGTGTAACCCGTAGCCAATACATTCTTAGTTGGATAACGCGACCAATCAAATGCTTCTTCAATTGTCAGACGCTCTCTGTCATTGCTAGCTGCTTCAACTCTTAGTGGTTTTAGAAATGATGGTAAGAGCCTTTCATTCATTAGAGGATGCCCTGTACTGTTTATAAAAGGCATATATTTGATGACCGTGTTTATTGGGACGCCAGTAATTGCTTCATATGTTGTAAACAGCGCTCCGACCAGTAGTAGGCACATAATGAATCGCTTTGCTATTTTTCCAATCATTGAGATTTCCACAACTCCTCTCACGAATCTATTTGTTTCCAACATAAAAACAAATTATTCGTTCGCGAGAAGAATTTACATTCAAAACATTTGGTACCCTCTTGTTCGTAAAGATTTAATGGTAATACCTGAAGCTAGTGCACCTATAAAACCAGCCATTAAAATCGCAATGTCAGCTGTGGCTAAAGATAGCACTTTTGTACCTAGCTGCTGAAAGGAGTGAGCGGGATGTTGAATGTAATCAACCGCTCTTACATCATCAATAATAAGAATAAAAATTACGGGATAAATAATGGCCATAATCCAAGACATGCGAAGCAGCATATTCAACAAGAAACCGATTCCAAAAAACAACACAAAAAACAACAAGATGGAGATAATTAGGACAGGCACACTCATTTCCATTGCTTTTCGCCTCCGTTACTCTTTATACTCTCAGTTTACTTAAGAGTAATCAAGGCGTCAATCACAGAAAAGTAAGTTAATACCAAAAAAAGCAAAAGGTTTGAAGACCTTTTGCTTTTTGTTTTAAAAGAAATTAAATTTTCCCTTTTTCAATACAAGACCTGCTCCGCCTTGAAGGAAAAGCGAGCGATTATCAACAACTTTTTTCATAAAAGATGCGCTTGAACCAAATAGTTTTCGACCGTATACAACGCCAATTGCGTCATCATGCCCTAACGAACATACCGTTCCTTTAATATCTGGTTTGAACTCGCTTAATTCTTTTTGCCCTTTCATCAAACGGCTAATATTTTCAGCGCAGGTACCGCCTTGTTGCATAGCGATTTGAGCTGTTGGCGGATAAGGACGTTCTGTTTCTGGGTTAATCATTAGTGAACAATCTCCAATAACAAACACATCTTCATGCCCTGGTGCCAGCAAGCTATTGCTTACTTTTACACGTCCGCGCATGTTCTCAAATCCAGCTTTTTCAATTAAATGACTGCCTCGAACACCTGCAGCCCATACAACTGTTGCTGATTTGATTTCTTCCACTTGGTCATCTTTTGATACAATAATTCCTTCTTCTGTACACTCTTTAATCGCTGTTCCGATCTTGAACTCGATTCCTTTTCGTTCTAGCTGTGTTACCGCATATTCTACAAGTTCCGGATCAAAACCTGGCAAGGCCGTAGGCGCTGCTTCTACACAAATAACGCGTACTTTTTCACGCGGGATATCAAACTCTTTGCAAAGCTGAGGGACTCGATTTGCTAATTCTCCCACAAATTCAATGCCGGTAAAGCCAGCACCTCCAACAATGATTGTCAGAAGTTCGTCTCTTTTTTCCACTTCATTGTTGTACGTCGCAAACACATAATCAATATGCTCACGAATTTGACGTGCTGCATTAATGCTCGTAATGGTAAATGCATGTTCTTTTAAACCTTTAATTCCGAAAGTTTCTGCTTCGTACCCTAAAGCAACAACTAAATAATCGTACGTTAGCTCACTGTTTTCAAGAAGAACACGCTTTTCATCTAACTTAATATCTACGACCGTGTCTTTAATAAATGTAACCTTATTCGTGTTAATTAAATTTTTAACAGGAACACGAGAGCGATCTTGATGAATTGTACCTGCCGATACTTCATGAAGCCATGTCGTTTCGTAATGGTAATCGTTTTTATTTACCAAAACAATTTCCGCATCACTAGCACCCAGTTTCTTTTGTAAATTAACAATTGTCATAATGCCGCCATACCCGGCACCCAAAATGACGATTTTAGGCTTTTTCATAGGAATGTCATCCACCTTTTTTAGTTATAGTCACAAGTATGTCTTACAAATATAATGATAAGAGCAATTTTATTTGGTTTGCTTTTTTATGTTAGTTTGAGCAAGAACGATCATCGCTATCCATTTATTATTCATATACGAAAAATAATGTGAATCACTTCACGTTCTTTTTTAAAAAAATACATTTTTTCTTTTTCAAAAAAATGTAAGCATAAGTCCTAGCTTGATTTACACCAACATCTTATGCTTTTTTCATCGGTTTTTCAACCCTTCACTTTGTATTTACAAGCTTTTAAATTTTCAATTACTTTCCTGTATACCCAGTTTTATATTTGACCAAAACGTGTGGTTATGTTAATGATTGCAAATACTGATCTTTAAGTTGAGAAAGTTTCTCAAACATTCCAGCGTGTTTTAATGATATTTTATAATTTACTATGCTATCATAAAGTAGAATATGCATTGGCACAGAACAATCTAGAGGTGATTATAAATGAAAGAAGATAAACAAGTATACGATATTACCATCATCGGAGGCGGCCCTACAGGCTTATTTACAGCATTTTATGGCGGTATGCGTCAGGCGAGCGTAAAAATTATTGAAAGCTTACCACAGCTCGGTGGACAGCTTTCTGCTTTATATCCTGAAAAATATATTTATGACGTAGCTGGGTTTCCAAAAGTACGTGCTCAAGAATTAGTCAATAACCTAAAAGAGCAAATGGATCAATTTAAACCTGCAGTTGCACTAGAGCAAGCAGTAGAAAAGGTAGAAAAACAAGCGGACGGTGTATTCCGATTAACTACTAATTCTGAAGTCCACTATTCAAAAACAATTATTATTACGGCTGGAAACGGTGCATTTAAGCCCCGTAAAATTGAGCTAGAAAACGCAGAACAATTCGAGCAAACGAACCTTCATTATTTTGTGGATGATATGAATAAATTCAAAGGCCGCAAAGTATTAGTATGCGGGGGTGGGGATTCTGCTGTAGACTGGTCTCTTATGTTAGAGCCGATCGCAGAAAAAGTAACGTTAACGCATCGACGAGACAAGTTCCGCGCTCATGAACATAGCGTAGAAAACTTGCATAATTCATCAGTTGATATTAAAACACCATATGTACCGGTTGAATTTATTGGAGATGACCGTATTACACAAGTTGTGTTAGAAAATACAAAAGGTGAAGAAAAGACAGTAGTAGACGTAGATGATGTTATTGTAAACTTTGGATTTGTTTCTTCTCTAGGTCCAATTAAAGAATGGGACTTAGATTTAGAGAAAAATGCAATTGTTGTTAATTCAAAGCAAGAAACAAATATTCCTGGCATCTATGCAGCAGGTGATGTCTGCACATATGATGGAAAAGTAAAACTCATCGTGGCAGGATTTGGCGAAGGTCCGACTGCCGTTAATAACGCTAAAGCATACATTGACCCAAAGGCTCGCTTACAGCCTATGCACAGTACGTCAATGTTCTCATAAAAAAAGCAGGCTCTCGCCTGCTTTTTTTCATTGCTGGATTGGTGTAACCATTCGATGAATGATTTCACTCATCATTTCTGCATCACTGCTTATTAAACAGATTTCATAAAAGGAATGGTTTCCTTCTTGACTAGTTACGCTCATTCTGTAGGCCTTCAAGCCTTCGAGCTTGCTTAAATATTTTACTACCTCTGATTGACCGACAATACGTTCAATCAGCAGAATATGCTCTCCTTCCACTGCTCCATAGCTTTCGGCCAGAGATGCATTAGCATTTTCATAATAGCGAATGTAAGGTTCAGAATGGTTAAGAGGCGCAGAGGACGAGTTTTGATGACAGACTTCACCTGAGGAAAAAGGCAAATGTTGAACAAATAAATGCGATTCACTGAAGTGAATACTTTTTGCATCCTTAGACTCCATTTTCCTATTTTCAAGTTTTAACCAGTTTATAAACCCCTTCCATAGAATAGGCAGGGTATTTTTTTTACGAAAACTTCCATAACCTCCTACTTGTTCCGCGTCGTAACGAGTCGCATCTATCAAATCCGTTCATCTCCTCTTTTTTATTGAGTATAAAAAAGACTGATTATTCGGTCAATAAGTTTGGTAGATGATGTAACATACAAAAATTTCTCACTAAAAAAGCTTTCTTCACCAGATGAGGTGAAGAAAGCTTTTTTATAAAAATATACTTAGCACTCTTCAGGAGCACCTGCGTTGCTTGCTGTACGGAAAGAAGAGCCGCAGCCGCATGCTGCAATGGCGTTCGGGTTATCAATTGTAAACCCTCCGCCTAGCATAGATTGCTTGTAATCAATTTTTACATCTTTTAAAATTGGAGCACTTTCGCTATCTACAAGAATCTTAATGCCATGTTGTTCAAACAGCGTATCGTTTTCATTTACTTCGTGTGCAAAACCCATGCCATAAGAAAGACCTGAGCAGCCTCCTCCATTTACAGTAACACGTAAATAAGCATTTTCTTCTTCATGTTCTTTCATCATATCTTTTATTTGAAAGCTTGCAGCTTCTGTAATTGTTAGGATATCTTGACTCATTTTTAAACAGACCTCCTTTTTTGTTTAGTATACGACGAAATGTCTGTGACGACAAATCGTCTGCTTCTTCATTTTTAATAATAATACGTGCCGTCGCAAATCACATTGGCTGGACCTGTCATTAACACATTGCCTTTATTTTGCCAAACAATCGTTAAATCTCCTCCAGCGAGGTGTACAACAGTAGGCACATCTTTTTTCGTCTTCTCATTTAACACAGAAGAAACAACAGCAGCGCATGCTCCTGTCCCGCATGCTTGAGTGATACCCGAACCTCTTTCCCATACGCGAAAGTTCAGCTCTCTTTCGTTCACTACCTCGACAAATTCAACGTTTACTCCTTCTGGAAAACGCGCATCTTTTTCAACTACCGGACCTAGTGTAGTAAGAGGCGCTTGTTCAATATCATTTACATAAAAGACGACGTGAGGATTTCCCATTGATACAGCCGTCCCTTTTAACCGTTCTTTTCCAAATTCCATCTCTTCATCAACAACTTGGTATTGGCTTGCTCCCGTCATTGGAATTTGTTCTCTAGCTAAAATAGGCTCTCCCATATCGATTGTTACTTCTGGAACTTCATTTCCCTGCGGATGCACCGTTGCTTCTACAACTCCAGAAAGCGTTTCGATAAAAAATCTTTCGCTTGTTACTAAATTATGTTCGTATGCATATTTAGCTACACATCTTAAACCGTTTCCGCAGTTTTTTGCTTCCGAGCCGTCATTATTAAATACGCGCATTTTCACATCTGCGCGTTCAGATGGACAAATAAGAATCATTCCATCCGATCCGATTCCCGTATAAACATTTGAGACTTTTACAGCAAGCGGTGCTAACTCTTGCTCTTCTATATGTTCTTCAAACATATTTACGTAGATATAGTTGTTGCCAAGTGCATGCATTTTTGTAAACTGAAATTTTTTCATATTATCACCCATTATTTTTTTATGTAGCTCTAGTATAAAGTGATTCTCTTTTGTACACAATAATATCATCCCCCGTTTTTTTAGCTCCTTAATCATAAAGATTAAGGGGTTTTTTATTTTGTCCTCCTTTAGAGTATTAAAAAACAAAAGAAGCTTTATGATTACAAAGAGGATGGTTAAAGCGCATATATTTGCGCAAAAACGCATAAAAAAGCACGGCAAGACTAGCCGTGCTTACATCATCTATTCTATTAGCCTCATGTCCCTCTCCTGCTAAAAAGAGATACGACAGCGGGGGTAGTTTAAAACATTGGGTTTTCTTCTAAATGAATGTAGATATTATCTACTAACTGTTCAGGTGTTTCCGCCGTAACAATCTCTCCATTTACCAAGGCAAATAAAGATTGTGAACATTTCCCGCAATAACCTAAACATCCGTATTCAATAATATCTAGATTTGGATCTTTTTCAAGCTTTTCTAAAGCTGCTTGAGAACCGCTGGCTAAATTGCTAACGCAAAATTCAATAATTGGCTGTATCACGTTTTTTCACCTCTCTGCTATTAGTTTATCCTATCTCCTTTCATTTTCAACGTCAACTTTAGAAATTCACGTTCATTTCGCGCGCGCTTTTTAGATTTATAGACTTTTTTCAAAAACGCATAAATAAGCTTTATTACGTGGATAGCTTGAAATTATGTTGAAACATATTGTGGTTTTTTATTAATTTAGTTATACTTTTATGTATAGAAAACCAAACGAGGTTATATTAAATTATTATTTAAGTAAAATATGTTATCTTATATAGCCTTTCATATCTTTTTGGCAACCATCCTTATTAACGGTAATTTGTACCCTCCTATTCTTAAAAGCAAGAATAATAGAGAGAAAACAAAAATGCATGAAGCTAAAGGGGAAATTCACATGAAGAACCTTGTCATACTGGGCGGCGGATACGGTGGTATGCGCATTTTGCAGCGCCTTTTTCCGAATCAATTGCCTAACGATGTAGAAGTAACGCTTATTGACAAAGCACCTTATCACTCACTAAAAACTGAATTCTATGCACTTGCAGCTGGAACAATCTCTGATCAACATGTCCGTGTTGCTTTTCCTGAACACCCTCGCTTAAAAATCCGCTACGGCTGTGTAAAACGAATAGACCTGAAAGAGAAATGCGTCTATGTGGATGATCAAATGATCGCTTACGATGACCTGATTGTAGGACTCGGATGCGAAGATAAATATCATGGAGTTCCCGGAGCTCTTGAGCATACATACAGCATTCAATCCATTGATGCTTCACGAGCAACTTATCAGACATTAAACAACTTACCGGCCCACGCTACTGTTTCAATTGTCGGAGCTGGATTAAGCGGCGTAGAACTGGCAAGTGAGCTAAGAGAAAGCCGCCCGGATTTAAAAATCATCTTATTTGACCGCGGTAAATTAATTTTATCTGCTTTCCCAGAACGTTTAAGCAATTACGTTCAAACTTGGTTTACTTCAAACGGTGTCGAAATTGTAAATAGTGCTAATATTACAAAAGTAGAACCGAACATTCTTTATAATCATGATGAGCCCGTTCAAAGCGATGCAATCGTGTGGACAGCAGGCATTCAGCCAAATAAAGTGGTACGCGATTTAGACGTGGAAAAAGATCCTCAAGGACGCGTCGTATTGACAAAATACCATAACTTGCCTGACGATGAAAATGTCTACATTTTGGGTGACTGTGCAAGCCTACCGCACGCCCCAAGTGCTCAGCTTGCAGAAGGTCAGGCTGAACAAATTGTGCAAGTGCTTCTTCACCGCTGGAAAGGCGAAGCGCTTCCTGATGAATTGCCAACTATTAAATTAAAAGGCATACTTGGTTCATTAGGCAAAAAGCATGGGTTTGGCTTAGTTGCCGAACGTCCGATTACAGGACGCGTAGCTCGATTATTGAAATCAGGTATTCTTTGGATGTATAAACACCACAGTGGATAAAACAAAAGCCGTTAGATGACTGACAATCTAACGGCTTTTTTCGTTATGATGCGCGGAAACCATACTTCTCCATTTCCTCAAATACGCGCTTTAATTTCGGATTACCTTCCCCAACAATTTCTCCATTAATGACCACTACAGGATAGAATAAATCTTCTTCAATCACACGCTTGGCAAAAGCTGCTTTTTCCGGATCCGTATGCGGCTCGTTTATATCTACATACGTGATAGCAAACGGTTGGTTCGGATATTTACGAGAAATAGCTGCCTCTAGCCAATCATAGGTGTCTTTTGAAGACGGCAGGTTAACACAGCTTGCACAAACAATTTCAGCTCCATAAATACACACTTCTACCTCAGTTGACTGCATAGCACATCCCCCTTGAATCTTTACATATAAACTGTACGATTATTCACACTTTTACTTCATTATGAATACTATTTTACACAAAACTGATTCATTGCACATCTTTTTCTTTTAAGGTAACATTACGATGTATACTCCAATAGATTTTTCATGAAAGACCGTTTATAATAAGAGTAGAAGAAAGGAGTCGATAGTTATGTCAGAAATGCACGAGCAAGTTCAAGAAGTATTAGAAAAACTTCGTCCGTTTTTACTTCGCGACGGTGGAGACTGTGAGCTAGTAGACGTAGAGGATGGTATTGTAAAATTACGTCTTTTAGGCGCTTGCGGAAGCTGCCCAAGTTCAACAATTACGCTAAAAGCTGGTATCGAACGTGCCCTTTTAGAAGAAGTACCTGGTGTAGTTGAAGTAGAACAAGTATTCTAATCTCTTTGATTTTATTATAAAAGCAACCTCCCATTTTATTGGGGCTTGCAAATGAAAAATCCTCATTCAAATGAATGAGGATTTTTTTATTAGCTCGTTGTGACTTCAGCTTCTACAAATACACCTTTGCGGTCAATTTGTAAAACATCTATTTCACAGTTCGGCAGTAAAGCATACATATGTTCAGCAATCGCTTTTCCTTTTCCTTTTGGTGCTAAACATAATACACTCGGACCGGCTCCGCTTAGTGACACACCGTATGCGCCGAGAGCTTTTGCTTCTTTTCGCACAAGAGAAAGCTCTGGCACGAGTCTCATACGATAAGGTTCGTGATATAAATCTTTCTCCATAAATTCGCCTACCAGAGGTAAATCTTTATTTAACAGAGCTGCTACTAGCATGTTGCCTATTGCTCCAGCTTCTACTGCATGGCGATAATTAATATCGGAAGGCAGCACATCACGGGCATCCGTTGTTTTTAATTCATATTCTGGAATAGCCATCACAATATCGACATCAAATTCAGGTATTTGAGCAATATATGTTTCCTTTTCATGATGGTAACCAACAACGATGCCGCCGTAAATAGACGGGCTGACGTTATCGGGATGTCCTTCCATTAAGCTGCTGATGCGAAGCTTTTCTCTTTTTGATAAACGCAAGTCACACAGTACATTGGCCAGCTCGATTCCAGCTACGATAGCCGATGCACTGCTTCCAAGTCCCCTTGCTAACGGAATATTGCTCCAAACATTGACCTTCGCACTTGGAAGATCAATGTTAAATTGACGAGCCACGTCTTGTGCCACTTCATACATTAAGTTATCTGTACCTGTAGGAATACTTTGCACTTCTTTCGTTTCAGGGATAAAAACCCATTCGTCATGACGCTCTACTGTTAATCTTAAGTAGCGGGATAAAGCCACTCCAATGGAATCAAATCCTGGCCCTAAATTAGCAGAGCTAGCTGGGACCGTAATGACAAAACGCTCATTTTCTAGCATGAAGCAACGACACCTTGGATATACTCAAATACCTTTTCTTCATCATTTGGTAAAACCACTGGCTTTACGTTATGAGCATCGATTGCTACATTTGGATCTTTTAATCCATTACCTGTTAGTACAGCTACAACCGTTGAACCTTTTGCAATTTTACCAGAAGCTACATCTTTAAACACACCAGCAATTGAAGCGCAAGAACCTGGCTCTGCAAATACGCCTTCTTTGCGTGCAATTGTACGATATGCTTCTAAGATTTGTTCATCTGTCACTTCATCAATTTTTCCGTTTGATTCTTTTGCTGCGTTTACAGCATAATCCCAGCTTGCTGGATTTCCGATTCGAATAGCCGTTGCAATTGTTTCTGGATTTTCGATAACTTGATTACGCACGATCGCCGCTGCACCCTCTGCTTCAAAACCATGCATGTGAGGAAGAGACGTTTGGTGACGCTCACTGTATTCTTTGAATCCTTTCCAGTAAGCTGTAATGTTCCCTGCGTTCCCTACCGGAATAGCTAAAACATCAGGCGCTTTTCCAAGCTGTTCACAAATTTCGAAAGAAGCTGTTTTTTGCCCTTCAATACGGTATGGGTTTACAGAGTTTACAAGTGCAACAGGTGATGTTTCACTTAGCTTACGAACCATAGAAAGCGCTTGGTCAAAGTTTCCTTCAATTGCTACAATTTCTGCACCATACATAACAGCTTGAGCTAATTTCCCCATCGCAATTTTTCCATTTGGAATAACAACGATACAGCGCATGCCAGCGCGTGATGCATAAGCTGCTGCAGCTGCGGATGTGTTACCTGTAGATGCACAAATAACCGTATTGCTTCCTTCTTCTTTTGCTTTGGCTACAGCCATTACCATTCCGCGGTCTTTAAATGACCCCGTTGGATTTAGCCCTTCTACTTTTACATGTAAGTCAATGCCTAGCTCTTTTGATAAATGAGCAAGATGAATTAAAGGCGTATTTCCTTCATGTAGCGTAAGCATAGGTGTTTTCTCTGTTACAGGTAAAAATTCTTTATATTCAGCTAATAGACCTTTCCACATCATACTGTGCCAACTCCCTCTACGCGGTAACTGCTTTTTACATTTTCTACAATTGGTAAATCCCGAAGCTGCTGAAGGATTTCCTCATAATCTTTTTGAGATGTTTTGTGTGTAACAACAACAATCTCAGCTAATTCGCTTCCTTTCACAGGAAGTTGGATAATTTTTTCGAAGCTCACGCCACGCTCTGAAAATAGTGTTGTTAATTTTGCAAATGCGCCAACTTGATCTTTAACATGAATACGTAAGAAATGCTTTGAGAACATTTCATCTTCTGCTTTTAACTGTTTTGGATACTGAGGTGTTACCGCACTTTTACCATTCACACCTAAACGCATGTTTTTCATAACGCCTACTAAATCGGATACGACAGCAGTGGCAGTTGGCAGGCTTCCTGCCCCCGGTCCGTAGAACATCGTTTCTCCAACAGCTTCTCCGTATACATACACAGCATTGTACTCATCGCTTACGGAAGCAAGGGGATGTGTATCTGCTAAAAGAGTTGGCTGAACACTAACTTCTACATTGTCGCCGTCACGATGTGCATATCCAATCAGTTTCATCGTATAGCCTAATTGTTTACTATATTGCAAGTCTTCTTCCGTTACTTCTGTAATACCTTGAACACGAACATCGTCCAAGTCAATTTTCATTGAAAACCCTAGTGTAGCCAAGATTGCCATTTTGCGAGCAGCATCTAAACCACCTACGTCAGAAGTTGGATCAGCTTCAGCATATCCTAAATCCTGCGCTTCTTTTAACACTTCATCATAAGCGCTTCCTTCTTTTGTCATTTTCGTTAAAATGAAGTTTGTTGTTCCATTGACAATTCCCATCATTTTGGTAATACGATCAGATGCTAACCCATCTGCTAATCCACGAAGAATTGGAATACCGCCTGCTACACTTGCTTCATAAAATAAATCACAGTTGTTTTCAGAAGCTACCGTTAACAATTCTGAGCCGTAAACTGCCATTAAATCTTTGTTTGCCGTTACCACATGCTTTTTATTACGAAGGGCTGTTAAGATATAATCCCTTGTTTCTTCAACTCCACCCATTACTTCAATGACAACGTCAATCTCCGCGTTATGTAAAACGTCTTCAACATTCGTTGTTAATCTATCTTCACTAATTTCTACGTCACGCTTCTTATCAATATCTTTAACTACTACTTTTTTAACTTCTACTGGGCACCCGACTTGATGACTTAATTTGTCCTGATGATTTTCAATAATTTTGACTACTCCGCTTCCTACCGTTCCTAATCCTAATAATCCTACTGAAATACTTTTTGTCATATTCCTCACCTCTGTGTTCTTTCTACGTATACATTTGTTCTCTTATAGAGGACATTATAGACCTTATTTTTCTTTTTTACAAGGTTTACTGGACATCTTTTCTCGTAAACTTGTTAAAAAAATTGGTATATAAAGATAAATGTAAATTTTTAAAATATTTCATTTTATTATCATAACATGGCTACCACTGTTTTTTAATAAAAAAAAGACAATTTCACCGAAATGAAATTGCCTTTTTCCATTATGATTTTTTCGCAAACGCTTCTTTATTTACAATTGTAATAGGAGACTCTTTTGTGAGCACTGCTTTAATGTTTTTTACGCATAAAGAAATCATTTCCGTGCGCGTTTCGATACTCGCACTGCCGATGTGAGGAAGCGCTACAACATTAGGCAATTGAAGAAGAGGGTGAGAAGCAGAAATAGGCTCTTGATCGAATACATCCAAGCCAGCTCCGGCAATTTCACCTGATTGAATTGCATGTAACAGTGCTTGCTCATCAACCACTGCTCCTCTTGAAGCATTAATAAAAATCGCTGTTGTTTTCATCTGTTTAAATGCTTCAGCATTAAATAAATGTTTGGTTTCGTCCGTTAACGGTGTCAAACAAACAATAAAATCAGATCGCTCAAGCAGCTCATTTAACTCACAGTAAACTGCATCGAGCTTTTGTTCTGCTTGGAGGTTGCGGCTCCGATTGTGATACAAGATTTCCATATCAAAACCTGTAGCACGTTTCGCAAGCGTCTCTCCAATTTTCCCCATTCCAACAATACCTAATGTTTTATGGTGAACATCTCTACCCGCTAACAAAAATGGGCTCCAGCTTTTCCACTGATTTTCTTTTACGTATTCAGCAGCTTCTACTAAACGTCTAGCTACACTCATTAACAAACCAAACGTTAAATCCGCTGTTGTATCAGATAAAACATCGGGTGTATTAGAAACGATAACTCCGCGTTCAGTTGCCGCTTCTATGTCAATATTATCGAATCCGACCGCTAAGTTAGCTACAAGCTTTAAATGAGGAGCTTGCGTAAGCAATTCACTGTCAATACGGTCTGAAAGCATTGTTAATAGAGCATGTGCGTGCTTAGCTTTTTCACAAAGCAGCTCATGAGGGACTGCCTCATCTTCTTTATCCCACATTTCCACATTCGCTACTGCCTTTAAAGGTTCAATTAATTCATTCGGTATTTTTCTCGTAATAAATACAAACGGCTTGTCCATATGTACGCCACCTCTTTATCCTTTTTAAACTGCATGCACAAAAACAAAATAGAAAAACGGGTTTGGATTATCCAACACCTATTTTTCTATTTTATCATATTCTATAGTAATCGCTTTTTAATGAATCCATGTTAATTCAGGAATGTGATAACGAGACGTTGAAATGCCTACCGACTGGTAAAAGCGCTTCAGAAAAGCTTCGTAGTGAGAAGAATGAGCTAATACTCCTTCAAGCTTCTCATAATACTTTTGTTTTTCCCGCTCATCTTGTACACTGTAGTATCCTTCAATGACCTCAAAATAATGAACGGGAAAAAGAAGTCTAGCATATAACAGTCTCCATGAAAAAGAAGAAAGTGGATTTACCTTTTCGTATTCACTTAAAAACTGATGCATGTGCCTTTCATCGACAGCGTATGTTAATAAATATTGTTCCCTTATATATTCAGCTATATCTCTGCTAGGGTGATCGAAAACCCAGTCTGCCGGGAGCTTGTAAACGTGGTCTTCCCCCCATGTTTTTTGGCCGAACCGATGATGACAAATCGTCGCAGCGTCAACTGACCGGGGCAAATCGTCAATTTCCGTGTCTACTAGGTATTGAATAGCATTTTCCGTTAATCCTAGGTAATAAGGAAAAGTTTCTAAAAAACGTTTTTCCATCTCTTGATTAGGTAAAGCACGTAATCTTCCATACCAAAATTGCTCCATCTGGTCGAGACGCTTCTCCCACATGGACTTCCATTGCCCTAGCCGGTTTGCTTTTTCCACTTCATAAGGAAACAGCCTCCCTTTTTGATGAAAAACAGCTAGCTCGTGCCCAGGTGAAAAATTGGGGTTTTTCTCTTCCGCAAGACAGCGGCAAATGATAAATTTTTCAGTTTCAGTTTCTGTAATCATTTCTCCATTTAAATTAGGCATAAATGTTGCCACATGGCGATCACCTTGGCCCATCAGAAATTGACTCATTTGATATAGTTCATTTAACTCGTCTTGTTCCATTTGCTTTACATTAATGATTGTATATAAAATATCTCGATACTGAAAACCTTCAAATTTACCAACGGGCATAAATTCATTTGGACGTAATCCGTAATGCTCATAAATGGTTTGTATCATTTTAATCCCTCTCTTCATTCATTCAAGAAATTATATGATGGAAAACAACATTACTTGTCATAATATTTACGGAGGAATGAATAGATTAGAAATACACCATTTATAGTTATTTACTCCGGGTTAGTAGTATGAAACAACTTTAGACTTAAAAATATATAGAAAACAGGTGATGATACTTGGAGAAAAAACATACACAAAGTGAATTAGAAAAAAAAGCAAGAGAATGGTTAATAGAACGCGGCGTGGCTCTTACAGACATTGCTGAACTGGTCTATTACTTGCAAAAAAAGTATCACCCAAACTTAACAATCGAAGACTGTTTATATAACGTTGAGCGCGTCATTTCTAAACGAGAAGTTCAAAATGCTATTTTAACGGGTATTCAACTAGATGTCCTCACGGAAAAAAAAGTGATTGAGCCGCCTCTGTTGGATATTCTTGAGAAAGATGAAGGTTTATACGGTATCGACGAAATTTTAGCATTATCGATTGTAAATGTGTACGGATCAATCGGCTTTACCAATTACGGGTATATTGATAAACAAAAGCCGGGTATTTTAGAAAGATTAAACGATAAATCTACTGGAGAGTGCCACACTTTCTTAGATGATTTAGTAGGCGCAATTGCTGCCGCTGCTTCTAGCCGGTTAGCGCATCGGGCTGCCAGTCAAGAATAGGTTTTAAAAACAAAAAAAGCTGTCAATTGACAGCTTTTTAAATTCGCTCCATCCACTCTTTTAGTGAATCTACCGTATAAGTTGGCTTTTTCTCATATCCTTCTAGTAACTCTCTTGTTGTTACCCCTGTATGGACTAATAATGTATCTAAGCCTGCATTCATCCCTGCTAAAATATCTGTATCATAGTAATCACCAATCATGATTGTTTCTTCTTTTGGCGTACCGATGACTTCAAGGGCTTGCTCCATAATAATACTTTCTGGTTTACCAATAAATACTGGATTTGTTTGAGTAGAAACCGTAATAACGGACGTGATAGATCCATTACCAGGCAGTAAGCCTCTTTCAGTAGGAATCGCAATATCTCCGTTCGTCGAAACAAAAAAGGCGCCGTTTCGAACGTTTAAACATGCTTTTGCTAATTTTTCATATGTAATTTCCTGATCCAAACCAACAACTACGAAATCCGTATCTTCCTCTTCAATGGTAAATCCTTTTTCAAGCAACGCATGTCGGATTCCTTCTCCACCAATTACATAAGCTGAAGCGTTTGCTTTGCGTTCATGCAAATAATTAGCTGTTGCCTGGCTTGTTGTAAAAACTTGCTCTTCTGTTACAGGAATGCCAAATGCCTCTAGCTTTTCAGCTACTTTATCGGGCGTTTTTGTTGAGTTGTTTGTTACAAATAAATAAGGAATTCCTTTTTCCTTTAATTTAATAACAAAATCACGCGCCTCGGCAATTAGCTCTGTTCCTTTGTACATGGTTCCATCTAAATCAATCAAATATCCTTTATATTCCTTCATGTTGTGTGATCTCCTTTCAAGTCTCATACTTGAAATCATAGCTTATTTTTTATACAACTACAAATTGCTTGCCTTTAGTTACGAAAAGCAGACACAGGTCCTAACTCTGTCTCTAGATATGTCCTTACGCGCTCTGAAAATGCCGCCAGTACGTCTTTATGCTGCATCACTTTTTGATAAATATCCTGATGATTAACATCCACATATTCTTGAACAAGGCTTTTACGCAATTGAACAATCTCTTTTAATGGTGTTTCTTCCTCTTTTTTAACCACTTTCTCATCAACTAAAATGTCAATGATATCATCGTAACTGCCTGGGTCTCTCATAATAAAACCATCAATCATTGCATTTCCTACATCTAAAACGTTTTCAATTAAAAGATGTACAATTCTCTCTAATGCCTTTTTCTCTATTTCTGTGTTCCAGCTCGAATGCTCAGCAAACAAACGAACGTGTTCATCAAAAAAAACAAGCGTGGCTTCTATTTTTTCACGATCTACAAAGTACATATTATTTCCTCCCTAGTTGTCAGCTCTGTATAAATCTTCTTTCATAAACAAACGGGGTTCCTGTTCTATTTTATCATGACCCATTATCCATTTGATAAATTCATTTTTGTTTTTGACCTTATTTGATATGATACAAATACAACCTATGAAAGGAGTATACCTATGAGCGAACGCTTTTATCTATATGACGATGTCGTCTCTACAAAGACCCGGTTTGTCAGCTTTATGGGCGAAAATCAACGATTTGATTTAGCTATTATCCAAACCGACCGTTATTATGGCAAACAAGTTGTTCTTGATATTCAAGGAGGACGCTTTGCCATTATTGGACAAGATGACCTTGAAGAACCCCACTATCTTGAAGAAGTATTTAAACTAAACAGCGAAGATGGTCAGGAACTTCGCGAATTTTTATATGAAATCATCTAAAAAAAAAGGCAGCGTGAAGGACAATTAGTGTCTTCGGCTTGCCTTTTTTTACTTATGGACTTTTTTTAAGACAAAATACGCACAGCCAAAATTACAATATTCATGTAAATAATCTTGAAGCGTACTAATCTTCGTATCATACGTTGCCTTCTGGTTACGATCATCAAAAAAGCCTCGCAGTCGAAGCTGATTGTATCCCCAATCTCCCACAATATAGTCATAGCGGCTCAGCACGTCGATAAAGCGACCTCTAAACGCCTCTTCATTAAATGCCTCGCGCTCATCTTTTAATACTTCATAACAAATATTATTGATACAGACCATTGCTCACACCTCTTCTCTTAAAATTTACCATACCATAATTATGATGATGAAACCATCAATTAACATGAAATTTTTCACGTATAAGCAGCACTCTAATCCTGTAGGAGTTTTATCGGTATACCTACTGATCTTTTATGCTCCACATGAAGGTTCGCCGGTTTACCTGGCGTACGATATTTAACTACAGGAGGTGGAAATGGTGAAGAAATCTATTCTTGGAATCGCTTTAATAACAAGTATTTTAACCATTGGCTGTCAAAATAAAAACACAGCTGAAAATGAAAATTTATCACCAAACAACCCAGATGCCATTAATGTAAACGAGCCTAATCATTATTATAATCCAAATAATAATAGCGGCACAAATTATGGATATGTCCGATACACTAAAAACACAAATGAACAAAGTTCCAATATGAACCAAGTAGGAACATTTAACCGAGAGGAAGCAGCCGACAATATTAGTAAACTGAGCACCGCTATCCCAAATATTAAACAAGCCGCTACGCTAGTAACGGATAAAGATGTGCTTGTTGCTTATAAAACAGATGCTAAAAACAGGAATAACGCAGCCGATCAGGTAAAACGTACAGCTATGTCTGTAGTCCCTCGTTATTATCATGTATACGTCTCAGATAATCCGAAACAGATGGACCAAATCGAAAATATCAGTGAAATGAATACACAAACAAATGATGCTAGAAAACGAATCGATGCTGTTATTCAACAAATGCTAAAATCTCCCCAAGGGCGTAAAATGAACGGCGGAGAAGATGCAAATGGAAGAGAGAAAAACGAATTGAATGAACCGATGACGGACAAAGATATGGTGGAATAGACAAAAAAGTTGAGACGTAACTAAAAGAATGTAATCGAAAGACGAAGAAATGAGACACATGAGCTGAACCGCTTGTGACACCGCAGTTGATTTCCGTGCAAGGCTTCGCTTTCCGCGGGCGGCCGCTGAGCCTCCTCGTCGCTTGCGCTCCAATCAACTGCTAGAAGGAACAAAACTGATAAATTTTACGTTAACCGTAACAAAAAAACGAACCACTAATCAAACAATTTGATTAATGGTTCGTTTTTCACTTCGGCTAAACTACTTTCGTCCCAGCCTCTTTTTACCTTATTTGCTTTCTTGTGCTTTATTTTTGGCAGCAGCGTTAACTTGCTCATCTGCATGGTAAGAAGAACGTACAAGAGGACCTGCTTCGACATGGCTGAATCCTTTTGATAATGCAATTTCTTTTAGCTCTTCAAACTCATTTGGATGGTAATATTTCTGAACTTTTATGTGCTTTTTAGTTGGCTGTAGATATTGGCCTAGCGTCATAATATCTACATTGTTCGCACGCAAATCATCCATCGTTTCAATAATTTCTTCTTTTGTTTCTCCTAGACCAAGCATGATACTTGATTTTGTAGGGATATCCGGCTGCATTTCTTTTGCACGGCGAAGGAACTCAAGAGAACGCTCATATTTAGCACGAGCACGAACACGAGGCGTAAGGCTGCGTACTGTTTCAATATTATGGTTTAAAATATCAGGACGTGCGTCCATTACAATACGTAAGTTCTCTTCCACACCGCCCATATCAGAAGGCAATACTTCAATTGTTGTGAATGGATTTTTACGACGAATCGCACGAATTGTTTCAGCTAATACGCTTGCTCCTCCGTCTTTTAAATCATCGCGAGCTACTACTGTGATAACCGCATGTTTTAAGTTCATTAGCTGAACAGAATCTGCTACGCGTTCTGGCTCTTCTAAATCTAATTCTGTTGGTAAACCTGTCTTAACCGCGCAAAAACGACAGGCACGTGTACATACTTCTCCTAAAATCATAAAAGTTGCCGTACGACGAACAGCCCAACACTCATGAATATTCGGACATCTTGCTTCTTCACAAACTGTATGAAGGTTTTTCTCACGCATCATTTTCTTTAAGCCTGTGTAATTTTCGTTTGTGTTTAGCTTAATCTTCAGCCACTCGGGTTTGCGGACATGCTCTTCTTTTGTTGCCATATTATCAACTCCACCAATCTAGAAAATGTCTATAACCTATATGCTTAATTTTAACTACATATTAAAAACATAACTATATGTCACTTTATCATAAAAAAGTGAGATTCGACAAGTTGTCTGCTCTTTATTTTCCTCAGTTTTCTTCTATTTTCCATCCAAATGTGTGCGTTTTCATCCTCCATATAATTTCCATTTATCTTCTGAATAAAATTCTTTTAAAAAGTTTTGAAGCGATTTCCATTAATTAATATTTATGAAATCTTTTTTCTCGCTGCAAACTAGTGTTACACACTATTTTTAGAAAGGGGGAAACACGATGCGCAAAACGATTATCTTACTTTTTATGTTCATGTCTATATTCACAGGATGGCACCACGTAACAGCTGAATCTTCAGCAGATCAAGAAAAAATGCTTATTCAAAAGAGATTAGAGCTGTATAACCAAATGGAAGCCGCTACTACAATTCCTTGGTATTACTTTGCTGGGATTGACCAGTATGAACGAAATATTCGACGCTCTCATAAAGATATTCCAAGAGAAAAAGGTGCGATCGCCATTTATTATCCTCCAGAAAAATGGTCAGGTTCTTTAAATCCAAATTTGGAAGATACAAACCCACTTACTATTTCTCTTCTCGGGGGAATGGGTAAAGATGGGAACGGAGACAAAAAAGCAGACCAATTTAATGATGAAGATATGCTTTTTACCATGGCAGATTATATTCGGACGTTCGGGGTGTCCGAAGACTATATTAAAATTGCGCTTTGGAACTATTATCACCGGGCTAAAGCGGTTGATATTATTTTAGGGAATGCTAAAATTTTTCGCCATTACGGTCGTATTGATTTAAAAGGTTCTTCATTTCCTGTCCCTCTCCGTGCGAACTACAGTTATCGCAGTACATGGGGAGATGCGCGCGGCTGGGGTGGAAAACGAATCCATGAAGGAACAGACATTTTTGCAGATTATGGAGTTCCAGTAAAATCCCCTTGCTATGGCATTATTGAGCTTAAAGGATGGAATAAATATGGAGGCTGGCGAATCGGTATTCGTGACCTTCATAATAACTATCACTATTTAGCTCATTTAAGCGGATTTGCAAAAAATTTAAAAGTAGGACAAATTGTAGAACCAGGAACACTTATTGGCGGAGTAGGAAGTTCAGGTTATGGACCTCCTGGAACTTCTGGGAAATTCCCTCCTCACTTGCATTACGGAATGTATAAAGATAACGGCAAAAATGAGTGGTCGTTTGACCCATATCCTCAGTTAAGAACGTGGGAAAGAAATGATCGTTTAGAACTAAAGAAAAAATAAAAAAACAGGAAGCTAATGCTTCCTGTTTTTTTATCCTGATGGTTTACTTTCTTTTGCTTTTTTCACAGCATGAGCAATACTCGCGGCCAAGCCGCCCCATATGATGACCATCCCTACAACCATCATTGTAATTGAACTTCCATCCATTATTTAGAAACCCCCTTCTCTTTAACTGACAAACGAGTCGCCCCATCTTTCCATCGTGCAAAAGAAAAAGCAATTCCTAAAATAACAGCCAGAGCTGCCACGCCCCAACCAAAAGGACCTACAAAAGTCGTTGCATACTGCTCGTAATTTTCTGAAATATTTTTTCGGAAGTTATCAAACATCATATACCCAAGTACAAGCGGTGTAACTACTCCTAAACATATCTTCCACCATGAACCGATTCGAATATCAGAAACTTCGTTTGCATGCTGCTGAAGGCTGCTCAGCTTTTTAAATACCCAAGCAACTAATACAACTTCTACTAAGCCTGCTAAAGCAACTCCGAAGTTATTAATGAAATAATCGACCACATCCAAGAAATAAAGTCCGCCCTGTGTTGCAAATAATAGGGAGCAAATTGAAGCGATTCCTCCGCCTATTAATACGGATTTTGTACGTGAGATAGTAAATTTATCTTGAATGCCTGCTACAAATGTTTCAATAATTGAAATAAGTGACGTTAATCCTGCTAATGTTAAGGAAGCAAAGAATAACATGCCAAACAGCTGTTTAAAGGCTGGAAATTCATTAATAATTTGCGGGAAAACAACAAAGGCTAGTCCTACCCCTCCCTGAACCACCTTATCGATTGGGATACCTTGCTGAGTGGCCATAAAACCAAGTGCGCTAAACACACCGATTCCTGCTAGTAATTCAAAAGCGGAATTACCGAATCCAGTAATAAACGCATTATTAGTTAAATCAGATTTCTTTGGAAGGTAACTGGAATAAGTGATCATAATAGCAAAACCAACAGATAAACTAAAGAAAATTTGACCATATGCTGCGATCCAAACCTTTCCATCTCCAATTGCGCTCCAGTTTGGTTTAAAAAAAGCGTGCAGACCTTCCATTGCTCCGTCCAATGTTACTGCTCGAATGACAATGATTAAAAATAGAACAATTAGTGTTGGTAAAAAGATTTTATTTGCCGCTTCAATTCCTTTTTTGATTCCTTTTAATAACACACCTAACGTCACAATCCATACAAGTACAAGCGGAATTAAAACATGTAATACGATGCTTCCTGTTTGTCCTGGTGCTTCGGCTAACTTTAAGTAATCTCCATATAAAAACGCTTCCGTATCCTTTCCCCAGCTTAACTTAAATGAAAAGATAAAATACGACATCGCCCATGCGATAATAACGGAATAGTAAACTGAAATAAAAAAGGAAATAGCTACTTGCCACCAGCCTAGCCACTCAGCCTTTGGACTTAGTCTCGCTAATGATAAAGGAGAAGAACCTTTATATTTATGACCTATAGCAAACTCCATGATTAAAATAGGAATCCCTGCCGTCAACAAAGCAAATAAATAGGGAAGAAAAAATGCTCCTCCTCCGTTTTCATATGCAGTAGCTGGAAACCTCCATATATTCCCTAGTCCAATTGCTGAACCTGCTGCTGCTAAAATAAACCCTGCTCTTGATCCCCACTGCGGCCTATTTTCCACCGTAATTCCCCCTCTTGTTCTCTCCCTACTCTCTTTTTATCGCAGATCAACGAGAATTTTTATAATTTTTAGATTATTCTTTCTATAACTTCCTATCTCAAATTATAGAAGGGAGAAGATAGTATGTCAAAATATTTTTTATAGAAAATTCAGACAAATTAACCAATGAATAAAAGCAGGTATGAAAGTCTTTTTGAACTTCCGTACCTGCTTTTTTAATAATACTTTATCACGTTAATATAATATTGTTAATTTTTCTTCGGAAGTTCAATCGCCGGAGAAGACGAGTTTCCACCGTTAAAATAGTCAGGAACATTTCCAGGAATAACGGTGCCTCCGACTGGGATTGTAGCCGTAACGGTTGTTTTTTTAGTTGCAAATGGGATAATGATTTGCATGTTTACTTTCACTTTGATAGATACTTCAAGAAACGCATTATTTATTCCATACTCCTCGATTTTTCGCACTACGTCTGTTTGAACGTCACCAATAGCATGAAATTTAACCGGAATCAGCGGACCCAGATTTCCAAGCAGCGCATTATTAGTCGCTTGCCCAAGCGGAACTTGGTAGACAATTCCTTGATTCCGCAACTTTTCATTTTTTTCAATACGAATATCTGTTGGAAGTTCAAGTGCATCTAAATTCCCTTTCTCTGCTTCTTTTAAGTTAGCCTGGACAAATGACGTAGTTTGAGCTCTAACTCGGTTCACAAGCGCTGTGTCAATTTTGGCTACTTGACCGTTAGGTGTAGATTCCACTTTAATGACATCTACGTCGAGCTGATCGAGTACCTGTTTATTCACCGCTTTATTAATAACTAAAGTTGCAATCTCTTTTGTTTGTGCTTCAGCATATTTCATCAACGTTGGTTCAATCCCTCTATTAATTAGCCATAATCCTACCCCTGTGGAAAGCATAAAAAAAAGAAAGGTGAGCAACAGAACGTAACGAAAAGGAAGCGGGCCTTTTCTTGTTAATTTCCGACGAAGTTTAACCAAAAAAAATCCCTCCTTACAAGCTATATGTATGCATGTATAAGGAGGTTCACGCTTCTTTTAAAAAGTTTTATCTTAAATTCTCGACTATATTAAAGCATTTTCAATAAAGCATCTTTGCCAATTGTGCCTTTAAAAATCCCTCTTTTTTCAGCTTCAAGCGTTACAGATTCAAGCGGCGCTTCAAGAAGCTGCTCAATTGTACGTACACCTACAGCTCTTCCAGCTATTATTTGACGATCAGCTAATTTATCATTTAATAGACCTACGTCTAGTGCTCCGCACATAATGTAGCCTTTATCTGATGAAATGGTTAACAAAGTTGTTTTTGGCAGCAATACGGTAACTGCATTAAACGTATGACCTTCAATTACGATAGGCGCTAAGGTAATCATAGTAGCTCACTCCTTTCTTAATCAATTTATGATTTTGAAAGAAAAAAGTGAGGTTTTACATATACTTTTCTACCTATTTAACGTTTAGAGTAATCCTTATACATTTTATAGACCTCGGTGCTAAAATTCGTTAAAAAAATCTAGTTGCTTAGGAGCTAAATTCTCATATTCAATATTTAATAAGCTCATGAGCTGTTTGGCATTATGTACAGCATCTCCGCCGGAGTTATTATTAAATAACAAGTAAATGTCCTTCGTTTGTTTTTGCAGCTTTTCAAGACGTTCTTTCCACTCTAGGAGCTCTTTTTCATTGTAGCGATACAAAAACCTTACCGCTCGCCAATTGCCTTCTGCGGGCTTATTCCAACCGTGTACGTTTCGTCCATGAAAACGTATAAGTGTTTTCTGTTTATCTGTAGCATGAATCACAGTGGGAATAGATCCTTCTCCTGCCTGCGGTTCATCACAAATACCATGAATCCACTTCTCTTGTTCCATAAACGTTAACGTTTTATCATAGAAAAATGGTTTAAACCAAGATTGATTTCGAAACTCCAGCGCTACTGGCAAATCTCCAAACTTCTCACGGCTATACCTCAAATAGGCTACGTTTTCTTTTGTACAGTCAAACCAAGGCGGCATTTGAAATAAAATCATACCAAGCTTATTTGAACTTACGTACGGCTTCACTGATTCTAAAAATGCATGAAACATTTCTTCTTTGCTATCAAACGGATTTCCTTCTCTCATATGCCCCGTCATGCCTTGATAGGCTTTTACCACAAAACGAAAAGATTCCGGCGTATCATTCATCCACTTTTCTACATTTGATTTAGGTTGAATGGCGTAAAAAGATGAATCGACTTCAACAATTGGAAAATGGCCTGCGTATACGGCAAGCTTGTCTCTTGATGAAACACCCGCTTCATATAATGAATCATGATCTCCCCAGCCTGTAACTCCAATATAAATCATGCCATTCCTCCTCTATTTTCTTAGATTGCTTTTCTTTATTTTAATACAAACGATACAAAAAAACTCGTTTGCTTAAACAGCAAACGAGTTTTTATCTATTATTAACCGATTGAACCTTCCATTTCAAATTTGATTAGACGGTTCATCTCTACTGCATATTCCATTGGAAGCTCTTTTGTAAATGGTTCAATAAAGCCCATTACAATCATTTCTGTCGCTTCTTCTTCAGAAATACCGCGGCTCATTAGATAGAATAATTGTTCTTCAGATACTTTTGATACTTTCGCTTCGTGTTCAAGTGAGATGTTGTCATTTAAAATCTCATTGTACGGAATTGTATCAGAAGTTGATTGGTTATCCATAATTAGCGTATCACACTCAATGTTCGCACGTGCACCTTCTGCTTTACGGCCAAAGTGTACGATACCGCGGTATGTTACTTTACCGCCTTGTTTTGAAATTGATTTTGATACGATCGTTGAAGATGTGTTTGGTGCTAAGTGAATCATTTTTGCACCAGCATCTTGGTGCTGTCCTTTACCAGCAAGGGCAATAGATAATGTCATACCGCGTGCGCCTTCGCCTTTTAAGATAACAGCTGGATATTTCATTGTTAACTTAGAACCGATGTTTCCATCAATCCATTCCATTGTTGCGTTTGCTTCACAAACTGCACGTTTTGTTACAAGGTTGTATACGTTGTTCGCCCAGTTTTGAATTGTTGTATAGCGGCAATACGCGTCTTTTTTGATGATGATTTCTACAACGGCACTGTGAAGAGAGTTCGTTGTATAAACAGGTGCTGTACAGCCCTCTACATAGTGGACGTGTGAGCCTTCATCAGCAATAATTAACGTACGCTCAAACTGTCCCATATTTTCAGAGTTAATACGGAAATAAGCTTGTAATGGTGTATCTACTTTTACGCCTTTTGGTACGTAAATGAATGATCCACCAGACCAAACCGCTGAGTTAAGAGCAGAGAATTTGTTATCCGTTGGCGGGATAACTTTTCCAAAATGCTCGCGGAAAATATCTTCGTTTTCTTTTAGCGCCGTATCTGTATCTTTAAATACGATACCTTGCGCTTCAAGATCTTCTTTCATATTGTGATAAACAACTTCAGATTCGTACTGAGCTGATACACCCGCAAGATATTTTTGCTCTGCTTCAGGAATACCAAGTTTATCAAACGTTTGTTTAATTTCTTCAGGAACTTCATCCCAAGAGCGTTCAGACTTCTCAGATGGTTTTACGTAGTACGTAATTTCATCAAAGTCTAAGCTTGCCATGTCTCCGCCCCACTGTGGCATTGGCATGTTGTAGAAGTGCTCTAGAGATTTCAAACGGAAGTCAAGCATCCATTGTGGTTCCTCTTTCATACGAGAAATTTCTTCTACGATTTCTTTTGTTAAACCGCGTTTAGAGCGGAAAATTGATACGTCTTTATCGGAAAATCCATATTTATAATCGCCGATTTCTGGCATTTTTTTAGCCATCTTTTATTACCCCCTACTTGATAGGATTGGGAATGAATGAAGGTCTTATTTTTGTTCGTTAAGACCTTTTTCCATCGCTTTCCACGCTAGTGTTGCACATTTAATACGCGCAGGAAATTTTGCTACACCTTGAAGTGCTTCAATATCTCCTAAATCTATACTATCATCATACTCTTTACCTTGCATCATGTCAGAGAAGATATGGGCCATTTTAAACGCTTTGTCTACTTCTTGACCTTTAATTGCTTGTGTCATCATTGAAGCTGATGACATTGAAATTGAACACCCTTCACCTTCGAACTTTGCATCCACCACTTTGCCGTCCTCTACTTTTAAAGAAAGTTCAATGCGGTCTCCGCACGTCGGGTTATTCATATGAATGTTCACAGTATCTTCATTCAATGTTCCACGATTACGCGGGTTTTTATAATGGTCCATAATTACTTGACGATAGAGAGTATCTAAATTATTAAAAGCCATTTGTAAAATACTCCTTCGTTTTTATTAATGATGACACCAATTTATCTACTTCTTCTTCCGTGTTATACAGATAGAAGCTTGCACGTGCAGTAGACGATACGTTTAAATATTTCATCAGCGGCTGCGCACAGTGATGACCTGCACGAATCGCAATTCCATCAGCGTCTACTACTGTTGCAACGTCGTGCGGATGCACATCTTCAATATTAAACGTCACAACACCCGCTCGCTCTTTCGGTCCGTAAATCGTAATTCCATCTACTTGCGATAAGCGATCCAGTGCATATTGCGCTAGCTTGTGCTCATGTGCTTGAATGTTATCTAAACCAACTTCTTCTAAGAAATCAATCGCTGCACCTAAACCAATTGCACCTGCAATGATTGGCGTACCTCCTTCAAATTTCCAAGGAAGCTCTTTCCACGTTGATTCGTATAAGTTTACGAAGTCAATCATTTCGCCGCCAAACTCGATTGGTTCCATTTTTTCAAGAAGCTCTTTCTTTCCATAAAGAGCGCCGATTCCAGTCGGTCCGCCCATTTTATGTCCAGAGAAAGCAAAGAAATCACAGTCTAAATCTTGTACATCCACCTTCATGTGAGGCGTACTTTGCGCACCATCCACAACCATTACTGCACCGTTAGCGTGTGCAATTTCTGCAATTTCTTTTACTGGGTTAATTGTACCCAATACGTTAGATACTTGCATAATCGATACAATTTTTGTGTTAGATGTAATCGTGCTTTTTACCTCTTCTAGTGAAAGTGCATGATCTTCTGTTAATGAAATATATTTTAACGTTGCACCTGTTTCCTTGGCAACTTGCTGCCAAGGAATGATGTTACTGTGATGTTCCATATAAGTAATCACAATTTCATCACCAGGTTTAAGATTCGCACGGCCATAGCTTGCAGCTACTGTATTAAGAGCTGTCGTTGTACCGCGCGTAAAGATAATCTCTTCCGTTGATTTTGCATTAATAAACTTACGAACCTTTTCACGAGCGCCTTCGTATCCGTCTGTTGCTCTTGTACCAAGCGTGTGAACACCTCGGTGTACGTTTGAGTTATATTCTTTGTAATACTTCTCAATTGCTTCAATTACAGCAAGCGGCTTTTGTGAAGTTGCTGCACTGTCTAAATAAACGAGTGGGCTGCCATTTACCTCTTGGTCTAAAATAGGAAATTGTTTACGAATATCAGAGATATTCATTATCGAACTTTCCTTTCAATTAAATCCGTTAATTGTTTTTTAACCGTTTCGATTGGCAACTCGTTTACCACTGGTGCTAAGAACCCGTGAATAACTAGACGTTCTGCTTCTGTTTGCGGAATACCGCGGCTCATTAAGTAGTAAAGCTGAATTGGATCTACTCGTCCAACAGATGCAGCATGTCCTGCTGTTACATCATCTTCATCAATTAGAAGAATTGGGTTTGCGTCTCCACGTGCTTTTTCACTTAACATTAACACACGGGATTCTTGCTCAGCGTTTGATTTAGATGCACCGTGTTCAATTTTACCGATACCGTTAAAGATTGAAGACGCGCTTTCTTTCATAACGCCGTGTTTTAAAATGTAGCCTTCAGAATGTTTTCCGAAGTGTACGATACTTGTTGTTAAGTTTTGAGACTGCTCTCCACGTCCAACTGTTACCGTTTTTGTATCTCCATATGAACCGTCGCCCATTAGATACGTTGTATTTTCTGAAACTGTATTTCCTTCACTCATTAAGCCTAAAGCCCACTCAATGCGACCATCTTTGCCCGCTACGCCGCGGCGGTTCACATAAGTAGTTGTACCTTTAGCTAAGTAGTCAACAGCTCCAAACGTTACTTTTGCATTGCTGTTAGCGAATACTTCCGTCACGATATTGACAACACCGTGTGACTCTTCAGCAGTAGCAATGTAGTTTTCTACATATGTTACTGAGCTGTTGTCTTCAGCTACAACAATAACATGGTTGAATAAAGCTGCTTCTTCATCTTCACGGACAAATACAGCTTGAAGAGGCTCTTGTACTTCTACATTTTTAGGAACGTATACAAATACACCCCCGTTTAATAACGCTGCGTTTAATGCAGTTAAACGGTGCTCATCTACTTTAACTCCGTCTTTCATGAAGTACTTCTCAACAAGGTCGCTATGCTCTTTAGCAGCTGTTTGAATATCTGTAAAGATAACGCCTTGAGATTTTAGCTCTTCTGTTAACGTTGAGTATGCAGCTGTTTGGTCACGCTGAACATATAGATTCTTAACCGCTTCTGTATCAATCAGTGCTTTAACCACTTCTGGAAGCTCGTCTACAGATGAGATTGTGCTTGCCTGTGAAGTGTGCTTGTCAAAAGCAGTAAAGTTCCATTTCGAAATGTTTGTTTTATCTGGCTTTGGAAGTGCAAGATCTTCTGCTTTCGCAAGAGCTTGTAAGCGAAGATCTAGCAGCCAACTTGGTTCATTAGCTTCTTTTGAAAAGCTGCTGATGTACTCTTGATCAAATGGTAATTTCGTATCAATAGTCATAGAGATCCTCCTAACTCTTAAGCTTCTTGCTCTACAGTTTCGTCTTCAATACCTAATTCTTGTTTGATCCAGTCATAACCTTCTGCTTCTAGACGCTGCGCTAATTCTGGTCCACCTGATTTTACAACACGACCTTGCATCATAACGTGAACTTTATCTGGTGTAATGTAGTTTAATAAACGTTGGTAGTGAGTGATCATTAAGCAACCAAACTCGCTGCCGCGCAGTTCATTAATACCTTTTGATACAACTTTTAACGCATCGATATCTAAACCAGAGTCGATTTCATCTAAAATTGCAATTCCTGGTTGAAGCATCATTAATTGAAGAATTTCGTTACGCTTCTTCTCACCGCCAGAGAAACCTTCGTTTAGGTAACGCTGAGCCATGTCTTGATCCATTTCTAAGAAATCCATGTTTTTGTCTAATTGACGGATGAATTTCATTAGTGAAATTTCTTCGCCTTCTTCACGACGAGCATTAATTGCTGAACGTAGGAAGTCTGCGTTTGTTACCCCGCTGATTTCACTTGGATATTGCATCGCTAGGAATAGACCTGCACGAGCGCGCTCATCTACTTCCATCTCAAGTACATCTTCGCCGTCTAGCGTGATGCTTCCTTGTGTAACCTCGTATTTAGGATGTCCCATGATTGCTGAAGATAATGTTGATTTACCAGTACCGTTTGGTCCCATGATTGCATGGATTTCGCCGCCCTTAACTTCTAAATTAACACCTTTTAAAATTTCTTTACCTTCAATTGCAACATGAAGATCTTTAATTGTTAAAGTTGACCCTGCCATATTAAAACCTCCAGTTATAGACGTATATAGTAAAAAACGATATACCTATATCTTTTTAATTATTCTCATTTTATTCTCATTACAATCTTATAACAAATGAAAACTTATAGCAACCTTTTGACCCAAAAGGTTTTAAACCATTATGTACGTTTTTTAAGACTAAATCCACTCATAAAAAAGTTGCCTTAAAAGACTCGATAGAGCCTTCTAAGACAAGCTTTTTACCCGCTTTATTTACTTAGTGCGTGTGGCTAGTCAGTTCTGAAACACACTCTTGGACAAGCGTAACGGACTGACTCATCGCTGCGCCTCCGCCAAATGCCGCTGATACTCCGCATGCTTCTAAAATTTCTTGCTCAGTTGCACCTTGATCAATGCAGCCTTTTGTATGATAAATCATACAGTACTCGTCTTGAGCTACTACGCTGATTCCTAGCGCGATTAACTGCTTTTCTTTTTTAGAAAGAGAACCTTCTCCAAAACATGCTTCAGTAAACGCATTAAACGTTTTTGTTACTTCCGGCAATTTTTCGCTAAATTTCCCAACACCCATTTTATAATCATGAAGTGCTTGCTCAGTTGAATGACGTGCTTCTTGCTGCATAACGTCAGCTCCCATCATCAGTAAAGTTTTCACGGTTAGTATGCGTGAGAAAAATAAGAGTTATTCGTTTTGATGCATACAAAAAAGCACTTGCCCAGAGTGGGCAAGCGCTTTTCTTCTATTATTTATTTACCGGCAATACTCCGCCTTTGTATTTTTCTTTAATGTAGTCTTGAATTTCTTTAGAGTGAAGAACTTTTACTAAAGCTTTCACTGTATCTTTATTTTCGTCACCTTTGTGAACCGTAATGATGTTTGCATATGGGTTGTTTTCTTTGCTTTCCACTGCGATTGGATCTTTTACTGGATCTAAACCAGCATCGATAGCATAGTTAGCATTGATAACAACAGCGTCACCTTCATTGTTTTTGTACATTTGAGGTAACAATCCGCCTTCAACATCGGCTTTAAATTTTAAATTCTTAGGGTTTTCTACAATATCTTTAATTTGTGCGTCTGTTTTCTTTACGCCTGGTTTTAATTTGATCACGCCAGCTTTTTCAAAAATCGATAAAATACGTCCTTGCTCTGCTACTGCATCACGCATAATAACTGTGCCGTTTTTCGGAAGATCTTTTAAGCTTTTGTATTTTTTAGAGTAGATACCAATTGGTTCAATGTGAATGGCACCGGCACTTACGAAATCATACCCTTTTTCACCTTTATGATCTTTTAGCACTGAATTCATATAAGGAACGTGCTGGAAGTAGTTTGCATCAATTTCATTGTTTGCAAGAGCTGTGTTCGGTAAGATGTAATCTTGAAATTTTTTAATCTCTAAGTCAATTCCTTGTTTTTCCAAAATAGGTTTTGCTTGTTCTAAAATTTCAGCATGAGGCGTATTAGATGCACCCACGACAATTTTCTTTTCATCTTTTGATCCATTGTTAGATCCACACGCCGCTAATCCTACTACTAGCGCAGATGTTAATGCTAAAGCTGAAAGCCATTTTTTCATAATAAATAATCCTCCCTTTATCTTTTATCAATTTTTGCAGTAATCGCATCTCCAATAAGTTGGATAATAAATACAATAATCAAAATTAAGATCGTAGCGGCTAGCGTTACGTCATTATGACTGCGCTGGAATCCTTCTAAATATGCAAGGTTTCCAAGACCCCCAGCTCCAATCACACCCGCCATTGCCGTATAGCCGACTAACGCAATGGTTGTTACTGTCAAACCGGAAATCAAAGCTGGCAGCGATTCAGGTAACAGCACTTTAAAGATAATAGTGCTTGTTGTGGCTCCCATTGATTTAGCAGCTTCAATAACACCTTTATCAATTTCACGCAGACCAATTTCTACAAGACGCGCATAAAATGGTGCTGCTCCAACAATTAAAGCCGGTAACGCTGCATTAGCGCCTAAAATACTTCCTACCAATGCTTTGGTAAATGGAATCAGTAAAACAATTAAAATAATGAATGGAATGGAACGAAAGATATTTACAACCGCCGACACAATGGCATATAAAGGTTTGTTTTGCCAAAGCTGTCCTTTGGACGTTAAAAATAAAAGCAAGCCCAATAAAATACCTAGAACAAATGTGGCTACAACTGAAATAGCCGTCATATATAGTGTTTCATTTGTCGCTTGAATAAAATCATCTAAAATAACGTTTGGAAATAGTTTCTCAAGCATTTGTCATTACCTCCACTTCTACCTGCTGCTCATGAATGTATGCAATGACTTTTTCAACTTCTGTTAATTCTCCGTCTAAATGAACGAACAACGTCCCGTATGAACCTGTTTGTGTATGAGAAATCTTTCCTTGCAAAATATTAATCGTTACATCAAACTGTTTTAAAATCGTTGTAATGAGCGGTTGCTCTGCTTTTCCGCCAACAAACGTCAGCTGAATAATTTGCCCGCTTGGATACAGCTCTTTTACTTGTTCAATCGTTTCAAACGTTTCCTCTGGTTCAGAAATCTGTTGAACGAATCGTTTTGTAATCGGCTGCTTAGGTTTTCTGAATACTTCTAGCACTTGTCCTTCTTCTACTACTGCCCCATTTTCCATAACGGCTACTCGATGACAAATTTTACGAATGACGTGCATTTCATGAGTAATCAATACAATGGTTAACCCTAGCTTCTCATTAATATCTACTAACAGATCTAAAATAGAATCTGTCGTTTGAGGATCAAGCGCTGATGTTGCTTCATCACAAAGCAATACTTTTGGATTGTTCGCTAGCGCTCGAGCAATCCCAACACGCTGCTTTTGTCCGCCGCTAAGCTGTGATGGATAAGCATCTTCACGCCCTTCAAGCCCGACTAGCTTGATAAGTTCGTCTACTCGTTTCATTCTTTTTTCTTTTGAAATCCCTGCTATTTCTAACGGAAAGGCAATATTTTCTCGTACCGTACGCGACCACAAGATATTAAAGTGCTGAAATACCATACTAATTTCTTGTCTAGCTTTTCTGAGTTTTCCGCCTTTAATTTTTCCAATATCATTACCTGCTACTTCGACCGTTCCTGTTGTTGGTGTTTCTAATCCGTTTAGCAAGCGAATCAAAGAACTTTTCCCCGCTCCGCTATAACCAATAATTCCGTAAATTTCTCCTTGGTTAACGGTTAGATTCACATTATCAACAGCTGTTACTTGACCGCTTTTGGCCTGATAAATTTTTGTAACGTCTGTTAATGTAATCATATTTCTTCACCTTCTTTAATAAAAACTTAATTATGTTAGGTTGCCCTATAGGATGAAAAAGCCGTAAAACAATTTTCCCCATTAAAAAAGCCTCTCTGCGCATGACAGAAAGGCTCGATATTTAATCCTTTCTCTCATCTTTCAAAGCGCATAGCTTTGCAGGAATTGGCACCATTTCAGTTAGTCTGACGGTTGCCGGGTTTCACAGGGCTCAGTCCCTCCACCTCTCTTGATAAGAGTTCGCAACAATTATTTTGTTTTTGGGAAATATTCATTCATTTATGAACATTCATGAGTGTGATTTTAGCATGTGTCAGATAGGCTGTCAACAGATTTTGTTCTTGGGATAATATCCCAATATTTCAACAGCCCCAACGGTTCGCTCTCTTTCAACTTCTTCATTTTAAACAAACGTTTGATTATCGAAGCTCCTCGAGTACGTGCTCGATGGAATGAAACGCGTAGAGTTTTTTTACCATTTCACCATTTTCCACTTCAATCAAACAAGGTACGCTTTCAATAGAAAATAATTCTGCTTTTGAAGGCATATAATTTAAATTGCTCATTCCGATGGTTACATCCGGCAGCATCGCTTCTGCCACGGTTAACATTTTTTTTGCCAGCTGACATGTCCCGCAAAAAGGCGTATGGAAAAAGATAAAGGCTCTTTCTCCTTCTTTTAACTGATCATCCAGCTGTTTTTCGCTCCATTCTTGCATGTTGCTCATTCCTTTTATGTTAAAAATTCTGCATTAACATCGATATTGGCACTCAGCAATACTGTTGCTATGTGATGTCTAGGGGCGGCAGCAACTTCTCGGTACATTTTATCAATATATAGATGCTCTGCTTCCGGAAGCTCTCGTTTAAATTGTTTTCTCAGCTTATTCCCTGAATCATCAGAGTCAACGAGTATGTATACCTCTTTGTTAAACGTACAGTCAATAATTTCATCCAGCTTTGATAAACTAATCGTACCGTTTGTACAAATAATTTCAATTGGTTCTCGAATGATATCTTGAATACGCTTTTTATCTGACTTTCCTTCGACAATAATTACTTTTTCAATTTCAATTAGCCCCATTTTCATCACCCATAATCGTCAGTTGTATAGTAACATCATTTCTTTATGCTATACAATATTCGTTAATGTATCACAGTTCACCTGTTTTTTAAAAGAAATTTGCAAGAAAGAACTCTTTTAAAAGGCAGTTTAGGCCATATTATCTCTATAAAACAAGAAAAACAGCGGCAGTTGCCACTGTTTAGCACCATCCTGCTTCTTCATCGCAGTCTGTATATTTTTGCGTTTCACCTTGTTTTTGTACGTCCGCGTATTGATAGAACTTATTATTTTCTTGCGAATATCCTTCTTCAAAGCGGTATTCATTGCCGCTTGTTCCGTAGCTAACTTCACCAATTGGCTGCTTATCAACGTATAATTTCATACCGCCGTCATGAAATTTAGCTGTAACGCGATCTGTAACGTCCATTTTTTGTTTTTCAAACATAAAAAGACACTCCTTTAGCTTGTTTACTAATAGAGTGTCCAGTCAAAAACTTTTCATAAAGACAATTTATGGAGGAATATTATCCTTCGTTTGTCATTTCTTCGTATTGCTCTGCTGTCATCAGCTTGTCTACTTGAGAAGCATCAGATGGTTTGATTGTAATCATCCATGCTTCTTCGTATGGAGATTCATTAACAAGTTCAGGACTATCGCCTAAGTTGTCGTTTACTGCTACAACTTCACCGCTAATTGGTGCGTAAAGCTCAGAAACTGTTTTTACTGATTCAACGCTACCAAACGGCTCGTCAGCTTCTACTGTTGCTCCTACTTCTGGCAGTTCAACGAATACGATGTCTCCAAGCTCAGCTTGAGCGAAATGTGTAATACCTACGCGGACAACGTCTCCTTCTGCTTTTACCCATTCATGCTCTTCAGAATAACGCAAATCTTTTGGTGTACTCATCTTAATCCCTCCAAAATATGTATCGTAATTTGTTTATATAAAAAGCGCCTTCAACGTGGAGAACACTTTCTACAACCTAAAATAACTTCCTATTAACAGTGTAACGTAAAAGGTAAAAATTTTCTATTTGAAAACTTACTTCCACACGTCCTCAAACTGCTCTTCTTTGAAACCAAGCGTTACTTTTTGTCCATCTGCTAGCAGCGGACGCTTAATTAACATGCCATCTGAAGCAAGAATAGACAGAAGTTCGTCTTCACTCGCACTGCTTACTTTATCTTTAAGACCTAACTCGCGATATTTTTTACCGCTTGTATTAAAGAATTTTTTTAATTCTAGGCCGCTGTTCTGATAGTAAGCTTGCAGCTGCTCTTTTGTTGGCGGATTTTCTACAATATGAATTTCTTCATATGCTACTCCGTTATCATCGAGCCACTTCTTTGCTTTTCGGCACGTACCGCACTTTGGATATGAATAAAAAAATAATGACATTTCGTCAACCACCCTTTATTTTAAGCTTTTTTCGTATTTTAACACATCCTTTATCATTTACCTAGATAGAGGCTTCTTAAACAAAAAGGAGCTCGCAAAACGAGCTCCTTTTTCCTTAAACTGTGAACTTCTCTACTTCTAGAAGCGTTTTTGCAACCTCGCGCTTTACGCTAATTACATTGATTGGTGTATAGCGAGTTAATTTGCGAAGAGACGAAAGCATGACTCTAAGCGTATCACCTTGTTCAACGCCAATTAACGTTTCTTTTGCATCTGCTTCGATTCGATTAAATGCTTCTTGGCAGAATACTTGCGTGTATTTTAATTTTAAGCTGTTTTGATCTACTCCTGTTTTGGAAATGGCTTTTTCAGTACGTAAAACAGTAGATTCCATTGCATATACGTTACTAATCATATCAGAAATATTAACGAGAATTTCTTGTTCTTTTTCTAATTCTTTGCCATACTTTTGTGCAGCTAATCCCAAAAGCAAGAGCGCAATTTTCTTCCCGTTTTGCACAAGCATTTTTTCTTGATCTAACGGCTCATTTCCTACTTCCTGCGGCATAAGCATCATCAATTCTTCTTGAAGCGTTTGTGCTTTTTGAAGCAGTGGAAGCTCTCCTTTTAACGCTTTGCGTAAATATGTGCCTGGTACTAAAAGACGGTTAATCTCATTTGTTCCCTCAAAAATACGATTAATGCGAGAATCACGATACAGACGCTCAATTTCATACTCGCTCATAAAACCGTAGCCTCCATGAAGCTGCACGCCTTCATCTACAATGTAGTCAAGAGCTTCCGTGGCAAACACTTTATTTAATGAACATTCGATAGCATATTCAGCAATGGAAGCAGCAATTTGTTTTCCGTCTTTTTGCTGTTCTTCTGAAAGCTGGCCCATATGGTCTTCAAAAAGTCCTACCGTACGATATACGGAGCTTTCAGTTGCATACAATTTAGAAGCCATTGTGGCTAACTTTTCTTGTGTTAATGAGAATTTAGCAATTGGCGTTTTAAACTGCTGACGCTGGTTAACGTATTGAGACGTAATTTCTAACGCACGTTTCCCTGCTCCAACTGCTCCAACTCCAAGCTTATAGCGCCCAATATTTAAAATGTTAAAGGCAATCACATGGCCTTTTCCAATTTCACCTAGCACGTTTTCTTTTGGAACAAGCGCATCTTCAAGAATCAACGTTCTGGTTGATGAGCTTTTGATTCCCATTTTCTTCTCTTCCGGGCCAACCGAAACGCCTGGAAATTCGCGCTCAACGATAAAAGCAGAAAATTTATCGCCGTCAATTTTTGCGTACACCACGAATACATCAGCAAATCCAGCATTCGTAATCCACTGCTTTTCTCCATTTAACACATAGTGTGTACCTTCTGCGTTAAGGCGAGCTGTTGTTCGAGCACCGAGAGCATCCGAACCAGAACCCGGTTCAGTCAGCGCATAAGCCGCTATTTTTTCCCCTACCGCTAAAGCAGGTAAATATGCTTGTTTTTGCTCTTCTGTTCCAAATAAGACGATTGGCAATGACCCAATTCCTACATGAGCACCATGAGTGATGGAAAATCCGCCTGCTCGAGACATTTTTTCAGCAATTAAAGCCGAAGTAATCTTATCTAAACCAAGCCCACCGTATTCTTCCGGTACATCTGCACCAAGCAAGCCTAATTCACCAGCTTGTTTTAATAGCTTTACAGAACGGTCAAATTCATGCTTTTCTAAATATTCCACTTGCGGAAGGACTTCATTTTCTACAAATTCATCTGTCGTCTTGGCAATCATTTTTTGTTCAGATGTATAATCCTCCGGCGTGTAGACGCGGCTTGCATCGCCTTCTTCAATTAAAAAACTTCCACCTTTAATCATTTGTTTTGTTTTATTTGACATGTTCATATCCCCCTTTGAAATGATTATGCTAACAATTCAAATACACCAGCAGCTCCCATTCCTCCACCAATACACATGGTGACAATTCCAAACTGCTCATTTCGACGCTGCATTTCGTGCATTAAGCTAAGAGTCAGCTTAGCTCCAGTACAGCCTAATGGATGACCTAAGGCAATAGCGCCTCCGTTTACATTTACTTTATCTTCATTAATATTTAATTCACGAATAACGCCAAGTGCTTGAGAAGCAAATGCTTCATTTAATTCAAACAATCCGATATCAGAAAGCTCCAGCCCTGCTAGTTTAAGAGCTTTAGGGATGGCAGCTACCGGGCCAATCCCCATTACTTCAGGCGGAACTCCTCCAACTGCAAATGAGCGAAACTTAAGCAAAGGCTTTAAGCCTTCTGCTTCAGCTTGTTCTTTATCCATTAGAAAAACGGATGCAGCTCCGTCACTTGTCTGCGAAGAGTTTCCAGCTGTGACGGATCCTTTAATCGAAAAGGCTGGACGAAGTTTCCCTAATACGTCCGCAGTTGTGCCAGGACGAACTCCTTCATCTTGAGAGAACATCAGCTTTTGTTCACGTAGCTTATTGTTTTCATCGATTTTCCGAAGCGTCACTTCCACGGGAACAATTTCGTCGTTAAACTTCCCTTCTTGAAGTGCTTTTGCTGCTTTTTGATGGCTGCGTACGGCAAATGCATCCTGGTCTTCACGTGAAATGCCGTATTTCATCGCCACTTGTTCTGCTGTATGTCCCATGCCCATATAATACTCCGGCGCATTTTCAACCAGCTGAACATTCGGACGCGCTACGTTTCCAAACATCGGAACAAAACTCATTGATTCTGCTCCTCCAGCTAACACTGCTTTGGCTTGCCCTAGCATAATTCGTTCTGCACCGTAGGCAATACTTTGCAAACCTGATGAACAATAACGATTAATCGTTATTGCTGGCACCGTATAAGGCAAACCTGCAAGAGCGCCAATATTTCGAGCCATATTCAAACCTTGTTCTGCCTCAGGCATCGCACAACCAATAATTAAATCATCAATCGGTCCTTCGTATCCGCCTGCTCGGCGAAGAGTTTCTTTAACCGCAATAGCTCCCAAATCATCAGGTCTAACACTTGCCAATGAACCTTTTTTTGCTTTTCCGACCGGTGTCCTAGCACCTGCTACAATAACTGCTTCTCTCATTTTTTCTCCCCCTTAATTGCGCAGTGGCTTTCCTTTAACTAACATGTGCTGCATACGTTCTTGAGACTTCGCTTCTCCAACAAGGCTTAAAAATGCTTCTCTCTCTAAATCAAGCAAATACTCTTCATCCACTTCGGAACCAAACGCTACGCGTCCTCCAGCTAATACAAATGCTAACTTACTAGCAATTTTGTAATCATGTTCTGATATATATCCTGAATATTTCATGGATTGAGCTCCTAGCAGCAACGTTGCATATCCTGTTTCTCCAACGACAGGAACTTTAGTTTTTACAGGCGGTTTATAGCCCGTGTCGTGTAAAGCAAGGACTGAGTTCTTTGCATCATTCAGCAAGTGATCTCCGTTTACACTGATAGCATCATGGCGGTTTAAAAAGTTTAGCTGCCTAGCTTCTGCAGCAGAAGTAGATACTTTTGCAGTAGCAATTGTTTCAAATGTTTTATTGGCAATTTGCTGAAGATCCAGCGTTACACCGTTCGGTAAACCATTTAGCTGTTTGATATAAAGCTCCTTGTTACCTCCTCCGCCAGGAATTAACCCGACTCCTACTTCTACAAGGCCCATGTAAGTTTCAGCAGAAGCTTGGATTTTAGCTGACGGTAAGCAAATTTCTGCTCCGCCTCCAAGAGTCATCGCAAATGGAGCTGCAACAACCGGCTTTTCGTTATATTTCACCTTCATCATTGCCTGTTGAAATTGTTTAATGACAAGCTCAACTTCAAAATAATTGTCATCTTGTGCTTCCATCAAAATCATAGCTAAGTTAGCGCCAACGCAGAAATTTTTTCCTTGGTTTCCTATGACCAGCCCCTTATAATTCTTGTTCACTTCTTCAAGAGACTGATTCAATAAGCTGATAATATCTAGCCCAATCGCATTGTTAGGAGAAGTAAACTGCAGGCATGCCACATCATCTCCTAAATCAATTAAGCTCGCTCCGCTGTTTTCTAAAATGACATTATTTTGAGAGCGTAAAGATGACAGGTGGATCACCTTTTTATTTTCTTTTACTGCTTTATACTCATCCTCTTCGTAGTAAAGCGTTTGACCTTCCATTTCTTTATAAAAGCTTGTAAATCCATTTTCCTGCATTTGTTTTACCCACTGCGGGATGGCTAAGCCAGACTGCTCCATCTTCTCAATTGATTTTTCTAAACCAATTGCATCCCACGTCTCAAAAGGACCCATTTTCCAGCCAAATCCCCACTTCATAGCTTGATCAATGGCGACGATATCGTCGGCGATTTCATTTTTCAACTGTGCTGCATACACAAGAACGGGGCTGATAATGTTCCAAAGAAGCTGTCCAGCACGATCATCAGAATATATAAGCGCTTTCATTTTGTTTTGCAGCCCTTTTGCCTGCTTACTTAATTCGGTAGAAGCTGTTTTTAACTTCTTTCTTTCGACGTATTGAAGTGTATTAGGATCAAGTTCTAAAATTTCCTTGCCTTTCTTTAAAAAGAAGCCTTGCCCCGACTTGCTTCCCAGCCAGCCATTTTCCTGCATTTGTTTCATAAATAAAGGCACGTCGAATACCTCTTTTTCTTTGCCTTCCACTTTGTCAAACACATTGTTTGCCACATGAATAAATGTGTCTAGTCCCACTACGTCTAACGTTCGAAACGTTGCGCTTTTTGGTCTTCCAATTAAGGGACCCGTCACAGAGTCAACTTCTCCCACGCTGTAATTACCTTTTAACATTTCTTGAACGGTCACAAGTAAACCGTACGTACCGATACGGTTGGCGATAAAGTTAGGCGTATCTTTTGCAATAACTACTCCTTTACCCAATACATCTTCACCAAACGTTTTCATATATTCAACAATTTCTGATTTTGTGTCATGAGTTGGAATAATTTCTAATAACTTTAAATAACGAGGTGGATTAAAAAAGTGCGTTCCTAAGAAATGCGCTTTAAAATCTTCTGAGCGTCCTTTAGCCATTTCGTGGATCGATATTCCTGAAGTATTTGAACTTACAATACTTCCTTTTTTTCGTACGCCGTCAATTTTTTCAAACAACTGCTGTTTAATATCAAGGCGTTCCACTACTACTTCAATGATCCAATCGCAGTCGCTTAACTGCTGTAAATGATCTTCAAGGTTTCCCGGCGTAATTAACGATAGTGACGACTTCGACGTTAAAGGTGCCGGTTTTTGCTTCGTTAATTTAGCTAAAGCAGTTGTGCTCAACCGATTTCTGACTTGCCTATCTTCAAGCGTTAGCTGTTTTTTTTCCTCGTCTGGTGTTAATGAAGCTGGAACCACATCTAGCAAAAGCGTTGGAATTCCTACATTCGCTAAATGAGCTGCAATTCCAGAGCCCATAACTCCTGAACCTAAAACGGCGGCTTTTTTTATGTTCATAATTATCCCCACATCCCCTTTGATATATTGAATGAATGGTCATTCATTTTATGTGTAAAAAAAGAGAGTCACTGTTAATCTCTGTTTTTACTATAAAGCATTTTTAAAATTTTCGCAATATATTCACAATATTATCTCTAACTATTTTTAATGTGTTTGGTTATCTTAATACACAGGAGGTGATTTTGTGAGTAAATTAAAGAAAGATCCATCTTCAGCAGGCGTAAGCGCAGCAAGCGTTAAAGGAAATGCTGGACCGGTTAATGAACCGCACGGACGCGGCAAAAAGACATCTCAAAACCAGCAGTACACAAAGCATAATACACAAGGACATTAACCTCAAAATCGAACATGAGTAATCGAATCATGTTCGATTTTTGACTATTTCTTATTCTGTCATCACGACCATTTCATGGTTATTTTTTTACGATTCCTTTTAAGACAAATGCGACATTTGCAGGTCTTTCTGCAAGGCGCCTCATAAAGTACCCATACCAGTCCGTTCCATAAGGAACGTACACTCTCATTTGATATTGTTCTGCTACGAGCTGAACCTGCCTTTCTGGTCGAATACCGTATAGCATCTGGAATTCAAACTGATTCATTGAAATTCCATGCTTTTTAACAAACTCTTTTGTATACTGAATGATTCGTTCATCATGAGTAGCAACTGCTGTGTAGTGACCGTTTAATAAATGAAGTCCAATTATGTTTTTGAAGTTTTCGTCTACGTCTTCTTTATCAGGAAAAGCCACGTCTGCCGCTTCTTTGTACGCTCCTTTTACTAACCTTAATTTAGGAGCATAAGCATCTAATTCGCGAACGTCACTTTCTGTTCGATATAAGTATGCCTGAAGTACCGTCCCTACGTGGTCATACTCACTTTTTAATTGTTTAAACAGCTTAATCGTCTTGCTGCATCGCTTATAATCTTCCATATCAATCGTCACGAACACGCTATATTTTTCCGCTTCATTTAGAATATGACGCATATGATGAAGCGCCAGATCTTCAGAAATATCAAGTCCCATAGACGTTAATTTCAAAGAAATTTCTGAATCTAACCTTTCTTTGTGTATAAGATGGATGGCCTTTATGCATTGAGCCACAGCATTATTGACTTCAGCTTCACTTTCCACAAACTCTCCGAGATAATCAATGGTTACTTTTAATCCCTGTTCATTTAGCTTTTTTATCACACTAACAGCTTCATCGATGGTTTCCCCTGCAACAAACCTTGCTGCCCCAAAACGTAAACCATAGCGCTTAGCCAGCTTTGTTAACTTTTTGCTTTTTGATAACAATAAAAAAAAGTTTCTTATCGTTTGTTCCAAAGCAACCCCCCGCCTTCACTTGTCATGCACCTCACAAATTTTATCTAATTATCATTAATTTTACCATTTTATCAACCAGATAGATAGGCACCCTTCATTAACATATGCACACTAGATCAAAAAGCTACCTGGAGCTTTTTTGATAAAAAAACATTCATCAGCTTCGTGATGAATGTTTTTATTCTGGTTTTCGCTGTGACGCTCGATGCGCTTCATTCAGCTCTTTTATTTCCTTCACAATTTCAATCATTTCCGCTTTTGCGTCTGGATATAATTGATTCCAATGCTTTGTTAAAGGCGGCATAGATTTTGAGATATGGTTGTAAAGTGCCCACATTTTCACTTTTTCCTGCAGCTGTTCATCACTTTCTCCAACCATTAGTTCCGTATACTTTTCAATCAAACCGTCGAATTGCTCTTGAAAGGTTTTACTCATGCGCAGTCACTCCTTTCTTTGGTTTACAAATAACCGGACACGTTCGACAATAAGTCTCTTTATCTCCTGTTTGGTAGGACAAACAGCACGTTTTTCGTACTCTTATCTCCTGCTTTTGTTTCTCTATATATTGAGGAGGTGAACTGTACCGAGCAAGCGGATTGTTATGATATGAACCAAAGTGACGTCCCTCAGCTTCTTCTAACACGTATCGTAAATTCTTTTGCACTTTCACATTGTCTATTTCTTCGTTTGCTAAAAGCAAATCATAAAGCCAGTGAATATAAACAGCTACGTTTTCCCACAGCGTCAGCTTTGAGATTTTTGTCACTTTACGCAGTACTGACCACATCGGCTCAATTTGATAAGCAAACAATTCATCAAGAAGTTCATCAAGAAGAATTTCGCGATTATCCTCTGTTACTTCTGTCGTCTCAATTTCTGAGATAAACACTTTTGGAAGCCACATCGTTTCAACTTGTTCGGTATGCAAAGATACATTTTTAGTCGATGCATTTATCTTTTTTTGAAACACAATAAATGAATACAAAGCCGCAACCACAACAAAACTATACCGCTTTGCTAACATTGAAGCAGCTGCTCTCAAACTAGCGGCCTCCATCGTCTCTTGAATCCATAATAGCTGCACCTTCACCTTACTTTCATCCATGCAGCTGGCAGGAGAAAACCTGTACAGCGAGTTATCTTTAAACGTACAGCGGAATTTTTCTGCTAACTCGCTTTGCTCATTCCTACTGAGCATGCTGCGTTTCAACTCGCAGCTTATTCACAATACATCGTCCGCGCCCATGAGGAATACAAAGAGGCGTTCCAAATAACGGATCAACCGTCACTTCACAGTTCATATTAAAGACTCGCTGTACTAAATCGCAGTTAATGACTTCTTCTGGTCTTCCCTGTGCATAGATTTTTTTATCTTGAAGCGCCACAATATGATGAGCATAGCGGCAAGCTAAGTTTAAATCATGCAGCACCATTACGATGGTACGATTTTCTTTTTCATTCAGTTCAAACAACAAGTCCAAGATCTCAATTTGATGCGTCATATCTAAATATGTTGTCGGTTCATCAAGTAAAATAATATCTGTATCTTGCGCTAGTGTCATGGCAATCCATGCGCGCTGACGCTGTCCCCCAGAAAGCGAATCAACTTGACGATCTGCCAAGTCTGCTAAGCCTGTTGCTTCCAGTGCATTTTGCACTTTTTCTTCATCCTCTTGAGACCACTGGCGGAACCAATTTTGATACGGATAGCGCCCTTGTTTAACAAGCTGCAGCACAGTCAGACCTTCAGGTGCAACAGGACCTTGAGGAAGGATTGCTAGCTGCTTTGCAATTTCCTTGGTAGGAAGAGAAGAAATTTTAGAACCTTCTAGTAAAATAGAGCCTGCATGTGGCTTCAATAACCTTGCCAGTGAACGCAGCAGCGTAGATTTTCCGCATCCATTACTGCCGATAAAAACCGTAATCTCACCCTTTGGGATGGTAACGTCAAGCTCATCTATAATCATCGCTTCTCCATATGATAATGTTAGCGACTTTGTTTCTAACGAATGCATGCGAATCGCTCCTTCTACAAAGAATGCTATACGTTTCTTTGTTTGTATAGTAAATAAATGAAGTATGGTGCGCCAATTGCAGCTGTAAATACACCTGCTGGCACTTCGATTGGCAAGAAGAATGTTCGGCCAATTAAATCTGCTGCTGTGATTAAAATCGCTCCGATTAGTGCCGATAGCGGTATTAAAGCGCCGAATGACGAACCTACAAGCTTTCGGGCAATATGTGGAGCAAGTAACCCTACAAAGCTAATTCCACCGGCAAATGCAACGGCGCTCCCGGTTAAAGCTGTGCTCATCAGCAATAGTGCCAATCGATTTTTTTGAACGCGACTTCCAACGTTAGTCGCAATTTCTTCACCTAATTCTTGAACATTTAAATTTCGAATCATTAAAATCGTAATTATAACCAGCCCTGCAGTAACTGGAACTAGTACGGAAACACTGGCCCAATTTGAACCATACACCGTTCCGGTAATCCAAATATTTGCCTGGCTAGCGCGGTAGATAGGACCCATAATCATAAACAGCGTGGTCATAGCTTTCGTTAACGCTGTTAATCCAATTCCTATTAATACTAGTGTAATAGGAGAGACACCATTTTTCCAGGCAAACACATAAAGTAAAAGCGCCACTGCCACGGCACCTAAAAATGCGCTAACAGGCATCCAATTAATACTTACGGTTAACGAGTTGCTTTTATCACTAAATAGTGTCAAAAATAACACTACACCAACTGACGCTCCTCCTGTTAATCCAATTAAGTCTGGTGAAGCAAGCGGATTTCTCACAAGCCCCTGCAAGATAGCGCCCGCAATAGCTAGACAAATACCAGCACAAATGGCAACAATAATACGCGGCAGTCTAAAAGATGTAACAACTAATCGTTCAAACTCCAACCCATGACCCGCTAAAATTTTAATTACACGAAATGGATTAATAAATAAGTCACCCGTACCTGCACTTAACAAAAAGAGTGCAACAAGGACAGCTGAAAATCCGGTAATGATTAGAGCAGCTTTTATATTAACTAAAAATGAAATTCTCTTTAAGCGAAGAGATAAGTATGTTTTCATGACGTCTTCGCCCCTTTCCTTGCCATATAGATAAAGAAAGGTGTACCAATAACAGCAGTCATGACTCCAACAGGGATTTCTTGAGGCATAATGACGTACCTTGCGCCAACATCAGCTAATAAAATTAAAATCCCGCCGACAACCGCACTATAAGGAAATACCCAGCGATAATCTTGTCCTACGATTGCTCTTACAACGTGAGGAACAATGATTCCTACAAAGCTAATGGGACCGGCTACTGCAACGGCTCCCCCCGCTAAAATCGCAATAATGATGCCGCTTATAATTTTGACAAGAGCTGTTCTTTGACCTAATCCTTTGGCTACGTCTTCACCAATCGTTAAAATATTAATTTTTGAAGCGATAAAAAAAGTAACAATAATTGCTGGCACTACATAAGGCAGTATGCCATACAACATTTCAACCTTGCGTCCTTGCACAGACCCTGCCAGCCAAAAGAGGACTTGATCAAGCGAAGATTCATCCACAGCTAGCAGTCCTTGTGTTAAAGAAGAGAAAAAGGCTGCAATAGCCGCTCCTGCGAGCGTCAGTTTGATAGGCGTTAGCCCTTCTTTTCCAATGGACCCAAGAAAATAGACAACCACTACGGTTAGTGCCGCTCCTACAAATGCAATCCATGTAAAAGCTTGAAGTGAATTGACCGAAAAAATCATCACTGCAACAACAATAAAAAAGCTGGCCCCAGCGTTCACACCGATAATATCCGGTGAAGCAAGTGGGTTTTTCGTTAACGCCTGCATCATTGCTCCTGCAATTCCTAAACAAATACCTACCACAGCACCGATTATAGCGCGCGGCAATCGAATATTTTGAATAACTATGTGCTCATTCGAACCGTTAAACGCTTGAAAAGCTTCAAATGCTGTTTTGATACTTGTATCTGTGTATCCGAGTACGATACTTAATCCAATACAGATTAAAAGCAGCATGATTCCAATGATGAGCCCCATTACTTTCATTTGAACACTGCGTAGCATCATTTTCATTGCTCTCCTCTAAGATGATTCCTATATATATCTAACCTTTAGTTTAGGAAACATTGAAAAAAGTGTCAATGATTTTGAGAATCATTTTCAATTTTTAATTGACACCGCTTAAAAGTTAGAATATTATCTTAATTGTTAATGAAAATCATTATCACTTACGAGGGGGAAAAGATGTGAATACATATTCTAAAGGCAAGTTGTCATATTTGTTGTCCATTCTTACCATTATGACACTGCTTGTGCTGGCAGCCTGCGGTAATTCAAACGGCGCTGACAGCGATAAAAAAGAAAAAACTGAGGGTTCTGGCGAAACTTACACAGTAAAACACGCAATGGATAAAACCGATATTAAAGGAACGCCTAAACGAGTGGTTGTTTTAACGAACGAAGGTACTGAAGCTCTTCTTGCAATGGGTGTAAAGCCTGTGGGCGCTGTTCAATCATGGTTAGGAAATCCGTGGTATGACCATATTAAAGGTCAGATGAAAGGCGTTAAAAGTGTGGGTACAGAAAGCGAGCCAAGCTTAGAAGCAATCGCTGCTTTAAAGCCTGACTTGATTATCGGAAATAAAATGCGACAAGAAAAAGTATACGATCAGCTTAGTCAAATTGCTCCGACTGTATTCTCTGAGGAGCTGCGCGGAGATTGGAAATCAAACTTTAAGCTATATGCAAAAGCTGTAAACAAAGAAGAAAAAGGTAAAGAAGTATTAGCTGACTATGACAATCGCGTAGCAGATTTAAAGAAACGCCTTGGAGATCAGTTAAAACAAAAAATCTCAGTTGTACGCTTTACAGCTGGAGACGTTCGTATCTATCATAAAGATTCATTCTCAGGTGTTATTTTAGATCAGCTTGGATTTGCTCGCCCTGAGTCTCAAGACAAGGATGATTTTGCTGAAATGAATGCAACAAAAGAACGCATTCCGGCAATGGACGGCGATCAGCTATTTTACTTCTCTTATGAAACGGGAGACGGTGAAGCAACAAAGCTTGAAAAAGAATGGATAAACGATCCTCTCTTTAAAAAGCTAAAAGTGGCTCAAGAAAATCATGTTCATAAAGTAGATGATGCTACTTGGAATACAGCAGGCGGTGTGTTAGCAGCTAATATCGTCCTTGATGATATTGAAAAAATCTTCTTAGATAAAAAACAATAATAATATGAAAGAAAGAGCTTCGACGAATCGAAGCTCTTTCTTTCATGTATAATGTATTTCCTTTCATCGCACACTAACCGTGGTCTCACTTTATTAAATAGGAGTGGTGAAAATGAATTCAAAAAAACAGCCTAAAAAGCAGCCAGATACAAATGAAATGGCTGACCGTCAGTTCGAAACAGAAGATTATAACCGACAAGATGCACTCTCACAAGGTCTAGCAGAAACACATGAGCAAATAAGCGACGCCTATCAAGAAGGATCATTTGAAGATACAGATCGTTAATAAAAAAAGAGCTGACTCTAAGTCAGCTCTTTTTTATTTTGAATGCTGCCATGCCGTTTTAGGCAATGACATGGACATCCACTGCTGGCGCTTTGATTTATCAATCGTCACTTTCTTTGCTTTAATTCCTTGTTGAATCAGCTGTTTCATTAGTTTATCAATTGACTTCATCGCTATTCACCTCAAAAGCGGAAATTTGTCTTGCTTCTACTCTTTTACTTTTTTGCGCTTAAACTTCATAAAAAACTCATAGACAATTGGAACGATAATGAGCGTAAGCAGCGTAGAACTTGTTAGTCCTCCAATCACGGTAACCCCTAGCCCTTTTGAGATAAGGCCTCCACCTTCAAATCCAAAAGCTAATGGAAGCAGTGCACCAATCGTTGCAATAGCTGTCATTAAGATCGGGCGAAGACGTGTCATTCCAGCTTCTAGTAAAGCTTCACGCGTTGAAAGACCCTCTTGCTCTTTATGAATCACGCGGTCAATCAGAACAATCGCATTGGTTACCACAATTCCAATCAGCATAAGAGCTCCAATCATCGAAGAAATACTAATCGTTTCCCCAGAGATTAAAAGCGCCACTAGCGCACCAATAAGTGTAAATGGAAGTGAGAATAAGATAGCAAATGGCGCTAAACCTCCACCAAATGTCAGTACAAGTACGAAGTACACGATACCAATGGCTGCGAGCATGGCAATTCCTAATTGACTAAATGAGTCATTAATTTGCTCTGATGCTCCGCCAAAGTTAATGTCCATATCACTTGGCAAATCAATTTTCTTCACTTCTTTTTGGACGTTAGAAGAAACACCGCCTACATCGTCACTCTTAATATCGGCACTTACCTCTGCATAAATTTTATTATCACGGCGAGTTACCGTATTCGACGTTTTACCTTTTTTAATATCGACAACTTCATTTAATGTAACTTCCTGTCCAGTTTGAGAGGTCACTTTTGTGCTTGAAAGTTCGGCAAAAGTAGAGAAATCCTCTTTTTCTTTTGGAAGGTATACGTTAATTTCGTTTCCGTCTTTTTGGATAGTTGTTAATACTTCACGCTGTCCAAGGTTGGAAATCTGCATTCCGATTTGACTAGCAGACAAGCCGAGTTCAGCGGCTTTCTTTTGGTTCGGTACTAGCGTATATTCATCAAACGTATCTGAAAGCGTAGAATCGACATTTTTCAGTTCTTTATGCTTTTCTAAAACGCGCTGAACTTTATCAGCATAAGGTTTGATTTCGTCTAAGCTATCTCCGTAAATAAGGACGTTTAATGAATTATTGCTGCCGCTAGACGCCGTATTCATGGAGCCCCATTCACCTTGATTCGCTTGTTTATTCAGAGCTTTTAATACTTTATCCTGCTCTTTATCAAAGTTTTGTGTATCCTCGTCATATTGCACAAATGTTAAAACGTTATTTTTGCTTCCCGGATTAAAAGAGTTACCTTCACCGAACGAATACTGAACCGTTTTGACACCATCTCGCTTCATCAAGTACGCTTCTGCGCGATTCGCTGCTTTTTCCACGTCGCTTTGAGACTGTCCGGCTTTCGGTGTATACGTAAGCGTCAGCGTTTTTTCTTGATCGGATGATAAAAAGCTAACCCCAATAGAAGGAACTAAAAATAAACTTCCTACTAACAGTAGTACGGCTAACCCAAAGGAAATAAGCTTATGGTTTAGCGTCCAGTTCAAAATTCGCTTATATCCGTGCGCTAGTTTGCTTGGCTTTTCTTCTTTGACTTTTACATTTGTTTTAAATAACGAATGAGCAAGCATTGGCACGAGTGTTACCGCTACTAGCAGTGATGCTAACAGTGCAAAAACAACCGTTAACGCAAACGGTAAGAATAGCTCTCCTACCGGTCCTTCTACGAGACCTAACGGTAAGAATACGGCCACGGTTACGACTGTAGAAGAAAAAATCGGAACAAACATTTCTTTCGTCGCCGCGACAATTAAATCTTTTCCTGTAAGCTTTTCTTCCTGATAAGCCATGCGGCGGTAAATATTTTCAATAACGACAATGGAATCATCTACAACCCTTCCGATGGCTACAGTCATCGCTCCAAGCGTCATAATATTTAAAGAGATATCCATTGATTTGAGCGCCAAAATGGCGATTAATAGCGAAAGCGGAATTGAAATAACGGCAATAATCGTTGAACGAATATCACGTAAAAATAAAAGAATAATAATAACCGCAAAGACCGCACCGATAATAGCTTTATTTAGCATCGTATGAACAGAATCTTCAATCGGTTTACCTTGATCAAAAATATTGTCAACGTGAAGGTCTTTATTTTTCTTTTCTAGGCTATTCATTTTTTCTTTAATATCATTTACAACATTTACTGTGTTCGCATCCTTCGCTTTGACAACTTGTACAGCAATTGAAGGTTTTCCGTTCGTGCGAGAAATGGATTCTGCTTTCCCCGTCACTTTAACATCCGCAATTTCTTTTAATTTCACAGTTGGAATCGAAGCTGCGGACGGCGCCTGCTGCACAGCTCCTTGTGTTTGCTGCTGGCTCATTCCTTGTTGCTGACCTTGAGCAGCTCCTTGACTAGGCACAGCTGGAATCTCTAAGTTTTCCAAATCTTTTTCTGTTGTCATCTTTCCGTCTACCACAACAGATTTTTGAGATCCATCCATCGTATACGTACCAGCCGGCACTTTTGCATCGGATGCTTGGATCAGCTTTTTCACCGTATCTTCATCGAGTCCCAGCTGCTTGAGCTTGTCTTGTTTGAATACAAGTTCTGCTTCTTCAACTTGTTCTCCTGACACGCTGACCGAAGAAATGCCTTGCACTTTTTCAACTTGTGGAACAACGGTATTTTTTACATACTTCGTTAAGTCTTCTAATGATTTTTTATCATCTGAAACACTTAATGAAATAATCGGAAAATCACTGATGCTTTGTCTTGAAACATTTGGTTCCTCTACATCATCTGGCAGATCCACGTTTGAAAGAGCTCGTCTGACTTCGTCTTCTGCCTTCTCCATATTTTTACTAAAGCCATATTCAACTTGAATGGTAGCCATATTTTCATAAGAAGACGAGCTAACTGTGTCAACGCCGCTCAGTCCCTGAAGCTTTTGTTCAATTGGCTTACTCACCTTGTCTGCCACTTGTTCCGGAGTGGCGCCCGGATAAGTTGCACTGACTGTTACAACAGGCGTTGATATATCAGGAATGGTCTCTAGCTTCATATTAAATCCTGAATACAGCCCTGCAATAATGACAAAGAGTGTTAACAGCCATACTGCAAATTTATTTTTCAATGAAAATTTAATAAACTTCCCCAATGCATATCCTCCTTCAAATATATGTATACTAACAAAATTGACTGATTGGTCACAACAACTTAAAATATAAATGACTAACCGGTCAGTGTCAACCCTAAGCAGTCTCTCTCCTAATATGTTCATAATAAAGACATATTTACGATAAATCTTTTTTAGAGGAACTGACTCCCGTTCTTAACTTTGATATATACCTTTATCTTTTTTAGTGTATGATACTATTATCTAACGAAATGAATGGTCAAATTGTTCAATAAAGGAGGTAGAATACTTGAAAGAAAAAGAAAAAAGAATAATTGAAGCTTCGATTAAGCTTTTTGCAAAAAAAGGATTTAATGCTACCTCTGTGCAAGAAATTGTAGATGAATGCAACATTTCAAAAGGTGCATTTTACCTGCACTTCAAATCTAAGGATGCACTTTTATTATCAATTCTAAACTTTTACTATGAAAAGCTCTTTAGCTCTGTTTATGCTCTCGACGAGGAAGTAAACGATGCCCGCAGCCGCTATATGAATCAGCTCATCTATTTCTATGAATTTATTACAGAGCACAGAGATTTTATTATCATGCAAATCCGGGAAAAATCGATTCCATTTAACAAAGAAGTGGAGACCTTTGTTCATAAAATGCAGCGAGAAACGTTTTACTTTCATCGCAAAAGCCTCGTTAGCGTATACGGAGAAGACGTAACTCCTTATATCTCCGATTTAACGAAAATGATTGAAGGTATTCATCATTCCTTTTTAGAAATTATTATCTTCAATCAATACGAGCTTACCTTTAAAGAAGTCGCGCAGTACATAATGGAACGAGTTGATGTATTAGTAGAAGATTTATTAGCTAGAAAACCTCGTCCCCTTATTCCCGCTTCTTTTGGTGAAGATATATACGGAAAGGAACGAACGACTTTTCTAAGTAAAAATGAGCAGGTAAAACAAGCTCTTGAGGAAATTAAACATCTGCTAGACACCAGCGATCATATTTCTGATGAACACGCAGACAGCTTTCACATTTTACAAACGGAGCTAAAAAAAGATAAGCCTACCGCTGCTATTGTAAAAGGCATGGTTGGAAATTTAACGGAACTTAAACCGTTGGAAGCACCGCTTAATCTTTTAACAGCTTTACTCCAACAAAAATAACAGAAGGCTTGAAGCCTTCTGTTATTTTTCTGCTTTTGAACTAGATACTCCCCCAGATAACACGAACTTCATTGCTTCTTCCGGCTTAATATCTAACCATTCAATTTCTTCTTTTGGAATCAAAAAAGTAAAACCGGCTACTTGAAAAGTTTGTGGAACATAGACAGCGACATGGTCTTTTAACGAGTGAATCACCTCTTCTACTTCTTCAGAGGTCACAAACCCTATGACTTTCATTGACGTGCCGGGCATTGGCACTAAAGCTACTTTTGAAAAAGACTTTTTCTCTCCAAGAAAAGATTGAAATGTATCTTTAATGACACTATATAGCGTTTTAACAAGCGGTATTTTTTCTAACAATCGATCAATTAAGTTAATAATTTTCCCAGCGAAAAAACGGGTAGATAACCACCCTAAGAACGTAATTAAGACAAGCGTTGCTAAGATTCCAATACCAGGTATATAATCCTGCTTCATATAGGGCTTCAATACGTTTCCTAAAATGCTGTCTAAAAAATTAAATACTCTTACCAAAATATAAATAACAAGGATAATAGGGACAATCGTTAAGAGTCCATTAATAAAACTTTTTATGATTGCTTTCATGCAAACACCTCATTTTTCCTGACATACTGCTGTTCATTATACAATGGATTTGTTTTGCTGCGTCTTTTTATTTCTATTCACATACGTATAAACTAGCGACGTTTTATCAAAATAATAGATGGGTACATGAACATACATACTTATATATTTATTTTTTCGGAGGGATACAATTGGGACGTTTAGAATCAAAAATTGCTGTTATTACAGGGTCAAGCTCTGGTATAGGAAAAGCAACTGCTGAGCGCTTTGCGAAAGAAGGAGCGGTTGTTATTTGTGCCGATATTAATTTGGACGGGGTAAAAAAAGTAGCAAAAGAAATTAAAGACGCTGGCGGTGAAGCATACGCCTACTATATCGATGTAGCTGAAGAAGAAAAAGTAAAAGAGTTCACAGCGGAAATTGAAAAGAAATTTGGAAAAGTGGATATTCTTTTTAATAATGCGGGGACAGACACAGAAGGCGGCAAGCTTCACGAATATCCTGTAGAACTTTGGGATCGCTTAATGTCGGTAGATTTACGCGGAACATTTCTTGTAAGCAAATATGTTATTCCGCTGATGTTAGAAAATGGCGGGTCGATTATTAATAATTCATCCGTATCCGGACTGGCAGCAGACTTAGACCGTTCTGGCTATAACGCGGCGAAAGGTGCTATTACCAACTTAACAAGAACCATGGCAATTGACTACGCTCGTGAAGGTATTCGCGTTAACTCAATTGCTCCTGGAACAATTGAAACGCCTCTTCTTGATGATTTATCAGGCGCTGAAGAAGGAAAAAAATTCAGAAAAGCATATGAATGGGTCGATCCCATGGGCCGTTTAGGCAAACCAGAAGAAGTAGCCGGTGCCGTATTATTTTTAGCATCCGATGACAGCTCATATGTAACGGGTGACTGCATTACGGTAGATGGCGGTCATATGGCGTATACATGGCCTGGAAAAATGCTTTACGATAAAATGTGAGAATACAATTAGCTCTATACCTTAAGGTATAGAGCTTTTCCGTTTGCATTTTTTCTTTAAAATAGACGTGACATTATGTCAAGACAGGTGTAAACTTAAAGCAAAATTCTTTGCTTCTAGGAGGAAGACATGAAAACAAAACAATTATCAGAACGTCAGCTTCTTGGCATCGCAGGGCTAGGATGGCTCTTCGATGCAATGGATGTTGGCATTTTGTCTTTTATCATTGCAGCTCTTCACGCTGAATGGGGACTTTCCCCTACTGAAATGAGTTGGATAGGCAGCGTTAACTCGATCGGGATGGCCGTTGGAGCTCTCGTGTTCGGGCTGCTGGCTGATCGAATTGGGCGAAAAACCGTTTTTATTGTGACTCTTGTTCTTTTTTCAGTGGCAAGCGGACTTTCGGCTCTTACTACTACCCTTGCTGCTTTTTTAGTATTTCGATTTTTAATTGGAATGGGTTTAGGAGGAGAGCTGCCTGTTGCTTCTACCCTTGTGTCTGAGACCGTGGCGCCGGAAAAACGCGGTAAAGTGGTCGTCTTGTTAGAAAGTTTTTGGGCGTTCGGCTGGCTACTGGCAGCGCTTATTTCTTACTTTGTAATCCCAGCTTACGGGTGGCAGCTAGCTCTTATCCTAACGGCTATACCAGCATTTTATGCCATTTATTTGCGCATCAAACTGCCAGATTCTCCTCAATTTTTAGAGGCGACAAAGGAAAAGAAACCGTCTATTGCGGACAATGTAAGAAGCGTGTGGTCTAAGCCTTATCGTCAATCTACCGTTATGCTGTGGGTTCTGTGGTTTTGCGTTGTATTTTCATATTACGGCATGTTTTTATGGCTACCTAGCGTCATGGTCATTAAAGGATTTAGCTTAATCAAAAGCTTTGAATATGTATTGATTATGACATTAGCTCAACTGCCTGGCTATTATACGGCTGCTTGGTTTATTGAACGCATGGGCCGAAAATTCGTATTGGTCACATATCTGTTAGGTACGGCTGCCAGCGCATATATCTTCGGAAATGCAGAGTCACTTTGGCTGCTGCTAACAGCAGGTATGCTGTTGTCTTTCTTCAACTTAGGCGCTTGGGGAGCTTTATACGCGTATACACCTGAGCAATATCCGACATCTATTCGAGGCACAGGGGCTGGAATGGCAGCTTCTTTTGGACGAATTGGAGGAATTTTAGGACCGCTGTTAGTTGGGTATATGTCAACCCAAGGTGCGTCTTTAACGATTACGTTCTCCATCTTTTGTGCAGCTATTTTAATCGGTGTTGGTTCGGTTGTTTTTCTAGGAAAAGAAACCAAACAAAAGCAGCTCGCATAAAAAAAAGACGCTCTTTTAGAGCGTCTTTTTTTTTGCTTATTATTTATTTTCTACTAGCTCTTTTTCGCCTGTATCTACTTCCACGTCACGCTGAGCGAATACTTTCTTGGCTACGCTTAAAGCATTTAACACGCGAGGGAAACCCGTATATGGAATTAATTGAATGATGCTCTCCACAATTTCATTCGGCTCTAGTCCAGCTGTTAAACCTGTGTTTAAATGCAGCTCAAGCTGAGGCTCTGTACCCTGAGTAACCAATGACGAAATGGTAACTAAAGCTCGCTGCTTATTCGTTAAACCTGGTCGTGAATAAATGTCTCCATAGGCAAATTCAATAATATATTTCCCAACGTCAGGAGCTAGGTCTTTTAAGTCTTCCGTAATTTTTAAATGAGTCGAAATATCATCGTTACTCGTTAACGTATATTCCATTAATTTATCTAAACCTTTTTGATAACTATTTTGTGCCATGTAAAATCAGCCTCCGTATTTTTTACTGACACCGCGCGGAATCAATGTTTGTTTTCGTGTATGTTTTCTACACTATCTACTTTAACGCACATTCTTTCTTTCGTAAAATACATATATTCAATACAACATATGCATTTTATCTATATAAAACAGAATGCTGTTCATTCATATAGTGAAGGAATTGTTTAGAGGCATATGAAATATATTTATCTTTTTTTAAAATCAATCCTAAATCCCATGAAATTGAAGGATTGGTAATAGGAATTGCTTTTACAACAGCAGAATCCACTTTTGCTGCAATGGACTGTGGAAAGATAGATACACCTAAGTTTTCCGCAATCATTTCACCAATAAAATCCCATTGAGAGCTCTCGTAAGCTACGTTAGGTTCAAATCCTGCTTGTTGACACGCCTGAATAAGCCGGTCGTGAAGCGTAAAATCTTCATTAAATAAAATAAATTTCTCTTGGGCTAGTTCATTAATTTCCACATGAGTTTTAGAGGCCAAAGGATGAGAATGGTGAACATATAAAAGCATTTTTTCAGAGATAAAAGGATTAATATCAAAAAGATGTTCATTTACTGGAAGCACCGCTACACCTAAGTCTAACTCTCCTTTTTCTACTGCTTTTTGAACACGATTGGCTCCGTATTCAATAAGTTTAATTGTGATATCTGGATAGAGCTGCTGAAACCCCTTAATAATCTTTGGAAAGAACAGGACTCCAATCAATGGAGGAATTCCAATTTTAATCATGCCTTTTTTCAGATTCATCACATCATATAGATAAGTCGATAGCTCATCAATGGATGCCATAACTTTTTGTCCTTGCGCATACACAACTTCCCCGGCATCCGTTAAATCAATCTGTCTTGCGGACCGATCAATTAATTCTACTTCCAATTCTTCTTCTAAGTTTTTCACCATTTTGCTCAAGGTCGGCTGTGAAATATGGAGACTTTGAGATGCTTTAGTAAAGCTCCTTAATTTAGCGACTTCTAAAAAATAATTAAGCTGACGAATATCCATCTCTGCTCCTCCTATAGATAAAGCGAATATATTTTATCTTATTTATTCATTTTACCTATTATTTTTTAAGATATACAGATAAAAAATATAAAGAAAAGATGGACACATAATAAATCAATTTACTCTAAATAAGGACAAATGGGATAAAGGCGCTAGTATGGACCGCTTGTGACACGGCTGTTGATTTCCGTGCAAGGCTTCGCTTTCCGCGGGCGGGCGCTGAGCCTCCTCGTCACTTGCGCTCCTGCGGGGTCTCACCTGTTCCGCTTTTCCCGCAGGAGTCTTCGCCTTGCCCTCCAATCAACACCTAAAAGCTACTACATGCACGAAACCTACGCTTACCATAACATCAAAAAATCCGAACGATTTATCGTTCGGATATACCTTCACCTAAAATACTTTTGTCCTGTCCTTTTTTACTACGGTTATTTAAAATATTTTGGCTGCTTGTGCTGCTTGTTCTAAGCCACTTTCAATAATTTCTTGAGCACGATCCGGAAACTGATTATGTCCTTCAATAATAACGGAGTTCACGTCCGTGATTCCAAAGAATTGAAGTACGCTGCTAACATATTTAACGGCCATTTCGACCTCAGTTGCTGGACCTTCTGAATATACTCCGCCACGCGCGTTTAATAACATCACCTTTTTATCGCCCAGTAATCCCACAGGACCTTCTGGCGTATACTTAAACGTTTTGCCTGCTTGATTTAAATAATCAAAGTACGTATGAAGCACGGCCGGCACAGTAAAATTCCAAAGAGGAAAGGCAATGACAATTTTATCAGCTTTCACAAATTGTTCTAGGTAACGATTAGCAACTTCTGCTGCTTTGTTTTCCGCTGCCGTCACTTCTAGTCCTCTTGCTAATTTAAACTGACCGTTTATCATGTCAGCACCTAAATAAGGAAGTTCTTCTTTGAACAAATTTAGCTCCATTATTTCTTCACCTTGGTGCGATTGTTGATAGCTTTCTAAAAACGCATCATATAATTTTACGCTGACCGCTTCACTTGCCGATCTGTCATTTGCTTTTATAAAAAGAGTATAACTCATACTAAAACCTCCACTGATTGTTGATACTCTTATTTTATTCGCTTTGTCCTTGCGTTTCGCACGACTTTATAATGAAATACTTTCATACTTTAGTCGGAGAAATCTTATATAAGTAAGAATTTTTAAAGAGCCAAAAATCACATTGACAACGATAATCATTATCATTAAAATTAGAGAGAAATTATTATTTATCATTTAACGTAAGGGGAGCTTTTTATGTGGTCAAGTTTGGCTTTGTCGCTTCGTGAAGGTTTAGAAGCATCGCTTATCATTGGAATTATTTTAGCTCATGTTACAAAAATCGGCCGAAAAGACTTAAAATATTCCGTCTTTATTGGCGCTGCTGCTGGCCTTATTTTCAGCTTAGTATTTGGCTTTATTGGTTTTAATGAGGCGAAAGAGTTAGAAGAAGAGTCAGAAGAAATTTTTGAAGGAGTCATGATGCTTTTAGCTGCTGGCCTTATTGCTTATTTTATTCTGTGGTTGCACCGAAGCAAAGAAGTGACATCTTCAGTTACATCAAAAATTTCCAAAAGCTCTTCCAAGTGGGGATTAATCGTTTTAGCCTTTTTATCTGTCTTTCGTGAAGGAACAGAACTAATCATTTTTAATCTGACACAAGTGAATCAACACGCCTCTTCTATTGTATTCGGCAGTATAAGTGGCATTTTGCTGGCCGTCGTTATTACATACATTCTGTTCAAAACAGCTATTAAGCTGAACCTTTGGATTATTTTTAAAGCGCTTGGTATTTTCCTTATTTTTATTGGAGGAGAGTTATGCGGTGAAGGTTTGGTTAAGCTATTTGAAGCTGGTGGAGAACCCCTTGAGATAATTGGATTTAGTGTATTTACAGTTGCATCACTGTATCTATTCTTCCAAACGGAGTTAAAAAAATTAAGAGTAAGAAAACAAAAATCAGCATCATGATCATAAAAAAGCCGCCTAATGGCGGCTTTTTTAGTTTATAGATGAAACGGGAAGATGAATCACAACTTCCGTCCCTTGTTCTTCTTCACTTTTAATAAAAATCTCGCCTTTATGCTGGCGGACAATAGTTTGTGCAATCGATAGTCCAAGCCCCGTTCCTCCCGTAGCTCTGCTTCTAGCTTTATCCACTCGGTAGAAACGTTCAAAAATATGTGCAAGATCTTCTTTTGGAATACCAATTCCATAGTCTTTCACTTTGATAATGACATCTTCCTGCTTTTTTTCCACGGTCACTTCAATTTTATTCGTACTGTATTTAATTGCATTATCAAGCAAAATAATCAGCACTTGCTTCATTTTCAGTTCATCCACTTGAATCATAATGGGCGTTTGATCATAATGAAGAACTAATTCTCTTTTGTATACCTGCTGCAGCTGCTTAACGATTTGTTCAAAAATAAGAACAAGATCTGTTTGCTTCATATCAAGCGTTTGTTCTTTTTCCACACTTGCCAGATCAAGCAGCGTTTCAATCATTTTTTGCATTTTGGTTGCTTCCGCATAGATGGTGTCGATCGCATCCAGCGTAATTTCTTCATTTTTAATCCCTCTTCTTCTTAATAAATTAGAATAACTGCGAATAACGGTTAGAGGGGTTTTTAATTCGTGAGAAGCATCAGAAACAAACTGATTTTGCTTTTCAATATTTTCTCGCAAGCGGTCAATCATATGATTAAACGTAACGGTCATACCCTGCAGTTCATCTCTCGTCTCCGTTTGAATGAGAACTTTTTTAGGAACACCGCTCTCTTCAATCTCTTTCATCGTTGTGACCATATTTTTAATAGGATGCATAATGACGCGTGATAACCATCTTCCTCCTAAAAGCGACAGTAAAATGGACACAAGCGAACAAAAAATCAAAATTGATAGCAAAATATCTTTGCGGGTTTCAAAACCAGTCAGGAGCTCACCAATCTCAAGCGTTTCAACGACTTGATTATTGACTTTGACAGGCATGCGAATAACCAATATTTGTTTTTCTCTAATTTTGCGAAGCTTCACCTTTTTTTTCTTTGAAAATTCGGGCTTAATTTTCACCAGATGAGGATCATTTGATACTTGATTAATGACCGTAGAATTTTCTGAGACTGTTCGGATAAATGAATGGTTGGTCAAATAAAATTTTAGTAACTCTGGCGAAAGCTCCACGGAATGATCTTGCTGACCTTTTTGAATAATCTCGCGTGCTTTTTCGAATAAAATGTCCTGTTCCATATTCACCGTAGATTTAGTGAAGGAGAAAAAAACAACGATGTTCATGATTAATAAAATAACCACTAGCCATGCTGTTGTCAGCAAATTAATCTTCGTCGTGATCTTCATGTTTCTCCTCTTTCATCATATATCCTACGCCCCGCACCGTATGAATGAGAGAAGTAGAAAAACCTTCATCTACTTTTTTTCTTAAGTGGCGAATATACACATCAATTACGTTTGTTT
>NZ_JBSGKN010000009.1:0-58973 GCF_058323215.1 Priestia sp. USM5
ATAATGAGGTTGCTTCTCTTTTTTACTAGATATGCTGTTTATATTCACTCACATTAAAGAGTAATCGTTACTTTAAATAAATCTCCGTCAATTTCAATATTCAATTCTCCTCCGTGCAAATCAATAATTGACTTAGCAATAGCTAAACCAAGTCCAGAGCCATCGGTTTGTCTTGAGGCGTCCCCTCTTTTAAATCGTTCAAACAGCTCGTCTGCCTGCTCATTTAACTCATATTTACTTACATTTTTAAACGTTAGTTTCACTTGTTCGTTTATTTCTTGAACAGAAATATAGACACGCGTTTGTTCAAGTGAATATTTCAATATGTTCTCTATCAAATTGTCAAATACTCTCCAGAATTTTTGACCATCTACAGTAGCAAATATCGGCTTTTGGATAGATTGAATACGAAATTGCAGAGTTGAATCTTTAATTGCTTCATCATATTCAGCTAAAGCCTGATGAAGAAGCTGATTAATATCAATTGTGTCTTTATGCAATTCTACATTTCCACTTGCCATTTTTGATACTTCAAACAAATCATCAATAAGTGTCTGTAAACGTTTTGATTTACGGTCAATAATTTCAACGTAAGCATGTTGTTCGTCCCAAGTAAGATCTTGGGACTTTAGCAACGCTGTATATGTCATAATAGAAGTCAAGGGTGTTCTTAAATCGTGACTGACGTTGGTAATTAACTCTGTTTTCAAGCGTTCACTTTTAACTTGAACATGCTGAGATGTTTGAATTTGCTGCTGAATATGATTTATATCTATCGCTGCTTGAGTTAAAGCTGATTTTCCTTTGATAGGTAACGGCTCTTTCCACTCAGCTGTGGCGATTTGATTAATGGAAATAATAATTTTATTTAAATAATTAATTCGTAGCATAAGCAGTATCAAAGTAACCACTCCTATAACACTGCCGACAGCTAAGTATAGTATAGACACTTGTTCTACAAACATAGATCCACTGGTCAATAAAGCTGCAACAGCAAATACCGCAAAAACTAAAAGCAGTACTACAACCATTATATACATGCCAATATGTCTGATAATAAAAATAGATTGAAGAAAATAAATGACTTGATAAACACACGTTCTGTTATATTCTTCTTTTATATCATCTAGTGTGCGCATACGCTGAAACAGTAAAAATACTTGAAGTACCCACAGGCAAATAGCTATGGATATAGCTATCATATAAAAGAAAAATGTAGCAACATGCTTATATGATTCTAATAAAGAAGTTGGATAGCCGTTCAGAACTAGACTTAATGTAAAAAATGAGTACAAAAGAAAAACAATTATACACATATCTAAAGGTACTTTTTTATCAATCCTCTGTACGGCGGTTTGTCTTGTTATTTCTTTTAAACGTCCGGTTATTGTTTTTTTATAAATAAAGTAAACTATTAACAGAGCTATTATTCCTGACAATGCATACACGAGAAATACTACATTTTGGTGATGAAGATAGTTATATTCATCAAATAAAGAACTACTGAAAGCTTCTTTTTCAGGAACAGCAATCATACCCGTAAACTTCTGCTTTAAATACTGGGTTGGAATCTCTGAGTCTGTCTCACTGCTTAACAATGAATTTTTATATTCATCTAGTTGAAACACAAGGGGTGATTGAGCTGAATAGGTATGTTTATACAACATATTTTTTTGTTTTACTAATTGATTAACGTTTTCCTTGCTTGCATTTTGGATGTTCGTATATATTTTTTGTGTGTTTCTATCTTTCAAATAATACATGATGTCTTTTTTATATTGAGATAATGGTTTTTGCCGATCAAAAGCTTCATCATAAATTCTCGTTATTTCGAATTCTTTATTTTTTGCTATTTTTTCTCGAACAAATTGATCATCTTGAAACTTTTTTTGAATGTTTTTAACTTCTAGATCCCGCTGCTTTACATAGGCATCTTCAACTTTTTTACTCTTTGCTTGCTTAGCGTCTTCTATTTTTTCTTCATATTTATCGTGTACGTTTTGTATTTGTTCCGTTAAGTTTCCTTCTGCATATCGATACGACTCAATTTCTTCTTCTGTTATCGTATTTGCGTTAACGGTATTTTTATTCTTGGATGTCAATTCTAAGAGGTAAAGATCATTTGTAAAACGATCTATTTCTTTTTGGAAGTCTTCTGATTTTACATAGGTACTTTTTTGTAAGTAGTTTGCTTTTACTAGGTTATGCATGCTGCCAATAGAAGAAATGGTTGCTCCTAAACCAAATAAAAACAAGATAATACCTATAGCTGAAATAACGCTATTTTTCCATTTTATATCCAAGTCCCCACACAACCTTTACATATCTCGGATTTTTTGGTTCAATCTCAATTTTTTCTCTTATTTTTCTAATGTGCACTGCTACCGTATTTTCTGCGTTGTAGCCGGGTTCATTCCATACGCGCTCATAAATATCATGTATGGAAAAAACTCTTCCTGCATTTTTCATTAATAATTCTACAATTTTATACTCAATGGGAGTGAGCTTAATGAATTCCCCATCAAGAGTGACGGACTTAGCCTCAATATCAAGTACAAGACCTCGGATATTAATCGTCTTTGTTTCTTCATAGGTACCTAATGTCACATATCTTCTTAACTGTGATTTAACTCTTGCTATCAGCTCTAATGGATTAAAAGGTTTTGTCACATAATCGTCTGCTCCTACCTGCAGACCAAGCACTTTATCGGCATCTTCGCTTTTAGCACTCAGCATAATAATCGGGATATTTTTTTGTTCTCGAATTTTAAACGTTGTTGAAATGCCGTCTTGCCTTGGCATCATAATATCCAGAATAATCAAGTGAACTTTTTCTTTATTTAGTATCTCTATGGCTTCGATTCCATCTTTGGCCGTAAAGACTTTAATACCTTCATTTTTTAAATAAATAGCAATACCATTGCGGATTTCTTGCTCATCATCTACGACTAAAACCACATATTCGTTCATTGATTTCTCACACTCCTTTCAAAAGTATATCATGGGTCATTTCGTCTATGGGTTTTATTGTAAACTGCATTTCTTAAGAAAAAAGAAGGGGGAATCTTAAGATTTTCTTAAGCATCATATATTGAAAAAGGTTTAAGGAATAGGGATAACAGGAACGTTAAAAGAAAAAATATAATCAATTCCTCATTTGATTCTAAAGAACTATCCGTGAGCGATTATATCTTTTTATTTAAAAGGAGGATGATTTAACTTGGAACGGAATCATACAATTATGCAATTTTTCGAATGGCATGTGCCAGCTGATGGCGAGCATTGGAAACGCCTCAAAGAGCTCGCTCCTCAACTAAAAGAACAAGGAATTGATTCCGTGTGGATTCCCCCGGTTACAAAAGGTGTTTCATCAGAGGATAATGGCTACGGCGTTTACGACTTATATGATCTTGGCGAGTTTGATCAAAAAGGAACCGTTCGTACAAAGTATGGAACCAAGCAAGAGCTGCATGAAGCAATTGATGCCTGTCATAATCACGGAATTAATGTCTATGTTGATATTGTGATGAATCATAAAGCTGCAGCGGATGAAAAAGAAACCTTCCACGTCATTGAAGTAGACCCCATGAACCGAACAGAAGAGATTTCTGAACCCTTTGAAATTGAAGGGTGGACAAAGTTTACATTTGAAGGGCGCGGCGATCAATATTCTTCTTTCAAATGGAACTTTAATCATTTTAATGGCACTGATTACGATGATAAAAACGGAAAAGAAGGTGTGTTTCGTATTGCCGGGGAAAACAAAAGCTGGAACGAAAATGTTGATCAAGAGTTTGGCAACTACGATTATTTAATGTTTGCGAATATTGATTACGACCACCCTGAAGTTCGAGAAGAAATGATCAAATGGGGAAAATGGTTAGCAGACACCCTGCAGTGCGACGGTTACCGATTAGACGCCATTAAACATATTAACCATGATTTTATTAAAGAGTTTGCTCACGAATTGTCCTCTTCTCAAGAAAAGCCATTTTATTTTGTGGGAGAGTTTTGGAATCCAGAATTAACAGCCTGTCAGGAATTTTTAGACGTTATTGATTATCAAATTGATTTGTTTGACGTATCGCTGCATTACAAACTGCATGAAGCCTCTCAGCAAGGAAGAGATTTTGATTTAACCACAATTTTTGATGATACATTGGTTAAGACTCATCCGTTGAATGTTGTCACATTTGTAGATAACCATGACTCTCAGCCAAATGAATCTTTAGAATCTTGGGTAGAAGATTGGTTCAAACAAAGTGCTTACGCTCTAATTTTACTTCGTGAAGACGGCTATCCTTGTGTATTTTACGGAGACTATTTTGGGATAGGCGGAGAGCATCCAATTGAGGGAAAAGAAAAAGATATTTCTGCTCTCTTGCACGTACGCTATGACAAAGCATACGGACAGCAAGACGATTATTTTGATCACCCGAATACCATTGGATGGGTAAGGCATGGTGTAGAGGAATTTGAGAAGTCTGGATGCGCTGTGGTGATGTCAAACGGCGAAGACGGCGAAAAGAGAATGTTCGTCGGCGAACACCGAAGCGGACAAACGTGGATCGACTTCACAAAGAACCGAGAAGACCAAGTTGTGATTGAAGAAGACGGCTACGGACACTTCCCTGTAAATGGCGGCTCTGTATCCGTTTGGGCTGAAGCATAAAAAAACAGTGGCCTGCGCCACTGTTTTTTTTACCATAGACCTAGCAGTTTCCACCACAAGCCGCCAATTCCAATCCAAATGATAATATGAATAATTGAAATTAAAAAGCCGAGCGACCACCATTTTTGCTGCGTTACATATCCACTACCGAAGAACACCGGTGCCGGTCCACTGCCGTAGTGAGTTAAACAGCCAAATAAATTGCTAAAGAACGCTAAAATTAATGCTGACAGTAACGGAGGCGCACCAGCGGCCACGATGACAGATAGAAATGCTGCGTACATAGCGCTGACGTGAGCCGTGTTACTCGCAAAAAAGTAGTGAGAATAAAAATACGCAATAGCTAGTACAATCAACGCCGTCATCCAAGACATATGACTAACAGTGCCTTTCATCAGATCACTGAACCAAGGAATCATGCCTAGATCATTTAAGAAAGTTGCCATCATAACCAAAACAGCAAACCAGACTAATGTATCCCATGCTCCCTGTTCTTTTTTGATGTCCGACCAGCTTAACACTTGCGTTAAAAGCAGCGCACATAGACCAATAAAAGCAGTTGTTGTTGCATTAATATTTAAATTAGCGCCAAAAATCCACAGCACAAGAAGAAGTAAAAATACCCCAATCATGTACCATTCTTCTTTCTTTAGCGGGCCCATTTCATTTAGTTTTTTTGCTGCAATTTCAGATGCTTCCGGCGTTTCTTTTAATTCTGGCGGATACAGCTTATAAATAACGAGCGGAATCACAATTAAACTAATAATTCCAGGTACGATTGCAGCCGCTGCCCATCCAACCCATGAAATAGTCTTTCCTGTAATTTGTTCCGTCATTTTAACAGCAAGAGGATTGGCCGCCATTGCCGTTACGAACATAGCCGATGTAATCATATCTCCTTGAAACGATACTTTTGTTAAGAAAGCACCGACTCTGCGCTCCGTACCGTCTCCAGTTCTCGATCCGTATGTTTCAGATAAAGAACGAATGATTGGAAGAATAATTCCTCCAGCTCGTGCTGTATTAGACGGCATTGCAGGTGATAAAAGTAAATCACTTACGATAAGAGAATACGATAGTCCCAACGTCTTTTTACCGAACAAACGAACAAAGATATAGGCAACCCTTGTTCCTAGACCAGTCTTAATAAAACCTCTAGAAATAAAGAATGCAATAACGATCAACCAAATCGTCGTATTTTGAAAACCGCTGAGCGATTGTTCAAGTGTTAATGTATTAGTTAATACAATAATGGTTAAAGATAAAATAGCTACACTGCCTAATGGCAATGGTTTAATGATAAGACCTACGATAGTAGCCACAAAAATAGCGAATAAGTGCCAAGCCTTCACATCAAGTCCGGACGGAGGTGTAATAAACCATAAAACAAGTCCGATTGCCAGACAAATTAATAAAGGAATAAACTTCACTTCACCGGCAGGCTTTTTAGTTGTTTCAGCCATAATCTTTCTCCTTTCATGTTTTTAAATAATAATAGTAGTATGCTCTTTCCCCTTCGTACCCAATACTTGTCCCCTTTAAAATAAAATAATTGTAAAAATACGTTTCATAAGGATGATATTGTAAATTTGTGAAGTGTTGAGCATAATTCCTTTATTATTTTATCATACATATTGACAATTTTTATCTTTCACCTTCATTTTATTCCCTTCAAAATAGCTTGTAAGCGTTATTTCATCAAAATAAATAAGCTGCATGAGTTCATCATGCAGCCTTGCATTTAACGATTTACTTTTTGAATAAACACGACTTTGAGATAATCACCTGACTTAAATTCTTTTATTGTTTTAAAATCAGCTGGAAGAGAGAACTGCTCCATCATTTTGTAACGTTCCCCTTTTTCGTTAAAAGCTTTTTCAATAAACGAATGAAATTTTTTCATATCAAAATTACTTGCATTCGTCGAAGCTACAATGACACCATTTGGCTTTGTAAGAGCAATGGCTTCTTTTAATAAATCTTTGTAGTCTTTTGCCGCGCTGAACGTATGCTTTTTCGATTTAGCAAAGCTCGGCGGATCTAGCACCACAAGATCGAACGTCATATTCTTCTTAACCGCATATTTAAAATACTTAAAAACATCTTCCACAATAATGTCCTGTGCTTCGTGATCAATTCCATTTACACTAAATTGCTCAATTGTTTTTGCCAAGCTGCGATTGGCCAAGTCGACACTTGTTGTTTTCGCAGCTCCTCCAAGAGCGGCCGCCACTGAAAATGCGCCTGTATACGAAAACATGTTTAGAACGGTCTTTCCTTTTGCATATTTATCTCGAATCGTTTTACGGACGTCTCGCTGATCTAAAAAGACCCCAACCATCGCTCCGTCATTTAAATAAACGGCAAAACGAATACCATTTTCTCTTACAATTAAAGGGAACTCACCTTTATCCCCTACTACAAAATCATCTTCTTCAATATACTGCCCTTTTACGTTGAAACGTTTTTTCTGGTACAGCCCTTTAAAGTTAGGCGCAGATTTTAAAGCTTCAATAACGTATTCTTTAAATTGATAAATTCCTTCACTATACCAGCTCGTGACGTAATATCCGTCATAATAATCAATGATTAAGCCGCCAATTCCGTCACCTTCACTATTAAATACACGAAAAGCAGTTGTATCTTCAGACGCATAAAAATCGTGACGAGAGGCAATAGCTCGCTGAATTTTTCGTACAAAAAACGCCGCGTCAATTTGTTCACTTTTCTTCTTCGTCAGAATCCATCCGTAGCCTTTGTTTTGTTTTCCATAATAGCCTTTGGCTAAGAATTGATTTTTTGGAGTGACTAAGTTAATAATAACGCCTTCTTCTTGCAGTTTATGACCATCAACAAGCGCATCTTTTTCAATGAGTGGATAACCTTTATTCACTTTTTTAATAAAAGCTTCTTTGGCTATAACTTGTACTTCTTTTCTCATGTGTACACCCTATCTATTTAATTTAGTTCATTCTAGTTTTATCCATTTTACGAGAATAATCTACATTTATCTTAACATAGATAACCGGTAATGTTTCCAGTTACAAAATAGAAAAGCAGAGGATGCCTTGAAGCACCCTCTGCTTGATATGAATGAAAAATGAAATGTATGTTTTATGTTTTAAGATAAAAAATTATGAGCACTCTTGTCCAGTATATGCATCGAACTTAAGCGTCTGCTGCTTGCTTCCGCTCACTAAAGTCACCACGTATACAGTTATTGAGTTTTCTGTTATAAGCTCAATATGCTCTACTTTTCCTTCTTGATGTTTTAAAGCAAGAACTTTTACAGCGGTCTCCGTTAACGGCTGAAGCTTATCATGTTTTACATGTGTGATTTCACCCGAAACCGCATCGATTGTAACGGTGTATTCCGTATTATCTTTGATTATTTTTATTGTGAAAATCGCTGCGTTTTGATCATATTCTACCATTTTCACCTTACCTGCATATGTAGCCAGTGCAAGATCTTTTGCATCTTGTCTCGTTAATAGCTTCACTGCTTGCTGAGAAGTATTAACTACTTTTCCTGTGAAAGCATCTAACGTTACCGTATATTGAGTGCTATCTTTAAGAATCACTGCGACATACTGACTAGCGGATTCTTTAAACTCTAGACTATATACGTAACCACTATATTGTTTAACAATTGCTTCTTTTATTTTTTGCTCTGATATTAGCTGCAGCTCTTTTTTATTCTCATGAATGACTTTCCCCGTTAGACCATCCACGGTTAGCGTATATTCTACTTTGCCATCTACTACAGTTAACGTATATTCATGCGTTTCTTTGTTAAATGTAATAGATTGAATCGCTCCTGTATACTGCTTAGAAATGGATTCTTTCACTTGATTTTGTGTCCATAACTTCACTTCTTGCTTCTTCACTACTTTTCCAGTGCTTGCGCTTACTTCTACGATTCTTTGCTCAAGGTTATTCGTTGCAATTGTAATCACATACACACTTGATTCTTGCTTAAATTCCGTAGATGTGACTGTCCCGTCGCAATCTTGCAGAGCAATACCATTTGCCTGAGCTTGCGAGATACTGACATGTTCAGTTGTCTCTGCTTTCGCTGTCTTCATCTCTGCAGCGTGACTCGTTGTAATAGAGCTAAATGCAACTGCAGCTCCTAAAGCAGATGTAGACAATACTTTTGCCCATTTAATCATCCTTACATTTCCTCCTCCTTCACCATTAGACTTTCCGTCTATGGCGTTCTATCTAGTACGCCGTTCATTATGCAAAAGATTTCTGAGAATAAGACGAATAGAAGCTTAAAGTTAGCTGAAGATATAAGAATAGCTACTATTTTTCAGCTTGCTTTCAGCTATTATTCAGGGCTGTTTCAGATAAAAAAGCATAATAGAAAGTAGAGGAGCAAAGGAGTTTTCACCATGATGGATCAACTAAAAGGAATTAAAGTCTTGCTTATAGATGACGAACCAACTATTTTACAGTTTTTATCTTTAGGGTTAACGAATGAAGGATTTGATATCAAAGCTGCCCAAGACGGAATGGAAGGCATTAATATAGCCAAAGAATTCAAGCCTCATATCGCTATTGTAGATGTTATGCTTCCGGGAATGGATGGATTTGAAGTATGCCGCTTGTTAAAGAAAATGGGGAATATAGCTGTCATCATGCTAACAGCAAAAGATCAAGTGGACGATCGAGTAAAGGGGCTGACTATTGGAGCAGATGATTATATGGTCAAACCCTTCAGTTTTGAAGAACTTCTTGCGCGCATTCAAGCTAGAATCCGCAATCAATTTCCCAACTTATTAGACGAAGTATCCATCGGTCCATTTAAAATTGATGACCGCCGCAAAGAAATTAAATACCTTAATCACATACTTGATTTATCCCCTACTGAATATGCACTCTTAAAATTCTTAGTTATTAATCACGGTCTCGTACTAAGTAAATCCACCATTTTAGATCGAGTGTGGGGATATGATTTTGGAGGAGAAGAAAACATTGTTGAAGTATACATTCGATCACTGAGAGAAAAATTACAGGACCATAGCCGAACCGTTATTCGAACGCTTCGCGGTGTAGGGTACCGGATTGATATTTCATGAAGCACAAACGTTTCTTTCATTTGAACTCTCTTCGCCTTCAGCTTTTATCTAGAAGTTTACTCGTTATTTTGAGTTTACTGATGCTGATAGGCGTTTTTCAATACGTATTTATGAAGCAATTTATTTACACAAATAAAATTAGAAGCATCGAAGACCAAATTCACTTGATTCCCGATGATGTCTGGAAGCACGATATTGAAACAAGCCAGAATGTAAAACAATCATCAAGACCAATGGTTTATTTCCCGGGCGTTAATATTACCTTTATCAATCAAAAAAGCACCTTTTTACGGCTGGCTAAGGATCCACATCATTCTTACTTCCCTAAGCTTTCTGCATCTGCATACAAACAAGTAATGAAAAACAGCAAACAGCCGGACAACACGACGAGCCTCATAAAAAAAATGGATGGTCATCAAGAGCAAGTCATTGTTTTAAAACCCATTATCTTTGATGGAGAAATACAGGGAGTTATTCAAATTAATACTCCCACAGAATCATTAAGAGACCTCTTAATCAGACAAATGCTCATCTTTTTAATGCTTTCACTTACCGCAATGACCATTGCTTTTTTTGTTTTTTCTTCTGTTTTAAAACAGACGTTAGTCCCTTTGTTTACTACTACTAAAAAAGTAGAGCATATTAATGCCGGAAGCTTACATGACCGCTTGCCTGTTAATCAAGGACAAATCGAAATGGATCGCCTTTCTCTTTCTATTAATGAAATGCTTGAACGTCTTGAAAAAGCATTTAAAGCAGAAACAGAAGCCAAAGAACAAATGCGGCGTTTTGTTGCGGATGCTTCGCATGAACTGCGAACGCCGCTTACATCTATTCACGGCTTTTTAGAAGTTTTATTAAGAGGGGCTAGCAGTAATCCAGAACAATTAAACGACGCATTAAAAAGCATGTATGGAGAGTCCAAAAGACTGCACAAACTTATTCAGGATCTTCTGCTTCTTGCTCAGCTTGATCAACTTCCACCGTTTCAAAAAGAATACTGTTTTGTAGATGAGTTGATTTTAGATATGAAACCTCAACTCATACTATTGGCGAGGAACAGAAAGGTTTTATTCGACTTTCCAAGCCGTTTACCATCAGACATTAACAAAGATCAATTTAAACAAGTTGTTTTAAACTTATTTTCCAACGCCGTACAGCATACAAATCCAACTACAGGAGTTATTCAAGTGATAGGAAAAATAAATGAGAAAGAACTTTCGTTAATAATACAAGATAACGGTCATGGTATTCCTCAAGAACACCTTCCTCATTTATTTGAGCGATTTTACAAAGCTGATGCTTCACGCTCTCGGGCATATGGAGGAGCGGGCTTAGGCTTGGCCATTAGCGCATCTATTATAGAGCTGCACGGGGGGAAAATACGTGTAGAGAGCAAATTGAATGCAGGAACTGCTTTTGAAATCGTATTGCCCTTGACGTAAAAAAGACGATTGCCGTGAAGCAATCGTCTTTTGTATCAAATCAGCACACTTTTCCTGTTTGAGAACTGATTTTTACAGTATGTTGTACGTTGTCTGTTCCTTTAATGACAAACGTGTACGCTTGTTCACTGAATGAAACAGATTGAACCGTTCCTTTGTGCTGTTGAAGAGCAGCTTGTTTAGCTTGTTCTTGCGTAAACTTTACCGCTTCGACTTTGATTACTTTTCCTGTTTCAGCGTTTATTTTCACATGGTGATCTTTGTTATCTTTTCCGTGAATTAAAAATGTGTATACATCATTTGCATATGAACTCGATTGAATCGTTCCACTGCAATTTTTTAATGCAATTGATTGAACCTGTGCTTTTGTAAATGCAGCGCTTTGAATTTGAATCACTTTTCCACTTTGTGCATTGACTTGTACGTGGTGATCACGGCTATCATTTCCATGAATTAAGAACGTATACACTCCATCGTTGAAGCCTACAGACTTAACCGTTCCTCCACAGTTTTTCACCGCTACTGCTTGTGCCTCACTTTGAGAAAAAGATAGTTTTTCAACCTTTACCACTTTTCCGCTGTGTGCATTTACTTTCACATGATGGTCTTGATTATCTTTTCCGTGAATTAAAAACGTATAGGCGTTATTTTCAAAAGAAACCGATTGAACCGTTCCTCCGCAGTTCTTTAAAGCAATTGTTTTTGCTTGAGCTTGTGTATATGTGGCCGCTTCAGTATGAGCCGACGCTTTTGTTGAAGTAATGTGCTGACCGTCTGAAGCAAATGCACTTGTCATTGAACCAAGAGCGATAGCTGTTCCAATTGTGGCACCTCCCACGGCTTTTGCTACTACTGCTTTTCCTGCTAATACTTTTCCAATCATGATTATACCTCCGCGTAATTTCCAATGTATTTACAGCACAAGCTAAAGGTTTTAGCAGCGGTCATTTATCAAAATAGCGCCATTGGAGTAACGTTTTTTCCTGCTAAAATACCTTTCACTTTTGCTGTACGAGCCAAAGCGCTTCTTGTCCTCTTTAGCTATGTGTTTATTGTAAGAGCGGAACATGAATTCACTATGAAGCCCAGCTGAATGCTATCTGAACAAATTCTGAAAGATAGCTGAATAACTTCTAGTTAAACTTGTCATCTAAATGTTCAACGTTCTTAACAACAGCTCAACAAATCCACTGCTTCTCTTCATATTTCCTCAACAATCAAATGATTTAATAAATGTATGAATACGATTTGGAGGTTATCAACCATGAAAAAACGAGTATCTCTTGGACTATCTCTCACTCTCTTAGCTTCTAGCGCCGCTTCTGCTTTTGCAGCAGAGCATCATCCAGTTCAACATCCAAAACAAATCAAAAGCGTCGAGTTTCAGCCAATGAAAGCACCTACTACGATTGAGAATATGATTAAAACGTATACAGAGGCCTCTGTAAAAGTAACGTATAAAGATGGAAGTGTGGAAGAAACGCCGCTTAACTATAACCAACTCTTTCTTTCAAAAGATAAAATTGTCGATAATAAAGGAGAATTAATCGCCGCAGGTACACCAATCGATGCAAACGGGGATCCAATTATTGACCGAAGCGTTCCTGATCAGCCATCACCGTATGTATCAGACGCGCCGGATTCAAACAGCTTTATTACCATTAACGGTAAGTCTTATATTATTTCACATTATGAATACGAATCTGTTAATAATGCTGGAAAAGAGATTTCCGGTCTTCCTGCTTCCATGACGCTTACACAAGTTGACCGAGATGATAAAACAGGAAAACTAACCGTCAACCATGCTAAAAAAATTGATTTTTCTAATGTAAATGGTTTGTGGACGCCGTGTAATGGCTCTACAACGGATTGGGGTACTCACCTCGGTTCAGAAGAATACGAGCCTGATGCACGCGCTTTTGAAGACCCTGCATCTAGCTCTTATAAAGACGTTACGAACTTCGCTAAGCTTTATTTCGGTGACACGTCAAAAGCAAACCCTTACTACTACGGCTGGATTCCAGAAATTTCAGTGGATGAAAGCGGCGATGCGTCTGTCGTAAAACATTACAGCACAGGCCGTTTTTCACATGAAATGATGCAGGTACTTCCAGATAATAAAACCGCTCTTTTTGGAGACGATGGGTCTAATACCATGATGTTTATGTATGTAGCAGATAAGGAAAAAGACTTCTCAGCAGGAACTCTTTATGCCGCAAAGTTTAAACAAACGAGCACAAAAAATGGAGGGAAAGGCGACCTTCAGTGGATTAAGCTTGGCCATGCAACAGACAATGAAGTGAAAACAATAATCGACAAAGGCACAAAATTCAGTGATATTTTTGAAACAGCCAACCAGCCTACAAAAGGATTTAAAGCAGTCAAAACCGCCGCAAGTAAAAAAGTTGAATATTTAAAAGTAAAGCCTGGCATGGAAAAAGCAGCTGCCTTTTTAGAATCACGCAGATACGGTGCGATTCTAGGTGCCACGTCTGAATTCAACAAGATGGAAGGACTAACGGTTAATAAAAAAGACAAAAAAGCGTATATGGCTATTTCTTACCAAAATAGTGCCATGCTAAAAGAGCCTGGTGCTGTACAAGATGATATCCAGCTTCCAAAATTAGAGTCTGGTGTGACCTACCAGCTGAACTTAGGCTCGCATCAAAAAGACCAAGCAAAAGGCAAGATTAACAGCCGCTACGTTCCTGCAAGTATGGAAGGGCTATTGATTGGACAAGACCTAGAAAAAGCAGATGCATACGGCAATACAGCGGATCCAAATAAAATTGCCAACCCTGATAACCTTACGTATTCAAATGACTTAAATACACTGTTTATCGGAGAAGACAGCTCACTGCACACAAACAACTTTGTATGGGCCTATAATGTAAAAACCAAAAAACTATCACGCATCCTTTCGGTTCCAGTGGGAGCAGAAGCAACGGGACTTCTTGCAGTAGAAAACATTAAAAACTCTCGCTACGTACTAAGCAACTATCAGCACCCGGGCGAGGACATCAGCGACAAAAATATTACCGCTGTTGATAAAGAAGAGTTAGCTAACGCGATGAAAGAAAGCATTGGCATTCAAGAAACAGGTGGTGTCGGATACATTTCTGGACTCCCTTCTAAGGACGGGGCTCCTTACAAAAAGCATTAATACGTAATGAAACCACGTCTGTTGTGAGTGACAGACGTGGTTTTAGTATGTTTATTTTATGTATTATAGAATAACTCCACTATGATCTATGAACAAATCACCTAGGATATAACCCGCTACTCTCCTATGTTATGATAAAGTAAAAAGCTACTTAAGGAGGATGACTAATGAAGAAAAAAGTAAAAGTCGTTGCCGCAGTAATCGAAAATGAAAAAGAAGAAGTACTTTGTGCCTTGCGCTCCAATAATATGTCACTAGCGAACTTATGGGAATTTCCTGGTGGTAAAGTAGAAGAAGGCGAAGATATTTACTCTGCTTTAGTTAGAGAAATTGAAGAAGAGCTACATTGTAAAGTAAAAACGATTGATTTACATAATGAACACGTACACGAATACAAAACATTTATTATTGAACTTATTGCAATTAAAGCAGAAATCATAGAAGGTACCCCTCAACCAACCGAGCATGCAAAGCTGCTTTGGCTAAACAAAGAAAATCTCCTTTCACTTGTTTGGGCTCCTGCAGATATTCCGGCAGTTGAATTATTGGTGAAAGAAAAATGAGGATGGGACATAACGAAATGAATTCCATCTAACGACGAACAAATGGGATACACGAGGTGAATCGCTTGTGACACCGCAGTTGATTTCCGTGCAAGGCTTCGCCTTGCACGGAAATCAACTGCTAGAAGGAACGAAACAGATAAGATCTACGTTCACCGTAACAAAAAAACGAACTACTAATCAAACAGTTTGATTAATGGTTCGTTTTTCACTTCAACTACACTACTTTTGTCCCGCATTCATACTTTTTCAGTAAACTCCGTATACAAAAGCTTTGGCACTTCGTGTTCAAGCTCTAAAATAACTGTGATTGGCTTTTCACCATGATACTCGACCGTGTTTCCTTTTCCAATATAGATGAACGGCTCGGTCTTACCGTCAATTTCACGGTATTTTCGTATAAATAAGTGTAGATGAATGCCTCTGTCTTTATTAAAAATAATATTCTTTCCTCGCTCAGACGTCTGTGCCGTACTGTTTGGTGTTTGCCAGTGGAACGTACGCTTATCAATGAACTTGTCCTGATAGTTAATACTTTCTTTAATATCTTCTTCCTTATGAAGATCAATAAATAAAAAGAACTCTTTTTCATTTACTAACAAGCCAGAACCACGGAATGAGCTATGCGTTTTACGATAGTTTGATAACAATGCGGGGTCCATCATGGTATATTGTTCATACAGTTTTAAATGTGGAATTCCATAATCTTCTTTTCCAAACTCTTTTTCATAGCGGAAAATTCCATAATCAATCGCGTCCTTAATGAACTGCTTAAACTGTGTATTATCCAGCACATTGGTAAAGCGCTCTGTTTTTACCGCTTCTTCTCCAGTAAACTCAATTAGCTTGAGCTTTGAACGAAGTTGAACGCTGTCGTAGTAGTCTTGATTTAACACTTCAAATGCGTGTTGTACTGAATCTTCTTCAACGTTATCTACATATTTTAAAACTTCTTGCTTCGCCTGGGACAATGAAATGTGATTGTGATTTAATAAATATTTTAAAATAACAAACTCGTAAACTCTCTTGATTGGCAGCTTGCTAGATAGCTCTTTTAGTGCACTTTCAAAGTCTTTATGCAATAAAAGTAATCTGAGCTGGTCGTCTTTTTCAGTCTTCGCTACAAACTGAAGATACGACTTTTCTTTATTAATAAACTTGATTGGATCTGGTGCTCCGTCAAATGTTAAATAATCCAACAAATAATAAGGAATTCTTCCTTGGTTTAGCTTTTTAAATTCATTGTATTCTTCTTTCAAATATTTCATGGAATTAAAGTTTTCATGATCAATTTGAGCTAAAATGCGATCGCGAGAAATCTCATCCATTTGAATATGCGTTGCCCCTGGAATACTTGGAAACCCTGTGGCGATGGCAACTTTTAAGCTTTCTTTATCGTAATAGCGGCTGCCGTTTAGCGCGAGCGCAATTAAAAAGACTTTGCTATGGTTTCCTATACAGTCGAGCACTGTTAGAAATGATTTACTCTCATGCTTACGCAAGCCGCGACCTAACTGCTGTATAAATACAATAGGAGAGTTCGTTGGGCGAAGCATTAACACCGAATTTACTGATGGTATGTCGACACCTTCATTAAAAATATCAACAGAAAAAATAACTTCTAGTTCATCGTCCTCGTTTTCTAAACGCTCAATATATGCTTGACGATAAGGAATCGAGTGACTCCCATGTAAAACCTCACTTTTATAGCCTCGCTTATTGAACTCTTCTGCCATATACTCTGCATGCTCAACGCTTGCGCAGAATCCGAGCGCTTTACGCTTTAGACCATCATGACCATAAAACTCCATTTTTTCAATAATAAAATCAACGCGCTCATTTACTTTTAAACGCTTGGTAACCTCTGTAATATCATCAATATCTATATCGCTTAAATCTACACCTTCAATATCTGTGATACCAAAGTAATGAAACGGCACCACCAATTGATCTTCCAACGCTTCATGAAGTCTCACTTCAATTCCAACATTATTATCAAACAGATCAAATACGTTCATGCTGTCACTTCGCTCCGGTGTAGCTGTCATTCCTAGCATAAAGACTGGGTTGAAATACTCCATTATCCTTTGATAAGATGGGCTCGTTGCGTGATGGGCTTCATCATAAATAATATAATCAAATTGGTCTCGATCGAATTCACTGTAATATTTCGTTAGTGTTTGAATCGTCGCAAATATGTAATCTGCCTCTTTATCCTTTGAATTCCCTGTCAAAAGACCAAAAGTCATCGATTCATTAACAAACAGTATTTCAAATGTTTCTTTTGCTTTTTTTAAAATCTCTTCTCTGTGCACAATAAAAAGCAGCCTTTTGGGTTTAACTTTCTGAACGTCAAAAGCTGACATATACGTTTTCCCTGTACCCGTAGCCGCAATTACAAGCGCTTTTGTTTCGCCAAAGCTACGCAAGCGTCTCAAGTTTTCCATCGCTCGCTGCTGCATTTTATTCGGGACAATATAGTTACTTCGTTCGAATACCTGCTGAGGCTTGTACGATGCTTCTTTTAACGTACCTAAAAATTTCTCGTACTCCGTCAAAAACTCGCTCGTCGCATCATCACTGATCTCCCACAAATACTCATATTCCTTTAGTACATCTTGAACAAAAGGAGACTCACCCTTTGACACAACTTCCACATTCCACTCAATATTGCTTTTTAAAGCGCTTTGCGTTATATTCGCGGAACCTATAATCACTTTATAATCGTTTTCATACTCAAAAATATAAACCTTCGTATGAAACCCCTTCTCTTCGACTTCACTAAACACTTTAAGGTCAATATGATCAAAGTTCTTAATTTTCTCTAATGCCTTCACTTCTGTAAAATTCAGATAAGTTGATGTAATAATACGCCCTTCCACGCCTCGACTAGCCGCTTCCTTCAAAGGATCTAAAAGAAGCTGAAGTCCGCTAAAATTAATAAAAGCCACACTAAAATAAAAGCTTTTACACTGTTTTAAAGACGTTACAAGCTCATGCAAGAGACTGGTGTTTTTTGAATTGACTAGTAACCGATTATTCATTGACTCCACCTTTTTCCATTAAACTGTTAGTTTTAGTTTAGAGGTTCGGAAAGAAGGGATCAATAGGGTTGGTTAATTAAAAAAATGTCAAAGTTAGACTTAGAGATCTTTTTAATACTTTTTATTTATGGTATGGTTTTCCGTCAAAACAAAATGTCTTGTTCCCTTGCACTTTTCGTTCCATACCATTAAAGTATATATTGGTTGAAGTTTATACTAGCATTCAACCCGATAAGAGAAATTACACTTTTTAATTTTGGGAAGATGTTTTCCCTAAAAGAAAGGGTTTAGATATAAGATGAAAGATAATTTTTGGCATGAGTTGCCGCGTCCGTTTTTTATTTTGGCACCGATGGAAGCTGTGACGGATGTCGTTTTTCGCCATGTTGTGACTGAAGCAGCGCGACCTGACGTATTTTTTACAGAGTTTACGAATACGGAAAGCTACTGCCATCCGAAAGGAAAAGATAGCGTAAAAGGACGTTTGACGTTTACAGATGATGAACAGCCAATCGTTGCGCATATTTGGGGAGATAAGCCTGAATACTTCCGTCAAATGAGTATTGGCATGGCAGAAATGGGCTTTCGCGGCATTGATATTAATATGGGCTGCCCTGTACAGAACGTTGCAGGAAACGGAAAAGGTTCTGGTTTGATTCGCCGTCCAGATACTGCGGCTGAGATTATCCAGGCAGCCAAAGCTGGAGGGCTTCCAGTAAGCGTAAAGACTCGTCTTGGCTATACGCAAGTTGATGAGTGGTACGACTGGCTGAAGCACATTTTAGAACAGGATATCGTGAACCTTTCTATTCACCTTCGTACGAAAAAAGAAATGAGCGATGTTGACGCGCACTGGGAGTTAATTCCGGAGATTAAGAAGCTTCGTGACGAAATCGCGCCTCATACGCTACTAACAATTAACGGTGATATTCCTGACCGCCAGAAAGGTCTTGAACTTGCGGAGAAGTACGGCGTTGATGGAATTATGATTGGACGCGGAATTTTCCATAATCCGTTTGCGTTTGAAAAAGAAAAGAAAGAGCACACAAGCGAAGAGCTATTAGAACTTCTTCGCCTGCAGCTAGACCTTCATGACAAATATTCTGAAGAGCTAGAGCCGCGCCCTTTCAAACCGCTTCGACGCTTTTTCAAAATTTACGTTCGTGGGTTCCGCGGTGCAAGTGAATTAAGAAATCTCCTGATGAGCACGGAAACGACTGATGAAGTGCGTGCGTTACTTGATGAGTTTAAAGACAGAGCTGGAGTGAAAGAAGACGAAGGTTTTTCTGTTTCTTAAATAAGAGCTCGTTTGCTCAAACTCAATTGTTCTTTTTATAGACGTGTGCTATTTATCCACATATGATAAAAGCAGAGGCAGAAGGTTTCACATTTCCTTCTGCCTCTGCTTTTAATGAAAAAATATCCACACGTTCTATTTATGATACGGTTCATTTCGAATAATACGAAAAGCTCGGTAAATCTGTTCTACTAATACTAGGCGCATAAGCTGATGAGGAAAGGTCATTTTTGAAAAAGAAAGAGCTGCGTTTGAACGTTTCATTACTTCGCTGCTTAAGCCAAGCGATCCGCCAATGACAAACGCTACTTTACTTTTTCCGTAAGTAGCTAATGAATCGATTTCTTTTGCCAGTTCCTCGGAAGATTTTTGTTTTCCGTTGATAGCTAATGCGATCACGTGAGTATCATCTGAGATTTTCGCTAAGATGCGTTCTCCTTCTTTTTGTTTCACCTGTTCCATTTCAGATTCACTTAAGTTTTCGGGCGCTTTTTCATCTGCAAGCTCAATAATTTCTACTTTTGCATAGCTTGATAAACGCTTTAAATATTCTTCAATGCCTTGTTTTAAGTATTTTTCTTTTAACTTCCCAATGGTTATAATAGAGATATTCACAGGCTATTCTCCTCTCCTTTATCCCTTATCCACAGATATTATCCACATATCCACATGCTATATCCACATTTTGTATAAGAATATTAGTTCCCTACTACATATACAGCTTCATTGTCACAATATTCGCAGCTTTTTTTGTCAGTTGAATTTTCTATTTTTTCAAAAACAGGTGCTAGCTCAATCTCATCTACCATTACATCCAGCGCTAGTTCCGTGTGTTCTAAACAGCAATATATCTTCATGTATTTATCTTCCTTTCTCTATTCTTTTCATTAAAAAACCACAGGAGTTTATCCCCTGTGGATAACTTTTCTTTTACTTCATTTGACGCGTTAATTTTACTTCTGTGGATTTCTTTTTGCCATCACGATAGAACGTTACATTCATTTTATCGCCAATTTCTTTTTCAATGTAGAGGTGTTTGCGAAGTGTCGCAATATCCCTTACTTTGCTGTGATCTAGCTCAACAATCACATCATATTCCTTCAACCCAGCTTTAGCGGCTGGCGAACCTGGCTCGACTTTTAGAACAGCGACTCCGTTTACTACATCATGCGGTAACTTAAGGGTTTCTTTTAAATGATACCCTGATACCTCACTTAATGATAGTGTACTAACTCCAAGATACGGACGTCTAACTTCACCATATCGTTCTAAGTCATTAATAATGGGCCTAGCCATGTTAATTGGTATTGCAAGACCAATGCCTTCAACTGCTTCTTGGGCAATTTTCATGGAATTAATGCCTATTAATTCACCATCAATATTAACAAGAGCACCCCCGCTATTGCCAGGGTTAATTGCGGCATCTGTTTGAATGACTTCTGATTGCCAATCAGGATTTCCATCGCCATTCAAATCTTGAGGAATGACACGGTTAACTCCTGAGACAACTCCTTGTGTAACGGATCCAGAAAATTGAAGGCCTAGCGGGTTTCCGATAGCAATCACTGGTTCACCAGCTTTAAGCTTATCAGAATTTCCGAAGGTAGCCACTTTTGTCACGTGACCTGCATCAATTTCAAGAACTGCTAAGTCCATTAAATCATCGCTGCCAAGAATTTTAGCTGATACCCTTGTACCGTTACTGAAGCTCACTTCAATTTCGTTAGCGCCTTTAATGACATGATAGTTTGTCACAATATAAGCTTTATTGCCTTGCTTTTTGTAAATAACACCTGAGCCCGTCCCGGCATCAGTTCGTTCATCATTCCAAAAGCTTTCAGAGTTCTGAATGTTTACAACTCCTACAACTGCTGCATTGGCTTCGGAAACAGCTTTTGTGACGGCCGTAGTGACGTCAAGAGATACTGACTTTTGTATCGTAGACCCTGTTTGTTCATCTCCATTTTCATCATTCATCCATCCGTATGGCAAAATCCCGTTCCTCACCAAGGCTGGCATAAGAAGCAGTACAATAAGTGCACCTATAATAGCTCCAATCAGAGCAGAAGCGAAATATCCTCTGCGGCGTTTAGGCGGCCGACTATTCGGCTCTTGGCCTTCATCATAATGTTCCACACTATCACCGAACCCTTCATTTATCATCGTGAATGTCTGCATTCACGTACTAAATGAAGTTATTTTTCGCTTCCTTTCTAGAGACTATACATAAACAATATCAGTTGGTCTTTTTGGATCAGTATCACATAGAAGAATATTGTCCTCTACATTGATGTCTTTTTGTTGTAACACTTGTGCAACCGACATGCGGGCAATTTCCTTCATGTTATTGTCTTGACTCAAATGCGCCAAGTAAATGCGTTTGGTTTGATCTCCGATCACATCTGCCATTGCAAGCGCCGCGTCTTCATTTGATACATGTCCTACGTCGCTTAAAATTCGTCTTTTAATGCTCCAAGGGTAGCGCCCCATTCTCAGCATTTCAACATCATGATTGCTTTCAAATACGTACATATCACTATTTTTAATTGTACCTTTCATGCGGTCACTTACATAGCCGGTATCCGTAATAAGGGTCAATTTTTTAGACCCTTGATGAAAAACATAAAACATAGGCTCTGCAGCATCATGCGAAACGCCAAAAGACTCCACTTCCAATTGACCAAACGATTTCGTTTGGCCAATTTCAAAGTGAAACTTCTGTTCCGTATCAATGTTGCCGATCAAGCCGTCCATTGCGTTCCACGTTTTTTCATTTGCGAAAATAGGGAGCTTATATTTACGTGCCAGAACACCTAGTCCTTTAATATGGTCACTATGTTCGTGAGTCACTAAAATTCCTGATAAATCCGGGATATTGCGATTTACTTGTTGAAAGAGAGCTTCCATTTGTTTTCCGCTCAGCCCTGCATCAACTAGTAAGGAATGTTCTCCATCACTTACTAAAATCGCATTTCCTGTGCTCCCACTCGCTAGCACGCTGAAATGCAGGCTCATTTATCTCACTCCAAATACTTATTTATTTCCTTTTTTAATGATCTGTCCTTCAAAGGCATTTACAAAATAACTTGTATCTCCATTTACAACAATGTGCCAAGTTGGTGCTAAAACTTGAGAATTTAATAACGGCAGATCAAACGTATAGTATCCAAACTCTACGTTTGTTACAGAATCTTTCTTTTTCAATTCATCCTTCAAAAACAAATTTTCCAATGCTTTTAAAGGAGACAAAACATCCTGCTCATCATCCAACGTTTTCACGGAACCTAGCATCGTTTGTTCATATGAAACAATTTCACCTTTATCATTTAAATGAGCAATGATCATGCCATTTTCATTGTCATAGATTTTGTGCTTCTTATATTGTTGAAAGAATGTAACTGTTTTTTTCTCTTTATTAACGTTCCATAGCTCATAATCTTCACCGGAGAGCACATATCGTTTCAAAAATTGACTTAGCTTTGCTTTTGTATTTTTTTCAGGCACTGAAAAAGGTTTGTCCAATACGCTTCGAATTGTTTTTTCCTCAAGCAGCGCTGCTTTTTGCTCTTTCAGCTTTTTTAAGTCTTCTTCTTTAAACAGCTTACTTTTAGCATTTAACGAAGAAGCTTCTTTCACATCTACAGGTAAATGTTTATATTCAATGCCTTCACTCGTTAATTGTTCTTCCACGCTCGACTCCACAAATAGAGAGTACTGATCTTCTTGATGAGTTTTAAAAATCTGATAGCCTAAGTAAATATTAAGAATCAAGAAAGTGAAAATAAAGATGGTTTTTGTTCTATTCCAATCCATCGTTATCGCCTCCTTCGGTCGGCGGTGCAATTCGATACCATTTGCTATTATAATAATAGAACCAAGAAGGAACGAGTTTGACAGAATTAGAATTAAACTCAACCGTCTTTTCGCCGGTTTTCGGCTGCTGTGACACTTCTTCTAGCTGATAGCCTATTGAAATATCTTTTAACAGATTCGGGTCAAAGTTTTGATGTTTTTCAATTAATTGAATCACCTTTTGAGATGACTGCAGCTTTTCTACACTCGAGTCCTGTACTCTTACAAAACGATAAAGAGGACGACGGTAATTTAAAATCTCCGCATTTCCCCATCTTTGATATATTTCAGTCATTCCCTGATTGCTGTACACTGGATAGTTATCTTTATAATAACGATAGCTAATTTCTTTTGTAATGCGATTCCAGCTGTTGAACCTGTAATTAGATTCTGTCCAGCCGCCGTGGTCATTAACGAAGCTAAAGCTGCGATTTATTAAATTATAATCTTCCATTACCTCGGTCGTGGAATTTACAAGATTCACATATTCCATCACATCTGTCTTCGTATTGACATTGATCACTTTTGTACCTTCAGTGTAGACATCTCGGTTTGTAGACGTTTCTTTCCGTGCATAGTCTGGGTTGTTAAAAAGCGCTTCTTTATATTTTTCAATATCTAAATGCCTCATGCTCGTATAGTAGACTTCACTATTCATCGTAATATTATTTTCCGGAAGGAAGATATACCGATTTTTGTTTTCTTTATATACAAGGCTCGGGGCATACGTACGCTTCATTTTATCTTCTAATTCTTTGATATCATCTTTGGCCAAATTCTTGACTGTAACCGAATAAATCTTTTTTTGCTCATAATTCACAAGATACACGCTCACGAAAAAGGAAGGTGTACGCTTAATTTTAATGAGTACACGGTCAAATGTTTGATTAGGCAAAGACGTTTGAGAAAATGAAAAAAGCTGTTGAAATGTTTTCAAAGGTAGCGCGTCTGGATACAGCACTTCAATAGAATTACTTCCATGGACATAATTTAAAAATCCATCAGGAGAAATAGCATCCGAAACGTCCGTCACATTCGAAAATTTCCACTTTTTCATTTCATTTACCCATTTGTTTACATCATCTTCATCGTGAGACATGTAGTGATTATCGTTTCGATGATAGAGAACTTCTGTTGGAAGAATATGATCTTCTATTTTACTTTTTGAACTAACTTCAACTTCTTGCAAATGTTGATTTTTTGAAATGACCTTATAAGAAGGCTGATACGTCCATATATGATACGTCATAATTAAACTGGAAGCGACGAGAACAACTAAGATGGCCGTTTTGATATGTTCATATCTCATTCCCATTCGTCATCATTCTCACTTTCAATCGGAAGAGTAAAGTAAATCGTTGTTCCTTTTCCTTCCTGACTATCTGCCCAAATGCGTCCATCATGTGCTTCAATAATTTCCTTGGCAATAGCAAGCCCTAATCCTGTTCCGCCTAATTTACGCGTTCGTGCTTTATCTACACGATAGAAGCGTTCGAAAATTTTAGCTAAATTTGATTTTGGAATTCCCATACCTTGGTCTTTAATGCTCACAACAATTTCATGCGTATGCTGAGCAATTGAAAATGTAATGGTTCCGCCTTCAGGTGAATATTTTATTGCATTGGAAATAATGTTATCTAATACTTGTGTAATTTTATCTTGATCAATAGCGACATAGATTGCTTCATTTGGCAAGTCGCGCACGAACGAAATACCTTGTTCAATTGTCATTTCAAAGCGATCAATGATGTAATGATAAAACTTCACAAAATTGATTGGGTCACGACTAAATCGGTAGTCTTGGCTATCTAGCTTAGATAATTGAAGCAAGTCGTTAACGAGACGAATCATTCGCTCTGTCTCCGTTTGCGTTACATTTAAAAATGTTGGAGCTAAGTCCTTATCTTGCCAAGCACCGTCTGCAAGCGCATCTAAATAACTGCGCATCGTTGTTAACGGCGTACGCAATTCATGTGAAACATTCGCTACAAATTCTCGGCGATCTTGATCAATTTTCTCCTGCTCTGTAATGTCATGCAAGACAATGATAATCCCGTTGATAAAACCGGTCTCTTTTTGAATAGCGGAAATGGTAGCTCGTAAAATAAAGGGATCCGATTTTGTACTAAAGTCCAAAATTAATGACTCTTGATTGGCAAGCAAGCTTTCAAACGTATGCGTTTCTTCAAGATCTAATAGGGAAACAACTGGATCAGACAAAACCGTTTCACGTGAAACATTTAGCATAGCTGCGGCTGGATCATTAATTAAAATTACTCTTCCCTTTCGATCCGTCGCAATAACGCCATCCGTCATATGAGCTAATACCGAACTAAGCTTACGGCGCTCCCCTTCTGTCGTTGCCTGTGCTTCTTGAAGCTTTCTTGTTAAGTTGTTGAATGTGAGAGCTAGCTGACCAATTTCATCATACCCGTACACCTTAGCTTTTCTCGTAAAATTCCCTTTGGCCATCTCAAGTGCTTGTTTTCTCATTTCAGACATTGGACGAGTAATGGTCTGAGCTAAAAACACGCCTAAAATAGCTGTGATAAAAAGAGCAATCACCGTACCTGCCTTAAAGATCTGATTGATATTACTCATTTGATCGTAAACAGGCTCCATGGAAGCTGTTAAGTAAATAGCGCCTAAGATTTCTTCGCTAGACTGAACTTTTCCATTTTTATTAGTTGAACTTGATTGACTGGCACCTACTTTATCCTGTAAACGGATAGGCTGTATCATAACTCTGATTCGCTGCCCGCTTTGATCAACAAATACATTATCAGAGTTCGTTCCTGCTAACAACGCATTTGTAATCGCTAAATCATTAGTCTTTTTACCTATGATCTGTTGAGGATTTGAGTTCGATGTAGCAATGATTCTTCTATTTTGGTCAATGACTCTTACTTCAGAAATGTCATTCATATCATTTGAAGCTAAATTGGGTCTTGAAGCAAAATCTCTTAAAATTGTCTTTAAGTCTTCCTCAAGAGTCGGTGAATCATCATCACGATTTTTCACCATTTCTTGTCCAATGTTATACGTCAGCAAGTCTGTCCGCTCTTGAAGAGACGTTCGAAAGTTGTTAACTAATTCTTTTTCTAATTGTCGTGCAAAATAGACCCCAATAATTTGCATCGCAATTAAAATGAGCAGCACATAAATCAATACAAACTTTAAATGAATAGATTGCAGGAGCCTTACTTTCTTCATCTAAAATTACTCCTGCTCTGGGCTGCGTAAATAATAGCCTACTCCACGTCTTGTTACAATCCACATTGGATGGCTTGGATTATCTTCAATTTTTTCACGTAATCTTCGAACTGTTACATCTACCGTACGCACATCACCAAAATAGTCATAACCCCATACAGTTTGAAGCAAGTGTTCACGCGTCATGACTTGTCCAATGTGCTTCGCTAAATAATGCAGCAGCTCAAATTCACGATGAGTCAGTTCAATCGTTTCTCCGCGCTTAGACACAATATAAGCATCTGGATGAATAACAAGTGCTCCAATCGTAATTTCATTCGTTTCACTTTCTTCTGTTGGAACAGCTACCTGCTGATGTCTACGTAAATTAGCTTTTACACGTGCTAATAATTCACGCGTACTGAACGGCTTAGTTACATAATCATCTGCACCTAATTCTAGACCTAAAACCTTGTCAATTTCAGAGTCTTTTGCTGTTAACATGATAATGGGCATATCATATTTTTTGCGCACTTCTCGGCAAACTTCCATTCCATCTTTCTGAGGAAGCATAATATCTAATAAAATCATTTCAGGCTGTACTTCTTCCACTTTTTCAAGTGCTTCTACGCCATCATAAGCACAAAATACTTCGTAACCTTCTTTTTGCAAATTAAACTTTAAAATATCTGCAATCGGCTTTTCGTCATCTACGACTAAAATACGTTTATCCATGATCATCGTTCTCCTTTATTAGTTGAAGCAAAATATAAAAGATAGTATTCATACTGTTTGAATACCGTAGTTTTATTATACTTGATAACCCTTGAAACGTCACAAGTTCATCCTCTACTATACATGAAGATATATGATTTTCAACCATCTCTAAATACAAAAGTAATATATTACCATAAAAGAGATGCAAAGCAAATAACGTTTTCTTTTAAATGTAAATAAAAGAAAAAAGCATGACTTTAAATAAAGTCATGCTTTTTGATGGCTCGGGACGGAATCGAACCGCCGACACAAGGATTTTCAGTCCTTTGCTCTACCAACTGAGCTACCGAGCCAAAATGGCGGTCCCGACGGGAATCGAACCCGCGATCTCCTGCGTGACAGGCAGGCATGTTAACCGCTACACCACGGGACCTCAGTCTATATGCTATGTATTAAAAATATTAAAAATGACCCGTACGGGATTCGAACCCGTGTTACCGCCGTGAAAGGGCGGTGTCTTAACCGCTTGACCAACGGGCCACGTTGTAACAAAAGTGAGCCATGAAGGACTCGAACCTTCGACCCTCTGATTAAAAGTCAGATGCTCTACCAACTGAGCTAATGGCTCATGTTATATCTCTTAGCGACGCTTATTATAATAACATGATATTTCATATAAATGCAATAGTTTTTTAAAACTTTCTTTTTATTATTGAGCTTTTTTTAAAAGTCTTGTTAAAAAAGCACCAATTATAAATAAAAAAGGTTAGCTCACGAAGAGCTAACTCTTTTTATTTAGCTATATACACCACGTAATACATTTGTTTGTGTACGATCTGGACCTACAGAGAAAATAGATAAAGGAATACCTGTTAATTGAGACACGCGCTCTAAGTAGTGGCGAGCGTTATCAGGTAACTCATCTAATGTTTTCACACCCGTGATATCTTCTGTCCAACCTGGAAGCTCTTCATATACAGGTTCGCATTCTGCAAGTGTTTTTAAGCTAGCAGGGAATTCTTCCATAACTTCCCCTTTATAACGGTAAGCTACACAAATCTTTAATGTCTCAATTCCCGTTAATACATCAATTGAGTTTAAAGATAAGTCTGTGATTCCGCTAACGCGGCGAGCATGACGTACAACTACACTGTCGAACCAACCTACACGGCGAGGACGACCAGTTGTTGTACCGTATTCACGTCCTACTTCACGGATTTGATCACCGATTTCGTTTGTTAATTCAGTTGGGAAAGGACCGTCACCAACACGAGTTGTATAGGCTTTTGATACACCTACAACGTGTTTGATTTTAGATGGACCTACACCAGAACCAATTGTTACTCCACCCGCTACTGGGTTTGAAGATGTAACAAATGGATATGTTCCTTGGTCGATATCTAACATAACACCTTGTGCGCCTTCAAATAGTACACGACGTCCTTCGTCTAACGCATCATTTAATACTACTGATGTATCAACAACATATTTTGCAACTTGTTGACCATACTCATAGTACTCATCTAAAATTTCTTCTAATGTAAAGCCTTCTACTTCATACATTTTTTCAAGAAGGCGATTCTTTTCAGCTAAGTTTTGTGTTAATTTTGCTTCAAATACTTCACGGTCTAGTAAATCGGCAATTCGAATACCAACACGTGCTGCTTTATCCATATAAGCTGGTCCAATACCTTTTTTCGTTGTACCAATCTTATTTTCACCTTTACGTTCTTCTTCAACTTCATCTAATTTTAAATGATATGGAAGAATCACATGAGCTCGGTTACTAATACGTAAGTTTTCTGTTGTTACACCGCGATCATGTAAGTATTTTAATTCTTGAACAAGTGCTTTTGGATCAACAACCATACCGTTTCCAATTACACACGTTTTGTCATTATAAAAAATACCTGAAGGAATTAAATGTAACTTATAAGTTTCACCATTAAACTTAATTGTGTGACCTGCATTGTTCCCACCTTGGTAACGTGCAATCACTTCTGCATTTTCTGATAGGAAGTCTGTAATCTTCCCTTTTCCTTCATCTCCCCATTGTGTTCCTACTACAACGACTGAAGACATATCTTAAGCACCTCCGCTTAGTAAGCAACAGCTCACTACGACATAATTTAACCATGGATAAGTGTATCAATTTATCACACTAAAGTCAATTAAATCCGAACGATTTAACAAAAGTTATTACAAATATATCGTATTTTGCGGAACGAATGCGATAACAATAAAATAAAACCTCTCATATTGAGAGGTTTTATGCACCAGGCGGCACTCCTGCGTCATCAAAGCGCCGCTCGAGATTAACGAATTTATTGTATTCTTTTACAAAGGCAAGCTGTACGGTTCCAACTGGACCGTTACGCTGCTTAGCTATAATAATCTCGATAATATTTTGATTTTCTGTGTCTTTTTCATAATAGTCTTCACGATATAAGAAAGCTACGATATCGGCATCCTGCTCAATACTTCCGGATTCACGGATATCAGACATCATCGGTCGCTTATCTTGTCTCTGCTCTACGCCACGGGAAAGCTGTGATAAGGCGATAACAGGAACTTCTAATTCACGGGCTAAAGCTTTTAACGCACGCGAAATTTCAGATACTTCCTGCTGTCGGTTTTCTCCGCTTCGTCCATTACCTTGAATAAGCTGTAAGTAGTCAATTAAAATCATCCCAAGTCCGCCTTCTTGTTTCAAGCGACGACACTTAGAACGAATTTCACCTACTCGAATACCCGGTGTATCATCAATATAAATCCCTGCATTGGACAAAGATCCCATTGCCATCGTGAGCTTTCCCCAGTCATCGGCTGTAAGCGAGCCTGTACGCAGCCTTTGTGCATCAATATTTCCTTCGGCACACAGCATCCTCATAACAAGCTGCTGAGCACCCATCTCTAAACTGAATATTGCTACGTTCTCATCCGTTTTCGTTGCAACGTTTTGCGCAATATTTAAGGCAAAAGCCGTTTTACCTACCGATGGACGCGCCGCTACAATGATTAAATCATTTCGCTGGAACCCTGCTGTCATTCTATCTAAATCACTAAACCCAGTTGGGATACCTGTAATGTCACCTTTTCGATTGTGAAGAACTTCGATATCATCGTATGTTTGTACAAGTACATCTTTGATATTTTGAAACACACCGCTGTTTTTACGCTGTGCTACTTCTAAAATGTTTTTTTCCGCTTCATTTAATAAAACTTCCACTTCGTCTTCCCTTGCATATCCTTCTGAAGCAATATGCGTTGCAGTACGAATTAGACGGCGTAAAATCGACTTTTCTTCTACAATTTTACCGTAATATTCTACGTTTGCAGCCGTTGGAACAGAGTTAGCTAAATCACTTAAATACGATACGCCGCCAACTTCTTCTAGGATTTTTTGGTCAGCTAATTCAGACGTTACCGTTACCAAATCAACCGGTTCACCTTGGTCAGAAAGTTTCAGCATACATGTAAAGATTTTCTGGTGCGATGCCCGATAAAAATCTTCAGGTATCAGCAGTTCAGATGCTAAGGTTAAAGAAGAAGGCTCTAAGAAAATGGCCCCTAATAGCGCTTGCTCTGCTTCAATATTCTGAGGCGGAAGACGATCAGCAAAAAGATCACTCATATTTCTATGCCCCTCTTATATTCTTTCAGTATTTTCTTTCATCATAAATGTTGGCGCGAACAAATACAAGTCCGCGCCAACCCTTTATATTATTTACTTATTTCTCAATCGTACGTTTATTTTTGTTCAGTCACGTGTACCTTTACAGTAGCCGTTACTTCCGGATGTAATTTAACCGGTACATTTGTGTAGCCTAATGCGCGAATGGCATCATTTAATTCAATTTTACGCTTATCTACTTTAATTTTGTGTTTTTTCTTTAATTCTTCAGCAATTTGTTTGCTTGTGATAGAACCGAATAAACGGCCACCTTCACCAGATTTTGCTGTTAATTCAACTGTTAGTTCTTCAAGAGTTGCTTTTAACTCTTTGTTTGCTTGAAGTTCTGCAGCTGCATCTTTTTGCTCTCTATTTTTTTGTGCTTCTAATACCTTCACATTACCGCCTGTAGCTTCAACAGCATAACCATTCTTTAATAAGAAGTTATGTGCATAACCGTCTGAAACATTTTTCACTTCACCTTTTTTGCCTTTTCCTTTTACATCTTTTAAGAAAATTACTTTCATGATTTTTTACCTCCATCTAAGTACTCATCAATTGCTTGTTTAAGCCTTTCTTCAGCTTCATCCAAACTAATGTCTTGAAGCTGAGTAGCAGCATTCGTTAAGTGGCCTCCGCCTTGGAGACTTTCCATAATAACTTGTACATTGATATCTCCAAGCGATCTAGCACTAATGCCAATTAGATTATCCCGTCGCTTAGAAATAACAAACGAAGCAACCACTCCGCTGATTGAAAGCAGCGTATCTGCAGCTTGCGCGATTAACACTTGATCATACATTTTGTTCGGTTCAGCGCGTGAAATGGCAATACCTGCTGTATAAATCTCTGCATGTTCAATAAAGCGTGCTCGCTGTACATATTGTGTGATATCTTCTTTTAAAAACTTTTGAACAAGAACCGTATCTGCGCCTTGAGAACGTAAAAAGGACGCTGCATCAAACGTACGAGATCCCGTGCGTAATGTAAAGCTTTTTGTATCGACAATAATACCGGCTAAAAGTGCTGTTGCTTCTAGCATATCAATTTTAAATCGTTTTGGCTGGTATTCAAGAAGCTCAGTAACGAGTTCTGCTGTCGAGGAAGCATATGGCTCCATATAGACAAGAAGAGGGTCTTCGATAAAGTCTTCTCCTCGTCTATGATGATCAATGACCACGACATTTTCAATACGATTTAATAACCTTTCTTCAATAACGAGCGACGGCTTATGCGTATCTACTACTACTAAAAGAGTATCATCACTCACAAGATTTAAGGCTTCTTCAGGCGTAATAAATCGTTCCCACAGGCCTTCTTTCTTTTTAATCTCTTCTAGCATTCGCTGAACACCTGTATCAATATGATCAGGATCTAGTACGATAAAACCGTCTTTCTGATTTACTTGCGCTACTTTTAATATCCCAATAGCAGCTCCTACAGCATCCATATCCGGATACTTATGACCCATGATAATCACTTTTCCACTCTCTGTAATGAGCTCTTTTAACGCGTGAGAAATAACTCTGGCACGCACGCGCGTCCGTTTTTCCATTGGATTAGTCTTGCCGCCAAAGAATTTCACTTTTCCATTCGGCTGTTTAATCGCTACTTGATCTCCACCTCGGCCTAAGGCCAAATCCAAGCTAGATTGAGCTAAAGCACCCAGCTCAGGTAAATCAGCAGCACCAGCTCCGATACCAATGCTCAATGTAAGCGGTATATTTTGTTTAGACGTCTCTTCTCGAACTTGGTCTAAGATAGAAAATTTGCTTCGCTCTAAATGAATTAAGATTTGTTCATTCATAATCGCAATAAATTTCTCAGAAGACGTACGTTTAATAAAAATACCGTATTCTTGAGCCCAACTATTTAACATAGAAGTTACTTGGCTATTCAAGTTACTTTTAACTTGATCATCCATTCCTTGCGTTAGTTCATCATAATTATCTAAAAAGATAATGCCTAAACTTGTTCGTTCTTCCTCATACAATTTTTCGATTTCTATTTGCTCTGTAATATCAAAGAAGTACAGTAAGCGCTCGTCTCGTTTAATCACCACTTTGAATTTCCGATCATGCAACGTGACAACTTCTGTTTCCACTTCTTGTTTGATCAGTGGAATAATACTCTCTGCCACATCGTATAATGATCTTCCCACCAATGTGTCTTCACCGAGACAAGATGCTAGAAAAGGATTGGTCCATTCAATTTGATATTCATCATTAAATAGCATAATCCCAATCGGCATTTCCATTAATGCCTCTTCGCCTACTTTTTTCAACCGATGAGACAGCATTGAAATATAGGTTTCAAACTCATCGGACAGCATTCGCTCCATTCTCATGTATAGAAAAAGACAGGCTAATAGTAATATAAAGCCTATCATTCCTATGATCCAATTATGATAGGTCACGATACCTACTAAAATCAGGGCTATACTATACAATGAGTAAAATGGATAGCGAATGACGTTCTTTTTTGTAAAGACAGGCATCCATTTCAGCTCCTACTTTTTTAAGTTCCACAATATCTACTTTTTTGTGTCTAATTGTTTTCTTAAATTAAATCCTAAATCAATTATACCTAAGATGCGCACAATTTGAAGGATAATTGGAATAATTAATGCTAAAATTGTTACAACAATTGGAATTGCTTTGGCATACCCTTTTTGATGTGAGAAATAGAAAATAAAAGAGATCCCTTGTAACACGACTAGCATTTGCAGTCCCATCACGATGTTGATAATAGCTACGTACATAAATGTACCTTGTTCAATATTAAAAGATGGGAAGGATAAGATTAATGCAATCAAATAATACCATAGAATACTTTTAGGAAGTTTAAATTCACGAAAAGGCGGGAATGCTTGCACCTCATAACCTGTTCTTTTAAGAATAGGCGTAGCAATAAGCTGAGAGAAAAAGGCTAGAATAACTCCACCCATAACAATTAATAGAGGCAGCAGATTTTTAAACATATCAAATGCATCTCTCATTTGGTCAATTTGAGATTCCTTAACGTCTTGTCCTAAACTTTTCATCATTTCAATACTTTGATTAATCGATTGATCTAAAGCATTATTTATTTGCTCCATTAAATTAACATTAAAAATGACATTTGCTCCTACGAACAATAAAAGTAAACCTAAACTAAATGCAACCGTGCCGCCTAGTAAAATGGTATACCTTTTTTGTTTTTGTCGGTAAAGCATTCCTATTGCTAATCCACCAATACCAAATACAAGTGTAAAAGGAAGAGTCAATACATTTCCAAATAACAAAGTCAATAACAACCCTACTACTAAAAATAATATTGCCTTTTTCCACCCATGACGAACGGTATACACAATAAATGGAACAGCTAGCGCTAGTTGAAAAATGGTTCCCACAACAGGTATGTATAGTGAAAAAAGCAACAGCGCTACAAACAGCGCTAAAAGAGCTGCTCCTTCTGTAATATATCGAATTCCTTTCACAACTTCACCTCGTTGATATAGACTATTATTTATTTTATCGATTCAGTTCATAAGAAGCAACTATTTGGCAAAAGAGCACCTATGTAATGTAAAAAGAGGCAGTAAGGGAATCCTTACTGCCTCTTTTTATACCGTTCATTATTCACCAGAAACATATGGTAATAATGCCATTTGACGAGCGCGTTTGATAGCGATCGTTAATTTACGTTGGTATTTAGCGCTTGTTCCAGTTACACGACGAGGTAAAATTTTACCACGCTCTGAAACGAATTTTTTAAGCATATCTACATCTTTGTAATCGATGTGAGTGATGCCGTTTGCTGTGAAGAAACAAACTTTACGACGTCTGTTGCGTCCACCTTTACGTCCACCTGCCATTTTGATACGCCTCCTTCCGCTTAAAAGTTTCTATAAAATTTTATACTCCGGATAATCTACTGCGAATTAAAACGGTAAATCGTCATCAGAAATGTCAATTGTCTCGCCATTATTTGCAAATGGATCATCATCAACGCGAGTATAACCTTGATTACCTGAGTTACGGTTCTGATTATCTCCAAATGGAGAGCCTTGTCCAGATCCTCCAGTGTTAGCAAAGTTACTGCGTTGCGTATCCCCACCGCCACTTTTCGGCTCTAAAAATTGCACACTTTCCGCTACAACTTCCGTTACGTATACACGACGACCGTCTTGTCCTTCGTAACTGCGAGATTGTAGTCGACCATCAACACCAGCTAAACTTCCTTTTTTAAGGAAATTGGCTGCATTTTCAGCCTGACGACGCCATACAACACAGTTGATGAAGTCAGCTTCACGTTCACCTTGCTGATTTGTAAATGTGCGGTTTACCGCTAAAGTGAATGTTGCAACCGCTGCTCCACTCGGGGTATAACGTAATTCAGGATCTTTGGTTAAGCGTCCTACGAGAATTACGCGATTCATCATCAGAACCACTCCTTAAGGAAATAAAACCCATTTATTTAAACGTTTAATTATGCTTCTTGTTTAACAACGATATGACGGATAATGTCTTCGTTGATTTTCGCAAGACGATCAAATTCAGAAACTGCTTCTGAAGTAGCCGCCACGTCAAGAATCATGTAGTAACCGTCACGGAAATCATTGATTTCGTATGCTAAACGACGTTTACCCCATTCTTTAACATTTGCGATTTCAGCACCATTATCAGTTAATACGCCGTTGAAGCGCTCAACTAATGCTTTCTTTGCTTCGTCATCAATGCTTGGACGGATGATGTACATTACTTCATACTTTCTCATCACTGTCACCTCCTTTTGGTCTAACGGCCCGAAACGGGCAAGGAGCAATAAAATATTACTCACGAATTAAAATTATAGCACACTACCCTAGGCAAAGCAATATGCATTGCGGGCTGTTTCGTAAATATAAGCTAATATTTTCGCCAACGATAAAAGCCGAAAGAAGATATCTTCTTTCGGCTTTTAATCTTATACGTTAAAGCGGAAATGCATAACGTCTCCGTCTTTTACGATGTATTCTTTTCCTTCTAAACGTACTTTTCCAGCTTCACGAGCTGCTCCCATTGTTTTAGCAGCTAATAAATCCTCGTATGACACCGTTTCTGCACGAATAAATCCACGTTCAAAATCTGTATGAATAATACCTGCACACTCAGGAGCTTTCATACCTTGTGTAAACGTCCACGCGCGTACTTCTTGCTCACCAGCTGTAAAGTACGTAGCTAATCCAAGTAAATCGTACGCTGCACGTACAAGCTGATCTAGACCTGACTGTTCAATGCCTAGTTCTTCAAGGAACATTGCTTTTTCTTCTCCTTCAAGTTCAGCAATTTCAGATTCAATGCGTGCGCAAACAACAATTACTTCTGCACCTTCGCTTGCCGCATACTCACGCACTTTTGCTACATATTCGTTAGCAGATGCATCGGCTACTTCATCTTCAGCAACGTTTGCTACATAAAGAATAGGCTTAATCGTTAGCAAGTGAAATTGTTTTACTAATTTCATTTGTTCTTCTGTAAATGATACAGCACGAGCTGGCTGATCACTTTCAAATGCATTCTTTAGTTTCTCTAGAATTTCGTATTCATACATTGCTTCTTTATCTTTTTGTTTAGCCATTTTTTGAACACGGCCAATACGTTTCTCTACCGTTTCTAAATCTGCTAAAATCAACTCTAAATTAATTGTTTCAATATCTGAGATAGGATCTACTTTTCCTGAAACGTGCGTGATGTTTTCATCTTCAAAACAACGCACAACGTGACAAATCGCATCTACTTCTCGAATATGAGATAAGAATTTATTTCCCAATCCTTCACCTTTACTAGCACCTTTTACGATTCCAGCGATATCTGTGAATTCAAATGCTGTTGGGATTGTTTTTTTAGGTTTTACAAGCTCTGTAAGTTTTTGAAGACGATGATCAGGTACTTCTACGATACCTACGTTAGGATCAATCGTACAGAAAGGGTAGTTCGCAGATTCTGCGCCCGCTTGTGTAATTGCATTAAATAATGTTGATTTTCCAACGTTAGGAAGACCAACAATTCCAGCTGTTAAAGCCATATATTTATTCACTCCTCTTTATATATCCGAAACAAGTTAACCTGTCACAATTATAGTGAGTCAACTTTTGAAATACAAGTTTGATAAAGAACCTTTAACCGCATGGGGTTAAGGTGCCTCATTTTGTCCCACCTTACAGTATAAGGCATAAACATAGAAAATGCATGAGGTTATTCCTCATGCTTTACAAGAATTTTTTTCATTTTACGTGCAAAATCACGTCTTGGAATCATTACGCTATGGCCGCAGCCTTCACATTTAATACGGATATCCATTCCCATTCGAATGATTTTCCATTCATTTGTACCGCAAGGATGAGGTTTTTTCATTTCCACAACGTCATTTAAACCAAATTCTTTTTCCGTCATCAGCTCTCTCCTCCTTATGTCCCTTTCAACGTCGACGAATGCTGTGCTTCTTCTGTACGATTATACATAACCATACGTGGAAATGGAACTTCAATTCCATGTTCATTTAGCCTTGTACGCACTTCTTTACGAATCATACGAGAAATATGGAAATGTCTCATTGGTTTTACTTCGCTTGTAATCCTCATTGTGACTTCAGTTGCATGGATATTTTGAACCCCCAGCAGTTCAGGCGTTTTCACCATATCTTCATAGCGACTTGGCAATTCTTCTAACAGGTCTAAAATCACTTGTTCTGCTTTTTGTATGTTTTCTTCATAAGAAATGCTTACATCAACGAAAGCTACGCTGTTATGTAACGAAAAATTAGTGACCTCTACAATACTGCCATTGGGTAAAATATTAATTTCGCCTGTCCAACTCTTAATCTTCGTTGTGCGCAACCCAATTTCTTCCACAGTCCCCTCAAATGTTCCTACTCGAACATAATCGCCAACGGAGAACTGATCTTCAAAGATAATAAAAAACCCCGTGATGATGTCTTTCACTAAGTTTTGAGCACCAAACCCTACCGCGAGCCCTACGATTCCAGCCCCCGCTAGCAATCCACGGACATCTACCGATAACGTTTCTAAAATCATAACTCCCGCAACGAAATAAATGGCATAAGAAAAAATATTTTGAAGCAAACGGACCATCGTAGCTTCTCGTCGCTCAGAAATACGCAGAGGGCTATTTGTGCGAACCTCTACGAATTTATTTAACGCTTTCTTTCCAATTCGAATTAAAAACATGGAAATAAGTAGAATCAACAGAATTTTTATAAATCCCTCTCCAATATGTGCCCACGTTTCTTCTTGAAAAAATGGCTCAAACACGTTCTTAAAAACCGACTTCAACGAATTCATACTACATGTAGCTCCTAACGTAACATAATCTGCATATGAGAAAGTTTTAACCTATTGTAGCAAGTTTCTACGAACTTTTGTAGCGATTTCGAAATGGATACAACAGAACGGCTGTTACTAGAAATAAATTGACGATTCCATACATTGGATACAAAACGGCAATCAAAGTAGAAAACCCTACCTTTGTAAAGGGAATCATTAAAAGTAGCCAGCAGGCTGCCAGTTTCCAAAGAGATTGCACCTTTTCAGTATGAAAACGCGCGGTCAACCCTAAAATTCCCGAAACGGCTGTCGTATAAATTGCGATAAGCAAAACAATGCTCATTAAAAACGTCATCATATAAGGAAAATCTTTAAGAATAGCGAATAATGGAATTTCATAAGAGGAAAGAAGCCCTGAAACTTGAATAAGTGATTCATTATAAATAAAGGAGAGACCTCCTAATAAAAAACCACTGCCAACACTTGCAATATAAATCTCTTTTTTGCTTTTAATTTCCTTTCCAATTGTAGATAATACCGCGACGAGAGGAAGAATATTCAAAGCCGTAAAGGTAAAAGCAGCAGGCCAATTATGCTGAAGATGCCAATTAGTTACTCCAGGATGACGTAAAACAAATGTAAGAAGTACGCCAGCTAGTCCAATCATTAAGATTGGCATAACGAAAGAATTGATAGAAAGCAGTCCACTTAATCCTCTTGAAAAAACAAAGACAATCAACGCACTAAGAGCACCAATTCCCCACCAGTAAGGAACATGCCACATTTCCAATGTCGCCCCGCCGCCTGCGATCATAATCACCGTCGTCGTAAACAAATAAAAAACGATTAAAACGTCGTAGGCTGCAGCCCATTTCTTTCCTATTAATTCAATTAGTACTGGGTAAAATTGATTGGTTCGATAGCGATAGCTGATTTGCATAATCACATTGCAAGAAATCGCAAAAATAATAGAAAATAGAAAAATAGCAAGTCCGCTTTCTTCGCCAAAAAACTGCCATAGCTCTCTCCCTGAAGCATATCCAGCGCCTATCATGGTTCCCATAATTAAGAATATCCATTTACATCCTGCTCTCCACATCGATTTTCCCCCAATCTATGAAATATATGTATAGAATCTTCAAAATCTTCGTATACTGTTACTATTATGTATAAGGAGTGGACCCTATGAATTTAAAATCTCCCTTCTTTGAGAAGACACAACATTCAACCCGCGTATTTCATGATGAAGAATCTGCTATAAAGAAGCTGAGTACACAGTTACTATCTTTACTTCCAGCACAGAAAGACAGACCAATTGTTTTTGTATGTATTGGAACGGACCGTTCAACTGGGGACTCATTGGGTCCATTAGTCGGAACGAAACTGAATGAAAAAAAGGTTTCATCTTTTCATATTTTTGGAACGTTAGAAGAGCCTGTTCATGCTGTTAATTTGAAAGAAACGTTAAAACATATTCAAAAGCTTTTCCCGAATCCTTTTATTATTGGAATTGATGCTTGTTTAGGTCGTATGAAAAGCGTAGGCTCTGCATCACTTGGAATAGGACCCGTTAAACCAGGAGCAGGGGTTAATAAAGAATTGCCGCCAGTCGGGGATATTCATATAACAGGGGTTGTCAACGTGAGCGGATTTATGGAGTTTTTCGTCTTGCAAAATACGAGGCTTCATCTTGTTATGTGCATTGCCGATTTAATTGCGAAAAGCATTGAGACTGTACACAACGAACGAGAGAAAGAGTTTAATGCTTCTCCGGTTTACCAAACTGTAAGACACTATAAACAATAAAAAAGGTTGTCCTAAAACTAGGACAACCTTTTTTATACAGAAGATTTATTGGTCTGAGAAAGATCATTAAATAATTCAAGAAGACGGTTTAAATCTTCTTTAGAGAAAAATTCGATTTCAATTTTTCCTTTTTTCTTGCTTTGTGTAATATGAACAGAGGTACCAAAGCGCTCACGGAGCTGTGTTTCACTTTGTTTTATGAATAAATCTTTATCTTTTTTGGTTTTTGATGTTTCACGTGGAACGGCTTTATTTAAGTGAGCAATATAAGCCTCTAGCTGTCTGACATTTAATTGTTCCTTGCGTATTTTTTCAACTACTTTAGGTAGAAGAGCTTTATTTTTTAAACCGACTAGCGTACGCCCGTGTCCCATAGACAATTCATTAGTAGAAATGAGGGTTTGAATTTCCTCAGGCAGTTGCAAGAGGCGAACATAGTTAGCAATATGAGGTCGGCTTTTTCCTAGTCGTGTAGCAAGTTGCTCCTGTGTCATATCGAGCTTATCCATAAGCAATTGATAAGCGGTTGCTTCTTCAATTGGCGTCAAATCTTCACGCTGTAAATTCTCCAACAAAGCTAGTTCCATCATTTGCTTTTCTGAAAAGTCTTTTATAATGACAGGAACAGTAGCAAGGTCAGCTTCTTTAGCAGCTCTAAATCGTCTTTCACCCGCTAAGATTTCATAGCCTTTAATGCTTTTGCGAGCTACAATAGGCTGTAAGATGCCATGATGTAAAATGGATTGCTTTAACTCATTAATTGCTTCTTTATTAAACGTTTTACGTGGTTGATAGGGGTTGGGTCTAAGTTCGTGAATAGCAACTTCCTGAATTGAATCATCAGCCTGTGCATCTAAGCCTGAAAATAAGGCATTAATTCCTTTCCCTAATCCTTTCGCCATTATAAATCACTTCCTTTGCAAGTTCCGTATAAACTGCGGCCCCTCTAGATCTTGCATCATATAAGATAATTGGTTCACCATGACTAGGTGCTTCGCTCAAACGAACATTTCGAGGAATAATCGTTTGATAAACCCGATCCTGAAAGTACTTCTTCACTTCTGCTGTTACCTGGAGTCCCAAATTTGTGCGTGCGTCAAGCATAGTAAGCAATACACCTTCGATACGCAGTTGATTATTCAAATGTTTTTGGACTAATCTAACGGTATTTAGCAGTTGACTTAATCCTTCAAGCGCATAATATTCACACTGTACAGGTATTAAAACAGAATCAGCTGCAGTTAACGCATTTAATGTCAGTAAACCAAGAGAAGGGGGACAATCAATAATAACATAATCAAAGTGATCTTTCACCGTTTCTAAAGCTCTCTTAAGTCGAACTTCACGTGAAATAGTCGACACTAATTCAATTTCTGCACCAGCTAATTGAATGGTCGCGGGAATGATTGATAAATTTTCGACGGCTGTTGAACGCACAACGTTTTTGGCTTCCATATCTTCCACTACTACATTGTAAATACATTCATCTACATCTGCTTTATCTATGCCAACTCCACTCGTAGCGTTACCCTGTGGATCTCCGTCTACAAGTAGAACCTTTTTTCCTTGTTCAGCTAAACAAGCGCCTAAATTAACAGCGGTTGTTGTTTTTCCAACCCCGCCTTTTTGATTCGCAACTGCCACAATTTTCCCCATGTTGTCACCTACTTTCATTTCCATCCCATTTGTCCAGACAGTTTTATTGTTCATTGAATTTTCTGACGAAAAACTTTGATAAAAAAGCCTCATCAAAAAAAGATGAGGGCTATTTCTTTATTTTTTCGGAATCTTAATAGTAAACTGAAAATATTCATCAAACTCTTCTTCTTCTGTGTTTAATGAAATACCGCTGTCACTAACCATTGTCAACGATTGACGGATTGTGTTCATTGCGATACGCGTATCTTTACTAAACGCTTTTCTTTTTGCTTTTGGCTTTTTAACCTGCGTTTCTAACAATTTAACTACTCGATCTTCCGTTTGTTTTACATTTAATTGTTTTTCAATAATCTCAGCTAATACTTGAAGTTGTTTTTCTTGATTTTTGAGGGGAATGAGCGCTCTCGCATGTCGCTCTGTAATCAATTTTTGTTTGATTGCTTCTTGTATTTCAACAGGAAGCTTTAACAAACGAAGCTTGTTTGCAATTGTGGATTGGCCTTTTCCTAAACGTTGAGCTAATGCCTCTTGGGTAAGATTATGTAACTCAATTAACTTTGCGTAGGCTAGTGCTTCTTCGACAGCCGTTAGCTCTTCACGTTGTAAGTTTTCTATTAAAGCCACAGAGGCCGTTTCTGTATCGTTAAAATGTTTCACAATTGCAGGAACCGTATCCCATCCTAAGCTTTGTACAGCTCTCCACCGGCGTTCTCCAGCAATTAATTCGTATTCTTCGCCCTCAGTCGGTCGAACCACAATAGGTTGAATAATACCGTGTGTATGAATAGTAAGAGCTAGCTCTTCAATTTTTGCTTCATTAAACACAGTACGCGGCTGATAACGATTCGGAATAATACTTGAAACCCTAATTTGTTTTACTTCATCTCTTAAAACTTTTTCGACATTTTCATCTTGGACAGTTTCAATCTCTACATGAATATCCTCATCTTTTTCTTTTAAATTAAAAAAACGTGAAAAAGCAGATTTCATAGTCCCACACCACCTTCAGGAAAATCCCGCCTTAAACTAATTCGATGTTTTTTAATCATATCCTGCTTTCTAAACAGAAAATATAGAGAAGAAAATGTTTCATATGAAACATTTTCTTCTCTATCTATTTACCGCCTACTCTAATGGAAGCTTAACTGGGGTACCAGGTTTTCTAGGATATTTTTTAGGCGTTTTCTTTATTTTATCTATTAAAATAATGTAACGTTCACTTTGCTCCAAAGGCAATTGGAAATGTTCAATCGACTTCACTTTTCCACCTAATACTTGAAATGATTTTTCCCCATTTTTTAATTCCTCAGGGGCAGAAGCACCTTTCATTGCTAAAAAGCGTCCTTGTTCTTTAACAAGCGGTAAGCAAAATTCATTAAGAACCGAGATACGTGCCACGGCTCTTGCTGTTACAAGATCGAATGACTCGCGAATCGTTTCTTTTTTACCAAATGTTTCAGCTCGATCATGACATAGTGTGACATTGTCTAGTTCAAGCTCATTTACAAGATGCGTCAAAAACGTAATACGCTTTTGTAACGAATCAACAATGGTTACATGCAAATGCGGGAAACAAATTTTGATCGGAATACTTGGAAATCCTGCTCCTGCCCCTACATCACACATGGATTCAATTTCTGTAAAGTCTTGAAAAAAAGCAGCTGAAATAGAATCGTAAAAATGCTTTTCATACACTTCACCGTGATCAATGATAGCAGTTAAATTCATTTTTTCGTTCCATTCCACTAAAACTTGATAATACTTTTCAAATTGATTCAGCTGTTTAGAAGAAAGAGAAATTCCCTTTTCTTCTAATAGCTGTTGAAACTGTTGAATATTCATTGAGTTTCCCTTTCTTCGCGCCTAAGAGTTTTAATCATTTGATACTTTAGCGATGCGCCCTTGTTCAATATAAACAAGCAAGATTGAAATATCAGCTGGGTTGACTCCAGAAATACGTGAAGCTTGCGCTACCGTTAGTGGACGCACTTGGTTTAATTTTTGACGGGCTTCTGTAGCTAAACCGTTAATTGCATCATAATCGATATAATCAGGAATCTTTTTGTTTTCTAACTTCTTCAAGCGTTCAACTTGTTGAAGTGATTTCTGAATATATCCTTCGTATTTCACCTGAATTTCTACTTGTTCAGCTACTTCAGGATCTACCGTCTCATCCGCTGGTGCTAATTGATGAATATGAGTATACGTCATTTCAGGGCGGCGAAGTAAATCTGTCGCACGAATGCCATCTTTTAATTCGCTGCCGCCAGCTTCTTTAATCAGTTGTTGAACAGCTTCATTCGGCTTAATAATAAAAGAGAAAAGACGTTTCTTCTCTTGCTCGATTTCCGCTTTCTTTTGTTCAAATTTAGCATAGCGCTCATCGCTGATTAATCCTAGTTCACGACCAATTTCAGTGAGGCGTAAATCAGCGTTGTCGTGACGAAGCAATAAACGATATTCTGCACGCGATGTTAGCAGACGATACGGTTCATTTGTTCCTTTTGTTACTAAATCATCCACCAATACACCGATGTAAGCATCAGAACGTCCTAAGATGACTTCTTCTTGTTCCAGCGCTCTTCTTCCCGCGTTAATTCCGGCAAGAAGACCTTGGCCTGCAGCTTCTTCATAACCAGACGTTCCGTTAATTTGTCCAGCCGTATAAAGATTTTTAATTTTCTTCGTTTCCAGCGTTGGCCATAACTGAGTCGGAACAATTGCATCATATTCAATAGCATAGCCCGCACGCATCATTTGGACTTTTTCAAGGCCAGGAATTGTTGCAAGCATTTGACGCTGTACGTGCTCAGGAAGGCTTGTTGATAGTCCTTGAACATATACTTCTTGCGTATTTCGTCCTTCTGGCTCTAAGAAAATTTGGTGACGCGGTTTATCATTAAAGCGCACAACCTTATCTTCAATAGATGGACAGTAGCGTGGTCCAGTACCTTTGATCATCCCAGAATACATAGGGGATAAGTGGAGGTTGTCATCAATAATTTGATGCGTTTGTTCACTTGTATATGTTAACCAGCAAGGCAATTGATCTGTAATGTACTGTGTTGTTTCATATGAGAAAGCACGAGGCACATCATCCCCAGGCTGAATCTCCGTTTTGCTGTAATCGATAGTTGAGCTATTAACACGAGGTGGAGTTCCTGTTTTAAAACGGACCATGTCCAGTCCTAACTCCTCTAAGTGTTCAGAAAGCTTAATAGCCGGTTGTTGATTGTTAGGACCGCTTGAGTATTTTAGTTCACCTAAAATAATTTCCCCGCGTAAGAATGTTCCTGTCGTAATAACAACTGTTTTAGCTTTATACACAGCTCCCGTTTGAGTGACAACACCTGTACATACACCGTCTTCTACGATTAACTGTTCTACCATGCCTTGCATAAGGGTTAGGTTTTCTTCATTTTCTAACGTTTTTTTCATTTCATGCTGATAAGCAAATTTATCTGCTTGAGCTCTAAGTGCTCGAACAGCCGGACCTTTTCCTGTGTTTAACATTCTCATTTGAATATGAGTTTTATCGATATTTCTACCCATTTCTCCGCCAAGAGCATCAATTTCACGTACGACAATACCTTTTGCAGGACCACCTACAGAAGGATTGCAGGGCATAAACGCCACCATGTCTAAGTTGATGGTCAACGTTAACGTTTTAGCACCCATACGCGCAGAAGCAAGCGCCGCTTCACATCCTGCATGACCTGCTCCAATGACAATAACATCATATTGTCCACCTTCATATTGCATAATAGTAGCCTCCTTTAATAATCTATTTTCCTAAACAGAATTGAGAGAACAACTGATCAATTAAGCTTTCGTGAACAGCATCACCAATAATTTCACCTAATAGTTCCCACGTTCTTGTTAAATCAATTTGGACAATATCGATTGGAACACCACTTTCAATACCTGTGATGGCCTCATCGATAGCTCCTCTTGCTTGCGTTAAAAGCGCAATATGTCTCGTATTAGATAAATATGTTAAATCTTGAGATTCAATTGTTCCTTCAAAGAAAAGAGCTGCGATTGCTTCTTCAAGCTGATCCACTCCTTGTTCTTGAAGAAGCGAAGTCGTCACTACTGGATGATCACCAGCAAATTGCTGCACTTCCTCTAGATTAATTTTTTGCTCAAGATCTGTTTTATTCACAATGACAATAACGTCCATGCCTTCTACAGCTTCAAATAGCTTTTTATCTTCGTCCGTTAATTCTTCATTGAAATTCAACACAAGCAAAATTAAATCCGCTTCTTTCAAATACTGACGGGAGCGTTCCACACCAATTCGTTCTACAATATCTTCTGTTTCACGAATTCCAGCTGTATCAACTAATCGTAGAGGAACTCCTCGCACATTAACGTACTCTTCGATCACATCTCGCGTCGTTCCAGGAATGTCTGTGACAATAGCCTTTGCATCTTGCACTAAACTATTTAGAAGAGAAGATTTCCCTACATTAGGACGTCCAATAATAACCGTAGCTAATCCTTCTCTTAAAATTTTCCCTTGATGAGAGGTTTGAAGAAGCTTATCAATTTCTTGGCGTACATTTGAAGCTTTTTCGATCAACACTTGGTGAGTCATTTCCTCTACATCGTCGTATTCTGGATAGTCAATGTTCACCTCTACATGGGCAAGTGTTTCGAGAATTTCCTGGCGTAAATGACGTACTAGCTTGGACAAACGCCCTTCCATTTGGCCAATTGCCATATTCATCGCTTTATCTGTTTTGGCACGAATTAAATCCATTACAGCTTCTGCTTGTGATAAGTCTACTCGACCATTTAAAAATGCTCGTTTTGTAAACTCACCTGGCTCGGCTAAACGGGCACCATTTGCAATAACTAACTGCAGCACACGATTAACGGATACAATTCCTCCGTGACAGTTAATTTCAATAATGTCTTCTCTAGTAAATGTCTTGGGACCTTTCATAATGGAAAGCATCACTTCTTCAACGACTTGCTCCGTCTTGGGATCTACGATATGACCGTAGTGAATAGTATGAGAAGCTACGTCTGTTAATCGTTTATTCGAAACGCTTTTAAAGATACGATCTGCAATCGTAATTGCTTCTTCACCACTCAGGCGGACGATGGCAATAGCTCCTTCTCCCATTGGTGTAGAAATGGCCGCAATTGTATCAAAATCTAGCACCAACTTCACCTCATTTCATTTTATAAACCTTTTATTTTAAACGATGTTATATACTATCATCGTTAACAATTTTCTACGAACAAAAACATCTATTTTAAGGCCCGTGATTTGTATGAACCAAATAAATAGAATACCACAATTCACCGATTTGGAACATCTCTAACGTTCTTCTGTTATGCACAGCAAGAAAAACAGGCAGTATGTACTATTTTAACTTATCCACATGTGAATAACAACGTATGCATCTTGATTTTTTTGAACGCTAGATCGATAAAATAAGCATATAAAAAAGCACTAGCTTATTTTGCTAGTGCTTTTTGGCAACTGGCTGAACCAAAATACTTCTTTTCGGTTCTTTGCCAACGGATTGTGTCTCAACTAAAGAATTTTTAGCTAACGCTTGGTGAATCATTTTTCTTTCATGGGAAGGCATTGGTTCTAGTTGAACAGATCGATTCGTTTTAATCGCCTGATTAGCTATTTTTAATGCCAGTTTTTCGACCATTTCTTTTCGTTTTTCCCGGTAGCCTTCTGGATTTAAGACAACATTTAAAAATTGCTGACTGTATCGATTAGCTACCAATTGTGTGAGAAGCTGGAGCGCATTGAGGGTTTGTCCATGTTTTCCAATCAACATTCCCGCTGAATCGCTACTAATCTCAATTATGCAGTTTCTGGAGGTTTTTTTGACGTTCGTATGAATCGAAATCCCCATTTCACGGCTAACATTTGTAATAAAATGAACCGCTTCCTCTACAGGGTCAACTATTTTTGTAACTTTTACAACTGCGGGTTTTCCCTTAAAGATTCCTAAAAATCCTTTTTTACCTGGTTCAATTATTTCTACATTTGTTTGATTTCGCTCTACTTCTAAAGCATTTAATGCTTCTTGAACAGCAGCTTCAATCGTCTGGGCCGTAATTGTGATTTCGTTCATTTTTTAACCCCTTCAATATTCGCTTGTTTTAAGTCTGGCCCTTTAATGAAGTAGGTTTGAATAATCATAAATAGATTTCCCACTACCCAATAAAGAGATAAGGCGGCTGGAAAATTGATTGCAAAAACCACAATCATGATCGGCATAATCCAAAGCATCATAGCCATTTGAGGATTTTGATTTGCATTTCCGGCCATCATCATCTTTTGCTGAATAAACGTTGTGATTCCTGCGACAATTGGTAAGATAAATAGCGGATCACGCGCACCTAAATCAAACCATAAAAAGCTGTTGTTTGCGATTTCCGAAGTTCGTGTAATCGCGTGGAAAATCCCAATAAGAATGGGCATTTGAATTAGAATTGGGAAGCACCCAGCTAAAGGATTTACTCCGTAAGTTTGGAATAATGCCATCGTTTCTTTCTGCAATTGCTGCTGCGTCTGGGCATCTTTTGAACTGTACTTCTCCTTTAACTTCTGCATTTCGGGCTGAAGCATCTGCATTGCTTTCGTGTTTCTCATCTGTTTGATCATAAGCGGTAGAATAAGTAAGCGAATCAGGATCGTGACAACGATGATCGCAACTCCATAGCTTTTAAATACCTCCGCCAGATACGTAATGACTAATGACAGCGGATACACAACATACTCATTCCAAAAACCTTTACTATCATCTGTAATAGGTTGGTTCATTTCCGTACAACCCGCTAAAACAGTTAATAGAAAGATAAGCGTTATCCCTAAAAACAACTTCTTCTTCACCTGTTTTTCCTCCTTCTACATGTTCACCTTTCAATTCTGAAAGTGCGTCAAAATCCATTATATAAGGATGCGGTAGAAAAACAACAGCTATTAAAGGCTTTTCTTCTATTGTTTATTAATCGTTTTGTCTATGTGTAAGTAATTTGCCACGCTTAAAGACATGCTGCAAACTGCTTTTAATTTCTTCATAGCTCATTGTTGCAGCAGGCTGCCTTGCAATTACAATATAATCTTTGTCTTGCTTTAAATACGGTGTGAATTCAAACATAATTTGTTTAGCAAGGCGCTTAACTCGATTACGAGTCACGGCATTTCCAATCTTTTTGCCCACGGAGAATCCTACGCGGAAATGTTCTTGATCCGGTTTGTCTAGAACATACAAGACAAATTGGCGATTCGCTACGGACTTGCCCTTTTTAAAAACGGTTTGAAATTCATCATTCTTTTTTATACGATATCTTTTTTTCATTTTTAACAACTCCTGCCCTTTTTCAGGTCATGCTTTTATGTAGTCCCTACAGGAACAGAGGTGATTTTAGCCTTAGAAAGCGAAAAAAGACCACTGGCGTCAGTGGTCTATTATGCTGATAATACTTTTCTTCCTTTACGACGACGACGAGCTAAAACTTTACGTCCATTCGCTGAGCTCATACGAGCGCGGAAACCGTGTACTTTACTGTGCTTACGTTTGTTTGGTTGGTAAGTTCTTTTCATCTATAAACACCTCCTCGAGGAATAACTGAAAAAGACAGTCCTTGCAATTATAATGAAAAGACTAAGAAGATGTCAATGTTATTTAAAAAATAAAATTTTCAATCTCTTGGTTTCATTATCTGTTTTACTCAATCTTCTTCATTCTAATATCTTTATAACCCAATTGTCTATACCTAATCAATAAAATTCATTGATTTATTAAAGAAAAAATTTTTCCTTTTCATCTCTTTTTCTTTCTCTACCAGCTGCGATCGCATCGTTACTGAACAAAACTACAACAATAAATGTTATAAAAAGCCTCTTTTTTATTCAAATTCTTCTCTTAAACCTTTGTGGATAAGTTTTTTCGACATTTTTCTACTTTTCCATTTCTTATCGACAACTCATGCACACTATCTTGTGTTGTGGAAAACTTTTCTCCACAAGGTGTAGTGATTGTGGATAAGTTTCGAAAATTCATTGCATCATGCCGAATTCTTTGATATTATATTTTTGTTTTCACTCTTAATTACTTTTCCACAGTTGGTTTTTATCCACAAACTGTGGACAACTTGTGGACATCATTTCCACTATCACTGTATAAAGTTATCCACACCATGTGGAATCTGTCGAATAGTCGGCTTTCTTCTATAATATATATTTACCCACATAATAGCAATTGTATAAATATAAATTTTTTATGCATAAGGTTTTGTACAGGTTGTACAAGGGTTGTACAAAGCGCATGAAAACTAGAAAAAGGAGGGGTTACTCGTTGGAAAACATTCATGATTTATGGAACAGAGCTTTAGATCAAATTGAAAAAAAATTAAGCAAACCTAGTTTTGAAACCTGGCTCAAATCGACAAAAGCTCATGCTTTGCAAGGAGACACGCTCATTATTACTGCGCCTAATGATTTTGCACGGGACTGGTTAGAATCTAGGTATTCTAATTTAATTGCTGAAACACTTTACGACCTTACGGGGGAAGAGTTAGATGTGAAATTTATTATTCCTCCTAACCAGGCCGAGGAAGAATTCGATATTCAAACTCCTAAAAAGAAAGTCAATAAAGACGAAGGAGCAGAATTCCCTCAAAGTATGCTAAATTCGAAGTATACCTTTGATACATTTGTTATCGGATCTGGGAATCGTTTTGCCCATGCAGCTTCTTTAGCAGTAGCAGAGGCGCCGGCTAAAGCGTATAATCCGCTTTTTATTTACGGGGGAGTAGGATTAGGTAAAACACACTTAATGCACGCAATAGGCCACTATGTGTTAGATCATAATCCTGCCGCTAAAGTCGTGTACTTATCATCTGAAAAATTCACAAATGAGTTTATTAACTCTATTCGTGACAATAAAGCAGTAGAATTCCGCAACAAATACCGCAATGTAGATGTTTTACTGATTGATGATATTCAATTCTTAGCGGGTAAAGAGCAGACACAAGAGGAATTTTTCCATACGTTTAATACGCTTCATGAAGAAAGCAAGCAGATTGTCATCTCAAGTGATCGACCGCCGAAAGAAATTCCTACACTTGAAGATCGACTTCGTTCTCGCTTTGAATGGGGCCTTATTACAGACATCACACCACCAGATTTGGAAACACGAATTGCTATTTTGCGTAAAAAAGCAAAAGCGGACGGCTTAGTTATTCCAAATGAAGTTATGCTTTATATCGCCAATCAGATTGATTCAAATATCAGAGAATTAGAAGGAGCACTTATTCGCGTAGTAGCTTATTCTTCACTAATTAATAAAGATATAAACGCTGATTTAGCAGCAGAAGCATTAAAAGATATCATTCCTAGTTCAAAACCTAGGGTTATTACGATTCAAGATATCCAACAGATTGTTGGACAAGAATTTAATATAAAATTAGATGATTTCAAAGCGAAGAAACGTACAAAGTCAGTAGCGTTTCCTCGACAAATTGCCATGTACCTTTCTCGCGAACTAACGGATTTTTCGCTTCCTAAAATTGGAGAAGAGTTTGGCGGGCGAGACCATACTACGGTCATCCATGCTCATGAAAAAATCTCAAAACTTGTTCAAACAGATACTGACCTACAAAAACAAATTAAAGAAATAAGTGAATCACTAAAAATATAGGCTTTTTTTACTTGTATTTTGTGTATAAGTGAGTTAGGATTGTACACAGTCTGTCCACATGTGGATAGGCTGTGTTCTCACGTTTTTAGGGGTTATCCACATTTCCACAGCCCCTATTACTACTACTATCTTAAAATATAATAAATAATAAGCTTTTAAACCTACTTTTAAGGAGGATTAATTATTATGAAATTTATCATACAGAAAGACTACCTAGTTCAAAGCGTTCAAGACGTTATGAAAGCTGTATCTTCTAGAACAACAATTCCAATTTTAACAGGGATTAAAATTGTAGCGACTGAAGAAGGTGTTACTTTAACCGGAAGTGATTCCGATATCTCTATTGAATCGTTTATTCCAAACGAGGAAGAAGGAAAAGAGATTGTTGATATCCAAAAACCAGGAAGCGTTGTTCTCCCAGCTCGTTTCTTTAGTGAAATCGTCAAAAAGCTTCCTAAAGACATCGTAGAATTGGACGTCCAAAGTCACTTTTTAACAATCATTCGTTCAGGAAAAGCTGAATTTAACTTAAATGGTTTAGATGCAGAAGAGTATCCTCATTTGCCACAGATCGAAGAAAACAACATGTTTAGATTACCGACAGACTTATTAAAAAACATGATTCGACAAACTGTCTTTGCAGTGTCCACCTCAGAAACACGACCTATCTTGACAGGTGTAAACTGGAAAGTCGACGGCAAAGAATTAACGTGTATTGCCACTGACAGTCATCGTCTAGCTTTGCGAAAAGCGACCATTGAAACTGGAAATGAAGCAACGTATAATGTGGTTATTCCAGGTAAAAGTTTAAGTGAATTCAGTAAGATCCTTGATGATTCTCATGAATTAGTAGACATCGTTATCACGGAAAATCAAGTATTATTCAAAACAAAACACTTACTATTTTTCTCAAGATTACTGGACGGAAATTATCCTGACACTTCAAGATTGATCCCAGCCGATAGTAAAACGGATGTTATATTGAACGTAAAAGAATTTTTACAATCGATTGACCGTGCTTCTTTATTAGCTCGTGAAGGAAGAAACAACGTAGTAAAACTATCTACGCTAGATGAAGGAATTGTTGAAATTTCTTCTAACTCTCCTGAAATCGGAAAAGTAATTGAAGAGGTACAAAGCCAGTCTATCTCAGGAGAAGAATTAAAAATTTCTTTTAGCGCAAAATATATGTTAGACGCATTAAAAGCGCTCGAAGGAACAGATATCAAAATTAACTTCACTGGTGCGATGCGTCCATTTGTCATTCGAACATTAGAGGATGATTCAATGCTGCAGCTGATTTTACCAGTGCGAACATATTAAATCTCAGAAAGCTACTAGCATGCCGTACTAGTAGCTTTCTTTTCTCAAGAAGAATTATTTAGTAAAATAGAGATACATCATTAGAAAGTGAGAGAGTCGCATGAAAACAGAGGTTAAAATTTCAACTGAATACATTACGCTTGGCCAGTTTTTAAAACTAGCAGACGTCATTCAAACAGGTGGAATGGTAAAATGGTTTTTAAGTGAGCACGAAGTATATGTGAACGGGGAGCTAGAAGAGCGCCGCGGACGTAAATTATATGCAAATGACGAAGTGGATATACCGGCTGCAGGATCATTTGTTGTTATTACTTAAAGTTGGTGAAACGTTTGTATATTAAAGAAATTACTTTAACAAATTACCGAAACTATACGAAGACAACGATTCCCTTTGAAAATAAAGTAAACGTCATTTTGGGTGAAAACGCACAGGGTAAAACAAACGTGATGGAATCGATCTTCGTATTATCTATGGCTAAATCTCATCGTACGTCCAACGATAAAGAATTAATTAAATGGGACTGTGAGTATGCAAAGCTATCGGGCATTGTAGAAAAGCATAGAGGGCCCGTTACACTGGATTTAGTCATCTCAACAAAAGGGAAAAAAGCAAAATATAATCACATTGAGCAGAAAAAACTCAGTCAATATATAGGGTCAATTAACACTGTCATGTTTGCTCCGGAGGATTTGAACCTAGTTAAAGGGAGTCCGCAAGTAAGGCGCAAATTTATCGATATGGAAATTGGTCAAGTTTCGCCTGTTTACATGCATGATTTAAGCAGGTATCAAAAGATTTTGCAGCAAAGAAATCAATATTTGAAGCAGCTGCAGACAAAAAAACAAACGGATCTTTCACTTTTAGACGTACTTACGTTACAGTTAAGTGAAATGGCAGCGAAAATCTTAAAAAAACGTTTTGAGTTTTTACAGTTACTCCAACAGTGGGCAGAGCCTATTCATAAAGGGATCAGTCGAGACTTAGAAACATTAAAAATTGAGTATAAGAATTCAATTGATGTATCAGAAGATGCAGATTTGTCGAAAATGTTAGAAGCATATCATCAAAAGTTTGATAAAATAAAAAGTAGAGAAATTGATAGAGGTGTCACCTTAGCAGGACCACACCGTGATGATCTTCTTTTCTACGTTAATGAAAAAGACGTTCAAACATTTGGTTCACAAGGGCAACAGCGGACGACTGCTTTATCGTTAAAGCTTGCTGAAATTGAGTTAATTCATCAAGAAGTAGGTGAATATCCAATTTTGCTTTTAGATGACGTATTGTCTGAATTAGATGATTTTCGTCAATCACACTTGCTAAATACCATTCAAGGAAAAGTTCAGACGTTTGTAACGACAACGAGCATTGAAGGAATTCATCACGAGACCTTAGAAAAAGCGGCTACATATCATGTAGAAGCTGGCCAAATTCAAAAGGTCAAATAGCAATTGATCTGTCTAAAAACTTTTCACAAGGCAATCTAACTGAAATATGATATCATTATAGTTTTAAGTCTATATATTTCAACTCGTACCCTCGATTATGAAAATTTTGTGCATAAGTAAACAAATGGCAAATACATTAAAGGCTCCGTATTATTTCCACATAATATTCGAAAAACATAATACAAAATGATAAATACAGCAGTTTGCTGTTAAAAAAAAGTGTAGGTGATACATTTGACGATGGAACAAAAAGAAGTACAAGCATATGAAGCTGATCAGATACAAGTATTAGAAGGATTAGAAGCTGTTCGTAAACGTCCGGGGATGTATATTGGATCGACGAGCGCAAAGGGTTTACATCATCTTGTATGGGAAATTGTAGATAATAGTATTGATGAAGCGCTGGCCGGCTATTGCGATGAAATTAATGTTATTATCGAAAAGGATAATAGTATTACAGTCAAAGATAACGGTCGTGGAATTCCAGTTGGTATTCAAGAAAAAATGGGCAGACCTGCCGTTGAAGTTATCTTAACGGTTCTTCATGCCGGAGGTAAATTTGGCGGCGGCGGCTATAAAGTATCTGGTGGATTACACGGTGTAGGTGCCTCAGTTGTTAACGCACTTTCTACCTCTTTGGAAGTACACGTACATCGTGACGGTAAAGTTCATTATCAAAAATATGAACGAGGTGTACCGGCTGCTGACTTAAAAGTAGTTGGAGAAACAGATAAAACAGGTACTGTTATTCAATTCCATCCAGACGGTGAAATTTTTACAGAAACGCTTGAATACGATTTTGATACGTTAGCTAATCGTCTGCGTGAGTTAGCTTTCTTAAACCGCGGCATTAAAATTACGATTGAAGACAAACGTGAAGAAGATAAAAGACGTGAATACCATTACGAAGGCGGAATTAAGTCTTACGTTGAACACTTAAACCGTTCGAAAGAAGTGATTCACGAAGAGCCGATCTATATTGAAGGTAATCGAGACAACATTTCTGTAGAAATTGCTATTCAATATAACGATAGCTACACAAGTAATTTATATTCTTTCGCAAACAACATTCACACATATGAAGGTGGAACGCACGAAGCAGGATTTAAAACAGCGTTAACGCGTGTAATTAACGACTATGCACGTAAAAACAGCGTATTTAAAGATAGTGACGCCAATTTAACGGGTGAAGATGTTCGTGAAGGAATTACAGCTATTATCTCTATTAAGCACCCAGATCCGCAGTTTGAAGGACAAACAAAAACAAAGCTGGGAAATAGTGAAGCAAGAACAATTACTGACTCTGTGTTTGCAGAACACTTAGAAACTTACTTGCTAGAGAACCCTATTGTGGCGAAAAAGGTAATTGAAAAAGGTTTAATGGCTGCAAGAGCAAGAATGGCAGCTAAAAAAGCTCGTGAGCTTACAAGACGTAAAAGCGCGCTTGAAATTTCAAACTTACCGGGTAAATTAGCAGATTGTTCATCAAAAGATCCTTCTATTAGCGAACTCTATGTAGTAGAGGGTGACTCTGCCGGAGGTTCAGCTAAGCAGGGAAGAAGCCGTCATTTCCAAGCTATTTTGCCTTTGCGCGGTAAAATTATCAACGTAGAGAAAGCGCGTTTAGATAAAATTTTATCTAATAACGAAATTCGTACAATCATTACCGCTCTAGGAACGGGTATTGGTGACGATTTTGATATTTCGAAAGCCCGCTACCATAAAATTGTGATTATGACAGATGCAGACGTAGATGGTGCGCATATTCGTACGCTTCTTCTAACGTTCTTCTATCGCTATATGAGACAGATTATTGAGCACGGATATGTGTACATTGCCCAGCCGCCGCTTTACAAAGTTTCACAAGGTAAAAAAGTAGAGTACGCGTACAACGATCGTCAATTAGAAGAGGTATTAGCTTCTTTCCCTGAAGGCGCAAAACCAAACCTTCAGCGTTACAAAGGTTTAGGAGAGATGAATCCTGAACAATTATGGGAAACAACAATGGATCCAGAATTCCGTACCCTTCTTCAGGTGAACTTGCAAGATGCAATTGAAGCTGATGAGACATTTGAAATTTTAATGGGCGACAAAGTAGAACCGCGCCGTAATTTCATTGAAGAAAATGCTCAGTACGTAAAAAATCTCGATATTTAAATGAACGGTAATACCCTTTATATTTTTTATAAAGGGTATATAAACGTCAGGATAGAGATAGGTTCTATCCTGCGTTTACATATATATGAATTACTATACTGAACTTCGCGAAGGAGGTTCTTATCGATGTCAGATAAACCAAACTCTCAAATAAGAGAAGTAAATATTAGTCAAGAAATGCGCGCATCCTTTTTAGATTATGCAATGAGCGTAATTGTATCGCGTGCTTTACCAGATGTAAGAGACGGACTTAAGCCCGTGCACCGTCGTATTTTATATGCAATGAATGATTTAGGTATGGGATCGGATAAGCCATATAAAAAATCAGCTCGTATCGTAGGAGAAGTAATTGGTAAGTATCACCCACACGGTGACTCAGCTGTATATGAAACAATGGTTCGTATGGCACAAGATTTTAGCTATCGTTATATGCTAATTGACGGTCATGGAAACTTTGGATCTGTTGATGGAGATGCAGCAGCAGCTATGCGTTATACAGAAGCAAGAATGTCAAAAGTTTCGATGGAACTGTTACGTGACATCAATAAAGATACAATTGATTATCAAGATAACTATGACGGTTCTGAACGTGAACCAATTGTATTACCTGCTAGATTTCCAAATTTACTTGTAAACGGTTCAGCCGGAATTGCGGTAGGTATGGCGACAAATATTCCTCCGCATCAGTTAGGGGAAGTCATTGACGGCGTTTTAGCTGTAAGTCAAGACCCTGATATCACAATTGCAGAGTTAATGGAGATTATTCCAGGACCGGATTTCCCAACTGCAGGACAAATTCTTGGCCGCAGCGGGATTCGTAAAGCTTATGAAACTGGGAAAGGTTCTATTATTGTTCGCGCAAAAGTAGAAATTGAAGAACAAAACAATGGTAAACAAACTATTATTGTTCATGAACTTCCATACCAAGTAAATAAAGCAAAGCTAATTGAAAAAATTGCCGAGCTAGCTCGTGATAAGAAGATTGATGGAATTACGGACTTACGAGATGAGTCTGACCGTTCGGGTATGCGTATTGTTATTGAAGTAAGACGTGATGCAAATGCAAATGTTTTATTAAATAACTTATATAAGCAGACATCTCTTCAAACAAGTTTTGGTATTAATACTCTTGCATTAGTAGATGGACAGCCAAAAGTATTGAACTTAAAGCAATGTCTACAGTACTATTTAGACCATCAGGTAGTGGTGATTCGTCGTCGTACTGAATTTGAACTTCGAAAAGCCGAAGCACGTGCGCATATTTTAGAAGGTTTAAAGATTGCTCTTGATAATTTAGATGCTGTTATTGCTTTAATTAGAGGTTCTCAAACAACAGATATTGCACGTGAAGGATTAATGACGCAGTTTTCGTTATCTGAAAAACAAGCGCAAGCTATTTTGGATATGCGCCTGCAGCGTTTAACAGGATTAGAGCGAGAGAAGATTGAAGCGGAATATCAATCTTTATTAGCGCTAATTGCTGAATTAAAAGCTATTTTAGCAGATGAAGAAAAAGTATTAGAAATTATTAGAGAAGAACTAATAGAAGTAAAAGAAAGATTCAATGACGGCCGTCGAACAGAAATCGTAAGCGGAGGAGCTGAAATTATCGAAGACGAGGATCTGATTCCTCGCCAAGATATTGTTATTAGCTTAACGCACAACGGCTATATTAAACGTTTGCCTGTTTCTACGTATAAGAGTCAGCGAAGAGGCGGAAGAGGTATTCAAGGAATGAATACAAACGAAGATGATTTCGTTGAACATCTTCTAACAACGTCTACTCATGATACGATTCTCTTCTTTACAAATAAGGGAAAAGTTTACCGTACGAAAGGATACGAAATTCCAGAGTATGGAAGAACGGCTAAAGGGATACCTATTATTAACTTATTAGAAGTAGACAAAGGTGAATGGGTAAATGCCATCATTCGCGTCGATGAATTTGTAGACGATTGGTATCTATTCTTTACTACAAAACAAGGAATTTCTAAGCGTACACCTTTATCTTCTTTTGAGAACATTCGAAATAGCGGACTTATCGCCTTGAATTTAAGAGAAGAAGATGAATTGATTTCTGTTAAATTGACAGATGGTAAGCGCGATATGGTTATTGGAACGAAGAAGGGTATGTTAATTCGTTTTAATGAAAATGATGTTCGTTCAATGGGACGTACAGCTACTGGAGTTAAAGGGATTACTCTCGATTCAGAAGATGAAGTAATCGGTATGGAGATTCTCGAAGAACAATCAGATATCTTGATCATTACGAAAAATGGTTACGGAAAACGTACGCCGATTGAGGAATATCGTGTACAAACAAGAGGCGGTAAAGGTTTAAGAACATGTAATATCACTGATAAAAATGGTGATGTTGTCGCACTGAAATGCGTATCTCAAGAAGAAGATATTATGCTTATCACAGTAAGCGGCGTTCTTATCCGTGTTTCTGTTTCAGATATTTCACAAATGGGCCGTAACACACAAGGTGTCAAAGTCATCCGTTTAGGAGACGAAGAGTTTGTTTCAACGGTTGCAAAAGTACAAACTTCAGAAGATGAAGACGAAGTATTAGATGAATTAGATGAACATGAAGAGACAGATGTAATAATTGAAGCTGAAGAAACGGAAGAATAAAAAAAGCCCCTGAAAAAGCAGGGGCTTTTTTTTTATGTAAAAAAACCTTGCCATAGGCTTTTTATTTTGGTAATATATAAAAAGTCAGCAAAACACATATAAGTTTTTTAGTAGTTTTAAAAAAAGTTATATAAAAGTGTTGACAATGATTCTTATAAAGTGTTATTATATAGGAGTCGCTTTAAGACAAGAGTTCTTTGAAAACTGAACGAAATAGTAAACGTCAACGTTAATTTTTATTTTTTTAAACG